>DAUY01000008.1 GCA_002505345.1 Methanomassiliicoccaceae archaeon UBA370 | reverse complement strand
GAGAGGGGCCTGCAGACCATAGATACGATGCTGGAGGACTGAACATGCTGGAAGAGGAATTTTTCACACTTGCCGGAGGGAACTATATTTTCATAGCCCTGGCACTCGTGCTGAGCGTAGCCTGCGTCTACCTGACCAGGACGTTCTTCAAAAAGATATGAGGTAGGAAAATGAAGGACCTGAAATTGAAAGTGCTGTCCAAAAGGGACATGGACGCCATCCACGCGGCCACGCTGCAGGTGCTTATGGACCCTGGTATCCTGGTCAACCACGAGAGATCGAGGAAGATCCTGAAGGAAAACGGGTGCATAGTCGATGACAGGACGTTCGTCGTAAAGTTCCCTGAAGAAGTGGTGAAAAAAGCACTGAGCACCGCGCCTGATTCGTTCACCTTCCACAGCCGTGACGGAAAACACGACGTGAAGATGGTGAGCGACGGATCTGTCACCAACAATCTGACGTTCGGCGTAGGAATCAAGGTTACCGAATATCTCGGCGATGGAAAATACAACACGAGGAACAGCACCCTGCAAGACCTGAAGAACATCGCAAAACTGGTAGATGCATGCGAAAACATCGATTGGGTGTGCTCGCCGCTGACCGCCATGGACTATGCGATAGAACCTCCGGTCCGCACTCTGCGTGAGTTCGACGCGGTGCTCTCCAACACCGGCAAGCCGTTTCTGCCGGACCCCGACCCTGATTACCTTGGGGATTACCACAAGCTTATCAAGGCGGTGTACGACGGAGACGAGGAAAAAGCTCTGAAAGAACCCTTCCTCATGGTGGGAGGGTGCCCTTCAAGCCCGCTTCAGCTGGACCACGCAGCATGCATAATGGCTACAGAAGGAGGAGATTACGGTTTCCCCATGATGTCGCTGAGCATGGCCATGGGTGCGGCGTCCTCGCCGATCCATCTCGCCGGAACGCTGGTGACGCACAACGCCGAAGTTCTGGCACTCGTCGTACTGACACAGCTGGCACATCCTGGACGCAACACGTACTACGGAAGCTCGACCACATCTTTCGACTTCTATTCCAACTCCGCACCCGTAGGGTCCCCGGAGTTGGGACTGATCAGCGCAGGAGTGGCACAGCTGGCGCAGTACTACAAGATGCCCACCATAGTGGCGGGCACCTAGTGCGATGCCAAACGTCCGAGCGCCCAGTCCGGGCACGAGAAGACCATGACCACCATGCTGCCTAACCTCGTAGGCGCGTCCAACATCTACGGGGCAGGCATGCTGGAGCTGGGAATGTCTTTCTCGATGGAACAGCTGGTCATCGACAACGATATCATCGGGATGTCGAGGTACGCCAAGCGCGGAATAGACGTGCGCAAGAGCACTCTTGCATATGACGTGATCAGGGAAGTTGGCATAGGAAACGATTTCCTCGGCAACGCCGACACCATGAGGAACATCGATCTGCCCTCCAGACCAAGAACCTTCGACCGCAACATGTACGAGACCTGGGTCAAGGCAGGCAGCATGGACCCGGTGGATATCGCCCATGAGATCGTGACCGATATATTGGCGAACCACCGGCCTGAACCCATCAGCAACTATGCCCGGAAGGAGATCGACAAGATAATAGCCGAAGCGGACAGAAGAAAGAAACCTTAAAACGCGGACAACCGCCCCTTTGGGGACCGGGCCTATTGGAACGGTCTCCAAAAGGGTTTTATTTCAAGTTTTTGATGGTGTAAAACATGACAGGAGAAGATTCCCCATTCACGGGCAACCAGGAATATTCCCCTGAGCAGTACGACATCTTTTGGAATTCGTTCCTTCCGATGTTCTTCGACAGAATGAACGCCACGATGAGGAACCACATGACGAATGCCGTAAGCAACTACGGCATAACCAGCGCGCATGCGATTTATCTCATTGCTCTCACGCTTCGCGACGGGCAGACCCAGTTGCAACTCTCTAATTTCCTTGATATGGACCCTGCGAATACCAACCGTGTTGTGAAGGTGTTAAGAAATAAAGGATTGGTATATGATGACCGCAAAACCCCGGGGAGCAGAAATTTCGCTATACGCCTGACCGAGGAAGGAAGGAAGATCGGCAAACATGTCATGGGCTCGACCACAAAATGGATGAACGAATGCATGGACGGCGTTACGAGAGAAGAGGTCCTCAGCATGCGCAGCGTCCTCCTGCGGATACTTAGTAAGATGGACCCGGACCTGGACCGTTACATGAAGTCCGAGTTCACGAATCCTTTCTACACATACATCCACACAAATCCGGAATTGAAGGAAGACCTGTTCCGTTCCATTGTGGCCAAGGACGGGGAGACCGACAACGGAGAAGGCGACTGACGCTCAATATAAATATACAACCGGGAGATTTGAAAAACGTGTGCAAAATTGTTGCAATCCTCACCAGTCCCCGAAGGGACGGGACATCGTCCGTTCTGGCAGACGCCGTCATCGATGGGGCGATGGGGCTGTCCACCAATTTGATAGAGATCCACAGTATCAACAAGCTGAATTTCATCAAGGGGTGCCAGGACTGCGGCGAGTGCAAGGATACCGGAATTTGCACTTACAAAGACGACATTCTGCCGGTCCTCGAAAGCATCAGAACTGCAGATGCGCTGATAATCGCCCTGCCGATATATTTCGGCCTGCCGTGCGCACAATATAAAATCCTCGAGGACAGGATGTTCTGCTTCCTGGACAGGGATATGGAATCCATGCTTCCTCCCGGAAAGAGGATCGTCGTCATAGTATCATACAAGTACGACAGAGATTCCGCAGAGGCGGTCGCCGACAGGATAGAATCTGACTTCATAAAAACCTTCAAGTGCGTACCCTTCGGCAAGATCGTCTGCAAGGACAACGGAATTGAAGAACTTAGGAAGGAAAAAACAACGATACAGGAAGCGATGGGGATCGGATTCGGGATCTGGAAAGCCTGAATCGCATGTATTTTACCGTATGCCCACCGGAATATCCGAAGTCCCATGATATGGCAGTTTTGAGTTTCCAAAGGCCTTTGCGTCGCAGATATTCATTGAAAAGCGACCTCTGGGTCCGGACCGGGCCCGCTCGTATACAACAAATCTAAAAACATCCAGTCAATTAGGGTAACCGCATGATAATAATAAAACTGGGCGGAAGCGTCATAACAGACAAGTCCCAGTACAGAAAATTCAATCGGGAACGCGTGTCCGATCTGTGCAGGCAGATCAAGGATTCGGGACTCGATGTCCTGGTCGTCCACGGGGCCGGTTCCTTCGGACACGTACTAGCAAAGCAATACGGACTTCAGAACGGCTTCTCTTCTGAGGGGCAGATAATGGCCGCGGCACAGGTCCAGTATGACACGAGGGACCTGAGCCAGATGGTGGTCAGAGAGATGATAGATGCAGGCATACCGGCGGTATCCGTGGCACCCGGGTCATGCTTCGTCATGGACGGCGGGAGGCTGATGGCCAACGACACGGAGGCAATAGAGAGGCTTTGCAGACTGGGCATAATGCCGGTAACGTTCGGCGATGTTGTCACCGACCGCTCGAAGGGCTTCGGCATATGCTCGGGGGACCAGCTGATGGAAGTGCTGGCCGACCTCTTCGATGTTAAAAAGGCGATATTCGTCTCCGATATCGACGGGCTGTACACGGCGGACCCCAAAAAAGATAAGAAAGCCAGGCTGCTTGGATGTGTGGACCTGGAAACGCTGCAGAAGATTAAATCGGAGAGCAGCGTAGACGACGTGACAGGAGGGGTGGTCTCCAAGATGGAAGCGATGCTCAGGATGAGCACCGAAGACCGCGACTGCATCCTCGTGAACGGCACGGTCGACGGAAGGCTGGGCGCGTTGCTTCGAGGGGAGACTGTTACCTGCACTATAGCAAGGGGCGGAATGAAATGACACCGATCAACAACAGAAAGGCCGACCACATAAACATCAGCCTGAACGAGAGAGTGGCTCCCGGATACTGCTACTGGGACGATGTCAGGCTCGTACACAACGCTCTGCCCGAGGTGGATGCGGACGAGATCGACACAAGCATCACGCTGTTCGGAAAGAAACTGGAATTCCCGCTCATCGTGACCGCCATCACCGGCGGTTTCAACGGTGCGAAGAAGATCAACGCCAACATCGCGGAAGCCTGCGCCGAGCTGGGCATCGGCATGGGCGTCGGAAGCGAGAGGGCCGGCGTCGGAGGCGTGGAACCGGAAAGCTACACGGTGGTGAAAGACTACGACGTGCCCCTTATGATCGGCAACATCGGCGCTCCACAGCTGGTGCCTCAGCACAGCAAGGACATATTCACCTCCGAGGGAATCGGCAGGGCCATGGACCTTATCGATGCCGACGTAGTGGCCATACACCTCAACTATCTCCAGGAGGCCGTCCAGCCCGAAGGGGACACCAACGCGAAGGGATGCTACGACGCGATCCGCGACCTGGCATCCCGGTATCCGGTGATCGTCAAAGAGACCGGTGCCGGAATATCCAGGGACGTCGCGAACAGACTGAAGGGAACGGGCATCAGAGGCATCGACGTTGCAGGGATGGGAGGCACCAGCTTTGCGGGCGTCGAGCTCCACAGGGCGATCGCCGCCGGCGATGGCATACGCACGGGCATGGGCGAGACGTTCTTCGACTGGGGGATACCTGCCCCGGCATCGCTCATAGAAGCAAGATGCGGGCTTCCCCTGATAGCTTCCGGAGGGGTGCTGGACGGCATACATATAGCATGCAGCATCGCCATGGGCGCAAGCTGCGCCGGGATTGCGAACGCGGTGCTCAGAGAGGCCACCGAATCTGCCGACGCAGTGAAGGAGAAGCTGACACTGATCAAGGAAGAGCTGAGGGCGGCCATGCTGCTCACGGGATGTTCCGATATCAAACAGCTTTCCAAGGCCAGGTACGTTGTGCTGGGCGAGACCAGACAGTGGTTAGAGGGACTAGAATGAACGCAAAAGATTATCTTAAGAAAATTTCGGCAGAGCTCGATGCTCCGATCAAAAAATACATTGAAGACGAGGAGCCCCGCGACCTAATCGAAGCTTCGAGGCAGTATCCTTACGCAGGCGGGAAAAGGATGAGGCCCGCTATGGCCATCGCCTGCTGCGGCGCAGTGGGCGGTGACAGGTCGAAGGCCGTTCCCCTTGCCGTCGCCGTGGAATACATACACAACTTCACCCTGGTCCATGACGACCTCATGGACGGGGACGAGAAGCGCAGGGGGATGACCACAATCCACGTCAATTACGGGATGCCCACTGCCGTTCTGGCCGGAGACGCTTTGTTCGCCAAGGCCTTCCAGATAATCGCGGATCTAGATGTTCCGGACAGTGCCATGAGGGGGATCCTCAGGTACGTGACCAGAGCGGTCTGGGACCTCGCACGCGGGCAGCAGATGGACATCAACAACGAAGGCCGCATAGTGTCGGAGGATGAGTACATCGAGACCATCAGGCTGAAGACCAGCGTCCTTTTCGCCGCTGCCGCCGCCGGAGGTGCAATAGCCGGAGGTGCCGACGACAAGACCGTCGCTGCGATAAACGGATACGCCATCGACCTGGGCCTGGGATTCCAGATGTACGACGATTACCTAGGAGTCGCCGGCGAGTCCTCGAAGACCGGGAAGTCCGTGGGAAACGACATCCGCAAAGGAAAGTGCACGGTCATGATCACGCACGCCATGGGGCACATAAAGGACGTCGCAGAGCTCGAAGAGTTCAAAGGTATACTCGGAAAGATGGACGCCAGCGATAAAGAGATCGGCAGGGCGCTGGACATACTCGAAAGGTCAGGGAGCATAAAGTACGCACTGGACCTGGCCCAGAAGAAGGTCGATGCGGCCATAGAGAAGATACGGTTCCTGCCTGAGAGCGAAGAAAAAGAGTTCATGATAGAACTGGCCCGCTTCGCAATCGACAGGGACGTCTGAAACTCTGGGCCGGCGATGCCGGCCTAAACCTCTTCATTCCCTTTTCGGCTCCGGCCCGGACTCCGCCCTGGCCTTCCTCTTCGGCTGGGTGACCTTCACATTGTTGTCTTCCGCAGGCTCGGACTTCATATGCACGTCCATCTGAGGGAAGGGAATCTCTATCCCGTTCTCCAGGAACTCGTTGTACACACGCTCCCTGATCTGCCCATCGACTGAAAAACTGTCGTTGTAATCATAGACGTAAATAGACAGCCTGAGGGTTACGCTGGAATCTGCCAGCGCGGTCATCCTGACCCCGGGCATCGGCACGGAGCCCCCCTTCATCACGTTGGGGTTGTCCAGGGCCGCCTGCATCATTATGCTCTTGGCCTTGTCTATGTCAGAACCGTATGCGACGCCGAAATAGATGTAAAAGTGATAGAACAGGTTCTCGACGCTGTAGTTGTAGATCACGGAAGATGAAACCATGCTGTTGGGCATGGTGATAACCTGCTCGTTGTCGCTGTGGAAGAATCGGGTGTTCATGACGCCGACCTTGTCCACTTTCAGCACCGTCCCCTCGGTGCCTATCCTAACGATATCTCCTTCCCTGAAGGGACGGGTGAGAAGAAGCGAGAGTCCGCTGAAGAACTGGTTCATCGTGCTCTGGGCTCCCAAAGAAAGTGCCAGACCTGCGATTCCCGCACCTGCTATTATTCCCACGAGGTCGGCTCCCATGGCCGAGAATATCCCTCCGGCCGCTATGGTACCTACGATTATCTTACCGATCATTCTGAAAAGGGGTACCAATGTTTCGTCGACTCCACCGATGGACGTGTTGGCCCCTATCTTGCGGAATACGCTGTCGACGATGACGAGATAGAGCTTCCATGCGATGATAGCCCCGAGCAAGACGTAAATTACCAGGGAAAGGCTGTCGAAAAGCTGGACATAGTTGTCCTGGGCCCCGTAGACCCTCAGCGCCTGGCCCATGCCTGCGACCGTGGCGAACATCACGACCATTTTACCTATGCCGCGAGTGATCTCCTTCCTGGTCTGCTTGTTGCTCCTGAGGGGGGCCCAAAGTATCGCCGGCGTTACGCCGTATGCAACTATGATGCCTATTACGACCCATATAGCCAGTGTTATCAATGCGGCATATATCGGCTGATCTAAGGGCTCACCTAGAGGGTTGCCGTAGATACCCATTATCTTGTTGTAGTAACCCTCGCTGTAAGTCGCGGAACGGACGTCGACGCCTATTGGGATCTCGACCGTCTGGCTCGTATCCGTCGCAGGGTCTCCTACCACCATCCTCAGCGTGACCTCCCCCGACCCGTGGGTATCTGGGTCGGAGGTTATGACAGCCGTGAAAGTGTAGCTTCTGTCCGAAGGAAGGATCGAAATGGGTTCATCGGAATCCACTATTACGACCCTCGAGATGCGTTCGTTGAATTGCGACTGCTCGAAATATATCGTCCTCTCGCCGGAGGCCTGGGACTTGATAGTTATGTTGATCCTCAGATCATCTCCGGATATGACCTCTATGTCAGGGTCCGATTCGGTATAGCTCTGGAATGTCCCGTCGCCCGTGGAATAAGTTATGTCGTATGTTATCTCCGCGGACGTGGCCGCGTACGCCTCGTCGGCAACGGTCAGGGGCACCGCTGCGAGAACCAGTACCGAAAGTAGCACCGCAACTGCGAGAGGCAGTTTCAATTTCACGTTTGCCCAAATGTACATTGGTTATTATAATATTCCCGAGCCCATTGTTTACCATGACCGTTCCGGACATTGTCCCTCTTGCGCTTTTCGCCATTACGGTGGCGGTACTTGGCTCGGCGGCGGCCAGCGACATTCGAACCAGGACCGTCCGTGACCTTCATTGGGCGGCCATAGGCATCGTAGGAATAATGTTCTGGCTCATCGCCTCTTGGTACCAGGGGGCCAAATGGGAACATGTTGCCATGGCCGCAGGTTCATGCATGATCATGTTCGATGTTCTTTGGGACTCCGATAGGTCGAAAGCTGTTTCCGCCGCGATATACGGTTCGGTTTTCGTTCTTTTCCTGGTCCCCTGCGCCATTTCGCCTTCCGACCCTTCGGTCCAGGCGGGAATGGCGATTCCGGCATTCTATGTCCTTTACATGCTGATGTACGCGGCCGGTCTCCTGAGGGGAGGGGCGGATGCGAAATGCATGATCTCGCTTACAGTGGCATTCCCCGTTTATCCCGAGTTCTGGGACTTTCCTATTATAGCCGTCCCGGAGGGAGTTGTTCCGGCAGTATTCGTCTTTTCGGCGGCAGTGCTTTTCCATGCTCTGCTGTTCTCGTTGTCAGGGGCCGCATATATCTTCCTGAGGAACCTTCGGCATGGGAACATCGGCGACAGGGCGCTGCACGGATACTTGATGGATATAGACGAAGCAGAGAGGTCCCACGTCTGGCCCATGGACGACACCGACGGAGAAAGGCTTTTCCGGATATCCATTCCGGAAGATCCGTCCGAGGTATATTCGAGGCTGAGGGCACATGGTGAAAAAGAGATCTGGGTCACACCGATGATACCTTTCATTCTGCCCGTTTTCGCGTCCGTTGTTTTCACCGGTCTTGCTGGCAACCTGCTGTTCCTCATCTTATGATGTTCAGCCTGTGCTTGCAGCAGGCGCACCTTCTTCCGTCCAGCGCCTCGATGTCGACAAGATACCCGAGACGCTTCACCACTGCCGTGCCGCATTCCGGGCAGTAAGTGTCGCTCGTGCCTTCGGCCAGGATGTTGCCTATGTACACATAGTTGAGGCCTGCCGACATGGCTGTGTCCCTGGCTGCGATAAGGGACTCGGGGGATGTCCACTGGACGTCGTTCATCTCGTTGTCAGGATGGAATCTGGTAAAGTGGACCGGGACGTCTTCCGACAGGGTATTCCTGACCCAGACCGCAAATTCACGTATCTCGGACATGCTGTCGTTCAGCCCGGGTATCATCAGGTATGTCAGCTCCACGTGCACCTTCTGGTCGAATACGAGCTTCACAGACCTCAGTACATCCTCCAGGTGCGCCCCGCAGATCTTCATGTAGAAATCATCGGTGAAGCCCTTCACGTCTATGTTCATGGCGGATGCGACCTTGCACAGGTCTTTCATCGGCTTTTCGTTCGCAAGGCCGTTTGTGACCAGCACGCATGTGAGGTCGGGGTCCAGGTCCATCACGTCCATGATGTACTCGTACCATATGGTCGGCTCGTTGTAAGTGAAAGATATGATGTCAAGCTTCTCGTTCCTGCACATTCCGATAAGCTTCTCCGGAGAGACATAGGTTGTGCGTTTCTTTCCTGTGGAGTATTGGGCGATCGCGTAATTTTGGCAGTGGCGGCAGGACATGTTGCAGCCCACGCTACCCACCGAGAACGTCTTTTCCCCGGGGTAGAAGTGGTAAAGCGGCTTCTTCTCTATCGGGTCTACGCATATGGAAGAAAGCTTTCCGTAGGTGTAGGCGACCAGCATGTCTTCCTCCCCGTATCTTGAACCGCACCTTCCGTAGCTTCCGGGCTTGATGCGGCAGCGGTGGGGGCAGAGCTCGCATCTGTAGCCCCCATCTTCCCTGGTATAGTAAGCGGCCTCGACCGCAGGATTAATAGATCCCATGACCCAGCACCTCTGTTTTATCCGCTTCGGACATCTTCGGCGATACTCCGTTGTCGACCACACCTATTATGGTGAAAGGGGAGCCGGAAGCGTACAGCTCCTTGATCCTGTCTTTCCTGAACGTGAACATCAGCTCGTACTCTCCTCCCCAGTAGAGGACCATGTCGTCCCTGGGGATCCCAAGGGACTTGCTGACATCCTCCACGCCTTCCCCCTCCGGAACGAACTCCCTCTGGAACTCCATGCCCACGCGGCTGCAGCCGCATATGCTCCATGCGGCCTCGGCGAGGCCGTCCGAAAGGTCTATGCATGACGAAACCGCGCCGGAAGAGGCGAGCGCGATCCCCTCCTCCACTCTGGGCACCGGCACCTTCAACGCATTCTCCGCCTCATCTATAGCAAGACGGTTCTTCAAAGAGTGCCAGCCTGCCGCCGGACCTCCGAGTGCGCCGGTTACTGCCACCAGGTCCCCGGGCGTTGCACCGTATCGGGTCATCGGCGTCCTGCCCTCCATGCTCCCTATGGCGGTGGCCACGGCGGCCCCCGCGCCCTTCTTCGTATCCCCTCCCAGTATAAACGTTCCGCAGAACTCGGCGCACTGGTCCGCGCCGCTCATTATGTCGCAGATCTCTTCCTCGCCGGCATCATCTGGCATCATTAGGGACACCAGGAGTCCGTTGGGCCTTGCACCCATGGATGCGAGGTCGCTGAAATTGACGGCCGCCACGGTCCATCCGAACTCCTCGAAGGTCATGGTTTCAGGCATGTGCCTCTCGAACGTAAGGCCGTCCGAGCATATGGCCAGGCGTCCGCTGATGTCCGCCAGGGCCGCATCGTCCCCGGGGCCGTCCCTTCCCGAGGGGCGGACCGCCCTTAGCATCCTGCGGATCATCTCCCTTTCACCGATCTCACCGAAAGAAGCCATACGCTTCGGTATCGGATACTGGACCTAATATCTTTTGCACGCGCTCCTGGCGCAAATAAATTTAATAACATACCGACGATAAGTGCACAGAATGAAGATCGACGTTAAGTATGGAAAGGGTTCCCAGCCCACCGAGATACCGGACAGGAATTACATCGGCACGTTCTACCCCAAGGATGTGAAATGCCTTCCGCCGAACGATGTGATAAGCGAGTCGATCGGTAATCCGATAGGGTCCGACTCTCTCGAATCCTTCCTGGAAGGCGGGAAAGACATTGTTTTCATAATCAACGACGGGACCCGCCCCACGCCTACGGCTAAAGTGCTGGATGCGCTTTCCGAAATCATAGACCTGAAATGTGCCAGATACCTCATAGCTACCGGCAACCACCGTGCACCCACCGATGAGGAGTACGACTTCATGTTCGGAAGGCACTACTGCGACCTCAAGGACCGCATCGTCGTCCACGACGGCAAAAAATCGGAGTGCGTCAACCTGGGGACGTCCAAGAACGGAACGCCCATGGAGGTCAACAAGGTGGCGGTGGACTCCGACCGCCTCGTCATAGTCACCAGCGTGGAGCCCCATTATTTCGCCGGCTACACCGGAGGCAGGAAGTCGTTCTTGCCTGGCGTTGCTTCTTTCAAGACGATCGAGGCCAACCACAAGATGGCAATGAAAATGGAGGCGCAGTCGCTGGCCCTCGAGGGCAACCCCGTGCACGAGGACATGATGGACGCCCTCAAGGCTGTCAAAGGCAAGAAGATATTCTCAATACAGATGGTGCTGGACAGACACCAGAACATCTACAAGGCCGTAAGCGGAGACCTCAACAAGGCCTTCGAAAAGGCCGTAGAGTATGCCAACGAGGTTTTCTCCGTGGCGATCCCGAAGAAGGCCGACGCGGTGATATCCGTGGCGCCCTACCCCATGGACGTTGACCTCTATCAGTCCCAGAAGGCGTTGGACAACGGCAAATGGGCCCTCAAGGAAGGAGGGAAGATAATCATGGTATCGAAGTGCCGCGAGGGAACAGGCAGCGCCACATTCCTGACCCAGCTTTCCAGCTCCGGCGACCCGAGGGTGGTCCTGGAGAACCTGAAGAAGGAATACAAGCTCGGATACCACAAAGCGGCCAAGATGGCGGAGATCATGACTTGGGCAGATGTCTGGGCCGTAACAGACCTGGACCCCGAAATACTTTCAAAGGCGAACATCAGGCCTTTCAGCAAGGTACAGGACGCAGTGGACTCGGTTCTTGCGGACGACCCGGATGCGGAGTTCCTTGTTTTGATGGATGGAAGCGTCACAATACCCAGAGTTGAGTAAACATGAGCGAGTTCAAGACAGAGAACATGGAAAAGGTAAGAAAAGCGGTCAACGTTTGCACGATGTGCGGATTCTGCAAGAGCGTGTGCCCCTCTTTCAAAGAGATAGGATGGGACGCCGCATCTTCCCGAGGCAGGATAACGCTCACTTACGGCATCCTCAACGGAGACATACCGGTAGATGAATCGGTGATAAAGAACCTCTACACGTGCACCACCTGTGCGGACTGCGTGAGAAGGTGCCCCTCGAAGGTCGATGTGGTCGACATAATCGAAATATGCCGCTCCGACCTCGTTAAGAACGGCCACATGCTGGACAAGCATAAGGTCATGTGCGACAGCGTCGTGAAGTACGGAAACCCTTACCGCGAGGAAAAGAGCGTGGCGGAGACCCTGGGCGTCGAGAGGCACAAGGCCGAGATCGGCTACTTCGTCGGGTGCACCGCAACCTACCGCTCGAAAGAGACCTCCAGGTCCACGATGTCCGTCCTGAACAAGCTGGGGATCGACTTCACCGTAGTGGACGAGGTTTGCTGCGGGTCCGTTCTCCAGAGAGTGGGCTACGACCAGGACTACATCACAACGATGTTCCAGAGGAACATAGATGCCATCAAGGAGCTGGGGGTCAAGACCATAGTCTTCTCCTGCGCCGGATGCTACAGGATGTTCAAAGTAGAGTACCCCAAGTACGTCGACGTTCCGTTCGAGATACTCCACATAACCGAATTCCTGGCCAAGCGCGACCTGAAGCTGAAGCCCATGGATGGCGTGATCGCAACATATCACGACCCCTGCCACATGGGGAGACACTGCGGCATATACGAGGCGCCCAGGGAGGTCATAGCCAAGATCCCCGGCCTCGTGTTCAAGGAGATGGAGTACAACCGCGCCCTCAGCCACTGCTGCGGAGGCGGCGGAGGCGTCAGGAGCGCATTCCCGGAAGAATCGCTGGGCATAGCCTCAACAAGGCTGGACGAGGCGGGTTTTGCGGACATCATGATCACCTCGTGCCCGTTCTGCGTTAACAATCTGTCCTCCGGAAAAGGAGACCGCAAGATCGAGGTCGTCGACCTCATGGAGCTCATTGACAAACTGATGTGATACGCATGCTTCAGACGAAGTGGAGCGGGGGCTCGGTAACTTACGAGCGCCCGGTGATAATGGGAATACTCAACGTTACCCCTGACTCATTTTCCGACGGCGGGGCTTACGCAAAGCTGAACTCCGCCGCGGACCACGCTTTCAGGCTGATCGACGAGGGCGCCGGGATCTTGGACATCGGTGCGGAATCCACCCGCCCGGGGTGGAAGCCCGTATCCGCAGAAGAGGAGATCGAGAGGCTGGTGCCCGTGATAAGGGAGATAGCGCCTTCGTGCGACGTCCCGATTTCGGTCGACACCATGAAGACCCAGGTTGCAGAGGCCGCCCTGGACGCGGGAGCCGACATAATCAACGACGTCTACGGCCTCAGATGGGACGGCATGGCAGAATTGGCGGCCTCCGCAGGTGTCCCTGTGATAATAATGCATATGAACGGGGAGCTTGAGAACATGCACTCGGAGACGATGGTCGGCAACGTCCTTCCGCAGATCAGAAAGTTCTTCGAAGAGAGGACGCAGGCCGCCGTCGATGCCGGCATCAAGAAGAACAAGATAATCCTCGATCCGGGCATTGGCTTCGGAAAGACCGGGGCTCAGAACGCCGAGATAATGCAGAGCGCGTATTACTTCAGAGGCGACCATCCGATCCTCATCGGTTCCTCCAGGAAGAGATTCCTCACCGCCGCCCTGGGTTCGAACGACGACGCCGCGTCTGCGAAGGCGGCCGCCCTGGCCGTGGACGGGGGAGCCAACATCGTGAGGGTCCACAACGTGAAAGCGACAAAGGCCGCCCTTTACCGCAAGAGATAAAGCACAGCGGTGACGACTGCGACGGCCAATATGGCGAGCGCAAAGAATGCCCGTTCCTTCCTGGTCTCCTTCTTCGTTCGCGCCTCGTACAGCGACCCGCATTCCTCGGAGCAGTATTTCCCGCCGAAAGGTATCGGGTCTCCGCAGAATCTGCAATGCGAATGATCAGGAAGTTCTGCCATCGGCGGGGAATGGCTCTCACCCTATAAATCAGGCATGCCGCTCCTCCGGAGTATCCTGCGAGGTCTGTGCGGACTGTATTTATCATCCATGCCGCTCGCCCCGTCCATGAGAGCCGACGCCATGGATTCGGACAGGTTCGACCGCATGAGGCGCATAGGATGGCTGGACATGGACCGCATATCACTGTCCAGGTGCCTGGTCGCAGGCGCAGGGGCCCTTGGGAACGAGACAGTGAAGTGCATGGTCCTTGCGGGATTCAGGAAGATCGATGTTGTGGATATGGACCGCGTCGCCGGCTCCAACCTGAGCCGTTGCGTGCTGTTCCGCGACGGGGACGAGGGATGCCGCAAGTCCGAGGTCCTGGCCCGCCGCGCAAAGGATCTGTACCCGGATGCCGAGATCCGCCCGATAAATTCGAAGGTGCAGGACCTGACGGAATGGGATTACGACCTGGTGCTCGGATGCCTCGACAACTTCTCCGCCAGGATGCACGTGAATTCGCACGCCGTCTACCACGGCTTGCCGTACGTGGACGGCGCCACGGACGGGATGACGGGCAAGGTGCAGGTCGTCCTTCCGGGGGGGCCGTGCCTGCAGTGCGCCAGCAACGGAAGTCATGCCAGGACCGCGGACCTCAGGTTCTCCTGCACCAGGGACTCCCACGTGTTCGTGCCCCGCATGGCCGCCGAGATAACCACCACTTCCGTCATCGCCGCGGTACAGGTCCGCGAAGCGGAAAAGATAGCCTCGGGAAGGACGGACCTCTGTGCCGGAGGCATAACCTATTACAACGGTGAGGACGGTACCATGGACACGGTGGGACTCGACATCGACCCTGACTGTCCGAACCACCCGGGAGACCGGCAATGACAATGAAGATAACTGTAGTGAACACCGCGGCGGGAGGCTCCATAAGGATGGAGCTGGAACCCTACGAGAAGGTATCGGACATCATAGACGCCGCGGCGGACTACTGGGGAGAGGGAGCCGGCGCCTTCGTGTTGAGGAAGGGGCCCAAGCTTTTGGTCGGCTCCAGGACCGTCGAGGAGGTGAACCTCTCCGACGGGGACACCGTGGAGATGATCCCGGACCCGGAAGGCGGTCGTTGAATGGGCCTCGTCAGACCCATACTGGTGAAGAGGATAAACAACGAGATCGGGGAGCTGAACCGATATCTGGGGCTTTCCATTGCGGATATACCGGAGGATGCCGAGTTCCCGGTCGTGCTGAGCATTACTCTGACCAACTCTCCCGCTAGGACATCCGAGACCGAAACCGCAAGGGAGCACAGCTTCGACCTGGTGCTCTCCGAAGAGTATCCGTTCGAAAGGCCGAGGGCGAGATGGAAGACGCCCGTATTCCATCCGAACATAATGATGCCCCAGGATGGGGGTTTCGTATGCGTCAAAACACTGGACAACTGGAGCTTCGGCTCCAACATGACGTCCTTCGTCATGGGGGTGGAGAGCCTCCTTGCATACCCTAACCCCATGAACCCTTACGGAACGGATTCCTGCATCAGGGCCTCCAGATGGTATGCGGACAACAAGCCCGGGTTCGATGCGAAGGTCAGCTACGGTGGTAAAGATGCCTAAGGTCATATCGTCCGAGAAGTCCGAACGCAGGTACAGGAAGCGCAGCGTCCGGGGGGTGCCCCTGTTCGTGGGCGAAGGTGCGATCTCGCAGATGGCCAACCATGCGGACTTAGGCCTCGCCGAGGGCAAAGAGGTCCTGGGACTGATCCTGGGAGAGATCTGCAGGGACGAGGAGGGCGAATATTCCGTGGCATCGGGGACCGCCACGGCCGGGCTCGATGCGACCGGCGTAAGCGTCAGGTTCGACCAGGACTCCCTCGAAGACCTGTTCGCGTCCATCGATGAGAGCGGGGGCGATGCCGTGATAGGATGGTATCATTCGCATCCCGGGTTCGGATGCTACCTTTCCGACGTGGACGTCAAAACCCATTCCGGGATATTCGGTGAAGGAATGGGATTCGCGGTGGTGCTCGACCCTTCCGACGGGACGCTGATGGTATTCACTGTAGAAAACGGAGAAACCAAGGTGGCGCAGATGGTCGTGTCGGAAGACTGACGGTCATACCCAGATGGCGTGCCTGCTCTTCATCTCCGCCTCGTCTGTGCCGAACTTCTCCATAAGGTCGGCGACGAAGCTGTCGAAGAACATCAGCACGGAGCATTCGAAAACCGTGCCCAGAGGAGCATACTTGTCGTCGATCTCCCCCGACCTCATGACTACGACCATGTCCGAAGCGTGGGCGAGCTTGCTCCTCGGGTCGGATGTGAAGCATACGACATAGGAGCCTATACGCCCGGCGATGTTCGCCGTGTTCACCACGGAAGCGGTCTCCCCGGTGTTGGAGACCAGGATCGTCAGGTCGTTGCGGCCGATTATGGGCGTGGTCATCTCGCCCACGAGGTGGACGTCGACCCCCAGCTGGACCAGGCGGACGGCCAGCAGCTGCCCTACGAGCCCTGAGCGGCCCGATCCGTAGATGAAGACCTTGCGGTTGTCCGTTACGAGCCTTGCGAGCTTCTCCCTGTCCTCGTCGGACACGGAGGACGCGGTCTCACGGCATTTCTCAGAAAGATATTCCAGTGCCGGATTCATCTCATTCCCCGGGGACCTCGGGGGCCGCCTGCTTCTTCATCTCCCTGAGCATCTTGGCCACCTTCTTGCTGAGGACCCTCTCCTCTATGATCCTCATGTACATGGCGTCGTGTTCCAGCAGCGGAGAGCAGGAGATAACGGTCATCTCCGGCCTGAGCTCTGTCAACGCGTCCGCGAGAGTTTCGAATTTAAGGTCGCCTTTCTTGATCGGAGTGTACTTCTTCTCCTCTCCGTCGGCGTGCTCCACTCCGGAGAACTGGGAATATATGCCGTCCTTGCAGTAGGGCTCGACCGCTTCGATCAGGTCGATGAAATCCCTTGTATCCTTGAGCGAACCGCCGGTGCGCGAGTGGTGGTGCGGGAAGTTCAAGACGGGGACCAGCCCTTCGATCTGGTCGCACATGTCCAGCACCTGGTCCAGAGACCCGAAGGTCTCCTTGTGCCCTGTGATCTCGATACCCAGCTTCGGCCTGAGGCCCACGTCCTGCCACCATTCCATGAGCCCTGCCACGTTTTCGAAGATGCGGGCATCGGTCTCCTCCCTCTCCTTTTTAGAATCTCCTTTGTAGAGGCCCAGGCTGGTCACGACCGTGTCCCCGCCCAGCGCATTGAGGATCAGGGCGGAATGCCTGATACTGTCTATGTACTTGTCCACCACACTGGGGGCGGCATACTCTTCCATGTAATCTTCCGCCATTTCAGGGTCTGCACCCTGATCTGTCTCGGGGTCGACTCCCAGGTCGATGTAGTACGGGGCGTGTATTGACAGGCTGACGTCCATCCTCTTGGCTATCTCCCCCGTGTTGTACAGCGATCCGTAGTTCTCGGCGATGCTGTAGAACATGGTCACAAGCTCGTCGTCCTCTTCGATCGGCACGTCCGGAGAGCATATCAGTTCGCCGTCCCTTATGAACTCGATGACGAAATCCTCGGTGATGTCCCTGAGGGTCATCCCGACCTCCTCGTCATCGGGATATCTGATGTCTGTGGTGGGCCTTACCATCTGGACCTCCATTGCCGTAAGGCTCAGGTTGTGTACGTCCTCGATGCCGTCCTTCAGGGTGCGGCCTTTGCACGAAAGCGGTATTCCCGCAGGTCCGAATCTTATCATGGTATCGGCGGTGCTAACACGAGTACAGTATTAAACATAACGCACGTATCCCATACGCGTGGGTAAGTTCACGCACGGATTCGACCTAGGCAAGTTTTATAAACGAATCCCGCATACGACAGCCTTACCCAATGTCGGGAGAGTCAGAAATATGAAGGCAAGTTTCAAAACAGACCCTTCGCTGATCGCTTTGATCTTCGATCTTAAGGCGACATCGAGGGACAACGAATCTGCCATCTGGCGAGACATCGCGCTTCGGCTTGAGAAACCCAAGAGGAACTGGGCCGAAACGAACCTCAGCAAAATCGAAAGATATGCAAAGGACGGGGAGACCGTTGTCGTCCCCGGGAAAGTTCTCGCTGCAGGCAGCATAACGAAGAAAGTAACGGTAGCGGCGTTCTCCTTCTCCGAGAAGGCGAAGGCCGCGATTGCGGAATCCGGCGGAAAGGCCGTGAGCATAAGAGAGCTCATGGACGCCAACCCCAAGGGCTCCAACATCAGGATAATGAGGTGATTGCATGGTGACTTTTATTGACGGAAAGGACCTAATCTACGGCAGGCTTGCAAGCGTTGTCGCAGAGAGGATCATGGACGGCGAAGAGATCATCATTCTCAACTCCGAGTCCATCATAATTACCGGGGAGAAAGAGATGGTGTGCGACAAGTTCAAGCACCGCACCGAACTTGGTGACGCCACCAAGAGGAAGGGACCTTTCTACCCGCGCAGGGCGGACCTCATCTTCAAGAGGTCCGTAAGGGGAATGATCCCCTGGAAGAGCTCCAGCGGAAGGGACGCTTACAGAAGGCTCCACGTATACGTCGGGACGCCCAAGCAGTTCGCCGAGGTAAAGACCGAGGCGCCTGAGCTCGCCAAGAAGAAGATCACCGGCAAATACACGACCCTGGGAGCCGTCTCTAAATTCCTGGGTTCTAATGTGAGATGATCCCCATGGAATGTGTCAATACAAGTGGAAAGAGAAAGTCCGCGACCGCCAGGGCGGTAGTCGAGGAGGGCAACGGGAAGGTGACCATCAACAAGGTCCCCTTGGACATATACTCCCCTGAGCTCGCAAGGCTCAAGATCCAGGAGCCCCTCGGACTCGCATCCGAAAAGGCGGCCAAGGTCAACATCCGTGTGACCGTCGACGGCGGCGGAGTCATGGGGCAGGCGGCGGCGGCCAGGACGGCCATCGCGAGAGGACTCGTCGAGTACTTCAAGGACGAGGACCTCGAGGCGCTGTTCAAGAGCTACGACAGGACCCTGATCATCAACGACACCAGAAGGAAACTGCCGAAGAACGAGCTCGGACACGGTGCACGTGCCAGAAAGCAGAAGTCGTACAGGTGATTAAGTATGATAATACCGGTGAGATGTTTCACTTGCGGAAAGGTCGTGGGCAGCGCCTACCCCGTGTACGCCAAGCGCGTCGGGATGGGCGAGGACCCCAAGGAAGTCCTCGACGATCTAGGGTTCGAAAGATACTGCTGCCGCAGGATGATAGTGTCCCACGCCGACCTCATCGGTGAGATCGCACCTCTCGGATAAACCTCTTAGAAAAAACTCATTAATGGGCCCGTGGGGTAGCTTGGTATCCTCCATGCTTGGGGTGCATGATACTCCAGTTCAAATCTGGGCGGGCCCACCTAATTCTACTGGCTACCTCATTTTTAGGGGGGTTTTCAAACTCAAAACTCCTGTCTTCCTTTTTCATGCACATCTGTTCTCCTCCAACAATTCTTCCACGGCCGACGACCTGAGCACGTATTGGGACATTGCAGACCCCATGTCGTCCAAGTCGACTCCGATGTAATCTAGCGTCACATCCGTCGATTCATGCCCTAGCAGCTTTGCGATCGTCGCCAGCGGGACTCCGCACCGATACATCGTACGGCCGAACGTCCGTCTCAGTGTATGGTTCGAAAATTCGATACCGATCTGCGGGATCAGCGCCTTGATCTGTTTGTCAAATCCTGTGAGCTTAACCTGCGAATAGGCAGAAAGCTGTGCTCCCTTGCCCCATATAATCAAATTGTCCGGGACTTCGGCCGAAGGATCCTTGGAAACGGCCACCTTTACGAGCGCGTTACGGTATCCCATGTAGTGCGACAGAACGGCTCCAGTATCCGGATGGAACGGGACCAATCTGAGTTTGTCGGCTTTCCCTGTCACCGTCATATATTTCCGCCTGCTGTCTATATCAGAGATGCGCAACCTCGCCACCTCTATGCGCCGGAGCCCCATGCACAGTTCTAGGTGGATTACCATCTCCTGCATCGGAGTTTTGGGGCAGTCTATCAATTTCTGTGCTTGGTCTTGCGTCAGCCAATCAACGCTCGGTCTCATGTCCTGGGGCCACCTTATTTTAGTCGTTTGAGGGGCTGGATTGCCATGGTGCATGCATATTCTCCTGAGGGCACAAATGTATCCCTTCATCGTCTGCACGGCGTAATTATTGCGGCGCATGAAATCGAGGACCTTGAAAACATCGTCCTTGGTCACATCCTTGGCGCGGATCCCCTCCCTCACATGATTATCGAGCAAGGAGAAGATGCAAGCTCCCTCATCTCTGTAATACCTTATGGTCCGTTCCTTGTAGTCTTCTTCTTTTTTGATATAATCTACAAACTCGTACACATCCTGTGTAAAGGTTTTCCGTGGCCTGCCCATCAAGCCACCTCGTCGGTCGAGTGTTGCTTCGGCAGGTCTGGAGCTAAGGTGTTTGCCGGACACGCGATGTCACTCCCGCAAGGGGCGTGTCCGGATAATCTGTCAGTAGACCTGACAGATCTGAACCGCGCACCCGATGGTGCACCGGTCAGCGTAATCTCTCTCGGGTATCTTCCCAACTCAATCAGGCGCAGCATCACGTGGGATGCCTGCATCGCATCCGAAAGGGCCCTATGGGCCTGCACGCCTCCGAGGCGGACGGGGTCGTCAGGGCAGAGTGCCGTGTACGATTTCTGGAGTTTTGGCCACGATGTGCTTCCATCGTCGAACAAGTGGTCTCCGTCGACTATGCAGTGGGCGGCCAGCATGACGTCCGGGGCGAGCTCGCAGTGAATTGCCCATGGAGCGTATGATAGGAAGTGGCCGAAATCGAAGTTAACATTGTACGAGGTGCAGACATTGTAGTTGAGGATCTCGCGGACATCACGAACGACATCGTCCAGAGGCTTGCCGGCGGAGACGTCGGAGAGCTTCAGATCGGAATGGACGAAAATCCATGCGTTCCTGTCCTCATC
>DAUY01000003.1 GCA_002505345.1 Methanomassiliicoccaceae archaeon UBA370 | reverse complement strand
ATGAGGACAGGAACGCATGGATCTTCACCCACTCCGATCTGAAGCTCTCCGACGTCTCCGCCGGCAAGCCTCTGGACGATGTCGTTCGTGAAGTCCGCGAGATCCTCAACTATAATGTCTGCACCTCATACAATGTTAACTTCGATTTCGGCCACTTCCTATCATACGCTCCATGGGCAATTCGCTGCGAGCTCGCCCCGGACGTCATGCTGGCCGCCCACAATATGGTCGACGGCGACTCCATGTTCGACGATGGAAGCACATCGCGGCCGAAACTCCAGAAATCGTACACGGCACTCTGCCCGGACGATCCCGTCCGCCTCGGAGGCGTGCAGGCCCATAGGGCGCTCTCGGATGCGATGCAGGCATCCCACGTGATGCTGCGTTTGATAGAGATGGGAGAATATCCGAGAGATGTTACGCTGACCGGTGCACCATCGGGTGCGCGGTTCAGATCTGTCGGTTCTACCGACAGATTATCCGGACACGCCCCTTGCGGGAGTGACATCGCGTGTCCGGCAAACACCTTAGCTCCAGACCTGCCGAAGCAACGCTCGGCCCACAGGGGGGCCTGAAACGAGCCGCTACCCCATATCCTCGGACGGCTGTATCAAATCGTTCACGAATCATCTGGAGACAGAGACGGCGCTATCCCCGAGGACGATCAAATTCTACGCTGAAACGCAACATGCCGTCATGGCAGTCCTCGAGGAAGGGGAGAGGCCCACCTTGCCATATAGTATATCCGAGCCGGATATACGATGGCTCCTCTTCGATGAATTTCCAAGGCGGAATTTTTCATTCCACACGCAGAAGGGCTACATTTTCGCGCTGAATCAGATCATGCGCTACTACGACAACAACGCGATCGGAAAAATGCACATACGATGGCCGAATTCCGACAGTCCGAACGTCGATTGGCTGACATTCGAGCAGTCCGAACAGCTTTTGTTGCATCCTATGGACTCGCTGCAGGCTCTTGCCGTGCATTTCGAGCTCTGCCTCGGACTTCGGCGCGGGGAATGCCTCAGCATGAAGCTCTCCCAGATAGAGGCCAATCACATCCGTGTCCTGGGCAAGGGCCGTGGTGGCGGTAAATGGCGTCCCGTTCCCTTCCACAGGCAGACCGCAGGCCTCATCGACGATTATCTCGCAGACCGTGCCGCAGTCGTCAGAATCGCACGGAAACGTCGCCCATCGACGCAGGAACCCGAGGAACTGTTCATCGCAAATCAGTTAGGCGGTCGCATAGGCGCATTCTCATCCGAAGGATGGGGATGGGACCGCCGCATTATCATTCCATTGAGGGAGGCGCTCGGCTTCCATTTTTCTAACCACACGTTACGCCGCACGTTCGGCCGTACGATGTACTATGTCGCAAAGGTCGACATTGTAACCTTGGCAAGAATAATGGGACACGAATCGACGGCCATGACCCTCAAATACATCGGGACCGACACCGACGAGATGTCGGCGGCAATGGCGAAATCACCGTTTTAAGGCAGAAAATATGGGGAAAAAGGAGTGAAAAACATGGAAAAAAAGTACAGTGAAACGATAGAAAAAGAAGACGAGCCAGATGGTAAGTGGTAGCCTCGCGCAGATTCGAACTGCGGTCGCAGGATCCAGAATCCCGCATGATTGACCACTACACTACGAGGCTATCGGATTCCCCCAACGCGGTTATATTTTAATAGTTTTCGTAGAAGCGGAAAGCGAAGGGGGCCGCGGCCCCCTCAAAAGGTTTACTGGACGGCCTCTTTGACCTTTGCGAATATCTCGTCTATGGTGCCTTCGCCCATGATGGTGACGAGCTTTCCCTTCTTCTCGTAGTATGCGATGAGGGGGAACGTGTTCTCGCGGTACACCCTGAGCCTGTTCTGGACGGTCTCCGCCTTGTCGTCGCCCCTCTGGTAGAGCTCCGATCCGCATTTGTCGCAGACGTCCTCTTTCGCGGGAGGATTGGACACCAGGTGGTACACCGCGTTGCACTTGGGGCAGCTGCGCCTGTTGGTGAGCCTCTGGACAAGCTCCTCGTCTTCGACATCGAGGTTGATCGCCAGGTCCACGTCCACTTCCTTGGCGAGGGCGTCGGCCTGCTCGACGGTCCTCGGGAATCCGTCCAAAATCACGCCTCCTTCCACCTCTGAAATCTTCTCCTTCATCAGCCCGATGATCAGGTCGTTGGGCACCAGCCCTCCGCTGTCCATGTATCCCTTGGCTTTGATGCCCAGCGGCGTCCCCTTCCTTACGGCTTCGCGGAGCATATCTCCCGTCGACAGCCTCGTGTATCCAAGCTCGGACCCGAGTCTTTCTCCCTGCGTGCCTTTTCCTGAGCCCGGGGGGCCCAACAGAACGATCTTCGATTTCATGCCCCGTGCAATAGCTCTTCGGATAAATCGTTTTGCGCCTGGTTCGCGCACATTTTATAAGTCAGAAGCGGAGATATGGTCTCTGGTGCGAAAATGGACCGAAGGATATTGGACAAGATCGAGAAAGTCGTAGGCAAGGACGGTTATTCCACGGATTCCGCAGTCCTTTACATCTACGGATTCGATGCTTCGATCTACCACCACACTCCAGATGTGGTAATACAGCCCAGAACGACCGAGCAGGTCTCTGAGATAATGAAGATTGCCAGCGAGGAGAAGATCCCTGTCACTCCAAGGGGAGGCGGCACGGGGCTCTGCGGCTCGGCCGTCCCGCTTAAAGGCGGTATCGTTCTGGCCATGCAGAAGATGAACAAGATCAAGAAAGTCAGCGTGGCGGACCTATGGGTCGACGTGGAGGCAGGGGTCGTTTACGACGACCTTAACAAGGAACTGTCGAAGTACGGGTACTTCTTCCCCCCTTCCCCCGGCTCCGCGGAGGCATGCACCATCGGCGGAATGGTCGCCAACAACGCGTCCGGAATGCGCGCCGTAAAATACGGAGCGACCAGAGACTTCGTCCTCGGGCTCACGTTCGTAAAGGCCGACGGAGAGATAGTCCGTGCCGGAACGAGGACGATAAAGGATTCTTCGGGCTACCAGCTAGCACGCCTGTTGTGCGGGTCCGAGGGGCAGCTCGGAGTTATAACCGAAGTAACCCTGAAGCTAACAACCAAACCGAAGAAGTCGGCGTCCTGCATCTGTGCGTTCAACGATGTAAACTCTGCGGGGAAGTGCATAACCGACCTCATAGCCAAGCCCCTGATACCCGCATCCTGCGAGCTGATGGATTCGCTCGCCGTATTCGCTGTCAACAAGGCGCGCGGCAACCCGCTGCCCGACTGCAACTCTCTGATCATCGTCGAGGTCGACGGGGAGACGGACGAGGTGGTCGACCGCGACCTCAGGACCGTGGCCGAAGTCGCAAAGGCCAACGGTGCCGTAAGCGTCATGCCTTCCCACGACAAGGCCGAGATCGCCAAATGGACGGATGCCAGGAAGTCAGTTATGACCTCGCTTTCCGTCCTTAAACCGGGAAATGTGTCGGTTTCTCTGGCGGATGACATGGGAGTGCCTGTTTCGAGAGTGCCAGAGGCGGTCGAGGCATTCGCTCAGATCGCGAAGAAGCACAATGTGACCATCGCGACGTACGGCCACGCCTCAGACGGGAACCTGCACACCAAGATGATGCTCAATCCCTACAGCAGAGATGACTGGGAGCGCGGCATCGCGGCTGTAAGCGAGATATTCGAAAAGTGCATAGAACTCGGAGGCACAGTCTCGGGAGAGCACGGGATAGGGATCGCCAAGGCCCTGGACTTCATCAAGGAGAGGGGTAGCAACATCAAGACCTACAAGGAGATCAAGAGGGCGATGGACCCCGACAACATCCTCAATCCCGGGAAGACCTTCGATTACGAAGGAGACCCGCTGAGCGGCCTCAGGTATCCCTGCAAAGAGTGCCAGTGAAACAAAGCGGGGAAGCCCGCGACATTCTTTTTTCAGAATATGAGGAACACCAGCGCGGCCTCGGCAACGGCCGCGGCCATCATGGCCACCCATACCGGTGCGCTCCAGGCCACTATCTTCGAGCCGTCCAGGGGAGGGAAGGGTATCATGTTGAACACCGCAAGAATCGCGTTGAGCCAGGCTATCATGCTGAAAAGCGTCAGGGCGAAACCGCCGGCGAAGTGGCAGCATACTATTGCAACCGCCGCAATGCATATGTTGACCATCGGTCCGGCCGCACTGATCTTTCCGTTCTCGCTCTCGCTCACGCGGCCGTTGATGTAAACTGCCCCCGGGGCCGCTATCAGGAAGCCCAGGAACGATATGGCGACGGAGAACAACAGTCCGGAAACCGACATCCTATACTCGGACCAAGCACCGTACTTCTGAGCCAGGAACTTATGTGCCAGCTCATGGGGTATGAAGCTCACTGTCACAAGGACCAGGCACAATGCGAACAATATGGCAAAGCTGATCAAGGCATCGCTGTCCCCCCAGCTTCCCGACATCATCGCTAATGTGAACGCCACGGACAGTACCAGCATGGAGATGAGTATCTCGCGGACCTCGCGGCGGCTGAACCTGGACTTTCCGAATCCCGGAGTGATGTCGGTCGCACCGAATATGCCTGCCATGCCATGCCGATTCGTATTATTGTTTATAAAGATGAAGTCCGCTTAAGGCACAGAGGAAAATGCAGTGCTACCGATCTATGCAAAAGGGGAGAAGGTAGGCCTGTGACCATCAATGAGCGTTTCCGGAGGGGGCCGGGAGGAAGGTCACCGCCGGCGCCCGCGGTTCAGAGGGCAGCTACCAAGAACATAGCCAACGGAAAGGAGGTCTGCCGCTGGTGCGACGGATGCGGAACGATCCTGCTGGGGAGCAAATGTTCGCGTTGCGGTTCTTCGGGAAGGGAGTTCGAAATAAACAGCCCCGGCGACATCCGTCCATGCTTCGGTGAATCACGGGAGGTGGTCGCGGGCCTTTTCAGAGAAGCCTTCGGAACTTCCGGGCCCATCGACGGCAAGGCGGTCTTCCTCAACAAGGTGCCCGGCGAGGACAGGACCGACGAGATCGTGGCCCACGGGGCAGTCCTGGGAATAGTCAGGTTCGACATGCGCCTGAACCGGCTGGTGCTCGAACTCAGACAGCCCGGCGCGGACATATTCGCAGACGTGGCCACCGAGAATGTGGTGACATTCGCAGGGCTTTCCGGCCACCTGAAAGGCAAGAACATACCCGGCTCCAATATCAACGAGGTTCTGGGCAATTTCCGGGAAGGCGACACGATCATCGTGAGGAAGGGCGCCAAGGTAGGGCCCGGTATAGCGTTGGTATCCAGCGAAAACATCGAATATGCGGAAAAGGCGGTCAAAATACGTGACCTAGCTCCCGATCCCGAAAGACCCAGGTCTCCAGATTCGGATATAAGGGAGTTCACAGATGCCAATTCCTCCCATATGGAGGCACTCACGTCCGCCGCGGTATCGGAGATAAGGGAATCCATAAAAGGAAGCAAGCTTCCGGTCACGGTCTCGTTTTCGGGAGGGAAGGACTCCCTGGTCGCCTGCTCGCTGACAGAGAAGGCGCTGAAGAGGAAACCTATCCTGCTTTTCATAAACACGGGGATCGAGTTCCCCGACACGGTCGATTATGTCAGAAAGTTCGCATCCGAGGGAGGGTACGACCTCCGCATTG
Source organism: Methanomassiliicoccaceae archaeon UBA370 (assembly GCA_002505345.1). Lineage (GTDB taxonomy): Archaea > Thermoplasmatota > Thermoplasmata > Methanomassiliicoccales > Methanomethylophilaceae > VadinCA11. The sequence goes on along the minus strand of DAUY01000003.1, from coordinate 55,825 downwards.
CGGAAGCGGGCACGGCCTTCATCGACAACGTGGACTCCTTCGGCCCTCCGGCCAAGGACTTCAGATGGTGCTGCAAGGTGTGCAAGCTGGGCCCGATCACAGAGCTGATAGGGAAGGACTTCCCGCAAGGCACCTTGACCGTTGAAGGAAACAGGGCTCTGGAATCCTTCTCACGTTCCCGCACCCCCCTGGTGTCCAAGAATCCATTCGTGCCCAATCAGACCAACATCAATCCCATACGCTCGTGGCGTTCGGCGGAGATATGGTGCTACATATGGGGCGAGGGCCTGAGTTACAATCCCCTTTATGCCAGGGACTTCGAGAGGATCGGATGTTACCTATGCGCTTCATGTCTGTCCAGCGAATGGAGGAACACGGGCAGGATATATCCGGATCTGTACGACGAATGGGAGGGATTCCTCCACAGATATGCCGAGGAGAGGGGCCTCCCCCCGGAATATGTGGACATGAGTTTCTGGAGATGGAAGGCCCTCCCCCCCAAGATGGTGCTTCTTGCTGACCAGCTGGACATAAGTCTCAGGGCGGGATCGGCCTCGGGCATATCCATGAAGGTTCTCAAGGGAGCGTCGGTATGCGAGGCGGGAGGCTTCTCCGCGGAAGCCGTGGTCACCCTTCCCAGGAACCGCGACTTCTCGTACGTGGCGGATGCTCTTCGGACCGTCGGGGATGTGAAGTACTCGCCGGAGTTCGAGATTGCAGTAGTAAGGTCGCAGAAGGGCACCGCAAAGATCTTCGGCGGAGGACAGGTATCCGTAACAGCTGCGTCGCAGAAGAACGCCGAATACATGCTGGAAAAAACCGTTAAGGCGATGGTGAGGGCCATGATGTGCACTTCCTGCGGAATCTGTGTCAAGAACTGCCACAAGAACGCGATAACCATTGCGGGAGGGATGCGTGTAAATCCCGACAGGTGCACGTCATGCGGTAACTGCGAGAGCTCATGCATGGTCATCCATTACTACGACCGTCTGGTCGGGAAAGAAGATTCCCGCACGAAGCCTGCGCCCGGTCCTTCAGGACGTGCCAAGGGTTATAAGCGACGATAATATCGCAGTGGCATGGAGCTGACCTTCGGGCTGGCGGCGGCAATAGGCATAGGTCCCGCCCTGGTAATGATGTACGCCGTTCTCAGGAAGTACACATACCCGGCGGTCAAAAATCCGTTCTTCAGCGATCCCACATTCTTCATGCTTTTCGTGGTCGGCATGATCGCAGGGACGGTTCTCTTCTCCGTATACACCTATTTCTGGGGCAGCGAGATCGTAAACGCAATACTGTTCGCGATCCTTGAATGCCTTATATTGCTCGTTGTACTGAACCTCAAGAGATTCCACCGCAAGTCCGACACGGTATTCTACGGGTACGGGGTGGGTCTCGGGCTTGGAGCGACCATGTCCATGGGCATGTCCTACTACCTGCTGCAGCTGGCCGGTTCGGTCGATGCATCTGCCGTCGCGACGCTTTTGGTGATGGCGGTAGCCAAGATAATGGTCCTGGGGGCCGCGGGACTCACTGTAGGCGAGGCCGTGGCGAAGACGAGGATACTGGAATACACGGCCCAGGCGGTGCTGGTCAACATGGTGTTCCAGCTGGTCCTTGTCCCATGGTTCATGTACCCCGGCGAATTCGGAGCATATATGGCGCTTGCGATGAGCACCGTCATAGCGGCAGTATACTTCTTCAAGATGGCTTTCGTGAGCCTTCCCAATGTGGTCCGCGAGGTGCTGAGGCAGGAAGGTAAAAAAAGGGACGACATCCCCAAGTGATCATGCCTTGTATCTTCCGGGCTCCGCCTCGAAAACTATGCAGAGCTCGATCATGCCTTTGAGGATCCTTTCAGGGTCCCGGGCCTCGATCTTACGGACGTCGTCTATATCGAAAGTGCCGTAAATTTTTGTAAGCCCATGTGCCAGCATCTCCATTTTCTCCTCCGGGTCCGAACATCCCTCGTACTTGTATTCGAGGGTCGACAAAGGGTCCGCTTCTTCGATGCGCCTCCTGACCTCGGGGTCTTCGGGCGGTGCTTCGAAACCCGTGAGGCGTGCGAGGGCGTCTCTTGCGGCCTTCGGGTCAGAATCGGAATACAGAACTCTGGCACTTTCATTCTGGATTGTTTTTCCGCAGTAAGGGCACTCGGAGGTCTCTGACGAAAGGTCAATGACCCTCAGGCTTCCGCAGGAGCACGGCGTAACCGCGTACTTCTTCATCTGTACTCCGTGAACACCAGCGCCGCTATGCAGCAGCCATAGTTGTCGGTGGGGATCTTCAGTTCCTGGGTCGCGAAAAAGATCTCTCCCAGTTCGGTGTCTCTTATGCGCCCCATCTCCTTCATTTTCCATCTGAGGTCCTCCCGCAGGGAATCCTCGGACCCGTGAAGATGTCCCTCCGCCACATATCCCCCCTTACCGTCCAGGCGCAGGGCGTATGCGATTCCGGCAGATATGGTCTCGCCCTCGCACCCCCTCATCTGTGCCAGCACACAGTGTGTAACTGCGCCCATCGGCATCTCCTTCCTCTCTGCAGGAACCGCGCCGATCGGAATGACGGAAGAGACGGAAACAAGGTTCTGCTCCCCTATGCCCGCTGTTATGAGAGCGCGGTCGAACGCGTTCAGGGCCGAAACGGAGCTCACGGCCGAGCTGGAAGTGACGAAGAATTCGGACGGTATCAGATACATGTTCCGCACCAAACGTGAATCCGGATATAACGCTTACCCGTAGATGTGCTGATCTTCGGGCAGTGCCTTCGGAGCATCGGACTCGCTCTGCGCCCGGATGCGCCTGTCCAGCTCCTCCGCCTCCTGGAACAGCGGAGAGGTATCCATTCCCTTCAGCTCCGGGATCACCTTGGCCAGCCTGTCGAGCACGCCCGCCGCAGACCTGGGGTCCGGAAGCTTCGGTTCGGCCGGACACAACAGCGTCACGATGTCCATACCGCGTTCCTTTCCCTCAAAGAGCATCACTCCCGTGAGACCTTTGATCATGCCCGTGTCCAAGGGTTCGACACCGAAGGAGCCGATCATCTCTCTCGCCGCCGGGGTGCTGCCGCAAGCGTAAATGACATCGTCCTTGCAGTAGCGCGGTATGCCCTCGAGGCATACGATCTTCTTCACGCCGTAGTCAGCGAACATATCCAGCAGCTCGTTGGTAAGAGTATAGCACTGGGTCACGGTAGGCGCTATCTCCGATGTGACGACCATCAGGTCGCTGCAGTTTCCGCCGTCGTCCTTCCTGCACAGCCCATGGATGCGCACCGGCGGGTACGGTTCGCCGTCGATGAGGATGCAATAGGGGCTCAGCTCGTCCGAAGACATCCCTCTGAGTATGGGCATCTTCAGCTCCCTGACTATGTAGCTGGTGACGATCGAGCCGACCAGGCCCACCGTGGGGAAGCCGACGATCGCTATGGCGTCATTGAGCCTGCCGCCGTCGTACGTGAAAACCTTGATGCCGGACATGGAACGTAATTAACGCCATTCTATTAATCTGTTCCACGCTTACGGGGGGCAATGAAAGGAATATCGCAATCGAAGACGGACGGAGGGATCCCGGTCATAACCGACAGGATCCCGGGATGCCGCAGCGCAGGATACCTGGTGGCTGTACGGACGGGGTCCAGGGACGAAGATAAGGACGTCATGGGGATATCCCATCTCCTCGAGCATGTGGTCTTCAGGAGCACGGAGAGCCGTTCCTCGTACCAGATGGCCAAGGAGATGGAAGGCGCCGGAGGGATGCTGAACGCATTCACCGGAAAAGAGGTCACCGGATACTACGGCATCACGATAAGCGAGACCGCAGATGTGGCCAAGGAGATGGTCTCGGACATAGTGGCCAATCCGCTCATCGGGCACGAGGACACCGAATTGGAGAAGAAGATAGTCCTTCAGGAACTCAGCATGGTGAAAAACGACCCGGGGTCCTATATCTTCGATATTTTCGACGAAACGATATGGAGGGGCCACAAGCTGTCACAAGGCGAAGGGGGCAGGGAGAAGATCGTCGAGAGGCTGACATCCGAGGACCTGCGCGAATATTACGGGGACAGATACGGCAGGCCGAACCTGGTGGTATTCGCGGTTGGCGATGTCAACGAGAAGGATGCGGTAAAATGGGCTTCCCGAAAGTTCGACGGTATGGAGGCAGCCACCGCACCGAAGCGGACGGCGCCCCCCGTCCCGAAGCCCAAGTACAAGTTCGTCTCCAACAGGGCTGACCACTACCAGGTTGCTCTGGGATTCCCTTCCTGCAGTCCGCCCGGCGACTCCCGCTATTCTCTGCGGATGCTCTCGGCGGTCCTCGGTGCCGGCACATCATCAAGGCTTTTTCAGGAGGTCAGGGAGAAGAACGCCCTCGTCTACTCCGTCTTCTCGACGGTCGTCCAGAGCACGGACGCTTCCTACATGGGCATATACATGTCGTCCACCGCCGAGAACGTCGAAAAGTCCGTGGATGCGACAGCCGACGTGCTCCGCAAATTCCTCAAGGAGGGGCTCGAGGAAGGCGAGCTCGAGCGTACCAAGAGGCTCGTCAAAGGTGAGCTGATAAGGTCCCAGGAGTCCACATCCCGGAGGATGACCAGCGTCGCAAAGGAGTATATGCTCTCGGGCGGCCTGTATTCCCTGGAGGACGCCATATCCAAAATGGAGGCTGTGACCGAAGAGGACGTCATGAAGGCGGCCGAAGAGACCATCCGCCCCACGACGCTGAACGCAGTGGTATTGGGAAAGGGCAACAAAGAGATCAGGGAGATGGAGTTCTGCGGGCTGGATATCTGATCAGCCCTTCCTGAACTCCGAGATCAGGTGCAGTACGGCGTTGACGGCGCCAGGTATCGCGGCCTCCACGTCCGGGGTCATGCTCTCGCTGACAGTCTGTATGTCGCAGGCCTCTACGGCAACGTACTTCACGGCCTCGGGCATCATGTCCGGCTCCATCTGTCTCCCGATGGCTATGGCCGTGGCAAGGTTCACGTCGTGTGCCGAGGCCGGGGCCACAGTATGATCGAAGTGCTCCGGGTCGAAGATCATTATGGTGCCGGGAGGTACGTTCCCGGTGAGTATGCTGTCGACTATCACGGCGAAGCGGAAGCCTCTGATGACCGGCAGTATGTCCAGGCCTCCAATGGCCTCCTGCCTGGTCTCGATGTCGGAAATACCAAGGTCACCCACGCGCTCGGCTATCTTCAGTCCAACGGCATCGTCGCTCATGATGGGGCTTCCGAGGCCGACCACCATCGTGGAATCTTTGAGTTTCTCAGACATCGTCCCCTCTAAGGAGTATGGCGTTATTACGGTTCCGCAGCTTGCACAAGGGTTAATACCGCCGAATAACTGACGCATCCGTGGACATCAGGACCGAGACGTATCAGGTCATAAACGGCAAGACAGTCACCAACAGGCAGCTGGAGGTCCTCTCCTCGGTGGGAAGGTCCGGAAGCATGACATCTGCGGCCGCCGAACTGGGTATCTCCGTGCCGGTAGTGCACAAGTACATCTCTCAGATAGGGGCCGCCGCAGGCATCCCCGTGACGGTATCCACGCCCGCCGGGACCAGGCTCACCGCCGCCGGCAGGGACATCCTCGAAAAACACCAGGCGACCACACTCCGGTGCCGCGACGATAGGCGATTCACGATATGCTGCAGTCCGGTCACCGAGGACCTGATGATGTCCGTCATGTCCGCCCTCAAGCTGGCAGAAGCCGAGCTCATAATATCGGACGACGAGAACAACCTCAGGATGATGAAGGAGCACACGGCGGACTACGCTGTGCTGGACGATCCCATGTATCTCTTCGACGCGGAGGAGTTCGAGTGGACCGAGGTCGGCTTCATGGGTATGGTGATGGTGGACAACGGCCCATCTTTCATCCGTTACCGTTACGGCGCCCAGAGGGTGGCGTATATGTATCTGGACTCCGAGGACAGGGAATATACGATCGATTCCGTCACATACTCTCTGCCCGAGCTGCTGGGGTCCAACAAGAGTTTCTTCATCGACGAGTTCCTGCTTGTCAGAAAAGGGCTCAGGCTCAAGAGCGCGGTGGACCCCAAGATGCTCAGGCACACTATCAATGCCATCTACCGCACGGAGAACCGTACCATCGCAAAGCTCAACAAGGCCCTTCTGTCCAGGCATATAGAGTGACGGTTTAACAAAAAGGATAATACTGTTTGGTCACGGACATCGGTTATTATATACAACCAAGATAGTGCGATTCCAAGGTAGTACTCATGGTAACACCAAATGTAGACTTTGCAAAAGAGATCGCGGCCGCCGGCGGCGCCGAGGTCAAGATGTGCTTCCAGTGCGGTACGTGCACTGCCAGCTGCCCCTCCGGAAGACAGACCTCCTACAGGGTCAGAAAGCTCATGAGGCAGGCTCAGCTCGGACTGAAAGAACAGATCTTCGAGGGCGAGGACCTTTGGGACTGCACCACATGCTATGCATGCGAGGAGAGGTGCCCCCGTACCGTCCCCATCGTCGACATAATAATCACCCTCAGGAACATGGCGGTGGCTGAAGGACACATGTTCGAGAACCACAAGAAGACCGCCCAGTCCCTTTACGCCATCGGACACACCGTCAGCATCAACGACAAGGTGAAGGAGCAGAGGAAGGCCCTCGGACTGTCCGCTGAGCCCCCCACAGTGATCGCCAACCCCGAGGCAATGGCCCAGCTCAAGAAGGTACTGGCTGCAGCAGGCTTCGAAAAGATAGTGGAGTGATACAAATGGCAAAATACGCTTTCTTCCTGGGATGCATCGCGCCTCTCAGATACCCCGGAATCGAGAAATCCACCAGAGTTGTGTGCGAAAACCTCGGAATCGAGCTCGTTGACCTTACAGATGCAAGCTGCTGCCCGGCGCCCGGTGTCATCAGGGCCTTCAGCAGAAAGGCCTGGCTCGCAGCCGCCGCAAGGAACCTTGCGCTGGCCGAGAAGATGGAGCTCGACATCGTCACTATATGCAACGGATGCTTCGGATCCCTGTTCGATGCCGCCCATGAGCTCAACCACAACCCCGAGCTGCTCGCCGAGGTCAACGCGATCCTCGCCGAGATAGGCATGGAGTACAAGGGCACCACCAAGGTCCGCCACTTCGCAGAGGTCCTCTACAACGAGGTCGGCGTCGAGAAGCTCAAGGAGAGCATCAAGAAGCCCCTCGACTACAAGGTAGCTACCTTCTACGGATGCCACTTCCTGAAGCCCAGCAAGTACAAGGCGATCGACGACCCCGAGGACGCCCACGTCCTCGACGACCTCGTTGAGGCCACCGGAGCCCAGAGCATGCCCAGAAGGCAGAAGATGATGTGCTGCGGAGCCGGAGGAGGAGTAAGGTCTGCGCTCGGCGACGTAGCCATGAAGCTCACGAAGCAGAACCTCGAGAACATGGTCGAGGGCGGCGCGGAGTACATCGTGGACATCTGCCCGTTCTGCCACCTGCAGTTCGACACCGGAGAGGGAGAGCTCGGATTCAGCCTCCCCGTGCTCCACCTGTCCCAGCTCTACGGCATCGCCATGGGCATGGACGCAAAGGAGCTCGGTCTCGAGGCGCACAAGGTGCCCGTAACGCTCTGAAACTTTTCAGGGGGCGACCTGCCCCCTTTTTCCTTTATCTTTTCTCTGCTTCGGCGGCGGTCCATTCCGGGCAATGTTAATATATGAGCGGTATCAACCATTTTGTAAATATTTTGTACATTAAGGATAATAAAAATATGCTGGCTATGTATTATTATCTGGTCTTTACAGATAAATATGCCCCACATAGATTTTAATAGGAATATCGAATCACACCTCTTATCACAATCCTTGGAGAATTCTAATGGCAGCAGGTAAGAAAGGAAGTTCAAGCCGCAAGGTGAAGGACAAGTGGAAGGCGAAGGAATGGTATAAGGTACGTGCTCCCCGCATGTTCAACGAGGTCGAGATCGGAGACACTCCGTCCGCAGACCCCGAGTTCCTCATCGGAAGGACGTCCGAGGTCACGGTACAGGACCTGACCGGAGACTTCTCTAAGATGCACATAAAGCTGAAGTTCAAGGTCACAGAGGTCGACGGATACGATGCCAAGACGGTCTTCATGGGCCAGGACCTCACCGTGGACTACGTCAGGAGACTGACCCGCAGGAAGAAGACCAAGACCGACCACGTCGTCGACATCGTCACCAAGGACGGCTTTGGAATGAGGATAAAGACCATGAGCATCGCCGAGAAGCGCATCCAGACCTCCCAGGAAGAGGCCATGAGGCGCATAATCGGAGAGACCGTGGTCCAGATGGGAAAAGAGATGACCATCGCCGATATCATCAAATCCGTGATCTCCGGAGACATGGCGAAGAACGTCGCCAAGGCGTGCCGCGTAGTGATCCCCGTGAAGAGGATCGAGATACGCAAGTCCGAAGTCACCTCCCGCGGGAACGAGGAGCCCGAATCCATAATCGAGGCCCAGCCCGAAGAGGAAGAGGAGGCCGAGGAGTCGCCCGTCGAGGAAGCGGCGGAAGAGCCAGAGGCAGCCGAAGCTGAATGAAGGCCCCTCCAACGGGGCCTACAAAACTACTTATACACTCATCCGATTGACGGACAAACCAATTAATGCCGAGGTGGCTCAGCCTGGTGGAGCGTCGGACTCATAGGGTTCTGGTCAACAGACCTCTTCCAGGGAAATCCGAAGGTCATGGGTTCGAACCCCATCCTCGGCACCCCCTTTATATTCGTTTCAAAAATTACATGCACCATGGCCCCGTACAGGCTGGGTCGTATTAACGATCTTGGTGGTTTTTGTCGAAGGTACAAAGAACTTTTGCATCTCATACAAAGCCCATTCCGGCATCGAGAGATGCCAGGTAACTTGCGGTCTCCTGAAAGTTGAAAGGTCCCTTTCAGCGTTTGTAGGGTTCGGGACCCTGCGGGCGCCGTAACAGGAAGGGCCCATCGTCAACGCCTGCGCCGGGGCACATCAGGCGAAAGGGCCCCCTGCCGTCCGATGCTCGGTACCGACCTTCAGGGCGAGACGATCACGGTCTTCTCGACCATGTACCCGTCCAATGAATTCGGGCCGTTCTCACGGCCGATGCCGCTGCCCGCCACGCCTCCGAAAGGGACCTCGGGAGGTATCCTCGAGTGCCTGTTGACCCACAGTATGCCGGACCTAACGCTGTCTATAGCCTTGGACGCGTTCCTCATGTCGTTGGTCCATATCGATGCGCCAAGTCCGAACCTGGTGGAGTTCGCCATACCAATGGCTTCATCAAGGTCGCCGAACCTGACGATCGGGAGCACGGGGCCGAAGACCTCCTCGGTCAGGAGCCTCGAATCAGGTTCCAGGCCCGTTATGAGGGTGGGGGCGTAGAAGTTCCCCGGGCCATCCGGCCTCAGGCCCCCGGTCAATACCTTCGCGGAACCGATGCTGTCCTCGACCATCTCTTCTATCCTCTGCAGCCCCCCGATGCTGTTAAGCGGGCCGATGTCCGTCCCTTCGGCGGCCCCGTCCCCCACCCTGAGACGTTCCGTCGCGGCCTTAAGTCTCTCTATGAACCCGTCCGCCACGCTGTCCGCCACGAAGAGCCTCTTGACCGCAGTGCATATCTGGCCGCAGTTGTAGAATCTGCCCGTCACCGCCCCTGCCACCGCCCGGTCGAGGTCTGCATCGCCGCAGACTATCATCGGGTCGCTGCCTCCGAGTTCCAATGTGAGCCGGACTCTCCCTGCGTCGACCATCTTTGAGATTTTCCCCCCGGTGTCTACAGACCCGGTGAACGACAGATGCCTGACATCTCTGTTCCTCACTATGGCGGCGCCCGTAGTCTCGCCACCGCCGGTCGCCACCGCGAGGACGTCGTCCGGAAGGCCCGATGAATGCAGTATCCTGGCGATCTCTATGTTCGTGAACGGGGTCGTCTCTGCGGGTTTGACGACGATGGAGTTTCCGGTCACAACTGCAGGCGCGACCTTCCATGCCATTATCAGTGCCGGCATGTTCCACGGTATTATCGCGCCGCAAACGCCCAGGGGGGACTTGCTCGTGAAAGCGTACCCGTAATCGGATTTCGGCACCGTGCTTCCGCCCACCGTTCCGGCTATCGATGCATAGTATTCGAATACGGAGGCGGCGCCCAAGACCTCGTTTCTGGCCTCGGCGAGCGGCTTCCCCTGTTCAGCGGTGAGGATCGACGCCAACCTGTGCACGTCCGCCCGAATCGTCTCCGCAGCCCTGTATAGCACCATTCCCCTGGAGGCCGGCCTCCTGGCGGACCATCCGGGGAACCCGGCGCCCAGCCGGTCTATCGTGCCCGCGACCTCCTCCTCCGTGAACTCCCTGACCTCTCCGATTTTTTGGTTATTTGCGGGATTGTAGACGTCCATCTTCGTGTTCACCTCTTTTCGAGCCTTTTCAGTATCTCTTTTCCGAACAACTCGGTGCCGGAGTTCCCACCAAGGTCCGGAGTTCCAGCCCCCGATGATACAGCCCCGGATATTGCCATCTCGATCTCCTGTTCGCATCCGATGCCTGCGACATGCTCCAGCAGCATTCCCGCGCTTCGTATTGCCGCGACCGGGTTCGCGATCCCCCTGCCTGCAATATCGGGGGCGCTGCCGTGCACAGGCTCGAAGAGAGAGTTGTCTGCGCCTATGTTGGCGCTCGGGAGCATCCCCAGGCCGCCGGCCACATGGCCGAGGGCGTCGCTCAATATGTCTCCGAACATGTTTGTGGTCACTATCACGTCGTATCTGCCCGGATTCTGCAGGGCGTCGAACGTCAGCGAATCGATGTAAGCCGTCCTGTACGGGATGCCCATGCTCTCCGCCACTTTCATGCACGTGTCCCTGAACAAGACGTCCGATTTCATCACGTTGGCCTTGTTGCCTATGGTAAGCGTTCCGCCCTCGAAATCCCTCTTGAGGATGTCGCACGCGCAGACGGCAATGCGCTCGCTGGCCTCCCTGGTCACAACCCTCAGGGTGGTGGACCTTTCGCTTCCGATATCCTCGATACCGGAATACAGGCCCTCCGAGTTCTCGCGGACGACGGTTATCTTGAAACCGTTCCCGCGCACCGGTCTTATGTTGGCGTAAAGGCCGAGATCGTGCCTGATCTTCAGCATCACGCTCTTGTAGTTCGGGTCGGGAGGGGTGGTTATGGCGCCGAATATGACGGCGTCCGCCTCCCTCATCGTCTCGATGTCGCCCTCGTCGCATCCTCTGCCCGTCTTCTCCCACTTCCCGTACCCCACCTCGACTTCGAGGTACTCGGCGTCCGGGACGTAGTGCTCCAGGACCTTTACGGCCACAGGTATGACCTCCTTGCCGATGCCGTCCCCCTCTACTACCGCAATCTTCACGGGGCCGCACCCCCGACATCCCTTTCCGAGGGGCCCGGCCCCTCTGCCGACCTCAAAGGTCCCTCCTCCTGAGCTCTATGATCCCGCCGGCGTCTATGATCTCCATCATCCTGTCCGAGAGCCTGAGGGACCTGTACCTCTTGCCCCCCGTCTCCACACAGGAATCCTCCAGCGAAACATCGATGTCGTCCCCGTCCTCGCATACCACCGGTCCCTCGACCTCGAACAGAGGCAAGCCCCTGTTTATGGCATTCCTGAAGAATATCCTGGCGAAACTGGTGGCTACCACCCCCACCACGCCCGCCTCCTTCAGGGCTATGGCCGCCTGCTCCCTCGAAGAGCCGCATCCGAAGTTCTTCCCGGCGACAATGACGCTGCCCCGTAGACGTGACGACATTCCAGGGTCCAGGTCTTCGAAGGCATGCTGCGCCCAGAGCCTTTTGTCCTTCGTCCTCAGGTACCTTCCGGCTATTATGAGGTCAGTATCGATATCGTCGCCGGCCTTCACGACCTTGCCTATCACGGCCTTACCCCCGGTGATGCGATCTCGCCTCTGAGCGCGGAGAACGCGGCCGTTGTCGGAGATGACAGATAATATTCCGCTCCTACGCCCATGCGGTTCTTGAAATTCCTGTTAGCCGTGGAGAGTCCGACCTCCCCCTCTCCGAGCACTCCCTGGTGGGCACCGAGGCACGGCCCGCAACCCGGCGTGCCTATGGTGGCCCCGGACTCCACTATGTCCCTGAGAACGCCGGTCTCCATCGCCCTGAGCAGAACGGCCCTGGAGGCCGGGACGACCACTGTCCTGACCTTCACCTTCTTTCCTCTGACCACGTCCGCGAACCGTTTAAGGTCCTCGTACCTGCCGTTGGTGCACGTGCCGACGAAGACCTGGTCCAGGGGGATCCCCTCCAGGTCCGACACGGGCTTCACATTGTCGACCCTGTGCGGTACCGCCAGTACCGGCTCCACGTCATCCAGGTCCAAAGTCTCCTCTCTCACGTAGTCGCAGTCCTCCGTCTTCTGCGGTTCGGCATCCATGCCGTATTCCCTCAGATATCTGCATGTCTCTGCGTCCGAGTAGAAGAGTCCTGCCTTGGCACCAGCCTCGATGGCCATGTTGGATATCGTCAGCCTGCCTTCCATGCCGAGATCGTTCTCGCCCGTGAACTCTATGGCCTTGTAGGTCGCGCCGTCCGCCCCAAGCATCCCCACATATCTGAGCGCCACGTCCTTCGGCTCCGAGAATCGTGGAAGCCTCCCCTCCAATCGGATGTTGATGGTCTCCGGCACCTTCAGCCATGTCCCCCCGGTGGCCCAGATCGACGCCATGTCCGATGCCCCCACTCCGGTGGAGAACGCCCCGAACGCCCCCATGGTGCAGGTGTGGGAATCGGCCCCTATGACGATCTCTCCGGGCAGGACCCTGCCCTCGCTCATGACCTGATGGCAGACGCCGGACCCTATGTCGTGGAAATCGATGCCTCTTTCGAAGGCGAACCTCCTGAGCTCCGCCTGCAGGTCCGCCGTGGTCGAATTGTTCGCCGGGACTATGTGGTCGTAGATTATCGTTATCCTCTCCGGATTACAGATCTTCTTCGCCTCCATCTCGCGGAACGCCGTCAACGCCTGTATTCCCGTGCCGTCGTGGGCGATCGCCCGGTCGACCTTCACGTCGACGAAGCTGCCTTCCTCTCCTTTGAGGATCCTCTCCGACAGCGTGCTCAATCGCACGTCCCCCTGACTTTCTCCACGATCTCCATCAGGACCTTGTGCGTGATCGCGCACTTGCCCTCGCTTCTAACCTTCACATCATGCAGCACCATGTCCATCTGGGCTTCCGTAAGCTGGTACCCGAGGGCCTTGACGACGTGTTCGAGGGCCTTTCTGCCCGTGTGCTTGCCGAGGATGAACTTCTGCTCCCCTCCCACCATATTCGGGGGGAAGTACTCGTAGGTGGAGCTGTCCACTATCAGGGCGGCAATGTGTATGCCGCTCTCATGCGAGAAAGCGTTGTCGCCTACGACCGGCTTCGTCTTCGAGACCTGGACCCCTGAATAGCGTGAGACCATCCGGGACAGCTCGGTGAGGTGCGTGAGGTCGTATCTGTCCACGCCCCCCTTCATCCTCAGCGCCACGAGCAGCTCTTCGAGGCTGGCGTTCCCCGCCCTCTCGCCTATGCCGTTGACGGTGGTATGGAGCTGGAACGCCCCGCATTCCGCCGCTGTGAACGCGTTCGCCGTGGCCATTCCCATATCGTTGTGCAGGTGGACGCACAGCTTGTTGCCGAGGCCGTCCGTCAGATACCTGACGCCATCCGCGATCTCCAGCGGGGTCAGGCATCCCACCGTGTCTGCAATGCTGCTGTATGCCGCACCGTGCTCGCAGCCTTGTCTGAACATCTCCTTCAGGAACGACAGGTCCGTCCTCGAGCCGTCCTCCGCGGAGAATCTGACCTGTACGCCGTGGTCGATCGCATAGTCGACCATGTCGAGTGCCTGAGCGAGGACCTCTTCGCGGCTTTTCTTGTACTTGACCCTTATGTGCAGGTCGGACGTGGCGATGAATATGCTCACAAGGTCGACGTCGCAATCTATAGCCGCATCGACGTCCGATCTTACCGCCCTGGAAAGACAGCAGATCCTGGCATCGAACCCGGCTTTCGTTATCTTTTTTATGCTTTTCTTCTCGTCTTCGCTGACGCTCGGGAAACCGGCCTCTATGACCTCGACGCCGACGGCGTCAAGGCTGCGTGCGATGTCGAGCTTCTCATCGCAGGTGAAGGAGACCCCAGGGGTCTGCTCGCCGTCTCTGAGTGTAACGTCACATATTTCAATATCTAATTTCTTCATGGATCTCACCTTCCGGACATTTTGTCTCTATCACTATCGTCCTGGGGCCCGTCACAGGCCCCCTGATAACCTCGATGGCCTCTTCGACCCCCATCTTCTCGGGATTGGCCCAAGGGATGTACCTCTCCACATCGAAGCACTTCTCCCCACCGGTCATGGCCAGCTTTTTGTTCTTCAGTATGATGGTCAGAAGCGGGGTGCCTCTCTCGTAGACGTCTATCAGCGAATTTATCCCCGAATGGAGGAGAGCGTAGTCACCGGTGACCGCTATTCCAGTTGACTTCGCGGCGACGGCGATGGAAGATCCCAGGCCATAGTTGGCAACACCTATGCTGTAGGGCTTCCTCTTTGCAAGTAAAACGCACCCTGTGTCGATTATGACGTCTATTCCCTCGTCGGAGATGAACTGCAGAAGGGGTTTGTAAGGGCAGTTCCTGCACAGGCTCAATATGCGGCCGGTGTTCCCGATGGTCGCCGGGACGTCCGCCTCTCCCCTGAAAATCCTGTCTGCGCGCTCGGCGCCCTCTTCCATGCTCAGCTCCCTTTCGGCGAGACTGCCGTACCTGCGTTCCGAGGGTATCGGGAAAGGCTCTTCCCGGGTCGTGCTGTTGAGGGCTATGTCGGTGGCCCTCAGAATCGCCACCCTGGAATACCGCTCGGACTCCGCGAACGCCGTCTCGAGGCTACGACACACGGCGGCCGTGTCGAGTTCCACCAGCGGGACGGACGCCACCTCGGCGTACGGCCTGGTGTCCTGGCGTACCTGGGTTCCCTGGGCCCCGGTGTCATCGCCGGATATGATCACGACGCCACCGACCAGACCCTGGGTGGAGGCCATTACCAGAGGGTCCGCGAGCGCGTTCATCCCTACGTTCTTCACAATGACCGTGGACCTCTTCTTCAGGAGGGAGTCGCCCAGCGCGTACTCCAGGGCGGTCTTCTCGTTTATCGTGTTCATGGACCCTGCCGCTTTCGCAAGGTCCGTAACAGGGAAACCGTGGACGGCGTAGGACGTGTCGCTCGTCGATCTCACGCATTCCGCAAGCAGTTCCCATACGGTCCGGCCCTCCTCTGCGACAGCATCGGAGCCAGCATTCGAAAGTTCTCCCTTCGATCTCTTGTTCGTTATGCCCACCTACCTTTGCGGTCGGTACCGCACGGAATCGTATCCTATTCTCACGTTTAAGTTCTCTTAACATACGTACCTGCTGGGCGGCGGGTGCGTCAACGAAACCGCAGCCGATGACGGAAACGGGTCTCCGTTATGTCATCTGCTGTGTCTGGCATAACGAGGCTGTCGGCCCAGGACAGCCGCAGGGCGCTCCGAAAAAGTCCTGGCAGAATCCGTCCGCGCTGGCCGGTATATCATTCTTTACGTGTCCCCTGCGCCCCGGTCCCCGGTCGTGCGGTAGACGGGCGATCATTCAACATATGCTGCTCCGGTGCTCTGGACATTTCCCGGCATCTCTCCATCTGCCACATGCTGCGATGGTGTTTTCTCTAACCTTTTATACGGCACAGGCATTGAAGAACGCATGAGGATCATCATTTACACCGGCAAAGGCGGGGTCGGAAAGACCTCTGTCTCTGCGGCGACCGCCCGCAGGCTGGCCCAGAAGGGCTACAGGACGGTGATAATGAGCACCGATTCGGCCCATTCCCTCGGCGACTCCCTGGGGGTCGAGCTCCCCCCTTACATCCGGAACATAGAGAAAAACTTGGACGCCCTGGAGGTTGACATCATCCACGAGATGAGCACCAAGTGGTCCGACATCAGCGATTACATATCGGCGTTCATGCTATCGCAGGGGATGGGTGACATCACCGCGGAGGAGATGGCCATAATACCGGGCATGGAGATGGTTGCCGCCCTCTTCTACGTGTTGCAGTTCAAGGAAGAGGACTCTTACGATGTGGTCATAATCGACACTGCGCCCACCGGAGAGACCCTGAGGCTTCTGAGCTTCCCGGATATCTCGAACTGGTACATCGACAGGATGTACTCCATGCTTAAGAGGGTGGTCTCCATAGCAAGAGTTACGGTCTCCAAGGTCATAGACCTCCCTCTTCCGAACAAGGAAGTCATGGACAGCATCGAGGACATCAAGAACAGGATGTCGAAGGTAAAGTATCTCCTGGAGGACCCCAAGGTGACCACCATACGCCTGGTTCTGAACCCGGAACGCATGGTGATAAACGAAACTATGCGCGCCTACACGTACATATGTCTGTACAACAAGACGGTGGAGTGTCTGATCGTCAACAAGGTATATCCCAAAGAAGGGCTGGAGGAAGGCTACTTCAAAGAAAGGCTGGCAGAGCAGGAGAGGTACATGGACGAGATACATCATGCCTTTGATCCGCTGAAGATGATGTATGCCTACCAGATGCCCACCGAGCTGCGGGGCCCGTCAGGCCTGGACCACATGGCGGATATGGTGTTCGCGGATTCCGATCCTTCTGAGATATATGCAACAGAGAGCCCCATGCGCTTCGAGACGTCGGGAGGTACGGACAACCTGATAATCAAGATGCCTTTCGTCAAGAAGGACAAGGTGGAGCTCTTCAAAGGAGATGGCGACTCTCTGATCATACATGTGGGAAGTCAGAAGAGGACCATCACATTGCCTCTCACCCTCAAGAACGCCGAAGTGGTCGGCGCGGAACTCAAGGGCGGAGAGCTTACAGTTAAACTAAAACGGCAGAACGCCGATAGCAAGGGAAGGTGACACCATGGGCGAGGACGGAAAAGAAGACAGAGGCAGCTCCATGTCGGAAATGGAGGACTTCTTCAACGAGAACAGGGAGTTCATCGAGGCTCTGATCGAGAAGGAAAGGAAGGCGGCGGAGGACGCTTTCGAAAAGAAAAAGGACAGCGCCCGCCAGCACGCGGACAAGGCCAAGAAGAACGCAGAAGATGCCGTCAGGCAAATTTACAAAATAGCCATGGACCCGGAGATACAGGGCCACTTCATGACCGCGGGATTCGAGATCATGATGGGCATCAACGCCGCCATCAGGTCCATGCCGGTGCCCGACTTCATCAAAGAGGAGACGGAAGCAAAGGCGGAGAAGGCCGAACCGGAGGAGGCCAAGCCCAAGAGGCGGCCGAAGGCGCAATCGAAGGCCATAGCCATCGATGCCCCGGAAGAGGTCCCCAAGACCGTGACCCGGAGAAAAAAGAAGCCTGCGAGCGAAGAGCAAGATGGATCTTGAATCGGGTCGCGTCGCGGTAAGGGCCGCGAGGATGGCCGCGGAGGCCGAGACCGAAGGAAGGTCTGAAAATCCGGAGTTCCAAGAGGGGTTCGGCCGACGTTCCGGTACCTTCGTGACCATATCGGAACATCCCTCCGGAGAATTGAGGGGATGCATAGGATATCCGGAGCCCGTGCTCCCGCTGGGCGAGGCAATAGTGTCGGCGGCCCGCTCGGCATGCCACGACCCCCGCTTCCCCCCTCTCACGTCAAGGGAAGCATCGGAATGTGTCTTCGAAGTGACGATACTGACGCCTCCGGAGCCCATCAGATTCTCTTCGACCGAAGAACTTCTCAACAATATCGAGATCGGGCGCGACGGCCTGATAATATCTTATATGGGCAGACGCGGCCTGCTCCTGCCCCAGGTCCCGGAGGAATGGGGTTGGAACAGAGAGGAGTATTTATCCCACCTGTCGATGAAGGCGGGTCTGCCTATGGACGCATGGAAGAGGAAAGGCGTCTCCATAGACAGGTTCGAAGGCGAGATATTCGCAGAGACCTCGCCGAAGGGCGAAATAATCAGGAAATGATGCCATGGGACCGGATCTAGTCATTGCGGGCAGGGCGTTCGTCGGCGGAGAGCTGAAGGACACCGAGATAGGGATCACCGACGGTAAGATCGTATTCATAGGGCCCAAGGCCGACAGGGGCGGCGACCGCATAGATATAGGGACCAGCCGCATAGTTCTTCCCGGCGGGGTCGACCCACATGTGCATTTCAGAGACCCGGGGATGACCCAGAAGGAGGATTTCGGCACAGGTTCCATCTCAGCAGTCTGCGGAGGGGTCACCTGCGTGCTGGATATGCCCAACACAAAGCCGCCTGCGTTGGACGCCGATTCCGTAAGAGACAAGAAGGCCCGCCTAAGGGGCCGTTCGTACTGCGACTACGGCCTTTTCGGTGCGATATCCAAAAACCGTTCCCCGTCCAAGATGGCCCCGCTGGTTGCAGGGTTCAAACTTTTCATGGGCTCGACCACGGGCGAAATACTCACCAATGACGATACGGCGATATACAAGGCCATGAAGGATATTGAGGCTTCGGGAAAGGTCCTCAGCGTGCACGCCGAAGACGACAGCCTGCTTCTGCACGAGTACGAGCGCGACTGCACAGATCACCTGAGGAACCGCCCTGCGACGGCCGAAGTGAACGCCATAAGACGACTTTCTCCCTACAAGGGTATGAAGATCAACATATGCCATGTGACAACATCCGAGTCTCTGGCACTTGCGTCTTCACTGGGATTCACAACCGAAGTTACCCTTCACCACATGGTTTTCGATGCCGGGACAGGCCGCGGTGCCAAGTTCAAGGTAAACCCTCCGCTCAGGGACAGGAAGACGATGGAATCCCTTTACAGGTCTTTCGGGGAAGGTTCGGTGACGATGATCGGCAGCGACCACGCGCCCCACACGGCAGATGAAAAGAGCCAGGAGTTCGATTCGGCACCAAGCGGGATACCCGGTGTAGAGACCACGATGCCCATATTGCTGAACATGGTCAGGTCGGGGACCATACCGATGCAGCTCGTGGCAGAGATGTGCTCCGCGGCACCCGCAAGGGCATTCGGCATGAACAAGGGGTCGATCGAAGTCGGAAAAGATGCCGACCTTTCGATTTTCGATCTTCGAAAAACAGAGCAGATCGGTGCTTCCAGGCTCCACAGCAAGGCAGGGTACACGCCCTACGAGGGATGGGGCGCCGTTTTCCCCAATATGGTGCTTGTGAGAGGAGAGGTGCAGCTGCAGGACGGGGAGTTCTGCGGAGAAACAATGGGAGAGGATATCATTGGTTGATTTCAACGTTGATTATTCGGAAGTCAGGGGCAAGTTCATCGAATGTCCGCCGCAGTGCGGAATGTGCTGTCTCTGCCAGCCGGAGGTCCTTTCGGAAGAGAGGGATTTCTTCAAGAAGAACCATCCCGAAAAAATCGTGAAAACAAGGCCCCCCGATTCTTATCTGGCACTGGCACTTAAGAAGGGACACGGGTCCTGCGTTTTCCTGAACGGAAGGAAGTGCGACGTGTACCAGCACCGCCCGGCCTATTGCAGGCAGTTCCCCCTGCACATATATGCGGGGGAGAAGGTCTCCGTGGAGCTCGATCTCTCCTGCAGGGGAGCTTGGACCGGCAAAGGCGCCGATGCCGAGACGGAGGCGAAAACAGCGGTCGAAGCGGCATCGGGAAGGATATATCCGGCATTCCGGGAATCCAAGAAGGTCTACGAAGAGTTCTACAGGAACTGCATCGAAGCCGGGGTGATGGGCGACCCGTCCGCAATACGGACGTCGGTCTCCGTATCGTTGTCCAAGTTCACGGACCCTTACTGCCTGGGACGCATATTGGACATGTCCCAGACAGAAGACGTGATGTCGATCTCGGAAGTCGTTCCGGACACAAGCCCCGACATAGGCGATCTGGACGAGGCGGCCCGCTCTGCCGCGATGGAGTCCATGTCTTCCGATGACCCTCTCAGCGTACCGATCTACTGCGACGAGAAATGGAACTGGAACATGTTCATGGCGGACGGGGACAGCCTGGAGTGGATGGTGATGGACGACGACGGCGACCTGGTCCACAAAGCCTTCGCGTCAGCATCCAAGATACCCCTCAAGCCGTTGGAGGGCAGCGGAAGAGACGTACTGGCACAATACATTTCCCTGCTCAACAGGAGAGAGAGCTTCATGGGCAGCGTTTACAGCAACATAGATTCCGCCGGATACGAGGACTCCATGTCCAATGCTTACTATGGTACCGTTGCAGTATCGGTGATCGACCTTCTCTGGAGGGCCTCGATGCTCGACCACTTCATGGGCACAGGGATGGGTGCGGACGGGATCAGGGAAGCGATAATATTCTATGATATGGACCGCTTGGACGCACCCGCAATAGGGGCGTTCATCTGATAAAGGGCATGACCCACCTACAAACCTTCAAATAGTAAACCCTTTATGGACATCTGGTGGCTTTAGATGATGAAACCATTGTCTATCCTGGGAAAAGCGGTGAACAACAATGTCATCGTCGTCCTCAGGGGTAAGAGGGAGTACAGAGGCGTGCTCGACGGATACGATCAGTTCATGAACGTAGTGCTGAAGAACGCCGACGAGCTCGTCGAGGGCCAGCCTGTCGCCAAGCACAGAATGGCAATAGTGCGCGGAGACAACATAATTTACATTTCGCCATAAGGAGTGATACAATGGGAACTGGAACATCGGCAAAGGGGAGACACAACAGCAACAGGACTCACATCCCATGCCGCAGGTGCGGAAAACGCTCGTACCATGTGAGGAAGGGCGCATGCGCTTCCTGCGGGTATGGTAAAACCGCCAAGCTCAGGAGCTACACCTGGGCCAAGTGCCACGATTAAGTGAGAAGTATGACAGGGCCGAAACACAGTTGCGGTGTTGTGGGAATCAGTGCCGAAAACAACGTTGTGCCTGCCCTGCAAAAAACTCTCATGATAATCCAGCACCGCGGACAGGAGAGTGCTGGAGTATCCGTATACAATTCTGAGGGGACCATAGACACGGTCAAGGACAGCGGACTCGTCCAGACCGCCCTCCCCAAATACATGCTCAGCAAGCTACACGGGACCGTCGGGATAGGTCATGTGAGATATCCGACGACGGGGACTAAGATCGACGGCAACGCGCAACCCCTGACGGCCACCACGAGATACGGCCCCCTGGCCATCGCCCACAACGGCGACATTACCAATTTCGACGTCCTCAAGGAGATGTATCTCGCGTCGGGATGGTCTTTCTTCACGGACTCGGACAGCGAGCTCGTCACCAAGATTTTCAGCAAATTTTCCGCACAGCACTCAGATCCGATAAGGGCCCTCAAGGCCACATGCGGCGAGCTGGACGGGGCATTTTCGTTAGTTATGCTCGTGGACAACAGGCTTTTCGGAATAAGGGACCCGAGAGGCATGAGGCCCCTGTGCATCGGCAGGATAAGGGATGGGTACATGCTCGTTTCCGAGTCTGCTGCGATCGATGCGTTGAACGGGGAGCTCATCAGGGACGTGATGCCCGGCGAGATCGTCGAGATAACCCCCACCGAGATCATCAGCTACCCGTACAACACATCGAGCCCCAAGGCCCATTGCATGTTCGAATGGGTGTACTTCGCCAGACCAGACTCGGTAATGGACGGTCGCGAGGTATATGAGGTGAGGAGGAAGATCGGCGAGGTCTTAGCGAGGGAAAGCCCGGCCGACGTGGACCTCATCATGCCGATACCCGATTCCGGGCGCGCGCACGCGATAGGATTTTCGGTCGAGTCAAGAATCCCCTACGAAGAGGGATTTATGAAGAACCGTTTTGCGGAAAGGACGTTCATCCTGCCTGACCAGAGGCAGAGGGAGGCGGCCGTATCCACGAAGATGAACCCTATAAAGAGCACGGTCAAAGGCAAGAGGATCCTGATCGTGGACGACAGCATCGTGCGCGGCACGACGCTGAAGAAGCTCATCAGCATGCTTAGGGGCGCCGGAGCTACGGAGGTGCACGTGCGCATCGGATGTCCGCCGGTAATAGCTCCATGCTACTACGGAGTGGACATGAAGACACGCGACCAGTTCATAGCGACGGACCATTCCGTCGACCAGATCTGCCAGATAATAGGCGCCGACAGCCTGGCGTACATCAGTGTGAAGGGACTCATAGAGGCGGTCGGCATTCCGGAAGCCGATCTTTGCCTGGCATGCGTATGCGGCAAGTATCCTACAACAATCCCGGGAGAAGTCCACAGGTACCAGTCCACCCTCGTAGAGGGCTTCATCGGCAAATCCGAATGAATGCCATTAGGAAACCTTTAATAGGAACAATTAATGACTGAGTCTTACCGGGCAGGTAGATCAGTTGGAAGATCGCTACATTGGCATTGTAGAGGTCGCGAGTTCGAATCTCGCCCTGTCCACTCTTTGTTAACATTCGGTCGCCGAACAGGGCCGTTCAAATTGTTCGAACCGCTCTTCGCCTTAATTTACGCTGTGTAAACATTTATTACAGCACAATCCATCGTCGATCCGAACTATGGATTTGAAATTCAAGAGGGCACGCAGCAAAGAGAACAAGGAGAAGAGGTTCTCGGACATACTCGACGTTTCCGCGGAGCTGTATGACAAACTGCATTATTCCGGCCTCACATTTGAAGAAATATCGAAGAAATTGAATATCACCCGTCCCGCGATATACAAATACTTCAGAACGAAAGACGAGATTCTGGTGGAGATACTTCTCAGAGACCTCGACAACCTGTGCAACGACCTAGCGGACAGTTTCGACTCCTCAAAAAAGTATATGAAAGAGGAGATAGCGACCACATGGACGGACGTCATGATGAAGAACAAGAGGATCATGGACGTCATGTCCCTCCATTCCTCATCTATCGAGAAGAAGATATCAGCCGAATACAACAGCGGACCGGAAAGCGTGATAAAAGGATATATCCAGACGCTTAAGGAATTGATCAAGGGCCTCGTTCCCGGCATAGATGATGACACGGCGAAGGATTTCATACTGTATCAGATCTCGTTCGCAGTGGGCCTGTATCCATTCATGAAGATCAAAATGAATGATTCCGACCCGAACAAAGAGCTGTTCAGATTCAACAGGATATATAGCGAGAACATTCTCATCAAGTTGAAATCAATGGAAGGAAGGTAAAAAATCGCCGTCGTTCAGGCGGCAAAGAAAAAATTCGGAATCGAAAGTGTTACGCTTTTTCCTTCTTCTCTGCTTTTTCCTTTTCTTTCTTTTCTTTCTTCTTTGCGCTGTTCTGTTTAATCTCTTCGATCTTTCCCTTGAAGCTCATTTTCGTACCCCCTTGCATGTTCTGCAGGTTAAGTTACACATAGTAATTTATGTATAAATAGGTTACTCAACGTAAATTAAAATATAAATCGAAGACAATCAATAAAAATATGAAAACAATGGATCGTTGACGGACCGGACGTCGTCCTATGGGAAATTAGAAAAGGTGGCCGCAGATGAGTGCGAACGGCCCTTGTTTGAACGAAAGACAGAGGGATTCAATTCCTCTCCGCCCGTAATGTGGGAGAAGACATCACTTTGAAGAACGAGGGATTCACCTGATCTTCTTCTCAAGTTTGGCAAGCTTCTTCTTTGCGCTGTTGTCTCCTGAATTTACCTGCCGAGTGAGCTCCTCTGCTTTCTCCTTCTTTACCTTGTTCTGCTTCGATAACTGTTTTTTACTCATTGCCATGCAATAGTCACTGACCCGCCATGCACCATGCCCTATTTGATTCTGGCTTTCGAATAATGTTATATTCAGACCATATCGGAAAAATGGGAGATTCCGCACCTCATAATTCACGTATCGCGTTCTTCATGGACCTGACATATTCGCCGACGTGGGCAACAGAGTCCGGGCCTTCTTCGGCAACGATCTTTACTATTGCGCTTCCGACGATGACGCCGTCGCTCAGGGCAGCCATTTTCGCCGCCTGATCCGGGCCCGATATGCCGAATCCCACCGCGCAGGGGATGTCCGTGCTTTTTCTCACCAACTCGACCATCGATGCGATGTCGGTCTTGATCTCGGCCCTCGCTCCCGTGACTCCAAGGGAGGAGACGATGTACACGAAACCTTCGGCTTCTCCGGCGATCATCGAAATGCGGTCTTCCGATGTGGGTGCGATCAACGAAATGAGGTCCAGGCCGTGCCTGCGGCATGCAGGGGCGAACTCGTCCTTTTCTTCGAACGGCACATCGGGCAATATCAGCCCGTCTATGCCGATGTCCCTGCATATCGATACGAACCTCTCGGTACCGTACGAGAACACAACGTTCGCATAGGTCATGAACACCATAGGCACCCCGATGTCCCTGCGCATCTCGCGTACCATATCGAAGATCTTGTCTGTGGTGACCCCGTTCTTCAATGCGCGTGCGTTGGCGGCCTGGATCACCGCCCCCTCTGCCGTCGGGTCCGAGAAGGGTATGCCCAGTTCGACGAGGTCCGCACCGTTCCTGACCATCTCCTTCACGGCTTTTTTGGTCGTCTCGAGGTCCGGGTCCCCGCAGGTGATGAACGCGATGAAGGCCTTGCCGTCGGCGAACGCATCTCCGATCCTGCTCATTCTCCCACGTCCTCCCCTCTGTATCTCGCGATCGCCGCACAATCTTTGTCCCCGCGGCCGGAAAGCGTGACCACCAGCAGGTCGTCGTTTTTCATTTCGGGAGCCATCTTCATCGCGTATGCCAAAGCGTGCGCCGATTCTATCGCGGGGATTATGCCTTCCTTCTTAGAAAGATACTCGAACGCGTCGACAGCTTCTTCGTCCGTGACGGGAACATACTCGGCCCGGCGGATATCATGCAGCCACGAATGTTCAGGCCCTATTCCGGGATAGTCGAGCCCAGCCGAAATCGAATACACTGGGGCGATCTGCCCGTATCCGTCCTGACAGAAATAGGATTTCATCCCGTGGAATATGCCGGGGCGTCCGGTGTTGATGGTTGCGGCGGTCTCGAAGGAATCGATCCCGCGACCTGCCGCTTCGCATCCTATCAGACGGACCTTCTCATCGTTTATGAATTCATAGAACGAACCAATCGCATTTGAGCCGCCTCCGACACATGCGATGACGGCGTCGGGAAGCCTTCCCTCTTTTTCCAGGATCTGCTGTTTTATCTCTCTGCCTATGACGCTTTGGAAATCCCTGACCATCGTCGGGAACGGATGGGGCCCCATGACGGACCCTATGCAGTAATGGGTGTCCCCTATGCGGGAGGTCCATTCACGCATGGTCTCGGAAACGGCATCTTTCAGAGTTCCCGTACCCGATTTCACAGGTATCACTTCGGCTCCGAGGAGCTCCATCTTGTAGACATTCAGAGCCTGTCGTTCCATGTCGTTGGTTCCCATGAACACCACGCATTCCATTCCCAGCAGTGCGGCGGCCGTCGCGGTCGCCGTCCCGTGCTGTCCGGCCCCCGTCTCGGCGATCAGACGGGTCTTGCCCATCTTCTTGGCCAGAAGCGCCTGCCCCAGCACATTGTTGATCTTGTGTGCGCCGGTGTGGTTCAAGTCTTCGCGTTTCAGATAGATCTTCGCTCCGCCGAGGTCATCGGACATCCGTTCTGCGAAGTACAGCCTGCTGGGCCTTCCGGCGTATTCGCAGAGGAGCGCATTCAGCTCGGAGACGAATGCCGGGTCCGTCTTGTATTGTTCGTACGCCTTCTCAAGCTCGATAACTGCGTTCATCAGCGTCTCGGGTATGTACTGCCCCCCGTGTTCTCCGAATCTTCCTTTTTTTGTCATATGAGCATCTTCTCTGTCTGTTCTTCTCACGGATCCGATGAACCGTTCCATCTTCCGACGGTCTTTCTTACCTTCCGTCTCCACTCCGGAACTGGTGTCGACGGCATACGGGCGGAACATTCTCACGATTTCCGACACGTTGTCAGGGTCCAATCCTCCTGCGAAGAAGAACGGGCGGCGGCACTTGCCGACGAGCGTCCCGTCGAACCGCTCTCCCGTACCGCCGGCCCCGTTGTCCAGCAATATGAAGTCCGCAGGAGACGCTATCGCTCTTTCGAAATCGCTTCTGCTGCTTATTCCGAACGCCTTCACCACCGGTACGCCGGTCTTTTTGCGTATGTCTTCAACGAAGGCATCGTCCTCGCCTCCATGGAGCTGTATCATCCCGACGGTCTTATTTTTCACCAGGCCGACGATGTATTCTTCAGGCTGGTCGACGAAAACTCCCACGGTGGCAACCTTGCGGTCCATCAGGTGACGCAGGCGGGCGGCCGTTTCACCCGTCACACATCTGTGGCTCTTTTCGGAGAACACGAACCCTGCGTAATCCGGGAGCAGGGCGTTGACGCACTCGACGTCCTCCGGCGTCCGGATGCCGCAAATCTTGATCTTCGTCATATGGTCCCTCTGAGTTCGTCGAGTCTTTTCTTCTTGTCATGGGAACGCATCAGCGTTTCTCCGATAAGCACCCCGTCCACCTTGGACATGCGGAGGATGTCGATGTCGTTCGGACAGTTTATTCCGCTTTCGGCGATGAAAAGCACGTCCGGCGGCACCATCTCCCTAAGTCTTCTGCTGTTATCGAGGTCCACGGTGAAATCGTTCAGATTCCTGTTGTTCACGCCTATCATCCTCGCGCCCGCGTCCAGGGCCGACGATATCTCCTGCTCGTCGTGCGCTTCCACCAGTGCGGACATGCCCAGGTCGTCGCAAATCCCAATACATCTTTCGAGTTCCGCGTTCTCGGTGATCGAGCATATCAGAAGCACCGCCGAGGCGCCCAGGGTCTTCGCTTCATAGATCATGTACTCGTCGACTGTGAAGTCCTTCCTCAGACACGGCACGGAAACGGCGGCGGCTATCTTCTTCAGATGCTCGTTGTCTCCTAAGAACCACTTGGGCTCGGTCAGTACGGATATGCATGACGCACCTGCGGATTCGTATTCTCTGGCTATCTTCTCGAAAGGGTATTCCGTAACAATACTGCCTTTAGACGGCGAAGCCTGTTTGCATTCGCAGATGAACGATATGCCGTATCCCGTCAGTGCCTTCTCGAAGGGGAATCCGGTATCGCATTCCATCGAGGACACCGAATCCCGCATTTCCCAGAATGAAAAACGGCCCTTCGATTCTGCGACGCGGACCCTTGCATGATCGGCAATGGTATGCAGGATATCCGTCATTTCCGCTCACCTGTTCGAGGCGTTTATGAATTCGTCCAATTTAGATGTGGCCGCGCCGTCGTCTATAATATCTGCCGCGAGATCCATCCCTTGGCCGATGTCCACAGCTTTCCCGGCGATATACAACGCCGAGCCTGCATTCATCAGAACGGCGTTGCGACGGGCCCCCTTCTCTCCGTTCAGTATCGAACGGGTGACGGCCGCGTTCTGGGCAGGCGTGCCTCCGGCGAGGTCTTCCCGTTTTCCCATCGGAATGCCGAATTCATCGGGCGACATCTCGAAAGACCTGTAATATCCGCTTTTTATCTCGCATACCGTGGTCGGGGCGCCGACGGATATCTCGTCCAGCTTGTCTTGTCCGTACACCACCATCCCATGTTCAACACCGAGTTTCATCAGAACCTTGGCCAAAGGTTCAACCAGCGATTCGCTGTACACCCCCAGCAGCTGCATGGACGGAGATGCCGGATTGGTCAGAGGACCGAGGATGTTGAATACGGTACGGAATCCCAGCTCCTTCCTTATCGAACCGACATACCTCATCGATGTGTGATATTTCTGTGCGAAGATGAAACAAATCCCGATATCTTCGAGAAGTTCGACGCATTTCTGCGGCGCGAGGTCGATATTCACGCCCAGTGCTTCCAGGCAATCGGCCGTTCCGCATCTGGACGAGGCCGCCCGGTTGCCGTGTTTTGCGATCTTGACGCCTGCGGCCGCGACGACCAATGCAGACGTCGTAGAGACGTTGAAGCTCTGGGAACCGTCGCCGCCCGTTCCGACGATATCCATTACCTTCATGTCATGCACGATCTTCTCGGAATGCTCCCTCATGGCGGCGGCGCAGCCCGTTATCTCGTCTATCGTCTCCGCGTTCGTGTTCTTAGTGCTCAACGCGGCGAGGAACGCGGCATTCTGGATCGGGGTCGTCTGCCCGGTCATGATCTCGTCCATCACGCGATATGCCTCGTCGTAAGTGAGGTCCTCCTTGTTGACCGTCTTGATTATGGCTTCTTTGATCGCCGTATCACCTCCGCGCCAGTTTCAGGAAGTTGCGCAAGATCCTCTCCCCGTCGGGCGTCATGACGGACTCCGGATGGAATTGGACCCCGTAGACGTCATAGCTCCTGTGGCATACTGCCATGACCTCCCCGTCCTCGCTCTTGGCTATCGTCTTCAGGCACCCGGGGAGGGTTTCCTGTACGACGGCCAGAGAATGATAGCGCGCCGCTGGCATCCTTTCCGGACATCCCCTGAATATCGGGCTTTCCGTGAACAGTGTCACCACGGACCGCTTGCCGTGCATCAGTGTCTTCGCATACGACACGGTCGCGCCGTATGCTTCGCATATCGCCTGATGTCCCAGACAGACCCCCAGTATGGGGACGGTCTTTCCGAACGCCTTCACCGCTTCCACGCATATGCCCGCATCCTCGGGCCTTCCCGGTCCGGGCGACAGCACGATGGCATCCGGGCCCATCTGTTCCATCTCTTCAAGCGTTACTTTGTCGTTCCTTACGACCTCTATGTCAGGGTCGATGGAACCAATCAGCTGATACAGGTTGTAGGAAAAGCTGTCATAGTTGTCGACAAGCAATATCATTGGCGTCCCTCCGATATCCTCAGCGCTTTCACGACCGCCGCCGCCTTGTCTATGCATTCCTGATGCTCCTTCTCGGGAACCGAATCGGCCACTATCCCCGCGCCGGTCCTAACGAACACCTTCCCGTTCTTCTTGTACGCTATTCTTATCGCGATGCAAGTGTCCAGATTCCCGGTGAAATCGATGTATCCTATCGCTCCGCCGTATATCCCGCGCTTGTTGTTCTCAATGTCGTTTATCAGCTGACATGCCCTTATCTTGGGAGCTCCGGAAAGGGTTCCCGCAGGCAATACGGCATCCAGCACGTCAAGCGCGTCGAACCCCTCGCGTATCCGTCCGCTCACCGTGGAACCGATGTGCATCACATGGGAAAAACGTTCCACGGAGTGATACTTCTCTACTTTCACAGTGCCGAATCTGCTGATCTTTCCGATGTCGTTCCTTCCCAGGTCCACCAGCATGTCGTGCTCCGCAAGCTCCTTGGCATCCGACAGGAGGTCCGCCTCCAGGGCCCTGTCTTCCTCTTCCGTCCTCCCTCTGGGGCGCGTGCCGGCCAAGGGGAACGTGTGCAGCGTCCCGTCCTCGAGCTTCACCAGTGTCTCGGGGGATGCGCCGGCCACCTCCATGTCGGAGCCCGAAAAGTAGAACATGTACGGAGACGGGTTGAGTTCTCTAAGCGAGCAGTATGTGTTGAGCAGGCTCCCTTCGTATTCGGTCTCCAGACGGTTCGAGAGGACGATCTGGAAAACATCCCCTTCCCTGATGTGGTGTTTCGCCTTCTCGACCATGGCGCAATATCTTTCCTTGTCGAAAAGAGGTTTCAATTCCGTCAGCATCTTTCCCGGCTCGTCCTTCTTCGGTTTGCCGTTGTCGACGAGGTCCACCATCTGCCGCAGGTCCAAAACGGCCTTGTTGTAGTTGGTATCCACATCGGAAAGGTCCATGTTCACGATGAACACGATCTTTTTCTCGAGGTTGTCGAAGGCTATGACCTTGTCGAAAAGCATTATGTCGACGTCTTTGAAACCCTCGGTATCTTCGGCGTCCAGATTCAGGATCGGCTCGGAATATTTCAGATAATCATAAGAGAAGTATCCGACGAATCCACCCGAAAAGGGAGGAAGGCGGCTCATACGTGGGCTCTTGTACCTGTCCAAAACCTGTCTTATATATTTTCCCGGGTCGTCGGTCTCGAAAGACAGCGAATCCACCTTCATGTTTCCGTTCAAGCAGGTTATCGATAATTTCGGATCATACCCCAGGAAAGTGTATCTCCCCCATTTTGCATCATTTTCCACCGACTCCAGTATGTAGCAGTGGCCCGAGACGTTCTTGAGGATGCGAAGGACGTCCATGGGTGTCTTCCCGCCGGAGGGGACCTCCGTGCTCACGGGAGCCGTCCTATATTCTCCTTCGACGGCCAGTTTCTCTATCTCTTCAATGCGGGGGAATATCATTTTTCATGCCTTCTCAGCGTCCGACGATGTAAATGCAGGCCTATCATGCCTTCAGTAATAACCATAAATCTACATTAGATATATATTTAACTACATTGATGTATGTTTTAGTTCATCAATAGCCGGATCGTATTTTCAATCTCACGTCGGAATTCGCCTCATCCGCCGACGGAAAACCGCAATGCCGATTCCATTCGCATCCGGATATGCGGCGGCAGGACGTGTAATCGCGGTTAAAGGAGGCGTACACGGCCTCTTACGCTCTCAAAGCTTATAACTGCCAGATATCATGACTGTTCATGGAAGCCGATGCAATAATAGCATCACTCAAGGAACACTCCCCGGAGATCGTACTTGTCATCGGAGGTTTGATCGCGATATTCATAGTGTACCTGTACCTCAAGGACGATGGTTCGACGAAGTACAAGTTCATGGTCTTCCTTGGATTGGTTGCCGGCGTGGCCATGATATATATCGCGGCGGTGACCTGGTCAGGTCTGGCGCTGGCCACGGCGATAATCGTCGCCGTGGCAGGTTTCTCTCTCGTGATAAGGCCCTTCCGCGAAGTGCATTTCTCAGCGATCATGGCACTTTTCGTGATGGTTATCGTGTACATACTCATCGGAGATCTGGACGGATCAACGGTCTACGGCATCGACGTATCCTTCCTTGCTTCGGGATACGTGAGGATCGCGATAGCCCTGATAGCCGGCGCCATTGTGTACATGATCACCAATTTCATCGAAGAGCTCATCAAGCTTTTTGGGAAGATCCTCAACTGGTGGCCCTTCCTTCTGATGATCGGGCTCCTCTGTATGGCGGAGGGGATCATAGTCTACCTAGGATACGGGTCGGTATACGAGATCTATCTGGACTATACCTCCTGAGGAGCTTCCGGATATTATCTTTATGTAAACCTTTAAATCAGTAAAGGCGTTGTTGGGTGAGTGGGCCCGTGGCTTAGCCAGGATATAGCGCTGGCCTTCTAAGCCAGACGCCTCGGGTTCGAAAGTTTCATAAAAAGGAACCGAAATTCCCGACGGGCCCGCCAAAGGATGCCGCCCTCGGGGCAGGTGTCCAGGAAGGAAAATAACATGAAGAGAAGTTCACGCGCCTGGAAGAAACGCGGCAATCAGCGTTGGAAATGGCGCAAGAAGAAGATGAGAAGGAGAAAGAGAGCAGCTAAGATGCGCAAGCAGTGATCACAGTCATTCTGACAAGGGAGTATAGGCTAACCTGGCAGACTGGCGGGCTCCAGTTATAGAGCGTGATTGAATTGAGGTTGCTGAAGTTATGATGAATAACTGGAGCGATGACTCGATAATTTCGCGGGGGGTAGCTCCCCCCGTGGTGGAAACCCGCTGACGGGGGTTCAAATCCCTCTGCTCCCACCTTGCGTATCTTGGCGGCATCTCTGCCCCCCTGAAAAGGGGCATAACAACTTTCTCCTTCTTTTTTCTATTATTAATTCTGTACGTTCACTGTTGTGATTTTTCGATGTAATACCATCTTCGTCATATCTCGATGTTCTATCGGATCGATCTGCCTCGGCAAGGTATTCTCGATTCAGCGACGTGGCGGCCGAACGCGTTCGATGGCAAGTCCGTACGGGCATATCGGGCCGACCGTGAGCGTACAGGCGGTTTCTCAAAAGAACGGGACCGCGTATGATGACTGCGATGTCGACGGGTGTCGGGCCGGCCGCCCCAAGCAAGCGTTGAACACTCGTTAAATCTTATTTAATATTCAACACCCGTTTATTCTTCCAAAAGCAAAAACGTCCGGGAGCAAAAGAAAATTGATATGATCGCAAAAGAGCAATACGACAGGGATATAGCCGAGATCATATCGATGCGGCACCATAATGGCGGAGATCTTTGGGCCACTTCAGATATCAAATTGAATGTCGGCAGCCCATTTTCCACGCTTAACTGTGCATAATTGCTGTCAGAGCTCAATATTAGCAGCAGCGGTCCGATACTGACCGAAACGGCCGATCTGATCTTCAGCAACCAGAAGGATGACGGAAGGTTCAGACTCTCCCCCCAAGGGGCGATCTACCCATGCCATACCATCATCGCAGTGAGGGCGCTCTGCCATCTGGGATATGCCGATGACGGCAGGCTTGTAAAATCCTTTGAACATCTTTTGAACACCCGGCACAGCGATCACGGCTGGAGATGTAAAAAATTCAGTTTCGGTAGAGGCCCGGAAACAGAATTCTCCAATCCCGGCCCTACGTTGTTCGCATTGGACGCCTTCAGGTACACGAAATATCTGAACAGAGAAAGATCCTTGGACGGGACGGTTGAATTTCTGCTCGATCACTGGAGGACCAGGATACCTTTAGGGCCTTGCCATTATGGCATCGGCACTTTGTTCATGCAGGTCCAATATCCCCTTAATCAATACAATCTGTTCTACTACGTCTACGTTCTATCTTTTTATGAAAAAGCGAAAAAAAGATGACAGGTTCATAGAGGCGTTCGAAGCATTGAGGTCCAAGCTGGTCGATGGAAAAATAGTGATCGAAAGACAAAATCCAAAGTTTAGCAAGTTAAGCTTCTGTAAAAAGGGGGAACCCTGTGAATTAGCAACTATGCGATTCCAGGAGATATTGGAGAATGTCGATAGCTTGTAAAATGCAGATCCGGGCCGCTCGCTCATATTCGGGCCTTTACTCGGCCTGAAAAATTATTTTTACGGTCGGACCACGGCACGTGTCCGCTGGTCCCGCATGTCTTCGAGTCCTATGTTACCCGAAATTCCCGGAATGGTACTACTTCACGCCTGAACGGATAACGGTAGCCGCTCCGGGCCCTCGACCCCGAGCAGCTCCAGTATCTCCCTGACGCGTTCGGTCCTCTCCGTGCGTATCTTCAGGCCACTGTCATCGATGATCTTGTACGTCCCGGTCGCAAGGATCTCGTTGTTCACGGTCAGGCCCTTCAACTTGCTCTTGGAGACGACCGTCTGCATCCCGACGCGGATCATCAGCGCTGATTTCAATTCCTGTTCGTCGTCGTGGCGCTTCCGTCTCAGTTCTTGAAACTGTGTATCGGCGCGGGTATTCTCCCGCCCCTGTTCACGAACCCTCCGCAGCCGAACCTGCTGACGGGCATGATCGGCGCAGAGCCCAGTAGACCTCCGAACTCCGCGTGGTCGCCCGGCCTTTTGCCAATCACGGGTATGAGCCTGCATGCGGTCGTCTTCTGGTTGACCATCCCGATCGCCATCTCGTCCGCTATGATTCCTGCGATCGTCTCCGCGGACGTGTCTCCCGGTATCGCTACCATGTCCAGTCCCACCGAGCATACGCACGTCATGGCCTCCAGCTTCTCGATGCACAGGGCGCCGCATTCCGCGGCGCGGACCATCGAGCTGTCTTCGGACACGGGAATGAACGCACCGCTCAGCCCTCCGACGTACGAGGATGCCATCACTCCCCCTTTCTTGACCTGGTCGTTGAGTATGGCCAGCGCCGCGGTTGTACCGGGGGCGCCGGTCCTTTCGATGCCCATCTCTTCGATTATATCGGCGATGGAATCGCCTATCTCAGGAGTTGGGGCCAGAGAAAGGTCCACTATTCCGAACGGGACCCCCAGCCTTGCGGAGGCCTCCTTCGCTACGAGCTGCCCTGCCCTGGTGACTTTGAAAGCGGTCTTTTTGATCGTCTCGCAGAGTACTTCGAAGCTCTCCCCTTTGACCTTGGATACAGATGTCTTCACCACTCCGGGCCCCGACACTCCCACGTTGATGACGGTCTCCGGTTCGGTGACCCCGTGGAATGCGCCTGCCATGAACGGGTTGTCGTCGGGCGGGTTGCAGAATACCACGAGCTTCGCGCATCCGATCGAGTCCTCATCCTTGGTGAGTTCCGCCGTTTCACGGATTATGTCGCCCATAATCCTCACGGCGTCCATGTTGATGCCGGTCCTGGTGGAGCCCACCGAGACGGAGCCGCATACCCTTCCCGTCGACGACAACGCCTCCGGTATCGAACGGATGAGTAGTCTGTCAGCATCAGTCATGCCCTTCTGCACGAGAGCGGAATAGCCTCCGATGAAATTGATGCCCACATGCTCGGCCGCCTTGTCCAGCGCCTTCGCGATCCTCACGAAATCTTCCGGGGTCCTGCAGGCGCACGCCCCGACGACGGATATGGGTGTCACCGAGACCCTTTTGTTCGTTATCGGAATGCCGTACTCGAGGCCGATCTCGTCGCCGACCGATACTAGGTTTTTGGCCTTCTCGGTTATTTTCCGGTATATCTTCTCGCAGAGCCTGTCGAGGTCCGGGTCGCAGCAGTCCATAAGGCTGATGCCCATCGTTATCGTCCTGACGTCCAGACTTTCGTCCTTGATCATCGAGTTGGTTTCAAAGACCTCTTCGAAATCGACCATCGGATCAGATCCTGTGCATCATGTTGAAGATGTCTTCGTGCTGGGCCTGGATCAGGCAGCCGACCTTTTCGCCCACTGTCCTTAGGCCTTCGGTGAGTTCAGCGAACGTCTTTTCGTACTTGTCCGTATCTACGATCATCATCATGTTGATGTAATCGCCCACAGTGGTCTGTTTGATGTCCAGTATGTTGATGTTGTTGTCAGCGAAGAAATTGCACACGGCGGCGATTATTCCGACATGGTCCTTCCCCACCAGCGTGACTATGGTCTTGCTCATTTTACAGCCTTCCTTTCTTTGATCATTATCGCGTATTCCATCGAGTCCACCAACGCCATCAGCGAGGCCTCGATGACGTTCTGTGAGACGCCGACCGTCGTCCAGCTCTCGGTCCCGTCCGTGGAGCGTATCAACACCCTTACCGCCGCCGCGGTGGCGGCCTTCTCGTCAAGCACCCTGACCTTGTAGTCGGAGAGGCGTATGCCGTTAAGCACGGGATAGAACTTCGACAGTGCCTTCCTGAGCGCGTTGTCCATTGCGTTGACCGGACCGTCGCCGTCGGACGCGGTATGCTCGATCTCCCCGTCGCTGTTCCTGACCTTGATGCTGGCCTCGGATATCAGTTTGTTATTCTCAACTTCGTCTATGAACAGCCGGAAGCCTGCGATGGTGAAGTACGGTTTGAACTCCCCTCTGATCCTTTTGACGAGCAGCTCGAAGCTGGCATCCGCGCCTTCGAACTGGTATCCTCTGGACTCCAGTTCCTTGACGGTCTCGGTTATGCGGCCGCTGTCGCTGCTGTCGGTCCCGATCCCCAGCTCGTTCAGTTTCTCTATGATGCTGGCCTTTCCGGACATGTCGGAGATGAGTACCCTGCGCTTGTTCCCCACGGTCTCCGGCCTTATGTGCTCATATGTCCTGGTGTCCTTCATCATCGCCGAAACGTGCATTCCGGCCTTGTGGGCGAACGCCTTTTCCCCGACATAAGGCAGCGCGGGAGAAGGCGCCGTGTTGGCAACCTCCCCGACGAACTTCGAAAGCTCGGTAAGCTTCGTGAGGTCCCTGACGTTCGTATTGCGGCCCATCTTGAGCATGAGGTTCGGTATTATCGAACAGAGGTTGGCGTTCCCGGTCCTCTCGCCTATGCCGTTTATGCATCCCTGGACCATGGACGCGCCTGCCTTGACTGCAGACAGGGAGCATGCCACCGCCAGTTCCGAATCGTTGTGGCAGTGGATGCCCACTGCCGCGTCGAACCTGCCGCATACAGCTTTCACGGCATCGGCTACGCGGTCCGGGAGGGTGCCTCCGTTCGTGTCGCAGAGCACCAGCCATTCGGCTCCCGCGTCGGCGGCCGCGCCGAGGGACTGGAGGGCATATTCGGGGTCTGAATAGAAACCGTCGAAGAAGTGCTCCGCGTCGAACATCACGCGCATTCCGGATTCTCTGAGGAACCTGACGCTGTCCCCGATCATCGCCAGGTTTTCCTCTTTGGTGGTGTTCAGCGCATGAATCACCTGGAAGTCCCACGTCTTACCGAAGATGCACGCCCACTCCGCCCCCGAAGAGACCAGCGATTTTAGGTTCGCATCCTCTTCGGCCCTTATGTCGCGCCTGCGCGTGCTCCCGAAGGCCGTGACCTTGGCGTTCTTCAGGCCCATATTCTTCGCCGCGGCGAAGAATTCATCGGTCATGGGGTTGGACCCGGGCCATCCGCATTCGACGTAGTCAATGCCGAACCCGTCGAGCTCGCGCAATATGTCTACCCGGTCCTGGACCGAGAAAGATATCCCCTCGCTCTGGGCGCCGTCCCTGAGCGTGGTGTCGTAGATGATCACTGACATTTCATTCCTCTCTGTCGTCGAGCACAGATATCAGGTCGCTGAGTATCGCCGATGCGGTCTCCAGACGCCCGGCCCCGCGGCCGGTGATCGTTATGGGGCCGGCCAGGTCGCTGAGTATCTGCGCCGCGTTCAACGTCCCCGTGACAGCCAGCGGGTGACCTCTGGGAACAAGCCTGGGAGCCACTTCCAGCTTGGTGTCCGTCACTTCCCCTATCAGGCGGACGACCATGTTGCGGGACTTGGCAAGCGCGATGGCTTCTTCCGTTATTCCGGTGATCCCGGTTATCGAAACATCCGAGAACGTAACGTTGCGTCCGAAGACGGAGTTCGCCAGGATCACCACCTTGCATGCGCTGTCGTACCCTCCGACGTCCCCCGTAGGGTCCGCTTCGGCGTAGCCGAGCTGCTGGGCTTCCTTGAGGGCCTGCTCGAAGGGCTGTCCGCTGTCCATTTTGCTGAGTATGTAGTTGCAGGTTCCGTTAAGGATTCCGCGGATCGACTGGATCTTCTCTCCGACGAGGTTGTCGTGGCAGAGGTTGATTATGGGCATCGCACCGCCCACCGAGCCCTCGAACTTCAGTTTGCATCTGTTCCTTCTCGCAAGTGCGATGAGGTCTCCGAACTTGATCGCGAGCGGGCCCTTGTTAGTGGTGATCACGTCCTTGCCGCACTCCAGCGCGTGGACTATGTTCTTCAGGCCCTGTCCCCCCGTCTCATAGTTCGTCGGGCTGACCTCTACGAGTATATCGTAATCCACGGAGTCCAGGACCTCGAGCGCGTCCGTGTACGTCCTGCTCCCCACGCGTTTGGTCTCCGCCTTCCTGGATACCAGGTCCATAGGTGCAAGCCCCTCGGGGTCGGTCACGTAGGTCTTGGAGTCCATGACTCCGACGATCTTTACGTTATCGCCGTAGCGTTTCTTGAAGAATATCTCCCGAGAATCGAGGACCTCCGCTAAGCCCTGCCCTACCGTGCCGAAGCCGGCGATGAATATGCGCATATCAGAGCCCCCTGATGTATGTTATTGCGCCTTCCCTGCATGCGGACCTGAGGAATCTGTCCAGAGTGTCAAGGTCATTCTCCTCGCGGACCTTGACCGATATCATCGCGGTGCGCTTTTCATCATGGTTCTTCGAAGAGTACTGGATGTCCACCGAGTCCACCGTGACGGCCTGGGACGCCTCTTCCATCAGCCGCTCGATGTACGATGCCGTGATGCGCCCTATGAGAAGATACTCCATCGAGAAAGTGCTGTAGACGGAGCCGATGCTGGATATTATGATGTCCCTCGATTTCCATATGTCCTCCAGCCTCCTGAGCTGTGTTGCGTCCTCGACCTCGAAAGTGACGTTGAGCGAAATCCTGTGGTTCACGATCTGCTCGCGGTCGTGGACGACGCCCATGATGTTCCCGTCGACCATAGATATCGGTTCGAGGGAACCCACGAGCTGACCGGGGAGGTCTTTAACGTACAGTTCTGCGTTCACTATCATTTTTACTCGGCTGAATATCTGCCCAACGTTAATTATATTATCGTAGCTCGCGCGCGGAAAATATGGCTCATCGCACTTTCTCCGAGGGCGTGAATTTCGCAAAAATGTGGTAAAATTCGGTCGAATGCAAATGTACCAGATAATTTTTCAACGAAAGAAGTGGGATACAAAAGCAGGTCCGCAGCCACAAACATGCTGGCGTCTTCGCGTGAATAAAGTGCCCGAGTCTGCATTCATGGCGCAATTCCAAGGGCGATTAAGAATGATTATTTCCGGAATGCTGACCCAGAAGACGGAATCTTATCATGTTCCGACCCGAGATCTCTGAGGAGGCCCATTCGCTGAATAAGCCGGACGTTGAACGAATCATGTCGTATCGACGTCATTGTTCCCTCTGGAACGTTGCATCTTGCGGTTTTGCCGTCCATTAAGAGGGAACATGCCGATTTATCTTTATCCACTATATGGGTCGAGGGCGGATTTGAAATACATCGTTCCTTGATTTAATTCCTATTAATACGATATGCAAACAATAGAATAATATACTGTATAGGTATTCCTAGTTAATCAATAGGAATAATGGTAAATGGAGATGATAGGATGAACGGGAAGATCTATTTGGACAATGCGGCGACCACGGATATGGACCCTGATGTGCTGGAAGCGATGCTCCCATACTTTAAGGCGCAATACGGGAACCCTTCAAGCATACACGGGCTGGCAAAGTATGCAAGGGACGCGCGGGAACATGCCAGGGCATCGGTGGCAGAACTTATCAACGCCGAGCCGAAGGAGATATATTTCACGTCCGGAGGAACGGAGTCCGACAACTGGGCGCTGAAATCCGTAGCGTTCGGCAATCGTCCTAGAGGTAGTCACATCATAGTATCGAAGATAGAGCATCATGCGGTGATGAACACCTGCGAATTCCTGGAGAAGAACGGTTTCGAGGTCACATATCTCGATGTGGACGAGTTCGGAACGGTGGACCCTGAAGACGTCAGGAAGGCCATCAGGCCCGAGACGACCCTGATATCGGTAATGTATGCGAACAACGAGATAGGCACCATCGAACCGATATCCGAGATAGGCAAGATAGCAAGGGAGCACGGCATCCTGTTCCATACGGATGCGGTGCAGGCTTTCGGCCATGTGTCTATAGATGTGAAGAGGGAGAACATAGACATGCTGAGTGCCAGCGCACATAAGATGTACGGTCCCAAAGGAGTAGGTGTGCTGTATGTCAGGGAAGGTGTGAAGCTGGAGCCTCTGATGCACGGAGGCGCTCAGGAAAGAGGGGTCCGGGCAGGTACGGAGAACGTCCCCGGGATAGTCGGCATGGGGAAGGCCGCCGAGATCGCCAAGAGGGACATGGACGAACGTATGGCCAAGGAGTCCGAGCTCAGAGACCACATGATAGGCCGCATCCTCGGAGAGGTGCCTTTCACAAAGCTGAACGGACACAGTACCCAGAGGCTCTCCGGGAACGTGAACATAGCTTTCAGCTTCATCGAGGGAGAGAGCGTGCTCATGCTCCTGAACCATAAGGGCGTGTTCGTGTCCACCGGTTCCGCATGCGCATCTGGGTCATTGGACCCATCGCATGTTCTTCTGGCCATAGGGCTGGAGCACGAAGCGGCCCACGGCTCGATAAGGTTCACACTGTCGTACAAGACTACAAGGGCCGAGGTCGACGAGGCGGTGGACGCGGTCAAGGAGGCGGTAGAGAGGCTCAGGGCGATGTCTCCCCTGTATGCAGACCATTTGAAGAGGATGAACAAAACGGAGGTATGAAAAGATGTACGACGGAGTATACAGCGATGAGGTGATGGACCACTTCACAAACCCGAGGAACGTGGGAGAGATAGAGAATGCCAGCGGAGTGGGGACCGTAGGCAACGCCAAGTGCGGGGACAT
Organism: Methanomassiliicoccaceae archaeon UBA370; assembly: GCA_002505345.1. Lineage (GTDB taxonomy): Archaea > Thermoplasmatota > Thermoplasmata > Methanomassiliicoccales > Methanomethylophilaceae > VadinCA11. Next base: position 15,943 of record DAUY01000003.1, on the reverse strand, counting down.
AATGAGGATATTCCTCGACATAGACGACGACCATATCATCCGCGACGTGAAATTCAAGACCTTCGGGTGCGGGGCAGCGGTCGCCAGCAGCAGCATGGCGACAGAGATGGTGAAGGGCAAGACCATAGAGGAGGCGCTCCAGATCACCAACAAGGCCGTGACCATGGCACTGGGCGGGCTGCCGCAGGTGAAACTGCACTGTTCGCTCCTTGCCGAGCAGGCGATACATGCGGCCCTGTGGGATTACGCGGAGAAGAACGGTGTCGTGATAGAAGGGCTCAAAAAGCCAAAGTCAGACATAGGCGACCACGAAGACCACTGAAAAGAGCCAGATTTCAAAATTTCGCATAAAGATATTGAATGTTTCAAATCGAAGAAGGACAAAAAATGAGTAAAATCTACAATAACGTGGGAGAACTGGTGGGAAGGACCCCGCTGGTAAGATTCAGCAGGATGGAGAAGTTGCACGGTACCAAAGGCAGGCTCATAGTGAAAATGGAGATGTTCAATCCATCCGGATCCGTGAAGGACAGGATATCTCTTGCCATGGTCGAGGAGGCAGAGAGAAGAGGTGTCCTGAAGGAAGGGTCCGTCATCATAGAGCCGACCTCCGGCAACACGGGGATAGGCCTTGCGATGATCGGGGCTGCCAAGGGGTACAGGGTCATTCTGACCATGCCCGAGACCATGTCGGTCGAAAGGCGGAACATCCTCAGGGCATACGGTGCCGAACTTGTGCTCACGGAGGGCAGCAAAGGCATGAAAGGCGCTATATCCAGGGCGGACGAGCTCGTCAAGGAGATAGATGGAAGCGTGATCCCGGGGCAGTTCGTCAACATCGTAAACCCGGAGATACACCGCAGGACCACCGGTCCCGAGATATGGGATGACTCAGGCGGTAATATCGACGTGCTGGTTGCGGGGATAGGCACCGGCGGCACGATAACGGGGGCAGGGGAATATCTGCGCTCCAAGAATCCGCACCTGAAGATCGTAGCGGTAGAGCCAGCAAGTTCTCCGGTCCTTTCAGAGGGCCGTGCCGGCCCTCACAAGATACAGGGCATAGGCGCGGGGTTCGTCCCGGACGTTCTGAACACCGGGATCTACGACGAGATCGTGGCCGTGACCGATGAGGATGCGTTCGCGACCGGAAGGGAGATAGCCAAGGCCGAAGGGGCCCTTGTGGGGATCTCCACCGGCGCGGCGATATGGGCGGCCATCAAGGTGGCCTCCAGGAGCGAGTTCGAAGGAAAGAACGTGGTAGTGATCTCTGCAGACAGCGGGGACAGATACCTGTCGACGCCGATGTTCGGGCAATAAGCGCGGTCGGATAATAAAAAATATGAAAAAAGGAGGTATGAAATGATAAAAAATAACAATGTGCCAGAAGGACCTATTAATAAAAGCGGATACAGATTTGAAACACTGCAGCTCCATGTGGGCCAGGAACAGCCGGACCCGACGACGGATTCACGTGCGGTCCCGATATATCTCACGACATCGTACGTTTTCAGGGACACCGCCCACGCGGAAGCAAGGTTCAATCTGTCAGATCCGGGCAACATATACGGGAGGCTCACAAATCCTACGCAATCCGTGTTCGAGAGCAGGATGGCGGCCCTCGAGGGAGGGTCCGCGGCCTTGGCATTGGCCACCGGCGCGGCGGCCATAACTTACACGGTCCAGACTCTGGCCGGGAGCGGTGACAACATAGTGTCATCAAAGCAGATATACGGAGGGACATACAACCTTCTGGAACATACGCTCAGAAGATACGGAATCAACACGACCTTCGTAGATTACAACGATGTAGAGGGCTTCGAACGGGCGATAGACGAGAACACCAAGGCGATTTTTACGGAGACGATAGGAAATCCCAACGCGTCCATCCCGGACATCGAGAAACTCTCTGAGATCGCCCATAGGCACAAGATACCGCTGGTGGTCGACAACACGTTCGCAACCCCCTATCTCTTCAGGCCCCTGGAACACGGAGCAGACATCGTAGTTGAAAGCGCGACCAAGTTCATCGGCGGCCACGGCACGGTCCTCGGCGGGGTCATAATCGAGGCCGGAAGGTTCGACTGGAAGGAAAGCGGGAAATTCCAGTCCATCTCAGGGCCGGACCCCAGTTATCACGGCATCAGCTTCTCTGATGCGCTGGGCCCTGCGGCTTTCGTGACGAAGATCAGGGCGACCCTGCTTCGTGACACGGGCGCCACGATATCTCCGTTCACCGCCTTCGCTCTTTTACAGGGCCTCGAGACCCTGTCGCTGAGGGTCGAGCGCCATGTGGAGAACACGAAGAAGGTCGTAGAATTCCTCGACGGACATGCCAAGGTGGAGAAGGTGAACCATCCCTCTCTGGCGGACCACCCGGACAGGGCGCTTTACGACAGATATTTCCCTGAAGGCGGGGCATCCATATTCACCTTCGACATCAAGGGAGGGAAGGAGGAGGCCAGGAGGTTCGTTGACGGCCTTTCTCTGTTCTCCCTGCTGGCAAACGTCGCCGACGTGAAATCCCTGGTGATACATCCTGCCAGCACCACGCACTCGCAGCTCAGCGAAGACGAGCTCGAGGAACAGGAGATCCATCCAAACACGGTCCGTCTTTCGATCGGTACGGAACACATCGATGACATCATTGCGGACCTGTCCCAGGCACTGGACCTTGTATGACCTCCTGCTCCGGCATGCCTCCGCCGGGAAACCCCTTTAAACTTTTTCAAATAATCTCCATAGGGATAATAAGGATGTCAGAAATATCATGAGCATGCAGATTTCTACGAAAGGGCGTTACGCCATGAGGCTGATGCTGGATATAGCCAGATACGGCAGGGGCGAGACGGTCAAGATAAAAGACATAGCCGACAGGCAGGATATCTCCCCGAAGTACCTGGAGCAGATAATCTCGGAACTCAATCGTGCGGGGCTCGTCAGGAGCACCAGGGGGCCCCAGGGAGGATATGCCCTTGCAAGGCCACCCGAAGAATACACGGTAGGTTCGATACTCAGGGTCATGGAAGGGGACCTTTCCGTGGTTCAATGCGTCAAGGACGGCGAAAGTTTCTGCGACAGATTCGACACATGCACCACCGTCAGGCTATGGACGAAGGTGAGCGATGCAATATCGTCGGTTGTGGACAACATAACGTTGGCGGACCTAATGAGGTGGGAGGGAGAGGGGAAGATCGTCTCCATTGACGGTACCGAAAACAAAGAGCCAGCATCATCGTCGGATGCACATCGTGCACCTCAATGAAAATAAAGGTAAAAATGGCGCCGAGAGGGAGCATAGCACCCAGGATCATATCGACCACCTGCCTACTATGTCGGCGATCGCCATATCGGGCCGTATGCGGCCGTAAGCGTTCTCGGTTGTGCGCGTATTGGTATGTCCCAAGACGAGGGACACGCTTGCGAGTTGTGCGCCCTCGTCTAGCGCGAGTTGTGCGTAGGTCCTGCGTAGTGTTCTAAAATCGAACTTGAACCCGACGAGCCCCTCGATGCGCGACTTGCCGACACGATAAGTGTTAGAGGCCAGCGCTCCGCCGGAAGATGGGTTACAAAACACGAGCTCGGATCTGGCGACGGTCAGGGGGGCCTGTGCTCTTTGTGCCATGTAGCGGGCCAATATAGGGCGCACTTCTGGGCGTATGGGTGCGGTCCGCGGCTTGCCATATGTAAGCCCTCCTTTGACGGTGTACACGGTAAGCAAGCCCTTAGACAGAGATACATCGCATGCCCGTAGACCTGCCACCTCTACAGGGCGCAGACCAGCCCCCACAGCGACGGCCACAGACGCGGCGGCTCGTAGAAGGGGAAAGGGGCGCTCGATGTCCAACAGTATCGCCACAAGCGTATCATAGTCCTCATAGGACAACGGTGGGAGGCGGGTTTTGCCGGGGGCGTAAAAAATTAAAGGATACTGTGCGCGTGCTCTATCTACGGCAGGACAGCCGCAATAATTGCATATCTTGCGTAGAGCGCCCAGGTCGCGCACAATAGCGGACTGGGACAGCGCTTTGTTGCGTAAGTATACCCCGTATGTCTTGATGTCCTCGGCTGTCATGTCGGAGTAGTCGGACGAGAGGATCGCGCCAGAGGCCCTTAGGTCGATAAGCTGGCGGTCTATTTTGCGGAGCTGACGGGAGAGAGTAACATAGGTGCCCTCCGCGTAGACGTGGCGATAGTCAGCCAGGAACGCATCTAATTGGGTCATTCTTCCACCTCGGGGTCCTCGTCTACCTCGTCGTAGTAGCAGGGAGCGAGCCAGTCCTCGCAGTCGTCGTTTTCATCGTTTCCGGAATCTACAGCATAGCAGGACCGGCGCCCGCATGTATCGCAGATATGCGGCAGAGAGCACCGGTAATGGCAGTGGATGCCATTGGGTGCCCCATATATTGGTCGGAAAACTGAATCGCATGCGTAGCCAGAGACGTGTATGCACTCATGCGTCATTCCGGCCTTGCCCCCTGTGTGAGCTCGTAGCGTCTGATTGCCGCGCGTACAAAGTCAGACCGGTTAAGGGCTGTGCCGTTTCTAATCTGTTGGTCGATATAGTCTAGGTCGCGGGGTGAAACTACCACCGACATCTGTATGGGCTTGATTGTTGCCATGCCATTAGCATGCTATTAGTTGCATATAATTGTTACTACACCATTAGTACACTAATAATCATATTGATAAGCTAATATCATAATAGTAAAAATGTGGCCAAGCGCAACATATCGGTGGAAATGGAGGACGCATTAATATCGGACATCGAGCGCGAGATGTCTCTATCGGGATTTTCCACACGATCGGAGCTGATAAAAACTGCAATACGGTATTATATCCAGGTCCAACACGACAGACGGGCACAGTGCACAGCGGATGCGGGGGATGCCCCTAAAAGCGGTACGGGGATGGGCAGATCTTGATTATGTACAAGCGCACTTTGTTTTATTCTGGCCATGTTTTTTGAGGTAATTTTATGGACGACGACACTAAGAAATGGATTATAGCTATCGTCGTCATAGTTGGGCTAATATTCGGAGTTAAATTATTGATTTCGGCGGCTAATCACGGATTAATCAGTAATCCTGTATATGATGATTCGACGTTGAATATAAAGGTGGAATCTACACACATCCTCTTTGATGCAGATTACGATCTGTATATCGACGGAGAGCTTGTAAAAGAGTGGCGGATGTCGCCCAACAATTATTTACAAACGACATATAACTATCGTACGTTAATCACCGAAGATAGCAGGTACATCGAAGTAAAAGTAATATCGACCGGTGGGGGAACAGGGCTTCAGGTCGATAGCGTAAAGGTCCTTGTCGGTACGGGTACCGATTACAATATTACCTTGAGAGCTTAATAATCCATTATCTGGCACATTGACCCCGACCCCGCGCGCCGAGCCACGCGAGGGGCCAACCTAGTAGTAACGGCTATTATCCCCCCCTACGGGGGGGATAATATGCCCCCTTATACGGCATCGGAGGGGGGGCCGTCGCATACATAGTAGTCGTCTTCGTCGTCCTCGGGCTTCCTAAGCATCTGTAAGCGTAAGAATAGGTCATCATTGGCCATAGCCCTAGAGAGGCCGCCACCGGCATGGACCGATAGCAGGGCATCCCGTAGATAGCCCGACACGCCCATTATATCCAGCCAGTACTTGTGCGCAAGGTAGCCCTGGGCGTCGTCGTGCAGCACTATCTCCTGGGTAGAGTGGATGCTGTCTCTGGCGCTAAGCGCGGTCATGAGGTTGCGCAGCTCGGTGCTGGACACAACCGTAATCGGGCTGTCTTTGGCCATCAGTGCATCACCATTCCCTTGAATGGTTTACTCATTGCAGGCTGCCACCAACTCGGGAGTTTGAAAGCTATAATTTCCCGAGTTGTAGAGCAGTAGCCCCAGGCCTTGGGGTGCACAATGCCACTATAATCTTTCATTTTCCGCTGCAAGTATAAGTTGGCAATCGTCTGGCTTATCTTTTGCGCATCGCGCTCTTGCTCTATGGCGACAACATCCATGTTTTTATGGATCATATAGACGTCCTGGGACTGGAACATAGATATGTCCAGCATGCTAGTATTTTGGATAGTCAATATAACAAATAACTCATTGTGGCTAATTATCGTCATGAGTTTTTGTAGCCCTTTGTTTTCACGTGTGCCCGAATCGCGGGCGCCAGCGATAAATATTGAGTCATCGACTACTACGACGTCCCGCGATGGATGCAAAATACCCAATATATCGCTTATATCATCGGGCCAAGGAACGGCCCTGTAGTTATCCGGATAACTGTGTGCCTCGATGAACTCTTGAGAGTACTTAACGAGTGCCACATTGCGGTCACGAAACGCGCCACTGTCTATTAGAGAGTGGACAGTAGCGGTTTTTCCCCACTGGCCCGTACCGACCACTATAATAACGCCGTGGTCGGCAGAGTGCAGGCGTTGCCACAGCTCGGAGTTGTGCACAGCCTTAATCATTCTGGCCAGCCCCCTTGGGTACCAGCAGATCGTCAACCATTTTTGACAGCCGCGCATTGTGGGCGCGGGCCATCCCGACGCTCTTTAGGTCGATTTCGGTTTTATCGGTCATGTTTTCCTTTGTCAGTTTTGTCAATTCATCGATAAGCTCGCCGTAGCGGTCGGGGATGCTCGCAATATATATGTCGGAGAAGGCGCCAGCTGGGGGATAAGTTACGGTGTTGCTATCGGGGGCGTAGTCCTGCACGACCTCGACGGAGAGGCCCGCCGGGGTCCTGAAGGACAGGTAAGGGCGCCCGGTCTTGGTCGCCCTGGCCCATCTAGACCGTCCTATTACATAGGGCGCTATCTCGCCGGATTCTACATTGACGACAAGCGCTAGCTTGCCGTCGGCCATAGTCATGCGGCGGCCCCAGTATGCCCAGACCACTACACCGGCGGCCAGGGCGCCCAGGTATAACGGGCTATAGCCCAGGTACCAGATGGCGCCTCCGATAATGGCTATCGGCAGTAGATAGGTCGAAGTGGTCAGGCTGTCCAGCAGGCGGTCCCCCACGGGGCGCGGGGGGTCGCTGGCGTTGCCATTATCGCCTGAATCGGCGGCGCTCTTGCTCTTAAAACGCGAGATAATATTCATCGTTCTTCTTCCGTTTGTAGTAAGGGATCAGGAACATAGACGGCACCAGCGCGCAGAGTATGCACCCTATCGCGAGGTTGCGGTTTTGTTCTTCCAGTACCCATTTTTCTATTGTTACAGTAGCAGGCGGCTCGTCGATGGCTATGGCGGACCCGGCACCGCTGGCCACGGTCAGCCTATACGTAATAGTGTCAGCTCCGACGGTCCAGACCACCGTTATAGCTCCAGCGGCGTATACATCGCTATAGTCATGCACGCCCGCAGGCAGGACCTCATCGACCAGCACGCCGTTAGGCGTGGTCAGAGTGACCGCCATAGGCTCCGAGAGCCATATGGACCATTCGACCGAGGGAAAAACTATGCGCGCGTCCTCGTCGATAGCGAGCATCAGCGTCCCCTTATCCGGGGTCGATGCGCCCCATATCCTATATTCGCCCTCGTAGGGCTGGGCGTGAGCCTCGTCTACGAGCATGAGCGCGCCCATCAGGCCAATAACGGCCATAAGGGCGACGGCCAGCATGGCGATAAGCGCGGGGCGTCTCATCGGCGGACCACCCCTGTTTTTTTCTTCTTTTTTAGATCGAGGATTCCCCAGATAATAAGCGAGCCGGCTATTGTGTCGATGATTTTCGCCGTCCACGCAGGCGCGTAGTCTGTCGCGCCCCATGTCAGCGACCAGCCCCCAAGGGCGAGCAGGTCGGCAATCATGGCCGAGGACAAGAAGAGACCCAGACCGAGGGCTATTTTAAGGAAGTTCATGACCGACCCCGTATCAGCGTTATTGCCCCATAGAGCGCCAGCAGAGCCACCCCCGCGAGGATCAAAATCTCGTTGATACCCAGAGTAGAGCTGATCCCGTAGAGTGTATCCGGCGGCACCTCCGGAGTAATCGGAGTAGTCGGAGTAGTCGAAGCACCACCCGCCCCAAGCCCCAGCAGGCTACCGCCGGCGGCCATTATGCCGCTCGTAATCGAAGAGAGTAACCTACCTATGGTTGTAACATACGCCATCAGCGGCGCCTCCTGGAGGCGGGCCTGCGGCCATTGCGGATTATGGCCCATCCGACAACGACCACCAGGGCGACCAGCCCAGCCTTGATGATCAGTCCCGGCCAGTCGTAGGCGACAGCATCCACCGCCTCCACGACCGGCGCAGGATCGCCGCCGCCGATACCCAGCCAATTAAATACTGCGTCGTATGGGGACCAGCCTATAGCATGTTGCCACATGTCCTTACCCGTAGTAAGCATCAGGCCGGCATCGGCCAGACCTACGGCCGTAAGCACGTAGCCCACAGCAGGAATGAGCAGCGGCAGGACCATGGTTAGCGTCTCCTCGGCGTGCTATTTTTAAAAATATATATCACGACGACAGCGACCCCTAGGCCGATCGCAATCCAGACTAAAGAGCCGAGATTGCTAAACGTAGAGCCTATGGACCCGAGGATTCCCCCATCACCCCCCCGGACGAAAAGGCTGACCCGGCGAGCAGGCCGCCGAGCCCTCCGATGGAGCCCATGGCTAGCCCCTTCCAGCCCAGTTTGATCGCCACCTTGGTTAAAAGCCCAGCAACCACCATCATCTCACCGCCGTTTTACCGCGCGTGGCGAGGATGTTGTAGACCATGACCGCGCACATGGCGCCCATTCCGAGCACGAAGAGAGTGGCGGACGTGCTTACCCCTGTAATGCCGAGAGTGAGCCAGTCAATCAGTCCTGTATAGCTCTGTGCCATCGACGCCGCGAAGCCGGCGACCGTGCCTATAGTGAGGGCGTGCCAGACCGAGAGCGTGCGCTTGCGGACGTATGAGAGCATAAGCAACGCGAGGAAGCTCGTAGCCATCGCCGCGGCGGCAAGTCCGTAGTAGTCAATTGTTATCATGCTTATCTCCTCCTTTTTATGGTCAGGCCGGTAGTACCGACCCAGGGCGTTGCCAGGATCGCGCAGACAATCAGCAGTACGCCGGTGGCGCCCACTATGATCTCGCCGTAGGCGATCGTAGAGGCCGTATAGGTCTCAACCATAACAGTGGATCCCGTAGTAAGTCCACCGTCATAAATGATCATTATGGACCATGTGTCATATTGGGATGCCCCTAGTTTGGCGCGATCTATGGAGTCCGCATCAATCACCCACACACCAGGATTAGATTCGATAGCGTCGATGTTATACCTAGGGTGTGTCGTCGACGAGGTCGTCGAGTTTACACTAAAGTACGAAGATGTAGGCTGATCTCCATCAATAGTTATAGTCATCCTATTAAAATCAGGGATCTCGGTAGGAGCCAAAGAGTGGATCGAAATCATTTTTACGCTCGTAGCATCCGCTGGATTAGATACAGTGTAGAAGTATGAACCATCATTCATAGACGGATAGAGGGAGGCAAGCTTGTCTCCAGTTTGCCACACCCCGCTAGTGTCGACGTAGGTAATCGCCAAATTATCCTCATCCTCGAATGATATCTTAGTCATTACTTGAGAGCTCATACTGTCATCTATCACCGATACAAGCGCCGGCGCGCCGATGATGAGAATCAGCGCCATGAGGGACATAACCACGGGCGCCGATGGCGTCCGGAATGCCCTGATTACTTTAGATTTGTTTTTTTGCGATATAAGTCGGCCCATTGGACCACCCCCCGCGCCCCGTAGGGCGCAGTTTGTGGTTATTAACACTTGGGGCAAATATTAATAAGTGCTAAAAGGGGCTGTGTGCGCCCCCTTTAAATATCTGGGGCGAGGCGCTCCAGCAGGTCAGCGATATCGGGGCGGCAGTCCAGCAGGCGGACCGCCCCGTTGTAGGTAAGTCCGAGGGCCTCGATGGCATAGGCGGCCACTTGCCCCCGGGGCAGACCTAGCACCGCGGAGAGCTGATCTAGCACGTAGTCGGCGCGGGGCGTTATCGTCAGGCGGCACACCACCACCTCGCTCGCGGAGTGGTCGTTAATCGACCGTTTCGCGACATGGTCAGTTTTTGGCCCCTGATATATATACTCCGATGTACCCCCATTTGCGACCGCCTTGCGAGCGGGCTTATTCGCCATCGGAGCCCTCCATTCCGAGAGCGAGTATAATCAGGGCCAGGCTCGGGAGCCCGAGCACTATGGCCCACTCTGCCGGCGAGTAGGGCTTAATGCCGAGGGCGCCCAAGTTCACTACCACCGCCAAGCAGGCTCCACAGACTACTAGCGATAGGCGCATCGCGCATAGCGCCCTATGTGTCTTCATCTGAGCCCCTCCTCCTTGATTAGCTCGGCCAGACGCGTACGGCTAATGCCCTCCATGCGGGCCGAGAGCGCGCGCATGGATATATCAGGCTCATCTGCCAGGATCGCGCGTATCTTGTCGGCCTGATAGTCCGAGAGCGCCCTCTTAGGGCGGCCCAGCGTTTTGCCCTCGGCGACGGCGCGGGCGAGGCCGTCCCTCGTACGGTCGCGGATTAGTTCCCGTTCAAATTCCGCGACGGCGCCCAGGATCACCGTAGTAAGGCGACCTGTGGGCGTGGTCGTGTCTATGGGCTGGTCTAGCAACTCCAGGCCCACATGCCAGCGGTCCAGGTCGGCGACCAAATCGGCAAGATTGACCGTAGACCTGGCCAGACGGTCCAACTTAGTTGCCAGAATACGCGAGAACTTGCCAGCCTTGGCGTCGCGGCGCAGTCGGTCCAGCGCAGGACGTCTAGCATCCGCACCGCTGGCGCAGTCGGCGTACTCGCCGACTATGTCATAGCCGCGAGCCAGCGCCACCTGGCGCAGGCGTATTAGCTGATTGTCCTCTGTCTGGTCACGTGTCGATACACGCGCATACAGGGCTACCATGATGGTCATGCCCAGCCCTCCAGAATGGCATCCATCAGACCGCCCCCTTATCGCGTGCTTTGACCTTCTGATAGACGATGTCCCACACGAACCGCATAAAATCCGTGGTCATCTCCTTGCGGTTGTCCGCAATTACCACCATAGCCTGGCGTGAGGACAGACCGCGCACATGCTGGTATAGCTGGTCAGCGAGGGCGTAAGCCCTCGTCGGGTCCCAGTCGTCCGAGGTCATGCCACCACCTCGATGAAGAAGGGGCAATATCCGTACAGTAGGGTAATCGCCAGGTCGGTGGGGGCGTCGTAATGCCTACACGTCCCGCAGGCGTCCCTACCGCGCCGATAATAGACGCATACAGTGCATGATGTCACTGATACATTCCCCCTAGATCAGAGGCCCCGGAGAGTATCGGCATGCCCGTAGCGGTCAGTTGGGCCTGATATTCCTGTATCCGTACAAGTGATGCCAGCAGGTCCTCTATGCCCTTGGCGCGGGCGTATAGGCCGCGGATGTGGTCCGGTAGGAAGGCCAGCACGTTGTTATCGCTGTTACTGAAGGCCTCTATCTCGCAGTTTCCCGCGGAAGTGTCCGCCTGAATCGGAGCGTTGTCATTGATTTTTTTACGATCCGATAGAGCAATTAGCGGACTATCTACATGCGCGGCATGGACCACGCCCTTTAAGATAGGGGGACCGAGGCGCCAGTTGTTGAGGCGCATAAGTGCACAGACCAGATTAACGCGGTCCGTAAGCTGTTTGGCTCCTCGGTCGTAAGCGTCCGCACCCGACAACCAGGTTTCCCCTGGCCATATGGCCAGAGTGAGCGATGACTTGCCACGGCGTAGGCATATGGTTACCTTTTGGTCTTCAACCGTCAGATCGGCGTAGCGGTCTGTGCGGCCCTTGGGGGCGACCGTGTCGGCGCGCCAGTGACCATAGACGCGCCCGGCGCGGTCACGGATCGGGTCAGTAGTTCCCTCGAAGAGGACATCGCAGAGATAAGACCCTGCCAAATGCACCCTCGATAGAGTGGGGTCGTGGACCGGCTCGGGGGCCATCATACCCTGATTATTCCCATCATACCCACCGATTTGGGGTTGCGCACTTGGGGCGCTGGCTACTTGCGGATCGTAGTACATTATGGGCGATATAGTCCGAGGATCTCGGCGAATGTAGCCGAGGAACTCCAGACGGTCCGCAACCACCCTTATGGCCGAGTAGGATGTGCGCATTATTTTGGCTACAGATTTGCGACTGTGGCCCTCGATTAATAGCCCCCTTATCTTGAGCTCTTTAACGGTGAGTTTCGGGGCAGTCATAAGGCCACCTCCGGCATGGATTCCGTACTAGCAAGTTGCGCAAAAAAGAGGGGTAGATTGCGCGTTGCGCAAAGGGGTATGATTGAGCCGACCCCACGCCCCCCTTTAGGGGGGCGTACAATTGCGTAGGGTATGATTGGGGGTATGATTTTGGCGGGGTTGTAAGTCGGCCCGCTTAGAGGGTAAGAGGCGCCGAGAGGGAGATTCGAACTCCCGAGGCGAAATCGCCACGAGCTTTCCAGGCTCGCGCCTTACCGGGCTGGGCCATCTCGGCTATCGACACAACATTTTGTCCTCGCATTAATATCTTTCTAAGGAATCAGATGTCATTCCAGTCGACATCCCTGCGCGAATCCCGTAAGTGGCGCCTTATGTTCCTGAACTGGGAAAGAGCCATTTCGCTGAACACGGCTTCGCATGAGCACTCATTTTCGCCTGCGGAAGACATCGTCTCCCCGAAAGGGTCCAAGATTCTGGAGCCGCCGTACATCGTGGCACCCGCCATCTCTCCGCAGTTGTTCGCGAAAACAGTGTATGAAACATTCTCCAGCGCTCTCGCCGGAAGCACTCTCTCGAGAAAGGGTTTGGACTGCCTGGCCGAGGCGGATATGCATATGTTCACCCCCGATCCTGCAAGCGAACACGACCTGAGCACCTCCGGGAAGAATATGTCGTAACAGATGCAGAGCCCGAACTTCACTCCCCAATATTCTGCCACTGCCGGTCTGTCGCCTGCCGTAAAACCTTCCTCCGAATATACCCCGAAATGTGCCAGGTGTATCTTTTTATAAACAAATTTTTTCTCGGGGGTAATGAAATAAAGAGAATTATACACATTTTTGCCATCATAGCTAGGGCCTCCGAAAACTGCGGCTTTTCCAAATTCCTGGCACATTTTCTCTATTCTTTCGACAGCACGTTCCGTCTCCTTCTCGAGATCGGAACAATCCGTGCCGTAACCCGTCAGGAACATTTCCGGAAATACTATGACGTCCGGGCCCTCCGAATGCAATTCCTCGGATATTCGCACGGAATTCTTCTCCGGATTACCAGGGAAGGCGCGGCATTGGCACACTTTGAGGTCGAGGTCCACGGCAAATGAACGCCTGTTTTACCATAAAAAACCGATATCCGATACGTTTAAAAGTGATTTAAGTATTCATGAGATATGCAGGATAACCGGGGAACAGCAATACCCAAGTCCGTAAAGATAGGTTTTGACAACCAGAAATATCTGGAACTTCAGTCTGCGCAGATCAAGGAGCGGCTCTCCAAGTTCGGCGGGAAATTGTATTTGGAGTTCGGCGGAAAGCTGTTCGACGACTTCCATGCTTCTCGCGTCCTTCCGGGCTTTCTTCCCGACAGCAAGGTCAACATGCTTGCCGGAATCAGGGACGTTGCCGAGATAGTCATCGCAATAAGCGCCTACGACATAGAGAAGAACAAGCTGAGGAGCGACATAGGCATAACATACGACCTGGAGGTCCTGCGGCTCATCGACTCGTTCCGGGACCGCGGCCTTTATGTGGGTTGCGTGGTCGTTACGCACTACAGCGGCCAGAAGTCTGCGGATGCCTTCTGCGAAAGGCTCAGGTCCCTGAACATACGGGTCTACAGGCACTACCTGATCGAAGGCTACCCCTCGGATATCGGCCTCGTCGTAAGCGAGGACGGCTATGGGAAGAACGACTATGTGGAGACAACCAGGTCCCTGGTGGTCGTCACTGCGCCCGGACCCGGTAGTGGCAAGATGGCTGTCTGCCTCTCGCAGATCTACCACGACAGCAGAAGGGGGATCAGGTCAGGCTATGCAAAGTTCGAGACATTCCCCATATGGAACCTCCCCCTGAAGCACCCCGTGAACCTGGCATATGAGGCGGCCACGGCGGACCTGGACGATGTTAACATGATAGATCCTTTCCATCTCGATGCGTATGGGAAGACGGCGGTGAACTACAACCGCGACATAGAGATATTCCCCGTCCTGAAGTCCATTTTCGAAGGCATATACGGCGGGTCGCCGTACAGGTCGCCTACGGATATGGGGGTAAATATGGCCGGCTACTGCATAACCGACGAGGACAACGTGACCCAGTCCGCGAAAGACGAGATAATCCGCCGCTATTATTGGACCCTCTGCGACCGCAAGCGCGCCGCCGCATCCGAAAACAGTGTCAGGAAGATAGAGCTGCTGATGAAGCAGGCGGGGGTAGGGTCGGAAGATCGCATGGTCGCCTCCGCAGTACATTCTCATTCCAGGGTGCAGGAGATGCCCGTAGCGGCCATCTCGCTGCCCGACGGCACGATCATCACGGGAAAGACCTCCACGCTCCTCGCCGCCACGTCGGCGATGATGCTCAATGCCCTAAAGAACCTGGCGGGGATCAACGATTCGATGCATCTGATATCGCCGTCCGTGATAGAGCCTGTACAAGGCCTAAAGACCAAGTACCTCGGGGACAGGGGCGCCAGTCTTCATGCGTCGGAGATGCTGATCGCACTTTCGGTGTGCGCGACGACCAACCCGGTCGCCACGGCGGTGCTTGAGCGCCTTCCCGACCTCAGGGGGTGCGAGGCTCATTCTTCAGTGATACTTCCGGACGACGACGAAGAGCTCCTGAGAAAGCTGGGAATACATGTGACCTGCGACCCCAAATATGGGAGCGAAAGGCTTTTCCAGGGCAGATGATGGAACAATTCTTTATGTCCGCTCGTACATACGCGAACCATGGTGGGAAGGATCCCCAAGGTAACAAGCGATGACGTGCAGAATCTGAGAGGCTTCATCCGGGACTGTGTCGAGAAGACGGGATGTTCCGGTATCGTCATCGGTCTCAGCGGAGGTATAGATTCGGCTGTAGTGACCAAGCTGGCCGCTGACACGATCGACCCGGCGAAAATCCTGAACGTCTTCATGCCTTCCCGTGTGACCCCTGCGGCGGACTATAAGACCACCAAGGAACTTAGCCAGATCTGGGGTACCGAGTACAAGATCGTGGACGTACAGCCAGCAGTGGATGCGCTGACATCGGTTCTTCTTTCGGATGTCCAAGCGCCGCTCGAGAAGGGAAACATATCGGCGAGATGCCGGATGATAGTGCTTTACAACCTTGCCAAGAAGCGCAATTATCTCGTCGCCGGGACCTCCAACCAGAGCGAGCTCATGACGGGATATTTCACAAAGTTCGGAGACGGGGCATGCGATATGACACCGCTTGCCGGCACGTACAAGACCGAGGTCAAGCAGATCGCGGCCATGATCGGCATACCCCAAGATATAATCGACAGGCCCCCGTCGGCCGGATTCTGGGAAGGTCAGACAGACGAATCCGAGATGGGCATTTCATACGACTATCTCGACGCCATACTGTACGACATGGACATGGATTTCGACGACGACGAGATTGCCGAGGACTTAGGCATCCCGACGGAGAAGGTCAGGGAGATCCGCCGCCTCGTGGCATCAATGGAGCACAAGCGCATCCCGCCGATGCGCCCGTAAAAATGGCTGTCCGTCCGGAGCTCTGAAGGCTCTCCACTCACAAATTATATTAATGACTTAGTAATCAAGGCACTTAACAGCTCCTGTAGTGTAGCGGCCAATCATGAAGCCCTCTCGAGGCTTCGACTCGGGTTCAAATCCCGACGGGAGCACTAATCGCTTATTCCATTAAAATTGAGCTG
>DAUY01000004.1 GCA_002505345.1 Methanomassiliicoccaceae archaeon UBA370 | reverse complement strand
ATCGAGGGGGACATCCACTCGATAGGCAAGGACATCGTGGCCATCATGCTGAAGGTCGCCGGTTTCAACGTCGTCAACATGGGCAGGGACATCCCCGTCAAGGACATCGTCGCGGCCGTCAAGAACGACAAGCCGAAGGCCGTCGGTACGTCCGCGCTCATGACGTCCACCATGGTCAACCAGAAGACCTTCGAGGAGCTCCTCAAGGAGGAAGGCGTCAGGGACAAGGTCATCACCAACATCGGCGGTGCGCCGACGACACAGCAGTGGTGCGAGGAGATCGGTGCCGACGTCTACTCGGAGAACGCCACCGATTGCGTCAATAAGATGGTCGCAAAGGTGAAAGGCTGAAAACAAGGCCGGGCGCAGCCCGGCCACATTAAAAATCAAGGAGACAATAATAATGACAAGTTTTGAAAACGAGAGAAAAGCCATCGCAGCGGCGATGGTAGCGTACAAGGTCCCCGGCATACAGAAGGCCGCCGCGGACGCTAAAGCCGCCGGCATGGAGGCCACGGACATAATCGAGGCCATGGGCGCCGGGATGAGCGAGGTCGGAGTGCTGTTCGAGAGGGGGAAGCTGTTCCTCCCCCACGTGCTGAGCGCGGCGAACGGGATGTCCGCGGCCGTCAAAGCACTTGAGGCGGACCTCCCGAAGGACCAGGTCGGCACAAAGCTCGCCAAAGTGTGCATGGGCACCGTCGAAGGCGACGTCCATGACATAGGCAAGTCGATCTGCTCCACGATGCTCCAGTGCGGAGGTTTCGACGTGGTCGACCTGGGAAGGGACGTCCCTTCCAAGGATTTCATCGCACAGGTAAAGGACAACGGATGCTCCATGATGGGACTGTCCGCTCTTATGACCACGACGATGACCGTCCAGAGGGACATCATCGGCATGCTCAAGGACGCCGGCCTCAGAGACGACGTCAAAGTGATGGTCGGCGGGGCGCCGGTCACGCAGACGTGGGCCGACAAGATCGGTGCAGACTGCTACAGCGAGTCAGCCTCCGAGCAGGTGGACAGGGCCAAAGCCCTCCTGGGGTGAACGGAAATGGCCGAATACCTCACATACATGGGAGACGGAAAAAGGATATTCTGCACACGCGAGAAGATAATCGACGATCTGCAGGCGGGAATGGCGGAGGCGGTAGAGGTCGGAAATGTCCCGGACCTCACCTCTGAAGAGCTGGCAATGCTCTGCGACATCGTATGCGACCGCAACAGGATAGTCAGCGTCGAGCCCGGAAACGAGGTCGTCCTTTCGAACGACGGAGCTCAGAACAAGTTCACCGGTGACAGCGGAAGCAGCGGCTGCGGCATAGAGATGTCCGCACTGGCGGCCGCCCAGGTGCACGAGCGCGCCCTTTCGATGGACACCTTCGAATTCGGAAGCCTCGACAACAACTACAGCGTCAAGCCGCTGAAAGCGGTCATAGCGATGCAGATGCAGAAGATGGAAGACATGCAGAACAGCATGATCGTTCCCTTCTTCTACGGCGCCATGCCCAACATGGGCCTGTACTACGAGCCCGACGGACCCTTCGGAAACCCGCCCGACCTTATGAGGGAGGGAAAGATAGAGGAAGCCCAGTCCGAGATGGAGAAGGCGATGGACATGATGACCAGGGACATCGAGTTCATGGGGGTCAAGATGCAGGAGGCCGGGTCCGACGGATTCAACTTCGATACGACCGCGTCCGCCGGCGACGGAGATTTCCTGTCGGTGCTCAGAGGAGTGGAGCTGCTCAAGAAGGCCCGCCCCGAGGCACAGACCATGGTGGGAATGTCCAGCGAGAATGTCATCGGAATTCACGGGATGCTCGACTACAAGGGACAAGACGTTGCGGGAATATACCCTCACGATCAGGCAAAGCTCGCAGAGATGGCCGGTGTCGACGTCTTCGGACCGGTCACCAATACCAAGTCCGGAAAATCCCTGGCCTGGAACATGGCCTACTCGGTGGCCCTCATCAAAGAGTGCGAGAAGAAGTCCAACCTGCCCTGCCATGTGAACATGGGAATGGGAGTCGGCGGAATACCCATGCTGGAGACCCCTCCCGCAGAGGCGGTCACCCGCTGCAGCAAAGCCATGGTCGAAGTGGCCAAGGTCGACGGAATTTAGATCGGTGTCGGCGACCCCGCCGGCATGTCGATCGCCCACATGATGGCTTCCGGACTCGGAGGCATCAGGACCTCCGGAGACCTTGTCGCCAGGATGCAGTTCGCCAGAAAGATGAAGACCCCCGCCGCGAAGGAATACGTCGCCAAGAAGCTCGGAGTGTCCGTGCTCGACCTGACCGACGTATACGTGATGAGGGACCTCCGCGAAGCGCTCGGGATCGGAGTGACCGTGGGACTCCCCGGAGCACCCAGAGGCATCGCTGCGAAGATGAACATCGAGAAGCTCCTCGACATCGAGATCAACTGCTGCGAGATCTTCCGCAAGATGACCTCGAAGAGGTAAACTATTTGGCGGGCATCGCCCGCTTTTTTATTTTTCAATAAGGAACGTCTCAAGGGACAGACCGTAGCCGCGACCGGGAGACCGAACGCGGGCAAGGTCAGTGGCCGGGGTACACCACGAGGGACTCCACGTCGTATCCCTCCAGCTTCTTCCTGCCTTCGAGGCCCGCGAGCTCGATGACGAAGCATATCTTGACGACCTTCCCGCCCAGCTTCTCAATCATCTTGACCATGGCCTCGGTGGTGCCGCCGGTGGCTATCAGGTCGTCGACGATCACTACTCTCTGTCCCGGTTTGATGCAGTCCTTGTGCATCTCCAATGTAGCGGTGCCGTACTCAAGGTCATACTCCTGGGATATGGTGGCCCTCGGGAGCTTGCCCTTCTTTCTGACTATGATGAAGCCCTTCTTGAGGGCGTACGCGACCGGGGCCCCGAATATGAAGCCCCTCGACTCGGACCCCGCCACAAGGTCGAAGTCCACTCCTTCGAGCATGTCGACGATCCCGTCGACCGAAAGAGAGAACCCTTCGCTGTCCTGCAGGACGGTCGTTATGTCCCTGAACATTATTCCTTTGGTCGGAAAGTCCGGTATGGTCTGGATATAGTCTTCGACTGTCTTCATGTGAGCGTAATGAGAACCGGTAGTTCAGTATAAAAAGCCGATTATCGGAAAAATCCAAAAGCCCCCGAGAGGGGTAAGGGCCCGGCGGAGCCGGGATTGTTGCGGTCATCAGTCGGGTCTTGCAGACTGTTCCGGCGAGGGTCAATCAGAGTAAAGCGCCATCAGGCCAGTCTTCTGCTCTTTGTTACCGCAGTACCATACTGAACAATCTTCGCCGCAGATCTTTGTGTTATTTCGTTTGCCGATAGCCACTTACCTCCGACATATACAACTGATTACTACTATTTATATCAGTCGTTTAACGATTTACGTCAATAAACGAATAAAAACTACGAATTTCGTAAATAATATTATTGAATCATCAAAAAATATTCTTGCAATTAAAAATCTCACACACGGGGGGAGGTCCGCACTCGGATGAAAAAAGAAGGATGCCGGCCGGGCCGGCTAATCAGTTTCAGTTCAGTTGCTCGGAGCAGAACGGACAGAACTTCGGGGTTTTGGCAAGTCCCTTCAGATCCTCTCCGCAGTACGGACAGACGCTGAACTTCTTCTGCCCTCCCGCCGATGTCGGGGCGGCGGAATAGGCGGCCTGCTGCTGTACTGCGGTCGGGCTCCCGATATCGTCCCTGGCCTGCTGCTGGGGGGACGGCTTTCCGCAGTTCCCGCAGTATTTGTAGGGATACTCGTTAGGCGTGCCGCAGTACGGGCAAAGGACCTTGGGGACCTGCCCGGACGGCTGCTGGGGAGCCTGCTGCTGCTGGAGCTGCTGATACATCTGGGGGAACAGGAGCATTCCCGTGCCCACGGCCGCACCTCCCTCGGAATTGCCAATGGCGTCGGCCATGCGGTCCATGACCGCGTACTTCTTGAAGGCCTCACCGTTCTTGGAGCTGAACTGCAGGTACTGGAACACCTTCTCCATGTCCTCGTCGGTCGTCCTGAGCTCCGATATCTTCAGTGCGAGCAGCTCTATGCCCCTCTGCGTGAAGTAAGGCTCGATCAGCACCTTGGTGGAGGTGGACGCCCTCTCGAGGTTCGTGTACACGTCCATGTAGTACTGCTCGGTGAGCTGCTGGGTTATCTGCTCGTTGATGAAGCTCTTCATGAAGGCGTTGACGTCGCCGGTGCTGTAGGCGCTCATGCCTCCCACTATCTGCGTGAAGAACACGGCGATGTCCTCTTTCTTGACGCGGAACTGGTAGTCCCCGTTCGCCATGAGGGTGATGGGCACGTCGTACTCGTGCGCCGCCTTTATCATCCCCCTGATCCCCCACTTCCCGTTGAACATCTTCAGAGAAACATAGATTATCTGGACCTTGAACGGCGTCTCCTTGTATCCCAGGGCGATCTGGTATAGTTTGGTGAGCCACGGGATGTTCGATGACATGACGGAGTGCCTCCCCGGCTCCAGTACGCCGGTGAGCTGTCCGTCCCTTATGAAGAGCGCGACCGCATGCTCGGGGACGGTGACCGAAGTGAGGGTCCTCAGGTCGTTGTACTCATATGTGTAGATTATATCGTCGGGACCCTGGCTCTCCCAGTTTACCACGTTGGTCTTCTTTTCTGCCATTTATTTCACTCCTTGACTCCTTCCATGAATCCCCTCATCACGGTCTCCCTTTGGTTGTAGTCCTCGACCATCCTGTCGACGGTCTTCTCTATATCCCTGAGGGGGGCCTTGATGGCGTACTCTCCCGCATCGATCTTGGCAACAAGGTCCGCGACTTCTTTCCTGAGGAGCACGGTACCGTCCACCAGTTTGGCGTCCCAGGATACGAGCATGTCAAGCTCGTCCTCCAGTATCTTGACCGAGGCGTGCCATCCGCTGTAGCCGTTCACGGCCTTCTGCACGGATATGTGGTACTTGTCCACTTTCGTCCTTATCCTCTCAGCGTCCCTCATCAGGTCCAGGTCCTTTATCGCGGCCCTCTGGACCGTGGCCAGGTCGTTCTTCGCGCCTTCCAGCGTACGGGCGACCTCCTGCCTGATGGCCCTGTCCTCGTCTCTGCGGAGGTTCTTCTCTTTGTATCCCCTGTATACGGGTATGTAAAGCCCGATGCGCTCCACCAGAGAGGTGTTTCCCCTCATGTGGACTCCAACTTCTTCTAAAGGCATGTTCAATCACTTCCTGTTCTTTACTGTCATCACTATTCCGATCGCGGCCGCCGCCAGCAGTATCAGGGCCACAGGGGCCAGCCAACCGAGGTCCGTGTGGAACCACATATATCCGGCGAGGCCGACTACGAGCATCAGGACTCCCATCACAAGGTTGTAGTCGCCGTTGCTCGGACCGAAGTTGGTCGTTCCGCCCCGCTGCATCGGGGACAGGACGGCAAGTGTTATTCCCATTACAATTAGTACGACCCAGAGGATTATGTCGATCCCCTCGTCCATTACGCTGTAGGCCACCAGGCCGATGACCACCGCGATCAGGAACATTGAGCCGATCACCGCGGACAGGGTCCTGTTGGCCAGCTTGTCCTTGTTTGTCATTTCCGCTATCTCCTTTGTTATAGTACTATCAGCTGATTGATGTCGGTCCTCTTTATCCTCTCGGGCAGCAGTTTCCCGAATCCGTTGATGATGATGGAACTGCCGGACACCTTGCACGGGATGTATATCAGGTTCTTCACGTACGGCTTGCTGAGCCTCAGTTTGCTGTTGCTCTGCGTGCGCTGAACGAGATAGTTCTCGGTGAGGTGCTCTGCCTCCTTCTTGGTGCTGAGCGGGACTATTATCTTCCTTGCTCCCGGGTTGCCCGGCCTGGCGGTCTCGGAAAGGGCCCCTATGCCCTCGCCGCCGCTGATGCTGGTCTCCGATCCCCGGAGTCCGGCCAGGATGCTGGTCTCCGGCCGCAGGGCGAAAATGTCCGTGACCCCGGATGCGGGATTTGTGAGGCACGCCGAGTCGATCGGGAAATCCCCCGGGATAAGGATGTCCTCCGTCACTTCGACGCTCTTCTTGGACCACAGTGCGCCCGTGACGAAGCTGTACCTGAGGTCCACGTCCCAGAACGGGAACAGGTAGTCCCCGTCTCCGGAAGCTATGAGCATCGTTCCCGAGCCGCTTCTGGCTCCCAGGGCCTGGGACAGATGTTGGAACAGTTCGCTGTTCCTGTCCTTCGTCCTGAGGATGGTCCAGTTGCTGACGTTGGGATACTGTATGTTGGATATCTTAGCGAGTGCCCCCAGTGTCTTTACGGGATCGCCGCCGGTGGAAGACGAGCTCCTCACCAGGTCCGCAACAGCGCTGACCTGCGAAAGTTCGCGTTCGACGCCCTGGTACATTATAGCCAAGGAGGGGAAAGAGAAAAGGTTGTCCTTCAAATCCCTGAGCTCGCTGACGCCCTTCTCAAGATGCCCCATGCTGCCCATAGGATCTCCGTTGAGGAGCTTCTCGCATCCGTTACATGCATGTGCCAGCGCCAAAAAGCGCTTGGACATGGGAGCATACTCGTTCGATTTTGAAAGCATTTCCGATGCCTGCGAAAAGTTGTTGCTCATGAGCACGTATCTTCCGGGCTTGTCTTCCTGAAGGAGCTTCACGTTGTTGATCATGAGGGCATATGCTTTCACAAGGTCCTCTGCCGTGTTGAGTTCTTTCCGGTCGTTGCTGTCTACGGCGAGGGGCGAAAGCCCTTTGATCTTGGCGTCGAACTCGAATGCGGATGCGGACGTGTGCACAGGCTTGGCGGCGTTGTCTGTGGTGAAGGGCATCACGAACAGCGGATTCGTCATCAGAGTGTTCGCCGCGAATTTGTACTCGGAGATCTCTGCCGAGATCCTCGGTCTGACGTTGGTCACGTAGATGTTGTGCCTGGCTATCGAGTCGACGTTCTCGGCCTGGGACATTGAGAATCCGCCCGGCATCGCGCTGCTGACCCAGGACCTGACCTGGTCCATCACCTGGTCCAGGTACGCCTTGGCATCAATGCGCTGCTGGGTCGTCCCGCAGCTGCGGCACGTTATGTACGGCGTGTTGGCCTCAACGTCCTTGGCTTCGAACGGCGCACCGCAGTATTTGCACCTGAGCATTACCATATCTTCCAAATAATCACCTTATTGATCTGACTGCCGACCACAGCGCGGCGATCTCCGCGTTAAGCCTCGCTTCCATCGCCCTCATCTCTCCCATCGCCTGGTTGTAATACACCTTGGCGATCTCGTCAGCCCTAATGGATATTCCTCTGTAGCATGCCCTGCATGCGTATATCGAATTGTGATCGTCGCTATCGGACTTGATAGGCTCCCCCTCGCCTGACTTCAGAAGCATGGGAGATATTTCGCTGGACATAGGGAAGAAGTGTATTCCCAGGCCGGAAGCGGTCCTTCCGCAGAACCAGCATTTGCACGTCTTGGAGTAATCATTGATCAGTTTAAGGTTTGATTCTCCCGTGTCCCCGACCTGCTTCCTGTAGCCGTAGGCTATCTGCTGGTACTCCGCGGCCTTCTTCGGGTCGTTCCAGACCGTACCGGAGGCCAGAGACTCGTACCCCATTGCCAGCAAGACCATTCCCTCCCTGATGCCCGTCCTCGTCGTGTCGTTGAGGAAGATCTCGTTCATCTTGAGGGTCTCGTTCCCCACTTCGGACTGGTATCTCTGGGCCAGTTTCAGGAGCCTGTTGCCCTTTTCGAGAGTTACGGCCGAACTGCCGTTCATGTTCAGGGCATGTATCTCCTCTATCGCCAGTTCGCACTGCAGTATCATCGTCGGGACGCTTACGGTGGTGAGGCCGAACGTGAACTCCTTTGCTTTGGTGGCCTTCAGAGCGTTCAGGAGGTTCCCGTATGCCGAGACGTCTCCGAGCCTTCCGCGCATATCTATCATACACACCAGCACCGCCGATATGTCGTCAGGTCCCCCGTCCTTTTCTATTGACTTCATCAGTCTGCCACGGGCCTTTTCAAACTCTCCCTGTTTGATTAGGTCTATGGCTTGTTCGTAAAGGGCGTCCGCATCTTTGAAAAGTGAAAGGGCCATTATCTTCTCCTGGGGATTATATCATACATTCAGGGTAAAATACTATTCTTGATCGTTTGGCCCGGATTCTCGATGCATACGTCGCCACACTGCCGAGAGCATGTAAACTTTGTCGCAGACCCACTTCTTTATTTAGATTTAGTAATACAAATATGAAGTAAAATTAGACAAATATCTAATTCAATTTTGATAATGGATACATTTGTCATGAGGGTTCGGAAAGATTTAAATGAAATAAATTGCTCACCCCGAACATGGACAACAGCAGGTTTGCAGCTGTGGAGAAAGCGTTCGGAAGAGAACCGGTCAAAGCGGTCCCGCCCGGTGCCAACGTTTCCGATTATTACGGGTGCAACGTGTTCAACAGAAAGAACATGAGGAGGTACCTCTCCCAGGAGACCAGAAGGTCCATATACGAGTCGATCGAAAGCGGCAAGACCCTCGACATATCCGTGTCCGAGCACGTCGCCGAGGGCATGAAGCGCTGGGCCATGGACATGGGGGCGACCCATTACACCCACTGGTTCCAACCCCTTACAGGCGGCACGGCGGAGAAGCACGACTCCTTCGCAACCCCCTACGGCCGGGGAGAATCATTGGAAACTTTCTCGGGCGCGCTCCTCTGCCAGCAGGAGCCCGATGCCTCCTCGTTCCCCAACGGAGGACTTCGCAACACTTTCGAGGCCCGCGGGTACACGGCATGGGACCCCTCGTCGCCGGCGTTCATAATCGGTGACGTGCTCTGCGTGCCTACTGTTTTCATATCATATACCGGGGAGGCCCTGGACTACAAGACTCCCCTGCTCAGGTCCAAGGCCGCGGTGTCCAAGGCGGCATCCGAGCTGCTGGAATACTTCGGGATGCGCGGAGCCAACGTAGAATCTTACCTGGGATGGGAGCAGGAGTTCTTCCTGGTGGACTCCGCCCTGTTCTCCCAGCGCCCGGACCTGATGCTGACCGGACGAACGCTCGTGGGACACGAAAGCGCCAAAAGCCAGCAGCTGGACGACCATTATTTCGGATCGATACCCCAGAGGGTCCTGGAGTTCCTTAAGGACCTGGAGATCGAATGCTACAAGCTGGGGATCCCGGTAAAAACCAGGCACAACGAGGTCGCCCCCAACCAGTTCGAGGTCGCCCCCGTCTATGAGGAGGCGAACCTGGCCATCGACCACAACCTCATGCTTATGTCGGTGATGAAGCCAACGGCCAAGCGCCACGGTTTCAGGGCGCTCCTCCACGAGAAGCCCTACAAAGGGGTGAACGGCTCCGGAAAGCACTGCAACTGGTCCCTGGGCACCGGGGACGGGATCCCCCTCATGGCTCCCGGGAAGACGGACGCGGAGAACCTCAGGTTCCTGGCCCTGACCGTCAACGTGCTGATGGCGGTCTACAAGAACAACAGTCTCCTCAAGGCCGCGATCATGACGGCTTCGAACTCCCACAGGCTGGGAGCGGACGAGGCTCCGCCGGCGATCATGTCGGTTTTCCTCGGCTCGCAGATAACCTCGGCATTCGAACAGCTCCTCGAATCCAAGAACATGGTGAAGATAGGGAAGAGGTCCGGTTACAGTCTGGGGATCCCGCACATACCCGAGATACTGGTCGACAACACGGACAGGAACAGGACGTCCCCCTTCGCGTTCACCGGGAACAGGTTCGAGTTCAGGGCCGTCGGCTCCTCCGCCAACTGCTCTTCGGCGATCACCATGATAAACACCATCGTCGCCGAACAGCTGAAGGAGTTCAAGATGAGGGTCGATGCAAGGATAGCCGACGGGGCGCAGACCGAGAGGGCGATCCTGGACGAGATATGCATGACCTACAAAGGATGCCGCGACATATGCTTCGAGGGCAACGGCTACTCCGAGGAATGGAAGGCCGAGGCTGCCCGCAGGGGCCTGGACTGCGAGACGTCGGTGCCCCTGGTCTACGATGCGCTTTTCTCACCCAGGGCGAAGGAGCTCTATGCCGACACGGGCGTTCTGACAGAGACCGAGAAGGAGTCCAGGGCCGAAGTTCTGTGGGAGCAGTACGGCAGGAAGATCGAGATCGAGTCGAGGGTGCTCAGCGACATGACGCTGAACCACATACTGCCGGTGGCCACCAGATACCAGTCCGTGCTTCTGGACAATGTTTCCAAGATAAAGGAGTCCTTCCCGGCAGCCGAGTTCAGGTCCTTGGCCTCCAACGAGGTCGAATTGGTCAGAGATATTTCGTACCACATATCGGAAGCCCGCAGGATGGCAAAGGAGATGGATGCCCTCTGCGACAGGCTGGCACGCGTCGTCGAGGAGCGCGTGCGGTCGATCGGCTTCCATGACGAGGTGGTCCCGCTGATGGAAAGCACCAGGCAGCATGTGGACGCCCTCGAGATGATAATAGACGATCAGATGTGGCCGCTTCCCAAGTACCGCGAGATGCTGTTCATACACTGAACGGTCGTTTTTCTCGGTGACCTATGCAGGCTTTTAATTGATATGTTTATATAGAAGAACAAACTTTATCCAACCAGAATCCACCAAATGGAATTAATTGGAGGTTAAAAATATGGGTATGGGTAACGCACCTATTCTGATTCTCAGAGAGGGAACAAAGAGAAGCAAAGGCAAAGACGCTCAGAACAACAACATCACCGCCGCGAGGGCAATAGCTGACTCCGTGAAGAGCAGCCTCGGCCCGAGGGGCATGGACAAGATGCTGGTAGACTCCATCGGAGACGTCGTGATAACCAACGACGGTGTGACGATCCTCAAAGAGATGGATGTGCAGCACCCCGCCGCGAAGATGCTCGTGGAGGTCGCCAAGGCCCAGGATGCCGAGGTAGGCGACGGTACCACGACTTCCGTCATAATCACCGGCGAGCTTTTGAAGAAGGCCGTCGACCTGATCGACGCGAACGTGCACCCGACCATAATCACTTCCGGATACAGGCTTGCCAACGATAAGACCCAGGAGATACTGAGGGAGATAGCCAAGAAAGTCTCGCTGAAAGACGAGGAGACCCTCAAACAGATAGCCGAGGTCGCCATGATAAGCAAACAGGTCAGCGGCTCCAAGGCTTACTTCTCCGATCTGGTCGTAGAAGCTGTCAAGACCGTCGCCGAGAAAGAGAGCGACGGAGGATACACCGTGGACCTCAAGAACATCCAGACCGTCAAGAAGGCCGGTGCCAGGATGGAAGAGTCCAAACTTTACAAGGGGCTCATCATAGACAAGGAGCCTGTCCAGCCCAACATGCCCAAAACGGTAAAGGGCGCAAAGATCGCACTGATCGACGCCGCATTCGAGGTCAAGAAGACCGAGGTCGACGCCAAGATCCAGATCACAGACCCCAGCCAGATATCCCTCTTCGTTGCAGAAGAGGAGAACATGCTGAAGAAGATGGTCAAGAACGTCAAGGACGCGGGAGCCAACGTCGTGTTCTGCCAGAAGGGCATCGACGACCTGGCCCAGCACATCTTCGCCAAGGAAGGGATCTACGCCTGCAGGCGCGTGAAGAAGAGCGACATGGACAGGCTCGCAAGGTCCACCGGCGCGGCGATCGTCAATAAGATATCCGATATCTCGTCCGCAGACCTCGGGTCCGCCGGTCTCGTGGAGCTCAGGAAGGTCGAGGACGAAGAGATGACATTCATCACCGACGTCAAGGACCCGAAGACCGTCTCGGTCCTAGTAAGGGGCGGAACCAACCATGTCGCCGACGAGGTCGAGAGGTCTCTCGTGGACGCCTGGTCCGCAGTAAGGGTCGCGGTCGAGGACGGGCTCATCGAGTGCGGAGGCGGCTCCAAAGAGATGGAGATCGCAATGAGGCTCAGGGATTACGCCGCTACCATCGGCGGGAGAGAGCAGATCGCCCTTGAGGCGTTCGCGTCCGCGATGGAGGTCATCCCGACGACCCTCGCCGAGAACGCCGGTCTCGACCCGATCAACATGATCATCGAGATGAGGAAGCAGCACAAAGAGGGCAAGATCACAGCAGGCATCAACCCCTTCACCGGAAAGGTCGAGGACATGGCGAAACTCAACGTGATCGAACCCTACAGGGTCGGAAAGCACGCTATCAACTCCGCCACCGATGCGGCCGTCATGATCCTCAGGATCGACGATGTCATCGCATCCTCGGGCTCCTCCAAGGACCTGGGCGTAGGGGAGGGCGGAATGCCCCCCGGAATGGACGACGACTGAAACTGCAGACAAACAGGGGGCCTGACCGGCCCCCTTTAACATTATAGTCCCCTTGAGATGGTTGCAGATGACTGGCAGGTCTAGAGAAAAAGTGAAGGCGGAAGAGGAGAAAGCGCAGGCGGAAGCCGCCGAGGGCACCGGGTGCGAAGAGGCGCCGGCCAAGGACGAGCTGGCAGAGGCCAGGGAGCTTGCGGACCAATATCTCAACGCGGCAAAAAGGATACAGGCGGACTTCGATAACTATCGCAAGAGGTCTCTGAGAGACACGGAGGAGTTCAGGAAGCATGCGGCCGACGGCCTGGCCACGGACCTGCTCGCTACGCTGGACGACCTGGACAGGGCGCTCGACAGCACAGGCGAGGACAGTGAATTCATCCAGGGTATCAGGAAGGTCCGCCAGAACCTGATGAAGACCCTGGCGGGATACGGTATAGGGGAGGTCCCTACGGAGGGGATGTTCGACCCGAGGTTCCACGAGGCCCTGTGCACCGTGGAGGGAGAAGAGGACGGCAGGATCGCCGAAGTGTTCCAGAAAGGGTACGCCAGCGGCGACAGGGTACTTAGGTACTCGAAAGTGAAAGTGACTAAGGCCCCGGAGAAGTCCGGGAGCAACGAGGCCGTAGATCCGGCAGAGGAAAAAGAGGAGTGAGCGATATGTCAAGAATAATAGGAATAGATCTCGGAACAAGCAACTCGGCAGCATCGGCCATGGAGGGCGGAAGGCCGTCCATGATCCCCAGCGCCGAGGGCACCAGCGTCGGCGGTAAATCTTTCCCGTCCTACGTTGCATTTACGAAAGAAGGCGAACTGCTCGTCGGAGAGCCGGCGAGGAGGCAGGCTGTCACTAACCCCGAAGGGACGATCAAGAACGTCAAGAGGAAGATGGGGACAAGCGAGAAGATCAAGGTATACGGCAAGGAATACACTCCCCAGCAGATCTCGGCCTTCATCCTTCAGAAGATAAAGAGGGACGCCGAGTCGTTCCTCGGAGAGACCATCGATAAGGCAGTGATAACGGTCCCGGCCTACTTCGACGATAATCAGAGGCAGGCCACAAAGGATGCCGGCGCCATCGCAGGCCTAGAGGTCGTACGCATGATCAACGAACCAACGGCCGCGGCCCTGGCATTCGGTCTCGACAAGAACGGCACCGAGCAGAAGATCATGGTCTTCGACCTCGGAGGCGGAACACTCGACGTCACGATAATGGACCTTAGCGACGGGGTCTTCGAAGTGCTCTCCACCAAGGGGGACACACAGCTCGGAGGTTCCGACATGGACGAGGTGATCACGAAATACGTGGCAGGCGAGTTCAAGAAGCAGACCGGTATCGACCTGACTGCTGACAAGATGGCGTTCTGGAGGGTCAGGGAGGCATGCGAGAAGGCTAAGATCGAGCTTTCCACCACAATGCAGACAGAGATCAACCTCCCTTTCATCGCATCCGACGCGTCCGGCCCCAAGCATCTCACCCAGACGCTGACCCGGGCCAAGCTAGAGGACCTGGTCGAACCGATCGTCTCCAGGTGCAAGCCGTGCATCGAGGGGGCCATCGCAGACGCCAAACTGAGCAAGGAGAAGATAGACAAGATCATCATGGTCGGCGGTCCGACAAGGATGCCCACCGTCCAGAACTATGTGGAGAGCATCGTCGGCCCCAAGATCCAGCGCGGCATCGATCCGATGGAGTGCGTTTCGATGGGCGCGGCGATCCAGGGAGCCGTCCTTTCGGGAGACGTCAAGAACGTCCTCCTGCTCGACGTTACCCCGCTCACACTTGGAATCGAGACCCTCGGCGGGGTCGCAACGCCCCTCATCGAGAGGAACACCACGATCCCGGCGAAGAAGTCCCAGATATTCTCCACGGCGGCGGACAACCAGCCTTCGGTGGAGATCAACGTCATCCAGGGCGAGAGGAAGATGGCATCGGACAACACGTCCCTCGGCCGCTTCATACTCGACGGCATACCGCCCGCGCGCCGCGGGATACCCCAGATCGAGGTCACCTTCGACATAGATGCCAACGGCATAGTGACGGTGACAGCCAAGGACAAGGGCACCGGCAAGGAGCAGAAGATAACCATAGCGTCCTCCAGCAAGCTGAGCAAGGACGAGATCGAGCAGATGGTCAAGGAGGCCGACACCTACGCGGAGGCCGACAAGAAGAAGGTCGAGGCCATCGAAGTGCACAACCAGGCGGAGACGGCGATATACACCGTACGCAAGTCCCTTGAGGAGCTTGGAGAGAAGGTCAACCAGTCCGAGAGGTCGTCCATCGAGAATGCGATAACGGACCTCGAGACGGCCAACAAGTCGGAGGACGTCGAATCCATAAAGAAGAAGATGGACGCCCTGATGAAGGCCATGGAGCCTATTTCCCAGAGAATATACCAGGAGGCTTCCCAGGCCGATGCCGCCCCCAAGTCGGGGGCGCAGGAGTCGCAGGAGAGCAAAGCAGACGACAACATCGTAGACGCCGACTACAAGATAGTCGACGACGATGACAAGAACTGAGCTGGGAAACGCGAATGGGGAAAGACTACTATGAGACGCTCGGCGTGGACAAGAGCGCCACGCAGGACGAGATAAAGAGCGCTTACCGCAGGCTCGCCAAGAAGTACCATCCGGATGTGTCGGAAGAGCCCAAAGAGGTCGCCGAGGCCAAGTTCAAGGAGATCTCCGAGGCATACGAGGTCCTGTCGGACCCCGAAAAGAGGACGACCTACGACACGTACGGAAGCGATGCTGTAAACAGCCAGTTCTCCGGAGGCGGATTCTCATGGGACGACTTTACCCACGCGGAAGACATCAGCGACATATTCGGTGATTTCTTCGGAAACATATTTGGAGGAGGGAGATCAGGCCAGCAGAGCAGAGGTCCCAGGCAGGGCAACTCGCTCAGGATGGATATCGAGATCTCCCTCCTCGACGCCCTCAACGGCGTCAAGAAGGAGGTGCAGGTCCCCCACACGGTGACGTGCGCCCCGTGCAAAGGCACAGGGGGCAAGGACGGGAAGGTATCCACTTGCGGCCAGTGCAACGGAACCGGCCAGGTCCGTTCCGTCCGTCAGACCATGTTCGGAAACATGGTATCCGTCTCCGACTGTCCCAAGTGCCACGGCACCGGGAAGTCCTACGAAGAGCGCTGCCCCGAATGCCGCGGAAGCGGTTACACGCAGAAGACGTCCAAGGTCGAGGTCAGCATACCCAAAGGGGTGGACGAAGGCTCGACCCTGACGCTCAGGGGCCTCGGGGACGCAAGCTACAACGGGGGGCCTCCGGGAGACCTTTACGTTATAATACACGTCAAGAAGGACAAGGCCTTCGACCGGGACGGGGCGAACCTTTGGACCGGGATAACCACCACATATCCGAGGCTTGTCCTGGGCGGACAGGAGGAGGTCAGGACGCTGGAGGGCGAGAAGGTAATCCTCACGATACCCAAGGGTACCCAGGTGGGCTCTGTTCTGAGGATCAACGGGAAGGGCATGCCCAGGTCGGCCAATTCGTCTACCCGCGGAGACATGTTCGTGCGCGTCAAGATCGATGTGCCATCGAAGGTGACGAAGGAAGAAGCAGAACTGCTTCAGAAACTGGACAACGGGGCAGGTCCGAAAAAATCAAAGATCCGCAAGAAGCTCGACGACCTTTCGGAAAAAATCTGAGAGAAATGGCGCCGAGGGAGAGATTCGAACTCCCGAGGCCTTGCGGCCAGCGGTTTTCGAGACCGCCACCTTACCGGACTAGATTACCTCGGCTCGGCGAGACAATCCTCTCCGCGTATTTTTAAATTTCCCATCTGATACGGGGCTCACAGCCCAACGTAAATACAATAACCGCATAATATCGGGAAGGGAGCACAATGTCGGGGGAAATCACAGAAAATATAATCAAGGCCAAGTCGGCAGCGGTCAGGCTTTCGGCGACCGACACCGCGACGAAAAACAAAGCGCTTTCGGCCATGGCCGACGCTCTGGACCGCAACAGGGAGAAGATACTGAAGGCCAACGCCGAGGACATGGATGCGGCCGCAAGGATGATGGAGGCCGGGAAGATCAGCGCGTCCATGGTCAAGAGGCTCCAGGTCGACGACGGCAAGATAACCGGGATGATCGCAGGCGTAAGGGACGTGGCCTACCTCGAAGATCCCGTGTGGGAGACGGTGTCGACCATAGACCTGGACGACGGACTGGAACTGTACCAGGTCCGCTGCCCGATCGGGGTGGTGGGAGTGATATTCGAATCCCGTCCGGACGTGGTGCCGCAGATAATGTCCCTGTGTCTAAAGAGCGGGAACGCGGTTGCTTTCAAAGGAGGCTCGGAGGCCGCAAATTCCAACAGGGCCCTGTTCGAGATACTTTCAGAAGCGGCGGCATCGGCAGGTATCCCGAAAGAGGCATTCGTGCTCATGGAGAGCCGCGACGACATCACTGCCATACTGGGAATGGACGAATATCTGGACCTTCTAATTCCGAGGGGCTCCAACTCGTTCGTCAGATACATTCAAGAGAACACCAGGATTCCGGTGCTGGGACATGCGGCAGGCATATGCACGGTGTACATAGACTCCGAAGCTGACATGGAGAAGGCCTTCCGCGTTACACTGGACTCGAAGATCCAGTATCCCGCCGCATGCAATGCGGCGGAGAATGTGCTGGTACACAGGGACGTGGCGGAGAAGTTCCTGCCGAAGATGTGCATGCTGTTCGCCGAGAATGGGGTCGAGGTCAGGGCGGACGCCTCCGTTTCCGGGATAGAGGGCGTTTTTGGTACGGTGCAGGCCACAGAGGAGGATTGGGGTACCGAGTACGGTGCCCCTATCGTATCGGTGAAGGTGGTGGACTCAATAGAGGAGGCGGTGGAATTCATAGCCAAGTACGGCTCGAATCACACCGACGCCATTATTACCGAGAACAGTGCCAGCATGAGATATTTCGTGAAGATGGTGGATTCAGCGGACGTTTTCGTCAACGCTTCCACCAGGTTCGCCGACGGTTTCAGGTTCGGCAAGGGCGCAGAGGTAGGTATCAGCACAAGCAAGATACACGCAAGAGGCCCGGTCGGCATGGAGGGCCTGACGATCTACAAATACATCCTGATCGGGAAAGGCCAGGAGGTCCGCGGATATGCGGACGGAACCAAGAAGTTCAAGCACCTGAAAAATGAAAGGAAGTGCCCGCTATGAACGAAAGGAAAGAACTTCTGGGCGAGGTCGAAAGAGTGGTCGTGAAAGTGGGAACCTCGTCCATAACAAGGAATTCGCCCGAAGAGTCCATGAAGTTCCTCGACGGCATAGCCAGGCAGGTAAAATCGCTAAAAGATATGGGGAAAGAGGTCCTGATAGTATCTTCAGGTGCCATCGGTCTAGGTCTAAACCTGATGAAGGTCGAAGCGCATCCCAGCGACATACCCATGAGGCAGGCGGCCGCATCCGTCGGACAGTCGGCACTAATGTTCAGGTGGAAATCGGCATTCGACAATCACGGGCTTCTGGGAGCGCAGATCCTTCTGACCATGGACGCGTATTCTGCCAGGGAGACGTCTAACAACATCAACAATACGATCAAGACCCTGCTGGCCAATGGCGTCGTACCGATATTCAACGAGAACGATGCGGTCTGCACCAAAGAGATCGATGCGGTTTTCGGAGACAACGACACTCTGTCGGCCGTAATAGCCAGCAATTCAGACTCTGACCTTCTCGTCATAATGTCGGACGTCAAAGGCCTATACAATAAGAATCCAAAGCTTTTCGATGACGCCGAGATCATCAGCACCGTAAGGGACATAGAAGCGGTAAGGCATATGGCCGGCGATCCTACGACGAAGGTAGGAGTCGGGGGGATGAAGACAAAACTCGAAGCCGCACGCATATGCGCGGATGCGGGCTGCAAGATGATAATCACCTCGGGATTCGAAGATAACGCCATTCTCGATGCCGTATTGGGAGAAGACGTGGGAACCATATTCATCTCCGATTCCGCGATACCCAAGAAAAGACGCTGGCTGAAATCCGCCAGTCCTCAGGGAACTATCAAAGTGGACCACGGAGCGGCGAAGGCGCTGAA
Organism: Methanomassiliicoccaceae archaeon UBA370; assembly: GCA_002505345.1. Classification (GTDB taxonomy): domain Archaea; phylum Thermoplasmatota; class Thermoplasmata; order Methanomassiliicoccales; family Methanomethylophilaceae; genus VadinCA11. The sequence goes on along the minus strand of DAUY01000004.1, from coordinate 43,889 downwards.
AAAGCATCTATCGCTTCTGCCGGTCGGGATCACAGAAGTGTCCGGGGCGTTCAACTCGGGGGACCTGGTCGCCGTATTGTACGGGGGCGAGGAGATAGCCCGCGGAATATCCAACTACTGCTCTGACGACGTACATTCCATGATCGGCATGAGGACCTCTCAGGCCGACGAGGTTCTGGGAAAGGACCGCCCCGCCGACGTTATAGACAGCGGGAACATGACCGTCCTTTGATCAGTCGGACCTTCCTTCCCACTGGGATATTCCGGAGGCGTCCAGGTCTATGTTCTTCCTCTCGAACACAGGGTCAAGCCCTGCGACCCTCTGCCTTTTGTAGTCTTTCAGCGCAGCAACCACGTACCCGCTCAGCAAAAGCACTGCTATCATGTTGCTTATACCCATAACGGCCATGAAAACATCGCAAAGGTCCCAGATGAGCTGGACCGGTGCAAGACAGGAAAGAAGCACGACACAAACTATCATAATCTTGAGGCCAATGGAATATTTGCCCTTCTCAGATACGAATTTCAAATTCGATTCGCACATCGAATAATAGCTGATTATGCTCGTGAACGCGAAAAGTACCAGGAACACTGAAAGAACAGCGGGGGCCGCAGAGCCCAGCGGACCGCCGCTGAGGGCGGCCGCAACGAGAGGTGCCCCGTCGGCTATGTGGCCGAGAGAGGGCAGATCCACATACGTCAGTATGATGAAGGCGGACCCGCTGCATATCACCATCGTATCGAAAATGACTCCCAGGGACTGGATCAGCCCCTGTTTAACGGGGTGCGACACTTCCGCGGAAGATGCGATGTTTGGCACCGAACCGATTCCCGCTTCGTTAGAGAACACTCCTCTCTTAAGCCCCCACATCAGAGCTGCGCCGAGTGCACCGCCTAGTACGCTGTCATATCCGAAAGCCCCTTTGAAGATCATGGAGAGTGCATCGTCTATCATCCTCCAGTTGAGAAATACGGTGATTATTACAAGGGCCATCCACGCTATCGCCATCACAGGTACTATTTTTGCGGAGGCCTTCGCAACGCGTTTGATGCCCCCGAATACGATCACTCCTGCTATCAGTGTCAGGATCAGGGCGAAAACGATCTCGTTGTTCTCAAAATCGAATGCGTTGACAAAAGAATCGGTAGCGTTGGCGGACTGCACGCCTATGAATCCTATTCCGTATGTGACGATTATCAGCAGGGCGATGAAAACCGCGAACTTCCTGTTCTTAAGGCCGTTCTTGATGTAATATGCGGGACCGCCGTGATAGTGCCCGTCCGACTTCTTCTCCTTGAATATCTGTCCCAGGGTGCATTCCGCAAAACTGCTTGCAGCGCCTACGAGGGCGAAAACCCACATCCAGAAGATCGCACCTGCGCCGCCCATGATGATTGCAAGGCCTACGCCTGCGATGTTGCCGACGCCGATTCTGGCGCCCATGCTCACCCAGAAAGCCTCGAACGAAGAAACGGTCTTCTTTTCCCTTCCCTCCTCTGCCCCGGAAACGGCGAGTCTCGCGGATTCCGAGAAACTCCTAAGCTGTACACCTCTTAGTTTGAAGGTCAGTATGAAGCCTATACCGATTATAAGGACAAGTCCCAGATACCAGATGTATTCATCTGCGAACAGGACTCCGTCATGGAATGCGGACAATACGTTCATGATTACCAATTCTGTTATTTGATGCGTGTCCGCAGTGTAAGAAACGGACAAAAGCTGGTGGGCCCGGCCGGATTTGAACCGGCGACCTCCGCCATGTCAAGGCGACGTCATAACCCCTAGACCACGAGCCCAGCAAGGTCTGGATACAATCATAGTAATTATATCTTTCCCACCTGGAAATCCTGCCAGATATTGCCGCATGACTACTGGCACATGGCCTCGACAAGCTTTAATCATGGTATGCCTCTGGCCCTTCTATGGCGGACATCATACTGTTCACAAAGAACGATTGCGGCAAGTGCGAGTATGTGAAGGAAAGACTTCCTCCGGGCTTGGAAGTGCATGTTCAGAACGTTGACACCGCCGGCGGGCTGGCCGAGGGGGCGTTCTACGGGATACTGGGCAAAGGATTCCCCGTTCTCGTGGTCGACGATGAATTCGCCGCAGAAGGGTCCATAAACGTCCTCAAGAGACTGAAGGAGATCGCAGGCGAGAAATGAAGACCATAGGGATCGAGAGCACCGCCCACACTCTGGGAGTGGGGATAACCGATTCTGACGACGGACGTAAGGTCTTGGCCAACGTCATAGACATGTACAGGCCCCCGCAGGGCGGGCTCCATCCCAGAGAGGCGGCCAACCACCATGCGGAGAATGTCGCCGCAGATATCGAGAAGGCGCTGGGAGAGGCCCGCATGTCCATAAGGGATATGGATCTGATATCCTTCTCGATGGGGCCCGGCCTGGGACCTTGCCTGAAGACCTCGGCTACGGCGGCCAGGGCCTTGTCCTGCCGTCTGGGGGTACCCATAATCGGCACCAACCACTGCATCGCCCACATAGAGATCGGGCGGGCGATGGAAGGATGCGACGACCCGGCACTCCTATATGCCTCCGGAGGCAACACTCAGATAATAGCATTCTCGGAGGGCAAGTATAGGATATTCGGGGAGACCGAGGACATAGGCATCGGGAACATGTTCGATAAGCTGGGAAGGGAGCTCGGCCTCGGCTTCTACGCAGGGCCGAAGATCGAGAAACTGGCGGCCGAAGGTACGGAGCTTTTGGACATACCCTATTCGGTCAAAGGGATGGATGTCTCTTTCTCGGGGATAATGACCGCCGCACTGGCACTTTACAGGAAAGGTAATAAAATCGAAGACATAGCAATGTCCGTGCAGGAGACCGCCTTCGCGATGCTGACCGAGGTCACGGAAAGAGCAATGGCCCACACGGGGAAGGACGAGGTCCTTCTGGGCGGCGGGGTCGCCCAGAATATGCGCCTCAGGGAAATGGTCAGGGAAATGGCCGAGTCCCGGGGGGCGGAGATGTTCGTACCCGACAGGAAGTACTGCATGGACAACGGCGCGATGATAGCATGGCTCGGCTGTCTGATGTACGAGTCCGGGGTGCGCATGGAAATCCAGTCGACGGCGGTCAGGCAGAGGTTCCGCACCGACGAGGTAGAGGTCACCTGGCGCTGACCTGGGCGCCGACTATATCGTTCAGTTTCTTCACGAAATCATCTGTTCTCGCCGAAGGGAAAGATCCTCCGCTGGCTATGCGGTGGCCCCCTCCGGTCCCCCCTACTGCCGAGCAGGCGTCGCGCAGGGCGGAAGAAAGATCGGCCCCTTTTGCGAGAAGCTTGCCTGTCGCCCTTCCGGAGACCTTCGCGGTCTCTTCGGAGGAATTGATCCCGAAAGTGGGTTTGGAATGGTCTCCGAAGTAGCTCATGGCTATTCCGCAAAGCACTCCGGTGTATCCGGACCTGGTGCTGTCGAACCATTGTACGCTGGACATCTGGTTGAGACCGCGGCCGTCCAAGGCGGTCGCGCTCTGGACGACTTCGCGCCTGTATTCCCTTTCGATGTCTGCAGCGGACTCTATACTGTCCCGGTCGCCGCATGCGACGGCCACCCCCATCCCGGTCTGTCCGCAGCGGCCGCAGCTGTCGAACAGCGATGCGAGACCGGCGGAGTCCAGGCCCCAGTCCCTCAGGGCGTATCGTGTCCCGGACGTGATCTCCATCGTATCGGCCGCCACGCCCTGCTCCGCCAATTTGAGGAATATGAGGGAGGACAGGCGTCTCCTCTCCTCGTCGGAGAGTCCCGAGCCGGCGGCGTCCCGGGGTATGCCCGCGTCCTTGAGAAGTGCGGCCACGCCTTCGGCGTTCCCGCTGACGCCTCTCACGTAAGGTTCGGTGGAGAGATAGAGCTCATCGGTCAGCTTCCCGCGTGGTACCACCGAGCCGCTTTCGGCCTTTATGATCTCTCTTTTCACGGCACCGTCGAGAAGGAAGCCGTTCAGCCCCTCCATCTCCTGCCTGTCGCCGTACATGCCCGCGAATGCGACCTGTACAAGGTCCCAGTTCCTGTGGTCCATCCTTATTGCGAAAAGGCACGACATCGTGGACCCGCATCCATATTTCATTCCGTCTATCCCGTACAGGTGGGGGTTGACGTAGCATATCCTGGATGCTTCCGCGCATACGGTGTGGTGGTCAAGAACCACCACGTCGCAGGACATCGCATCAAGTTCTTCGATATAGGATGCTCCCAGGTCCGAGATGATCACGCACTCGGCTCCGCAGTTCCTTATCTGTTCGAAAGTGGTATCGTCCAAGGTCGTGAGGAGGGTTGCGGTGAACTCTTTGCCCTCGCGGAGAAGGGTTTTTGCGATGATTCCCGCCGAGGCTATGCCGTCGGCGTCGTAGTGGGAGAAGACGTGGATAAAATTATGGCCGCGGACTATCTCCGCGGCCTTTGAAAGCTCGTCAAGCAGTTTGTTCGGGACACTGCGGTCCATGTGAGTCTCACTTGAGCATGAGCTCAGCGTTGCTCAGAGAGTACTTCCACTCCTTGGGGAGGACTCCCCTGCTCTTGTAGTAGCGCTCGAGCCTTCTGATCTTAGCTTCAATGAGATTGAGTCCCCTCTTGTTGGCAACGTCTCCCCTGTGTTCCTTGACGTGGACGTTGAGGGAGATCGCCCTTGCCATGAGGTTGGATAGGTCCTCGGGCATTGACGGGGAGACTTTCTTCTCCTCCATGATCTTGGTGATGGTCTTTCCGGTGGCGAGCTTGACGTCGGGCACTCCGTACTGGTCCCTGAGTATGAGCCCTATTTTAGCGGAAACGACTCCGTTCTTAGCGTATTTCACGATGAGGTCTTCGATCTCCGCCGCTCCGATCGGAACCCATGCCGGGTTCTCGGAAATCATCGGGCGCTGAGAGCTGGATTTTCCCTTTCTTCTTGTGTGCATTCTTGCCATGATATGATGCTCCGAATATGTTTGGCGGCTTGGCTGACACTCCATTCTAGAACCACTATTAAAAGGTTCACCACTTTTGCGTCCTTATTATTATACGCGTGAGGACCCGGAACACGCGTCCCGGTCCTTTCCCAGCGATTCCATCGCCCACGGGACCACATCCTCGTACTCTTCGCGGTCGAAGGACAGCTCCTCCGGCAGAGAATCGAATAGGCGGCCCTCCATCTCGGGGGAGCATATCTTCTCTCTCAGGAATGCCGCGCAGACATGGCAGTTCCCCAGGTCGCGCACTTTCACGATCTCGACCGAGTATCCCGCCTCCTCGGCGAACTCTCTTTCCGCCGCCTCCCCGATCGTCTCTCCTGCCTCGACCTTTCCGCCGGGCATCTCCCATCCGCCGCGTTTCTTGTTGAAGACCATCAGGAACTTTCCGTCGGAAAAAGCCACAGTGTATACGGTCCTCATCTTTCCGCCCCGAAGACTATCATCGCATGGTCCATCTCATAAGGTCCCAGATCCCGGGAGTCCAATATTTTGAAACCACGGCCCCTAAGCACTTCCTCGGCCTGTCTGAAGATGCGGGCCGGCGATGCCGTGACATCTTCGGACCTTGATTTTACGGCCATCATCCCGAATTCCGCGCCGAATGCATCCATGTTGTCGGCCGCAATTTCAGCCTGGTGTTTCTGCGCCACGTCCTGGTACACCACATCGATCCCTCCGGAGACGAACATGTAATCTTCGGGGCGGGTCGCGTCCCCCAGGACAGGCATCATGTTCGGTCTTGTCTCGCACACTCCGACCAGGTCCCTGAACATCCTTGCGGATATCTCCACGCACACAAGGGAGCCGCGGCGGCATATGTCGGCCAGGTGCGATGCCGTGGTGCCGCTGGAAGCTCCGAGGTAAAGCACTCGGCTGCTTTCCGAGAACGGGAATTCCCGCCCTCCGTTGTTTATGTACGCAGACAGTTTGCTCCTCCTCGGCGACCACTCGCGGTACTCCATTCCTTCCACGGTTGCCAGGCGCTCGCCGTAGATCCGCCTGCCGGGACAGGCAGACATGGTGTACAGCCGTCCTCTCTCGGAAAAAACCCCGGGCATGCGGTCCAAAAGCTCCATGTCCGTCCAACGCCGTGGTTTTAGAAATAATCTGTGCCGTAGGTTGCAAACCCTAAATACAGGGGGATATCAATGCGGTTGCATGGATATCAACATCCTTCGCCAGATCGCCGACGCCGTCCAGGCGGCGGTATCCCTCATACCCGACTCCTGCAGCAGGGGCAACGAGATATGCATGGGCAATGACGGCACACCCACGTCCGAGATAGACAAGGTGGCCGAGAATGCGGTGCTGGGATACATCGAATCCAACAGACTTCCTCTGAACGTTCTAAGCGAAGAGATAGGCTTCGTGGACAACGGCGCATCAGATGTCCTGGTCCTCGATCCGATCGACGGGACCAGCAATTCTGTGGCCGAGATACCTTTCTACTCGATATCCATGGCCGTCGGCAAGGGCTCCCTCTGCGGCATGCACACGGCCTACATCAGGAACCTGGCGACCGGGGACGAGTTCTGGGCCCGCAAAGGGGAGGGCGCATACTACAACGGAAGGAGGATAAGCGTCAGAGTGCCCGACTTCTCCAAACTGTTCGCCCTGATCTACATGGGCAACGCCGCGGTCGACGAGGCGTTCGCCCTCGCGAAGAACGTCAAGACCTCGCGCTCCATGGGTTGCGCATCACTTGAGATGACGCTTCTGGCCCTCGGCCAAGCGGATGTCTATTACATGAACACCTACCGTTACAACCGTGCCGTCAGAACGGTGGACATCGCGGCCAGCGCCCTGATACTCAGGGAGGCGGGCGGCGAGATATTCGATATCGGCGGCAACAAGCTGGATATGCCGCTGGACAACGCTTACCACGCAAGCTTCGTGGCGTGCTCCTGCAAAGAGGTATTCGACCACATCATGAGGTCGCACATCGAGGAGCACGGCGCGACGCGTTACGGGATATATGCCAACGAGACCGTCCCCAGGGCGGCCGAGTACGTGAGGAGGGCATACGATGCCCTGAGGGGAGAGAAGGTCACCCTGGACAAGGCGGCGGCCGGGCTGATCGGCATAGAAGGGGTGCCCCTTTCCGAGATCGATGCGGACATAGTCGTGGTGATCGGAGGGGACGGCACGATACTAAGGGCGCTCAAGAAGACGGACGCCGCCGTTATAGGGATCAACGCCGGCGGGGTCGGGTTCCTGGCCGAGGTCGAGCCCGACGAGATAGAAGAGTGCCTCTCCCGCATCAGGCGCGGAGAGTACTCGGTGGAGAAGAGGATCAAGCTCAGGACCTGGTACGAGGGCGAATATCTCTCTGAGGCGGTGAACGAGACCGTCATACACACGGACTCGGTGGCTAAGATAAGGCAGTTCAAGATATACGTCAACGAACACCTGGCGACGGAGGTCCGCGCGGACGGCATCATCATCTCGACGCCGACAGGCTCCACATGCTATGCCATGAGCCTCGGCGCTCCGATAACCGACCCGGGAGTCGGGGCCTTCCTCATAGTCCCTATGGCGGCCTTCAAGTTCGCATCCCGCCCGTTCGTCGTTCCCTATACGGCGAAGATAACCGTGGAAGCGGTCATGGACAAGGGCTGCCTCATAGTGGTTGACGGTCAGCACGAGTACCCCATGAGGGGAGGCACGCGGGTGGAGTTCTCTCTTTCCGACAATCTTGCCAGGTTCATCAAGCTGGACAAGGACTTCTATTCCCGGGTGAGGGAGAAGCTGGTGAATGCCATATGAAGAAGATCCGGGGCATATACGTCGAACTGGTGGATGCGTTCAACGAAGCGGCACGCTCCGTATATCCGGAAGAGTTCCTGAGCATGATAAGGGAGGACGACGGCATAATATCCGAGATGGTATTGATACCCGGCACGGTATACGGGGATTCCCACAGCTTTCTGAGCGATTGGATGGCACCGGTCGATTTCAGCCTGGTCGGTACGGTCCATTCCCATCCCGGCAACTCCAACGAGCCGTCGGAAGACGACCTTCAGTACTTCTCGAACTATGGGGGAGTGCACATAATCACATGCATTCCCTTCGACCGCGGCAGCTGGAAGGCTTACAATTCCAAAGGCGAGACGCTGGATTTGGAGCTTTTTACTGACTCCTGAGGCTGTTGACCACTATCTCCTTGGCCATCTCCAGAAGCCCTACCGCATAGGCCTTGTCGCTGGCCTCGACCTTGATCTCCATTATCCCTTCCTGATCCGGGTAACCCAACAGGAACCAGCCCTCCTTCATGTCGACGCGCCAACCCTTGGTGTGCATGAAATTTTTGTAGTCGAGGTCGTCGATGGCATCCGAGATCTTCCTTCCCAGGGCCTCATAGCTTCCGGTGCAGTGTATCCTGGTGCTTTCCGTCACGAAGACGGGCATCTCGTCAAGGATGCTGCTAAGGCTGTGGGTTCCGGCATACTGGGCGATCTTCGCGGCGGCGAAGATTCCGTCCGGGCATTTTGTCATTCCCGGCAGCACTATCGTTCCGTTGGCCAGGGCTCCGAAGTCTGCCCTCTCCTCCCTCATGGTGTCTCCGAGGGACACGGGAGTAGGCTCGCATTTTATGATCCTGCGTTTGTCATTCTCCGTACCTTCGCCCCAGAATGCGCGGTCGACATTGGAAGAAATGTCCACAGGCACGACCATCTTTTCGGGCTTCAGGAATCCCACCAGAAGAGCCAGCAGTTTGCTGCCCGTAACGTATCTGGCCTCCTCGTCTATCAGCGCCACGCGAGTCCCGTCGCCGTTCAGGAGTATCCCGATGCTCCCCGGCGTAGCCTTGACCGCCGCCTGTGCGTCCTTTGCTTCCGGGGCCTCGATCCCTGGAAACCTTGGCGCATAGTTGCGGTCGGGATGGGAGTTGATGCTGGTCACGTCGGCTCCCGCGGCGGCCAGCGCCTGGGGGGCCACCAGAGATGCGCTGCCGCATCCGCAGTCCACGACGACAGGGCAGTCGATCTCCCCGCAGACGCTGACCAGTTTCTTGATATAGTCGTCCGCTACAGTGTCAGATCTCCTTATGGTGCTTATCGAGTGATATCCAGGCAGAGGTGCCGAGCTTCCGATGTATTTTTCCAGCTGCCTGATCTGCTGGTCGTTGAACCTGGACCCGTCCGGGTTGCGCAGGGTGATCCCGCTGATCATCCCGTATACGTTGGGCTCGCCAACCATGGCGCAGCAGTTAGAATACCTGGCGGCCAGCGCCCCCGCGGGGGAAGGCACATAGCCGGCATCGACCACGTGCGACCCCACGGAGAGAACTCCCGACACGAAGGCGTCCCTTATCATCCTGCTGCTGCGGCTGAGGTCCATGCCCACCGTGACCTTCCTATAGGTGGTCCCGACGGCCCTTCCGGCATGGAGGGCTTTTTCGGGCGTCATCGCGGCATCGACCGTAGACATAAGCTCCAATTTATTGGCGGGCATCATGTAGCGATGGTCTTTGGTTGTTCATATTTCTTACCATGATTGCCTCGGGCCCATGTGTCTAAAATGTCCCAGACATCCTTATTTTGCTCGAAAATCAAATAATATTTAAATACTATCAATGTAGATTTGTCAAAAGGATGGCCAGCACTGGCCAGCTCAATGGAAGGGAAAACATGGTCATGGAAAAAATTGATTTCGGCAAAGCGCAGATGATCGCCAAGTCCAAGGGTCTCCAGCCGGGGAGGGTCAAGGGCACCCAGGGCGTTCAATTCACAAAGGGCTCCAACGACCGTCTGACGGTCATTTCGTGGGAAGATTTTGAGCAGGCGCTCAAGAAAAGAGGCCTGGCGATCTACGAGTCGGGCGGCTGGATGAAAATAATGAAGGCCTAAACATTTCCGCCGGGGGTCCTCCGGCGCATCACTCTTTTTATAGAACTAAGTAATCTCCGTGCTGGAACGCAGGGGTTGCCGAGCTTGGCCAAAGGCGATAGATTCAGGGTCTATTCGTGCAGGCGTTCGTGGGTTCAAATCCCATCCCCTGCACCATTCTAATACCGGCGACATCCCGCCAGTGCATTTCTGGCCCTTTTCGATTTTTGAGATTTTCGGCTGCGCCTTCGACCGCCCCTGAAAACGAATACCGGGGCGCAAGTCGGATGTATGCCCGTGTCCTCCGATTCCTGAAAAACTCCGTGGCCGTGACGGCAGACGGTTTCATAAAATGCCGTTTCCGAGTTTGTATGTTATTGGCTATGATCCCGTCAATTAACGGGGTCGATGCCGTCCGGAATCCGAACTCCGTAGGCGTTACGGCCGGCATATAGACCTCTCCGTAATAAACCAATGATAGATAAATTCGATAGTGCCAGCACAGTGATTTTAAAACAAAGATGAGATGACCGTAGCCACGGCCGTCATGATTATCAGCAGCAATGCCACGCCTGCCCATTTCAGGTCTCTCTCCCTGAACAGTGACAACATCGAGACAGCGACGCCCAAAATGGGGGATACGACCAGTACCAAAATGCCCAGCCAGAGGACGGCCTCTCCCATGTCCAGAGATTCAAGGACAATGCCGAGTGCGATTATCGATATGCCGGCGACGGCTCCCCACCAGAGTGCCCTGGAGGTCGAGGTGTTGAGGTTCAGAACAATCCCCCCGCGTCGATCGCCATCACCGCCGCTATGAAGAAAAGCAGTACAGAGAAGTATCTTCTCAGTGATTTTCCGTCCACAAAAGATGTTATCTTGGTCCCGACCATGGAGCCCAGGAAACCCCCCACCGCTACGGCTCCGGCGAAGGCAAGCGGGACGTCCCCCATCACGAAATACAGGATGGCGCCGGCGAACGCGGTTATGCCGATCATATAGTTGCTGGTGGCTGCCGCGGCCTTGATGGGCACATGCATATGCAGGTTCATTATCGGAACTTTGATGGCACCACCTCCAACGCCGGTCATAGAGGCCACCACACCGGCAACCGTACACATGGCGGCCCCGCTCTTCACGTTCTGGACCTCGTATCCCACGTTCTTCTTACGGACCTCGTCGTAGTAAGTGAAACAGTATTTGCCGTTGCAGTCTTTCGGTTCAACTGCGAGTTCGGGATTCAATATCATCCTGATGCCGCTGTATACGAGCACAAGGGAGAATATCAAGGTCAGCGCGGTGTTGCTGATGAAAGTCGCGAATATCACGCCGGCAATGGCCCCTATCACAGTGGTTATCTCCAGGTAAAGGCCGAGCCGTATGTTCGATATGCCTTTGTCCACATAGACGGCCGAGGCGCCTACCGACGTGGCCACTATGCCTACGAGGCTGATGGCGGCGGCATCCTTCGCCGCGAGACCGTAGAAGATCACCAGTATGGGAACGATCAGCATTCCTCCGCCTATCCCGAAGAGGGCGCCCATAACTCCCGCTAAAACTCCCACCAGGATAAGCGAGAAAAGCAACTCCGGTCCCATGGTACCCGATTGACGGTTCCTTATTAAGAATGTGGCAAAAGGATTATTAGCACTGCGGGTGTAGAGCCTTCTGTGTCCGTAATAATGGTCAGGTACTCGGAGATAGGTCTGAAGAGCACGCCGGTCAGACTGAGGTTCGAGAACCAATTGAAAGACTGTATGCTGTCGATGCTGGCTTTCGACGGCGTCGAAGCGATCGTCGAGAAGGGGGATGCCCGTTTTTACGTGTACGCATCGGACAACCGCAAGGCGTTATGGTCTTTGAGAAAGGTTTTCGGGATCGGTTCGATGTCGGTCGCAGAAGTCACTACGTCTTCGATGGAGGATATATGCCGTACCGCTGCCGAGTATTCAAAAGGCCGCATGCGGGAAGGCCAGTCCTTCGCGGTCAGGCCGAGGAGGGAGGGCACCCACCCGTACAGGAGCACGGATGTAGGCAGGGAGGCAGGCTCGGCGATATTCCTGGAGAACCAACATCTCGGGGTGCGCGTGGACCTCACATCTCCCGACAAGGTGTTCTATGTGGAGGTCAGGGAGAACAAGGCCTACATTTTCGAAGACTATATGAGGTGCCACGCTGGGCTGCCTGTGGGGACACAGGGGCGCGTGATCGCATTCCTTGGCGACGACCGTTCAACGCTTTCGGCCTGGCTAATGATGAAGCGCGGATGCAGGATAATGGCCAGAGGTTCCGATTCGGCAGGTATACTGATACACTACGACCCGGACATGAAGTTCCTTTCCGAAGATCAGGAAGACCCCCGCAGTGCGCTCGGATATGTTTTCGGCAACTCGCTGGAAGACATAGAGAAGGTGGACGTTTCGAAGTACGAGTTACCGATATACTTCCCGACTGTGGGGATGTCCGATGAACAGGTCGGAAAAATGATAGCTTCTCTCATTGAAGAGTGTAAAATTAATTAAAATGTTTAATGGGCGGGGGAAACCCCCCGCTCACTGACCATACTGGTGAGCAAGCTTCTTCTTCTTGCTGTTGCTGTGCTTGTTGGCCCTGACAGACGGCCTTGCGTTCTCGGCGCCCTTTCCGGTGTGCCTCATTCCGCGTCCCTTCTGTCCTGCAGAGGTCTTTCCGCGGTAAACGCGGTTGGTGCTGCTCTTCTTGCAGATCCAGTTTATCTTGTTGTCAGCTTTGATCACCGGGTGCGCGGGGTCTACAAGTATTACCTCGTACCACTCGTGCTGTCCGTCGGCCCCTACCCAATAGGAGTTGAGGACTTCCATGTTGGGGTATCTCTTGGCCGTCCTCTCCTCCGCTATGCTTTGGATGCTCTTTCCGACAGTCATTCTGTTGATACCCTTTCTTTTGGCCCTCCTTCCGGCCGTGATCGCCCTCTTGTTGAAGTTGCCCTTCCTGACACGGGCCCTTACGATGGCATATCCCTGCTTTGCTCTGTAACCGAGGGCTCTGGCCCTGTCGAGGCGGGTCGGCCTCTCGACCCTTATGAAATTCTCCTCTTTTCTCCAAAGGATCTTTCTCTCGTAGTTCAGCGCTTTGACGTATGATTTCTCCGGGACATCCCATGCGTCTCCGATGTAGCTGTACATGCTCTTACCGTTGACGGGGCGTACCTCTTCCTGAGATTCGTTGCTCATTTGTATCACCTTTTCGGATTCACCTTTTCAGGGGCACATTTCCGCAGAGCGAATAATGCTCTGTGAGATTGTGATTACCAGGGAGTATTTAATAATTGATGGCCGGAAGGTTAGATAAACATTTTATCGGCCGACGGCGATGTTCTGTCATGCCATACTGCACATACTGCGGTTTCGAAATGCCGCCCGGCACCCGTTTCTGTCCAAGCTGCGGCTCCGACCAGATGACCGCACCCGTCTTCGAGGCCAGAGGGTCGCCCTCGGTACTGCCCCTGATATTGGGGATACTGGGCATAATAGTGGGAATTTTCGTGCCCTTGTTAGGTATCATATTGGGAATTCTCGGGGCTGTGATCGCCCACACGGACAAGAACAAGAGAAGCAACGCATACCTCGGTGTCTGCATATTTGCGATAATCGTGTCGCTTGCGGTATGGGCGCTGAACTTCATATTCCTCATGTCGCTGATCGCCGTGTAAGGCCGAAGGTCAGAAGAAATCATCGAGGCTTGAAGGCTTCTTCTTCGGGGCGGGCGCCGACGTCCTGGGAGCGGCCTTGGGCCTATCCGCCTGTACGGTCTCGAATCCAGCATCGAACAGCGTGGCCTGCTGGCTGCCCAGCATCAGGTCGCGTTCGGACCATCCGAAGACCTCGGTTATCCTGGACGCCGTCTGTGCCAGGCGCTCGGCGTAGTAGCGGTAGTCCGGCACATGCTCGAACTCTTTCCCGCTGACGAACGGTTCGACCTGCTGAGGCACGGCCTTGCCGTCGGTGACGATCCATGATACTTTCATCCCCGGTATGAACTCGTAACCGAGGGCCACAAGTTTCTTCGCCGCCTGGACGTTCGTCATGCTGTCGGGATTCGCATAGGAGTTGACTCCCTTGCATGTTCTGGAGATCACAAGGTCCTCGGCCCGGACCTTGCCGGCCATGGTATCCTGGATGGAACTCCTGACCAAGGAGACGGCGCCTTCGTTATCCTCGTCCAGTATCTTCTGGAAGAGCTTCTCCAGCAGGTCGCTCTGAAGGTCGAAGGAGTCCGACCTGCGGATCTCGTAGCCGCGGACAAGCAGCTCATCCTTCTTCTCCGGCCAAACTACCCTCCCCACATATCTCTTCTTCTTCCCGTGGGTGAACAGCGGCTCCATGAGTTTTTCGAATTCAAGGGTCCCGCCCTCTCTCGAGAACCTCTCCGAAAGGGACTTCCCGAACTTCACGGACCCATCGAGTTCGCCGTAAGGCGACTGGACGAAGACCGAGTCCGTGTCAGAATAGATAACTTCGATCTTCTCCGACCCCAGCTCTGCGATGATGCCTTTGACGTTCCCTCTGGCGAAGGAGGTTATCGCGGAACCTATGTTCTTGTTGGTGAATCTGTAGAACGAGGATGCGAACACGCCGTAGAATGTGTTCATGAGGATCTTGACAGCGGACTGGAGGCCATCGAGGTAGTGATACTCAGCCGGGTCTTTAGTCAGTTTCATCGAAGATTTGATGCTGTCCCTGTACCTCATAAGGTCGGACAATATTGTGGGCAGCAATCCCTCCCTGCGTCCTTTGGAAACGAATCTGGCACCCGAAGGGCTCACTATCTCGCCGTCTTCGGACAGGGTCGTGAAGCAGATGTTCTTCGCGATTATAAGGGACGGATACATGGATTTGAAGTCGAGCACCACCACCCAGTGGTAAAGGCCCGGCTTCATAGTGTGCACGTACCCGCCCTCGATCTGGTCGTCGTCCGTCCTCCTGCCGCCCATCATGGGCACGGCCACCTTATGGCGGTCTGCAGCACGGATCAGCAGAGAATCCGCAAGCTGCGACGAACCGGACGTCAGCACGTCTTCCGCCGGAAGCCTCGACACCGCGGCCAGGTCCAGCCCCTTCCTTATCGTGTCCACGGCGTTCAAAATGCGAAGTGCCAGATCAGCATCCTTGGTGCAGTATTCCAGCACCTTTGCGCGATTTCTCTCCCATTCGGAATCCATGTGGGCAGGGTTCACGTCCATCTTGCCCTCTCCGAGGAGAAGCATCGAGACGGCGTTCAGAGTCTCCTGTTTGGGCCGGATCTCTCTCTTCGCCGCCCACCATGCATCGACCACGAGCCTCCCTTTGATACGCCAGAATCTGTCGCTTACCACCCTGGGCTGACCGCCGTCGCGCCCCCATGGCAAGGCGTTCTCCATCTTGTTGATCTCGGCCCTTTCTTTGATTTTCTTGATATCGTAATTATCGATGTTGTATCCGGTGAGGATGTCCGGGTCTTCCTTTCTGATCAGTTCGGCGAATTTTACTATTATCTCTTTTTCGGAGCCGGTTATAGGTTCGCAATTCCGCTTCTTTTCCCCCTCGGACACCACTGCGCATATGCAGTAGATGAAATCGTGCTCCACGCTGTTCTCCAGGTCGAAGGACATTATCTTCAAGGGAGGAGTGAAAGGGTCCAGGTCTTCGTAGGACTCCAGGTCTACCACGAGGTCCGTCACGTAAGGGCCCGGCCTCTCTTTACCGGTTATCCTTACGCAGGCGCCCATGTCCATGTCGTAGATGTATCTGTGGTGGAAGGGTATGTCCGCCGCAAGCACTTTGAAACCGTCGTTGATAGCGTTACTGCGGTACTCCGGCACCTTCCAGGGGTATTTTATCGTGACCTTCAGAACGTCCTGGAACTCTCCCCGGAACAGGAGGCTGTCGTGTTCTGTCCTCAGAACATCCGGGTCCATGCCCAGCTTCTCTTCGGCCGCCGGAGTGGGCCTCACTATGAAATAATAGGGGCGGAAACCGTGTGCCAGGACCGTGATCGACTTCCCTTCGCGGGTCTTGCCGAAAAGCTCGACCAGTATCTCGTCTCCGCTCTGGACGTACGAGGCGGTTAGAAGTCTGACATCCCAGTTCCCCACGGCATCACCTGTTTGCAACTATCCTCAGCACGTCCCCGTCCTGCAGGACGTAGTCCGCTCCGACGGTGCGTTTGGTCTTCGCGTTCACGGCCCTTATGAACTTGTCCCCGAGGTCCGAGTGTACTCTGTAAGCCAGGTCCTTGGCCGTAGAGCCCCGCGGCATCAGGAAAGCGTCCGGAAGGACCCTTCCGAAATGGTCGGTGTATTTGTTCTCGTCCTCGACCGGATATACAGTGATGAGGTCCAGCATCCTGAAGGCCGCCTCTTCCAGACAGGTCTGGACGCCGGTTCCGCCGAAATGCTCCAGTTTCTCGTTCATATATCCCAGGGCCTTCTTCTGCGCGTCGTTTACCTTGGCCCCATCTTTGATTTTGAATGAGCCGTCGCCCGGGATGTACTCTACGATGTTGGCCGCGGCCGCCTTCTTGAGGGCTAGTTCCGTCTCTGCCATCGTGGGCGTGCAGTGCTCCGTGAACTTCCTGACCTTTTCGACGTTGCCGTCGGAGGCTATGTCGGCCTTGTTCATGGCCACCATCATCGGGCGGCTGTTCTCCCGTATTCTGGCGCATAGCGAGATGAGGATGTCGTCGTCCCATAGCAAAGGATCTTCGGGAAGGCCGACGGACCTCACCGCGTCCTTGATGTGCCCCTCGCTGACCTTTAGGCCCGCCAGTCTCTCGCCCAGTATAACTTCCGGTTTGGTGCCTTGCATCTTCGCCTGCCTGGCTATCCTTCCGAATCCGTTCTTTATGATCTCCAGCATCCAGCGGTCGATCTCCTTTTGAAGGAAGGTTATGTCTTCGATCGGGTCGTGGGACCCGGGCTCCAGAGGGTTCCCCTCGATGTCGGTCGATCCGCTGACGTCTATTACGTTGATGAGCGCGTCTGCCTGCCTGAGGTCGTCGAGGAATCTGTTTCCCAACCCCTTCCCGTCCCATGCGTCAGGAACGAGCCCTGCCACATCCAGCAGTTCAACGGGTATCATCCTGGTCCCGTTCACGCATGCAGAGTTGTGCGGCGTGCACGCGACGCCCAGTTCTTTGCAGGGGCAACGGGACCTGACGTGTCCGACGCCCTTGTTGGGTTCTATTGTGGTGAACGGGTAGTTGGCTATCTCCACAGGCGCCATCGTCGCCGCGCTGAAGAACGTCGATTTGCCCACATTGGGCTTTCCTACTATTCCGATAAGCATTCGATCGGCCCTGTATCGGCTAGCTAACATTTACATTTATGGCGCGCGGCGCAGCCCATATATGCGGTTCGACAGTTCGGCTATTTCTTCGGGCGAAAGGACTTCTATCCTGTCGTCCAAATACGGCAGTTCCGCGTCGCCCCCGATTATGCGTGCGTTCTTCAGCGCGGTGCCGATCTTCTTGCGGCGGTGGGTGAAGCACGTCTCGGTCACCCTGAAGAAAAGCTTCTCGTCTTCCACTCCGAAAGGCGCCGGGCGCGAAACAAGGCTCACAACCGCCGAGTCGACCTTGGGACGGGGGTTGAAACGGGAAGAGGGAACGGTCTCCAGCATCTTGCATGCGGACCGATAGTAAACGCCAACGGTCAGCCGGGAGTAGTCAGAGGTGCCGGGCCGGGCCGTCATCCTTTCGGCGAATTCTTTCTGGACCATTATCACGGCGTTCCTGAAGTTCTGCTCCAGCAGCTTGAAGATGATCGGAGTGGACACGCTGTACGGCAGGTTGCTCACGAAGACGTCGAACTCCGGCCACTTCACCTTCAGAGCGTCTCCTCTGATAAGGGTGACTGCGTCTCCGAATTTTTCGGAAATATAGTCTGCCAGCTTGTCGTCCAGTTCGATGCAGGTGACATGTTCGCTCTCACGTACAAGACGCTCGGTCAGCACGCCGAATCCCGGCCCGACCTCCAGCACCCTGTCGCCCTTGGATATCCCGGCACGGGCGACCTGCCTGTCGGCCGTCGCCCCGTCGGTCAGAAAATTCTGCCCCTTGCTCTTTTTCGGAACGAGTCCGGTCTCTCCTATGAGACGTCCCGTCTCGCTCATTTCAAGACGAAGATATAGCGCTTCATGTCGCTGTCCGATATCTCTTGGACGACGCGCGAGGCTATAAGCTTGTCAGGGTTCTTCACCAGGGGGACCCTTGTGGTCAGATCTTGGAAGTCCTTGAATTTTCCCTTCTCGCGCTCTTTGATGATCGCTTCCATGCTCTTCTTACCGAGTCCGGGGAGCTCCTCGAGGAGGTGCTTGCGCATCGAGATCGGGCCCGCCTCATTGTAGAAGCGTACGAACCGCTGGGGGTGCGCGGCCACTATGTCGGCCACTGCGTATTCCATCTCCGACTGGGCGGTGCTTGTGAGATCGTTGAATCCCACGCGCCTCTTGATGTGGTCGATCTGCGTGCGGAGGTTCCTGCTCTCTCCGACGTACACGCGGTCGCCCATGTTGATCTTGGAACCTGCCTTGGGCGTCAGTTCGAAGAGCTTGAACTCTTCTTCGCCGATGCCGTAGCATACGGGTTCTTTTTTTGAAAAACCGCCGCCGGGCATGCCCTGCGGCAAATAATCGATGATTCGTACATACTCTTCCACGGTAATCCCCTTCCGAGTACCTGCTTACATGTATTTAGCGACTGTCGCTAATATTTTTTCAATGGCCTCGGGTTCCAGATTGACCCTCTCTTTCGAGAAGATCGCACGTAGGTCGACCGGGAATTGGGGGAGCACGTCCGCTATCTTAACAGCGGTAAAATCTGAAACAGGCGGGATGGACTTCAGCTCTTCTATCAGCTTGGTTGCGTCCTCTGCCGAGAGACGGCTCATGACCTTGGCATGCTCCATCGAAGCATTCTGAAGTGTGAGGAGTCCTCTATTCTCTTTCTCTGCAGCCAATAGGCTGTTCACTTCTGCCAGACTAACATACCTTTCAGCCATTTTATCCACCTGTTATATTTATCCGTTCACTGCACGTTCCTGACGAGGTGCTCGGGCCTGGCAACGACCATCTTGGTCTTGTTGCCGGATTTGACGCTTACCTCGTACGCGGCTCCCCTGGAGCCGACTATGACTCCGGTAAGGCCGTGGAACCTGGAGAACGGCATTCCCTTGTGTACGCTGGGGTCTATCACTATGTTGACCTTCTCTCCGGATTCGAAAATCTGGAGGCCCTTTGTGATAGGCGAAAGACCGCTGGCTCTGGGTTTCTTCTTGAGCACGTTGCGGGTCTTTGTCCTTGTTCCTTTGGATGCCTGCATCTCATTCACACTCTGGTTCTTTGTATTTGATCGCCAACACGTCCAACTCCTGGACGACGCAGGGGACACCGAGGGATTCCGAGAAGTTTGGCTTGCTCCTCCCCCCGTCTCCGGAAACGAACTCTTTCACGTAAGTTCCGGACTCTGTCTCAAGCGTAAGGTCGAAGACATAGTCGTCGACCGGTTCAGCCTCGACCCAGCGGATCCATCTCTTCCGGACGAGGTCGGCACGTCTGTGCTCGACACGGGTCGGGGTCCTCTGGTCGATGCGAACATCCTTGAACGCTAAGGCTACCCCAATTAGTTTCTCTTTATTAACTTTACCCTCGGATTTCACACGTGCGCGATACACTTTGTCTGGGTCTGCGCCCTTGTATCTCTGCACTGCCTCGCGTTGAACGTAGTGCAGGCCCTTGAACTGTGCCAGTTCGGAGAGGTTCGCCTCCCGGGAGAGCTCTTCCAGATCGATCTCCCTGGTCTTCGGAGCGCTGATCTCCAGTACGAAGGGCCTCCCGTCGCCTAGCATCAGGGCGTCGATGTCCTCCCTGCCCATTCCGTGGAAGAAGTGCTCCTCCCCGCCGCTCATCCTGAGCGCGACGTCCCCGACGATCTCTTGAACGGAAGTCTGGTACATCTTGCCTGTGCCTTTGCATCTGGGGCACCCCTTGCCTTTGCACATTCTGCAGGGCCAAATCGTCTGCGGGATCTCCCTGCTCAGCTTGTTGTATCGTCCGGCTATGAAAACCGGTTTGACATCCAGTTCGACATCGGCGAAACGGGTGTCCACGCATGCGACCACCTGGGGGTTTGTGAATTCCACATCCCTGCCCAGCAAAGGTATGGACAGTTTTCCGATCTCCCTGTTGAGCTCCGTCTTGATAGGCTCGTTCTTCTCGAGCCCGAACTCCTCCGCGATCTCTTTCTCCATTGCGGCCACGGCCGGGTCCACCTTGGTGCCTACCAGGAAGTTGTCCGATTCCACGGTTCCGACGGCATCCGAAACCGCCTCCGCGAAGCGCGTCAGGAGTTCGAATATGTTGCCGCACAGAGGGCAGTTCTCGAGAGGGGCCGTGTCGATCCCTTTGGAAACGAGCGCCCCGCGGAGCATCGCCCCGCGCACGTCGTTCGTCATGCCCGTGCCCTCTTTTCCGAACATGCGTCCCAGGCAGCGGTCGCAGAGCCCGAGCTTGGCTATTCCCGCGGCCTTTTCGATGTTGTCCGATATCCAGTCTTCCATCGGTGCACCTCAGATGTCGAATCCCATCTCGGCTATCCTGAGACGGGGCCTCTGGCTTTCCAGATAGTGGTACACGCTGGAGTGCTCGCTGCCGTTGAGTATCATCTCCACGGCGTGCTTGGCGATCGGCAGGCTTATGGAGTTTCCTATCAGTCCCACCGTATTGCCGTAGATTATCATCTCGCAACGGGTCAGGTCCTCTATTATGCGGCGGGTCTTGCCGTCCTTGCCGATGAGCCTCCCCCGTATCCTGCTCAGCTGATTGGTCCTGTCGCCGACGAACTCTTTCAGATCGACTATCTCAAGGAACTCGTCGTCCTCCATCAGGCGCAAAGCTTTCTCGGGGTTGAAACCCCTGCCTACAGCCTTTATCACATCTGCCAGCTTTAGGGGCATCAGGGCGTCCTCGGTCTTCTCCTCGTGGATTATGACCAGCCCGTCCTCTCTTATGTCGATCGGTATGCCGGACACCTCCTGTAGCATTCTTTTCGTCTCACCGGATTTTCCGATAAGAACTCCGACCCTGTCCGTCGCGACCCTCACGGTCCTCATGTATCTTCATCCTCCTCTTCTTCGTCAGACGTGTTCAGCGTCTCTTCTGTGATGGTTCCGGGCTCGATGATGTCCGCTCCCCGGAATTTGAAGAATCTGTTTACGTTTCTGATATCCCTCTCCAGCAGCTCCTTTGCCCCCGGATAGTCGATCGTCATCGCCTGGCCGCAGTCTATCAGTACCGGTCCTTCGGAAGACATCAGCACGTTGTATTCGCTGAGGTCCCCGTGGACCAGGTGTGCGTCCTTCCAACCGTCGATTATGAAAGATACGACTTCGTCGTAAGTCTCGGTAGGGTCGTCAAGGACCACATCCTTGAGCTGCGGCGAAGGCCCGGTCTCGTCTCCGATGAACTCCTCC
The DNA here is from genome assembly GCA_002505345.1 of Methanomassiliicoccaceae archaeon UBA370. GTDB lineage: Archaea > Thermoplasmatota > Thermoplasmata > Methanomassiliicoccales > Methanomethylophilaceae > VadinCA11. The sequence goes on along the minus strand of DAUY01000004.1, from coordinate 22,597 downwards.
ACGAGGCAGTTCTTCTCGTAGGCGATGGGCTCCGGAACCGGTATCCCGGCTTCGTAATAGCGCTGTAGGTTCTTGAACTCCTTCTGGGTCCATGCGTATATCATCTTGACGCGGTTGCCGGAGACGCCCCTGAACCTCGGGTCGCCCTCGATGTATCTTGAAAGCCTTTTGAATGTGGAAGTAGACGTTCTGAATATTTTCAGTGCCAGAGGTCCGCCCTCGGGGTCTTCCGCGAAGAAGACGTTGCCCTCCTTTCCGGTCGACACGGGGTATCTCACCGCGTCGATCACGCCCGAGGTCATGAACTCGTAGAGGGTCATCAGCGTCCTTCTGTCGAAGACCTCGCCCTCGGTCTGTCTCTCGTCGCCGATCTTGTTGGTCTTGAGGCTGTCGACATGCCTCTCCATGTAGGAGTATATCTCGTCGTAGGAGGTCATGCCGTTTCAAGCCTCAGTATATGTCGATGGTCTTGGGGATCTTGTGCCTCTTGCTGAGGTTGACGGCCTGGGTCCTTGTGTATCTGAACCTTATGTCGCATTTGTCAGGCTGAAAGTCCCAGACGGAGACTATCAAAAGGTCGCCCTCTCTTATCCACATGCGCTTCTTGATCCTTCCCGGAATGCGTCCCATCCTGGATACGCCGTCCTCGCACATGACCTTGATCTTAGAGGCCCCGAGCAGCTGGTCCGCAATTCCGAATATCTCCCCTTCTTTGATGTTGGGAAGGCGTATCCTCGATACGTCCTCCTCATCACTCTCTAGCGGTCCCTTGTCTACTACCATAGCCTTGCCATGTCCGCTGTCTTATATTAATAATTTCGTGTTCAACCGTCTGTGAGCGTCAAAACAGCCTGATTTTTTACACAAACTATTTTAATCCTATCCAAATATGGACGCCTTACGCTCCGGTAGTGTAGCGGCCAATCATTCGGCCCTTTCGAGGCCGACACTCGGGTTCGAATCCCGACCGGAGCACCATTCATCTCAACAAAACGGCCGACCCGTCAGTGTTTCTCCGCGGTCCTGGACCTGAACCCCAGCATTTTTCTGCGGTAGGCCACGCTCTTTTTTGCGATCTCGTCCGCGTTCTTCCGGTCGACAACGTGTACCTCGGGAAGTTTCTTAGGGTTGGCGGCGAGCATGGCGTCCATCAGGTAGCGGTCCGGGAAGTCGGCCTCCTTGAGCGATTTCCTGTCCCATGAGCCTGCGAGTTCCAGCACGGCCTCGATGCCCTCGTTGTAGAAAGCCTGCAGAAGCACCGCGGCCACCGTGCAGTCGTTAGAGAGAACTGCAACATTGCTTCCCCTTACGGCGAAATCCTCTCCGTTGAAAGAAAGTGCCAGACCCCCGCTCTCGTTGACCAGTTCCATGGCCTGGTAGTCAGAGGTGTCGCTGCCTATGTAAGCCGTACCGTCCAGGTCCACGGAGGTCTTGCGCCTTATCTCCAGAAGAGTGTACGCCTTCTCGTTCGAACCGATGGAGGTCATCGAACGCATGATCGATCCGGAGGATTGCATGGGCACCATGTCCGCCACGATCTGGTCTATTTTTCTGAGTATCTTGACGTCATCCGCGGCCAGCTCCATGGGCACGTTGAGTTTGTATTCCGTCTTGGGGACCCTCAGGGACGTGATGTCCGCAGCGGCCTCCCTCAGAGACCTGCCCTCCTGTCTCGTCATCTCGTGGCCGTCGAGGCTGAGCTCGGTATAGCTTATGTTGCCCATGGGTATGTCGAGCCCCCCGCATATGTTCATGACATCGTGCTCGTAAAGGCTTGTGGTTATGAACGTGGGCATGACGTTCAGAGCGTAGCGCATGACCTGCCCGGAACCGGGCATCAGGTCAAGGCAGTCTGAGCTGGCACTATGTATCTGAAGGTCCGTCGCCCCGAAGGCCTTCAGGAACGGGGCGATCATCTTCATCGTGTTCCCCGAGCGGCTGTCGTCGCGGTTCAGGACGTATGCGCAAAGGGAATCGTATCTCGATATCACATCGTAGAAGTGGCCTCCGTTCCTGATGAAACGCTCGCATATGTCCCTCGTCCCGTTGTTTCTGGTAAGGAACCCCCAGCAGCTGCAGACGAACTGCTTGTCGTTTATGAACCCCAGATCGTCCAGCGTATCAAATTCGCCCATCTGATCATCTCAGCGAGGAATCCACTTCCTTCGTAAGGTCGTACGGCTGCTCGAGTTTGGACGCCCCGGAATAAAGGGCCTTTTCTCTTATCGAGACCTTTCCCTCAGCGAATGCCCTTATTGTGGAAACGATAAGCGGAAGCTCGCGTTTGGCCCCATCCTCCCTTATCTTCTTGAAAAGAGGCTCCTCCGTGCCCTCGTCGTCCCTTATCTGTTTCAGGGTCCTTCCTTTAAGCTTTCTCGTGAATTTTTCCCAAAGATCGTCGTAACCGTGCCCCCTGATGGAGAAACCGCAGTACGTCACCGGCGCCCCGCGGTCCCATTCCTCCGTGCACAGGTGCATCATGGCCCCCTGTGCGGTCGCCTTCTGGGATATCAGCTCCCAGATCACATCCTCCCATGTGCCCTTGGGGCCGTCCGGAAGCGCGGGATGGAGGTTCAGCAGGTCGTAGGTCCTGCAGGTCTCGTCGTCGATCCATAGCATATATCCTGCGAGGACGCCGAGGTCGAAGTTGAAGCGTTGGGTCTTTTCCCTCAGGGACTTTCCGTATTCGATTCTCCATCTGTCCTCGTTATCCCTTCTCAGTTCGGGCTTGAATTTCTTCCAGGAGCTTAGAATAAGGGGGATTCCGTACCCGCGTACCATATCAAAGAACATCTGCCTCTGGTCTTTCCGCGGGTTGTTGTCCTCCGTATTGTCCCAGTTGCAGAAAACAAAGGCTATCTCTATGTCAAGCCTTCCTTTAGACTTCTCGTCCATTACGGCCTTGAGGAGATTTCTTGAGCCCGGGCCCCTCCCAGTTGAGAACCAGCCTATTCTTAGCATCGCCTTCCTAACCCTCGTCAGTGTATTTTATTATATGTCGAACAGGACGGTGACGCTGGGCGTTTCGGCATCGACCGAGAGCATGTGGTACGTAACGGCCTTCACCTCTGTCCTGGCCCTGTGCCTCGTAAGGTCCAGGTCCTCGCCCTCTGCGTCGCATATGACCCTGTCACCTTCGAATCTCACATCGAACCTGCAGAGGAATATCCGTTCGGTCTCCTCGATGAAGAGGAGCTCGGAAAGGAGGTTGTAGAGCCTCTGCTCCGGATCTGCGCCGGACGTCTCCGTGTGCACCTTCTTCCGAGGTACGACATCTCTAAGGTCGAGGGTCTGGTCGAACAAAGCGTAAGCGGCGTTGGCGAAGCACTCTTCCAGCGTGGTACCGGTGCACCTAACGAACGCGTCGGCGGTATGTTCCAGTCTCTCGTAGGAATGCATGCGGGGCGATGAGCGTCCGTATAAAAGGAATCATCGGACGGTCATATGTCCGGATTTGTTTTCGATATTCGTAGAATAAATGCCGAATACGTAAAAAAAGCGCTAATGATATCCGACATACGGAGATATTTACGGTTATCTGCGCAAGTTCTTAATATGTCCGTTTATTTGCTGGGGTCATGCGTATCACAATAATCGGCTGCGGTTTCATCGGGTCTTATCTTGCGAGGACCGCAGACAGCATGAGCGAGGTCAAGCGCATCTACCTGTACGATACGGACCGCCAGGCCGCCGAGCGTGTTGCATCCACCACCAAGAAGGGAATAGTAACGGAATCGGTCGAAGAAGAGCTGTACCACTGCGACTTGGTCATAGAGGCCGCGTCCCAGGCGGCCGCCAAGCACTTCGCGCCCATCGTCGTGGAGAGAGGGGTAAGCATGATGCTCATGTCCGTAGGCGCGCTGGTGGACGACGACTTCAGGAACTCGGTGTTCCAGAAGGCTTCCAAGACCGAATCATGCATCTACATCCCGTCCGGGGCCGTCTGCGGCGTGGACGGGCTCAGGGCCGCCAGGGAGTCGGACGTGGAATATGTGGAACTGATAACCACCAAGGCCCCCAAGAGCCTGGAGGACATCCCGTACGTTCTGGACAAGGGCATCGTCGTAGACGACCTGAAGGAGAGGACCGTGATCTACTCGGGCACCGCAAGGGAGGCGGTCAAGCTCTTCCCCAAGAACATCAACGTAGCCGCGACGGTGAGCCTGTTCGGGATAGGTTTTGATAAGACCAAGGTGACCATAGTCGCCGATCCCGACACCACCAGCAACTCCCACGAGCTAAGGTACAGGGGCGTGTTCGGCGAGACCGTGTGCCACACCTATAACGTACCGTCCCCGGAGAATCCGAGGACATCCCACCTTGCCGCACTCTCGGCCGCCCACGCGCTGAGGAGTTTGGTCAAGAACGTTTGGATAGCGCTCTGAAACATATTCATAGGGCCACCCGGATACGGGTGGCATGTTCTCTTCCAGGGCGAAAAGGCTCACGGAAAATGCGCCCGAACTCGATGCCATAGTCATAATCAACGGCCAGGAGCCCTTCTTAGACTCCACGTTCTGGTACCTCACAGGGCAGCGCTCAGGTACGTTCGAAGGAGGCATCGCGGTGGCCAGGGATGGGAATCTGGATGTCATCGTAAGCCCCCTGGAGGCCGAAGGCGCGAGGGAAGGCATGGGCGAGATACACGAGTACGCCGACCGGGAGGACCGTAACAACATCCTCAAAGATCTGCTCAAGGGATGCGTCAATGTCGGCTTCAACATAAACAGCGCCCCGTACTCCGGGGTGGAATACGTGAGGAAGCTAGCCGATGTGAAGGTGGCGGACGCCACCAAGAGCATCAACGACACGATTTCGGTGAAGGACGAAAAAGAAGTGGAGGCCATCCGCAGGGCATGCAGGATTTCTTCAAAGGTAGCGGATGAGATACCCGGGATGCTGAGGTCCGGCGTGACCGAGAAGTCGGTGGCGGCGGCCATGGATAACAGGATGAGGGAGCTGGGCGGCGAGGGCAACGCATTCGACACGATCGCGGCCTTCGGCGAGAACGCCTCCAAGCCCCATCACTCGCCCACCGACAGAAAGCTCGGCAAGGGAGACGTGGCACTCTTCGATTTCGGAACGAAGTACGACAGATACTGCTCCGACATGACCCGCACGGTATTCTTCGGAGAGCCGAAGGATGTCCTGAAAAGGGCATACGTGACGGTCATGGAGGCCCAGGAGACCGGTTTCCTATGCTACCGCGACGGGGCCCCCGCATCGGAGGCGGACATCCAGGCGAGGAAGGTCATCGACGCGGGGGAGTTCAAGGGCAGGATGATCCACACGTTCGGCCACGGCATCGGGATGGACGTCCACGAGGCCATATCCGTTTACAGCAGATCGGAGCAGATACTGCGCTCGGGCAACGTGGTGTCGGCAGAGCCGGGAATATATCTCCCCGGTGTCGGGGGGATACGCATCGAGGACACGTGTCTTGTCAAGGTCGGCGGCGCAGAGAGGCTGACGTCCTTCGACCGCGACCTCACGATAATCTGATCAGAATGCATATTCGAGCAGTATGCGCTGTCTGTCGCCGGAATCTCCGATTCCTTCGCAGTCGTCGATGTGGCCTATTTTTATGACCGGGAAGGGGGAAACCGGTTTGCCGTCCTCGCCGCTCAGAGGAGTGGGGCCGAAGAATATGCACAGCGCCCCGGGGGCGGGCCACCAGGCGATGTCGCCTTTTTCCAGAACGGTGATCCTTTCGGCACCCTCGTTCCTCGCATCGAGGGGCATCTCGAAGTAGATCTCGCCGCCCATCATGTTGATGTCGGCCCTAAAAGGTAAAGAAAGCCAGATGGCGTTCGAGACGTCGGAATCGTCCAGCTCGGCGAAGTAATCGCCGCTCTTTGTGACAATCTTCATCCTGCTCAAAGCGCCACCCGGCCGTTGGTTCAGTTCTTTTTCTTCTTTTCGAAGAGCTTCCTTATCTCCCTGCCGGTGACTTCGATCTGGAGGGCCTTCTCCTTCTCCTCCATCGCCTTCAGGTTCTTCAGGTCGTTGGCCCACTCTCCGGTCCAGTCAGCTTTGAATTTTCCGGACTCGATGTCGTCCAGGATCTTCTTCATTCCCTTCTCGGACTCTTCGGTTATGACCAGGTCCCTCTTGGTGAGGCCTCCGTACTCTGCAGTGTTGGAAACGACGTGCCACATCTTCTCGAAACCGCCCTCGTTTATGAGGTCGACGATGAGCTTCGCCTCATGGCACACTTCGAAGTACGCCATCTCGGGAGGATATCCGCCCTCGACGAGGGTCTTGAATCCCGACTTGATGAGGCCGGTGGTCCCTCCGCACAGGACCGCCTGCTCGCCGAACAGGTCGGTAAGGGTCTCGTTGTCGAACGTGGTCTCGAAGACCCCCGCACGGGTGGCTCCGAGGCCTTTGGCAAGTGCCAGAGCGATCTTCTTGGCGTTTCCGGTGTAGTCCTGGTGGACGCATACGAGGGCCGGAACTCCGAACCCTTCGACGAAGACGTCCCTCTCTTTGTCACCGGGCGCTTTGGGGGCCATCATTATGACGTCGATGTTCTTCGGAGGAACGATGGTCTTGTAGGTTATCGCGAAACCGTGGGCGAACTCAAGGGCGCATCCCTCTCTGATGTTGGGCTCGACGAACTCCTTGTACACCTTTGGCTGGACCTCGTCGGGGAGGAGCATCATGATCACGTCCGCCGTCCTGGCGGCCTCGGCGAAATCGACGACCTTGAAGCCGTCCTCCTTTGCCTTGTTCCATGATTTTCCGTCTTTCCTGAGCCCGATCACCACGTCGAGGCCGGAATCCCTGAAGCAGAGGGCCTGCGCCCTCCCCTGGGATCCGTAGCCCATGACGGCGACCGTCTTTCCTTTAAGGACATTTATGTCCACATCTGCATCGTGGTAAATCTTCATTTTATCCACCTACTTGGAGGTCCAACTGCTTTATAGACTAAAAGGTATCGTTCCCGTCCGTCGGGCTATGGGCCGTTCAGTACTGGCAGCGTCCTTTGACCAGCGCCTGCTTGGGATCGGCGGGCAACATCGGGAGTACGTCCTCCTCGGGGTCTATATGGATATCCAGCAGGCACGTCTCGCCGCTGTCCATCGCGACCTTCAGAGCATCGGCGATCTCTCCAGGCTTCTCGACGATCATGCCCTTGGCGCCGTACGCCTCGGCTATCTTGGAGAAGTCGGGGTCCGCGCCAAGCTCGGTCTCGCTGTACCTCTTGTTCCAGAACAGCTTCTGCCACTGTTTGACCATGCCGAGCCATCCGTTGTTCAGCAGGACGATTATGACGGGCAGGTCCTCGGCCACCGATGTGGCCAGCTCCTGCTGGACCATCTGGAATCCTCCGTCTCCGGTTATCGTGATGACGGTGTTGTCGGGCTTGGCGGCCTTCGCCCCTATGGCGGAGGGGAGTCCGAACCCCATGGTCCCGAAGCTTCCGGAAGACAGGAACTGCCTGGGCCTGTGGACGTGCAGGTAGTGCATCGCCCACATCTGGTTCTGTCCGACGTCGGTGGTGACGATCATGTCGTCATTCTTGTCGATAAGCCTGTTGATCTCGTAGATTATCTTCTGGGGGACTATCGGCTTTAGATCGATGTCTGTCTTGCACTTGCAACGCTTTCTGTACTCGGAATAGGTCTTGTTCCAGTCAGCGTGCATGTCCTTGTAGCCGTAGAGTCCTTCGATCAGCGCCGAGACCCCTTTCTTGGCATCGCAGAGGAGGTTGACGTCCGTGTTCCTGTGCTTGTCGAACTCCGTCGCGTCGATGTCTATCTGGACGACCTTGCATGCCTTGTCGAACCTGGTATGGGGGCTGAACGTCCTGTCGGAGAACTTCGTGCCTATGGCTATGACCAGGTCGGCGTTGCGGAACGTGTCGAGGGCGCACATCCTGCCGTGCATACCCAGCGGCCCCAGGTTGAGCGGGTGCTCCGTGGATATGGTGCCCATACTCATCAGGGTGAAGACCGCCGGCGCCGAGATCATCTCCGCAAGTCTCGTGACCTCCTCGGAAGCGTTGGCGCTTATGGCGCCGCCGCCGATCAGCAGGACCGGCCGCTGGGCCTCTTTGATCCACTGGATCGCGGTCCCCAGTTGGGACATGTCTTCCCTGGGCTCTTTTATCCCGTACGAGACTCCCATCAGGCTCTCGTCGATATCGGAGTTCATCTGGTCCGAGGGGAGGTCGATGTGGACCGGCCCCGGTCGCCCGGACTGGCATATCTTCCAGGCCTCGTCCACCGCATGGGGAAGCCTGTTGACGTCCAGGACCCTGAAGTTGTGTTTCGTGATAGGCATGAGGAGGCTGTAAGCGTCCACTTCCTGGAATGCGCCGAGACCCAGCGAGCCGGTTCCGACCTGTCCGGTAAGTGCCAGCATGGGGGTGGAGTCGGCGTAGGCGGTGCCGATGCCGGTGATCATGTTAGTGGCACCGGGTCCGCTGGTGGCCATGCAGACGCCTGGCCTGCCGCTCGCTCTGGCATATCCGTCGGCCATGTGGGCGGCGCACTGCTCGTGGCGTACTAGGACATGGTTGATCGATGAGTTCATTATCTCGTCGTAGATCGAGATTACGCTACCGCCCGGATATCCGAACATGGTCTCGACACCTCTGTCCTCCAGCATTTGGAGCAATGCTCTGTTTCCTTTCATGGTTGGTCTCCGGCGACGTATTGCACTTATTTTTTATAATGTTATTTGGAAAAGCGCGCCGAAATGCGCGCACGGAAGAAGTTTATGTATCGGGAGCCATATGCCCACGCAGGTGTTTCATGGCTTTAATCAAGGTCGGTATCAACGGATTCGGAACCATAGGGAAAAGGGTCGCCTCCGCAGTGAGCGCACAGGATGACATGGAGGTCGTCGGTGTGACCAAGACCCGCCCGTCCTTTGAGTCAGAGGTCGCAAGGTACAGAGGATTCGACCTCTACACGCCTCAGAAAAGTATCGAACTGTTCGAAAAAGCGAACGTGCCGGTCGGGGGGACGGTCGAGGACCTCTGCGGCAAGGTCGACATCATGGTCGACTGCACGCCCGGAAACGTGGGCCCCGAGTACAAGGCCGTTTACGCCAAAGCGGGCATAAAGGCGATATTCCAGGGAGGGGAGGACCACAGCCTGACAGGCATATCTTTCAACTCCACGGCAAACTACAAGGAGTCCTGGGGTGCGCAGTTCTCCCGTGTTGTCTCATGCAACACCACCGGGCTGCTGAGGACGCTCTATCCGATAGATCGCCAGTTCGGAATCGAGAAGGCGTACGTAACGTTGGTCAGAAGGGCCGCGGACCCGGGGGACAGCAAGAGCGGGCCGATCAACGGGCTGGAGCCTACGGTCAAGCTGCCGACCCACCACGGTCCCGACGTCCAGAGCATCATGCCATGGGTCAACATCAATACCATGGCGATAAAAGCCTCCACGACAATAATGCACATGCACACCGTCACGCTGGAGCTCAAGAACCCCGCATCCACGGAGGCCGCGGTCGAAGCGATAAGGAACTCCTCCCGCGTCAGGATGGTGGACTCCGCGTCCGGCATCAAGTCGACGGCGGAGATCATGGAGCTGTCCAGGGACCTTGCCAGGGACAGGTCGGACATGTATGAGATCGTAGTATGGGAGGACGGCGTCAAGGCCGCGGGCAATACGCTGTACTACTACCAGGCGGTGCATCAGGAGTCGGACGTGGTACCGGAGAACGTGGACTGCATCAGGTCCATGTGCAAGGTCTGCGATGCGGCGGACTCGGTCAAGATGACCAATCAGGCGCTCGGTATCCCGTACAGATGCTGAGGTGACTCCATGCGCGACTTCTACACGCTGGGGGATTTCGACTTCAAGGACAAGGCCGTCCTGCTGAGAGTCGACGTGAACTGTCCTCTGGACAAGGAAACGCTCAGGATACTCAACGACTCGAGGATCAGGAGGATAGTCCCCACGGTAAGGGAGCTTATGGGCAAGAAGGCCAAACTGGTCATAATCGCCCACCAGGGCAGGAAGGGCAAATGGGATTACATCTCGCTCGAGCAGCACGCCGAGCGGCTCTCCAAGAACCTCAACGCCCCGGTGAAGTATGTGGACGACGTCATGGGCGATGCCGCGAAGAAGGCGATAAAGGCCCTCAGGCCCGGAGAAGCCCTGATGCTTGGAAACGTGAGGGAGATCGACTCCGAATCGATCGAGGCGGGCATCGAGGAGCATGCCGATTCAGACCTCGTCAGGACCCTCGCACCGCTTTTCGACTACTACGTGTGCGACGCCTTCGGTGCCGCCCACCGCTCCCAGTGCTCCCTTGTCGGATTCGAGGCCAGGCTCCCGTCGGCATCGGGCAGGCTGATGATGAAGGAGATATTCGCGCTCAGGGCCATATTCGACGAGCCCCGCCGTCCGTCGGTCTTCATCCTCGGAGGGGCCAAGTTCGGAGACATCTCCGTCATGATAGAGCATGTACTGGGCACCGGTACGGCCGATACGGTGATCTTGACAGGCCTCGCGGGCAACGCGTTCCTGTATGCCCGGGGAGTGGACATAGGAGAGGCCAGCCTGGCCATACTCAGGGAGGAGCTGACGCCCGAAAACGTGTCGGCCGCGGTGGATGTCATGAACAGATACGGTCAGAGGATCCTTCTGCCCGTGGACGTCGCCGTGGAGCGGAACGGCAGAAGAGTGTGCATAAACATCGGCGACCTTCCGACTGCGGAACCAGCCCTGGACATAGGCGACGAGAGCGCCGAGAAGTTCAGAAAGGTCATACTGTCCTCCAGGACCTCCTTCATGTCGGGACCCGCGGGGATGATAGAAAAAGATGATTTCGCCATCGGAACCCATGTGCTGATGAAGGCCATGGTAGACAGCAAAGGCCAGTCGGTGATAGGCGGAGGTCACACCGGAGGAGCGGCCGACAAGTTCGACCTTTCGGACAGCTTCTCCTACACTAGCACCGGAGGGGGAGCCCTGGAGTCCTTCCTGATGGGGCAGCCCCTGCCGGTGGTTGAGGCCCTGAGGTACTCCCGGCGGAAGTTCCCCCAGGAGTGATCAGAGGACCTTCTTTATCCTGTCGAAGGCCTCTTCGATGCGGTCGAGGGACTGGGTGACGGCGACCCTGGCGTAATTGCCGACGGATTTGCCGAAGCCCGACCCAGGAGTTACCACGACCCCGCAATCGATGAGCTTCTCGGTGAATTTCATCGAGGGCATTCCACAGTCGAACCAGACGTAGAACGTCCCCTTGGGCATCTTTACGTCGAACCCGAGCTTCCTGAAGCCGTCCACGATAGCCTTGCGCCTTTCGGCGTATATCTTCATGTTGTCCTCTACGGCCTTGGGCGCAGACCCGTCCTCCCCGTACATGCTCAGGGCCTTTATCCCGCCCTTCTGTATGAATATGGGGGCACCGGAATCTATCTGGCCTTTGCACTTTTTGAGCCCGGATATGAGGTCGGGGTTGCCCACTGCGTATCCCAGCCTGTAACCGGTCATGTTGAATGTCTTCGAGAAAGAACCGAACTCGATGGCGTCGTCGGTGGCCTGGAGTATGGAAGGCGCCCTGTATCCGTCATAGCACATCTCGCTGTAGGCGTTGTCGTATGCCAATATGGTCCCCTTCTCGGAGCACCATTCCGCCACTCCCTTCAGGTAGTCCAGGTCGCAGGTGGCCCCAGTGGGGTTGTTCGGGTAGTTGAGGTACATCATCCTCGCGCCGTCGGGGCAGTCGTCGACGTCCAGCAGCCAGTCGTTCTCTGGTCTGAGGTCCACTTCCGCGCATTCGGCGTCGTTGAAGAGCGTGGAGGCCCCCGAATACACGGGGTACCCCGGGCTGGGCGCTATTATGGTCTCGCCGGCGTTCACGAACGCTTGCGAGATGTTGAATATGGCCTCCTTGGAGCCGAGGGTCACGCATACCTGGGTCTTGGGGTCCACGTCCACGCCGTATCTGCGCTTGTACCATTCGGCTATCGCCGTGCGAAGGTCCTTCTCGCCCTGCGAGGAGGAGTACTTCTGGTTCTTGTTGACGGGAAGCGCTTCCTGAACGGCCTTGACTATGGGCTCGGGCGTCGGAAGGTCGGGGTCCCCGATCCCGAAATCGATCATGTCCATGCCCTCTTCCTTCTTCTTCGCCGTGAGCTCCTCCAGCCTTACAAATAGGTAGGGCGGGAGCTTCTGAAGCCTTTCTGCCTGATCGTAATTCTTCATATCGTCGTCTCTCCTTTGAAAACAAACTCAGCCGGGCCTTCCATCATCACGCAGTCCATGTCCCTGGCAACGGTGACCTTGAGCCATCCGCCCGGCAGACAGACGTCCACGGGGGAATCGAAGGGCACGAGGCCTATCAGCGCGGCGGCAACCGTCGAAGCGCAGGCGCCGGTCCCGCATGCCAGGGTCCAGGCCGCCCCGCGTTCGTACACGCGGACGTGGATCTTGCCCTCCTTCATGCTGCAGAACTCCACGTTGGTCTTCTTTGGAAAGAATTCGTTCTTTTCGAGTTCGGGCCCCAGCCTGTTGATGGTTTCTTCCGGCATCTCCGTGAACGTGACAAAGTGCGGGTTCCCCATGGATACCGCAGTACCTCTGATCCTCAGGCTCCCCGCCATGAAGGGTTCGTCGATGAACCGTCCGTCGTAGTTGATGGGGATGGACCTGCCGTTGAGTATCGGGGCCCCCATATCTATGGCGACGGTGGACACCCTGCCGTCATCCCCCAGCGTGACCTGGGCCTCTTTGTCGCCTGCGAGGGTGTGGATGCTGAACGATTGGCTTTTGACGAGGCCGCTGTCGTAGGCGTATTTCGCCACACACCTGATTCCGTTGCCGCACATCTCCGCCTCCGTTCCGTCGGCGTTGATTATCCGCATCGTTATGTCGGTGTCCTCCCCGGGCAGCACGTACAGTACGCCGTCGGCCCCTATGCCGAAGTTGCGCCTGCATATGCTTCTGCACCATTCCTTGTCTATCTCGACGTCGCCGTCGGTGCCGTCGATCAGCACGAAGTCGTTGCCCAGGCCGTGATATTTCCAGAAGATCATCTTAAGAGCCTCGCGGGTACCTTTTGGAGCCTCCACAGGTCTTCGACCGTTTCGGCTTCGCGGATGAGCTCTGCCTTTCCGCCGTTCACGAGGACCTCTCTGCACAAGGGCCTCGAATTGTAATTGCTGGACATCGAGAACCCGTAGGCTCCGGCGTCGTATACTGCCAGGATGTCGCCCTCCTGCGGGTCGGGGAGCACGCGCTCGTGCGCCAGGTAGTCTCCCGATTCGCATATCGGTCCGACCACGTCGTATTTCGCTGTGCATACCTTTCCGAACTTGTCTGCTATTGCGATATGGTGGTAAGAGTCGTACATGGCAGGACGGACCAACGTGTTCATGCCCGCGTCCACCCCCACGTACTTCTTGGTGCCCAGGTCCTTCACGTCGACGCATTTGGTCAGAAGTAGCGTCGTGTCGGCGACGATGTACCTTCCGGGCTCCAGGACAATCGTCTTGACGTCCGTCTCCATCTTGATCATGTCGGTGACCTCTATGGCCATCTCATTCAGGTCCATAGGTTCTTCGTTCATCTTGTACGGAACTCCGATACCTCCTCCGATATCGATGAATTCCAGTTCGATGCCGATCTCGCCGAGCGAGTTCGTGATGTTTGCCAGCACCTCGGCCTCGTCGACGAAGGGCTCGACGGACTGTCCGCCGGACCCTATGTGCGCATGTATTCCGCGGATGTCGAAACCCAGGTCCTTGGCGCGTGAATAAACGTTTATGGCCCGGTCCGCCGGGATTCCGAACTTGGTGCCCTTCTTACCGGTGATGACCTTGTCGCTGTGTCCGGACCCCACGTCGGGGTTGATCCTCACCGATATCTGCGATCCGGGACCGATCAGGGCGAGCCTTTCCAGCTCGGACTCCGAATCAATGTTGATCATGACGCCCAGGTCCGACACGGCCCTGAGCTCCTCGTCGCTGACGTTGACCCCGGTGTACATTATGCGGTCGGCGGTGAATCCCGCCTTCAGGCACGTGAGCACCTCCCCTATGGACACGGCGTCTATCCCGGACCCTTCCTGCTGCAGTATCCTCAGCACCGCGAGGTTGCTGTTGGCCTTGCATGCATAGTGGATGCGGGTATCCATCTCCTTGGAGAATGCTCCGTAGACATCCCTGTAGTTCTTCCGGAGCCTCTGCTCGTCCGTTACGTAGACAGGAGTGCCGAACTCCCTTGCGATATCCGAAACGTACATCCCGGCGAACAGCATCCTGCCGCCGTCAGATTCATAGTCTTCCATTTTTACCCCTCACGAACTTGGCGTGGAGCGCCCTGACGGTGCTGACGACCGTCTCCATGGGCACCACGAAGTTCAGGGACGAGTCGGAGGCGCCTTCGGAGATCATCTCCACGTTGGTGCCTACTTCCTTCACGGCGCCGAATATGTCCCCGGAGACTCCGCACTTGTCCAGCAGATCGTCGCCTACGCAACAGACAAGCGCCACGTCGCTCTTAACGTTTATCTTCTCGATATCCGTGTCCGCCAGGGAGTTCAGCTGATTGAGGGTGTGCTGCACATCGTTGTTGTGCAGCAGGAACGCCACCGTCGAAAGGGAGGTGGATATGGAGTAGATTATGACGTTCTTCTCGGCTATCTTCTCTATTATCCTTGCGACCATGGCGGGACGGTATGCTATCTCCGCCGAGCTGATCGTGATTATGGACAGGTCGGTCTTGGCGGCCACGCTCATCAGCAGACCGTTCTTCGGTCCTCTGAGGTGGTGTATGAGCGTTCCGGGGCTTTCGGGCTTGAAGGTGTTCTTGACCCTTACGGGTATGTGCCTCTGCCTAGCGGGCTCGATCGTCCTGGGGTGCAGCACCTTGGCGCCGAAGTAAGCAAGCTCTGCGGCCTCCCCGTAGTTCATCTCGTCTATGCGTATGGTGTCCGGAACGATCCTGGGGTCAGCTGACATGAATCCGTCCACGTCGGTCCAGATCTGCAGCTCGTCTGCCGTGAGGGCGTTGGCGACAACGGCCCCCGAATAGTCGGAGCCTCCCCGGCCGAAGGTCAGCGGCTTTCCGAGGTCGTTCATGCCGTAGAACCCTGTGATTATGGGTATAGCGCCCTGCTCGAGTATAGGTCTGACCTTCATGTTGATGTCGGCGTCTGTGCGCTTCAGGTCGGCGAAGCCGTTGAGGGGGACTCCGTCGGAGTGTATGCCTGCCGCCGCGGACGTGAGCGCCACGGACTTCTGCCCCATGGATTTCAGCACATGGGACAATATCAGCGAGGAGAACCTCTCCCCCGAGGACGTGACCGCGTCCTTGTAGAACGGGTCCTTCCTGTCTCCGCGGAGGGTCTTCTCGAACGAGACGATCCTGGCGTCGAACTCCTCCAGGAACGCCTTCATCTGCTCCCCGTCGAACAGCGCCTCGGCAACAGCCAGATGCTTTCTGGAGAACGTCTCGATCACCTGTTTGCAATCGATCTTGTCGCTGTCCGCCGCTTCGACAAGGAAGTTCGTCACTCCCGACATCGCGGACACGACGACCACTTTCTGCCCTTCCGTGGACACTATTATTTCAGCTACACTCTTCAACGACTCGGGCGATCCAACGCTGGTGCCCCCGAACTTCATTACTGTCAACATATCCCCAGCACCTCGTCCATACTGTGAACCTTTCCATCCTTCTTTCCTGATATCCATCTTATCGACTCGACGCAACCGAGGGCCAACGCCTCGCGGGAACCCGCTCTGTGCGTAAGCTCGATCACCTCCGAGTTCTTCGCGAAAAGGACCGTGTGGTCTCCCACGATGTCCCCTGCGCGTATCGAATGCACGCCTATCTCTCTGCCCCGCGGGCCTGTGTCCCCCCCTCTCCCGTACACGGTCCTGTCGATGCCGGAGGCGGCGCGCAGCCTCCTCACGGCCTCGGACGCGGTGCCGGAGGGGGCGTCCTCCTTATCTCCATGGTGCGCCTCGATGACCTCGATGTCATATCCGGGAAGGCGTCCGGCGAGCATCTCGCAGGCCTTCCAGAACACGTTCACCCCCGGGGAGAAGTTGGCCGTGACCAGCGAGGAGGTTCCGTACCTCTCGGTGTTGGACGCTATGAGCTTCAGCGTCTCGGTCGGCACGGACGTTGTGCCGAGCACGAGGTTCGCCCCCGTCTCCGGCACGCCGGCGGCGGTCTTGGCCGCCGCGTCGGGAGTGGTCAGGTCCACATAGACGTCGGCGCCGCGGAGCGTTTCCGACAGCCTGTCCGGACCGACCGCCCTGACCCCGTACATCTCCCTGCCGACGTTGCCTCCTTCTGCCGACACCGTCGCGCCGGCCAGCTTGAGGTCTTCGGATTCGGAGATGAGCCTGCAGACGATGCTTCCAAGCCTGCCGGTGGCGCCTCCCACTACCACGTCCGTCATCAAGATCACAGTCCAAGTTCTTCGAGGACGGGGACCAAAACCGCCTGGCCCTTCTCGCTCAAAGGCGTAAGCGGCAGACGCGGGATCCCGTTGCCGAAACCGAGCCTCTTCATAGCGAACTTGACGGGGATCGGATTCGACTCCACGAAAAGCGCGCTGAAAAGAGGCAGAAGCATATTGTTTATCCCGAGCGCCTCGTCGAAGAGACGGGACTCCATGTAATGGACCATCTTGCTCATGAGGCCGGGGCAGCAGTTGCCTGCGACGGATATCACTCCGTCGGCGCCGATGCTCATGAGAGGTATCGTCAGTCCGTCGTCGCCGCTCAGGACCTCGAACCCCTTGGGCCTTCCGGCGATAATCCTCTGGACCTGCGCCATGTTCCCGCTGGCCTCCTTCACCGCGTCGATCCCCGGGATCTCGGCCATGCGGAGCATCGTTTCGGAGGTGATGTTGGAACCCGTCCTTCCGGGCACGTTGTAGACGACTATCGGTATCTCGACGGACTCAGCTATCGCCTTGTAATGCAGGTAGATGCCATCCTGGGTGGGCTTGTTGTAGTACGGAGAGATGGACAGGATGCCGTCGGCCCCCAGGTCCTCGGCGTGTCTGCTGAGCGTGATCGCTTCCGCGGTTGAGTTGCTCCCCGCCCCCGCCAGGACCTTGGCCTTCTTGGCCTGGTCCACGGCTATCTCGATCACCCGTATGTGCTCATCGGGGCTGAGCGTGGCCGATTCGCCCGTGGAGCCGCAGGGGACGATCACGTCCACGCCGTTCTCCTCCTGGAAATCGATCAGCCTTCTGAACGCATCCTCGTCCACCGTGCCGTCGGTCTTGAAGGGCGTTATGAGGGCGGTGGATATTCCGGCGAACATTCAGGCGCCTCCGAAGTGCTCTCTCAGTATTAGTCTGGTCCTTGTGCTGAGGGTGTTGTCGTAGCGGCGCACCCTCTCGATGATGTCGTTGAGCTGCGAGGACGATTCGACATCCACGATGGCTATGATGTCCTGGTCGCCGGTGACCTCGAACACCTCGGTCACGCCCTCGTACCCCGCCAGCTCCTTGGCTATCTTCTCGGTGTCGGTGTTCACGCTGATCCGTATCTCTACAAGCGCCTTCACATTTCTGGAGCTGGTCTTGATCGTGAATCCGCGGATCAGCCCCTCCTCCGTCATCCTGTGGACCCTGCTCCTGATCGTCCCCTCGGATACGCCGAGCTGCCCGGCGATCTCTACGAAAGGGCATCTCGAGTCCCTCTTTAGCATTTCGATTATGCGCTTGTCCAGATTATCTACCATGAAGCCACACCTTACTGAATTCGTAACGGTATTGCGCTAAACATAATTTAACTATATAAACAGTCGGAAACCGCCGATAATACAACGAAAATCACAACGTAAACTCACACGTCGATTATCCCGTTCTCGCCTATGCGGTATGCCGCGCAACGGCCCTCGGGAAGGCTCCGGTGCTTCACTATGACGGCGGACCGGACCCCGTTGCCGCGGGGCTCGAGCCTGATTATCGTCTTCGCGTTATGCCTCAGCGTGTGGCCTCCAAGGAACTCTATGCCACCGTTCAGGATGTTGGAATAGACCTGGGACGTGACGATCACCGGGACCTCGGATTTGCGCGCGGTCTCCGTCAGAAGCTCCGCCTGCCTGATGAAGTCGCTCCTGGCCAAAGGGTCGTCGTGGCTCAGACGGTAGAATCCGGTGAGGGAGTCCACGATGATGAGGCCCAGCGCGCCGCGGGCCTCCGCCATGCGCGAGACCTTGGTGACCCTGTCGCTCTGCTCCTCGAAGCTGTGGACCTGGAACACCAGAAGGTTCTTCAGAAGCTCCTCTCCTCCGAAGATCTGGGCAACCCTGTCGTAGGAGATGCCCTCCGTATCGATGAGCGCGACCTTCTTGCCCTCCTTCAAAACGTTGTACGCCATCTGGAGGCAGATGTTGGTCTTCCCGGTACCCGCGACACCGTATATCAGGGTCAGGCTGCCCGACTCTACCCCTCCTCCGAGGAGGTCGTCCACTGATTGGCAGCCCAACGGTATGCGCTTCACAGAATCCCAAGAGCCTGACCGTTATAAAGCGTTTCTCAATCACCTGGTCTCTGGCTCGGGCAGAAGCGGGAGGAAGGCCTCCATCATCCTCTGGGGCGACATTGACTGGACGACCACCCTGCCGGGGCCGGTAAGGGTGGTGACGAAAGGCCCCTCCTTGCCCCGGAATGTGCTCTTCAGGTCCTTGTCCACCTCGACCCTGTACTTCACCGAGACCTCCCATGCGGCCGCCCTGTCGGTAGCGACGGCCAGCTCCTCGCCCTTCTGCAGGGCGAACACGTTGTAATCGCCCAGCGAGAACAGGAAGAGCATGCCCCTGCCGCTGAACTTCGCAAGCACGAGCCCCTCCTCGCCGAAGGAGCTGCCCAGCTTCTTCTGGTACTCCTGCTCGATACTGACCGTCGGCTGGGACGCTATGAACGCGTCCTTCTGGGCCACCCAGCCCATGCCCTCGACGTTTATGTCCATCATCTTCCCGGGCAGGCGGCCTCCGAGCCCTATCGTCCCGACGCCCCTCCTCAGCCCGTAGCTCAGCGTGTCCAATGCAGATCCGCCGATGGCCTTCTTGAGGCCTCCCAGGACCCCGCCGCCGCTTTTGCCGACCTCGAAATCGCCGCGCGAGTACGCCACCGAGCCCGGGGCGACCTCGAGCGATTCGCCCTCGTTCATTATGACGTTGGCGAACTGAAGGTTGTCGCCGGTGAATTCGTACCTCATCTTCTCCTGTTGAAATCGGGATTCGATATTAATTATATACGCAATGGCCGACATCAGCCAATATGGACGCCCCGATCGCGGTGGGTGCAGAGGCCGTGGTGACGGTATCCGAATTTCTCGGCAGGAAGGCGGCGGTGAAGACCAGGGTCCCCAAGGGATACAGGAATTCGGAGCTGGACCGGCGCATACGGACCACTAGGACCAGGAACGAGGTCAGGGTGATGCAGGGCGCAAGGTCCGATACGGTCAGAACTCCGGTCGTTTACGACGTGGATATGTCCGAATGCAGTATAACCATGGAGTTCATTGAGGGGGCGAGGGTGAAGGACCTGCTGGACGCAGACCCGGCATCCTCGAAGGAGGTGTGCCGCCTGATGGGGGAGGCCCTGGCGGACATGCACAACAGGGGCATCGCTCACGGGGACTTCACAACCTCCAACATGATACTCATGCCGGACGGCAGGCTGTGCGTCATAGACTTCTCGCTGGGAAGCATAAACGTCGGGACGGAGGAGATGGGCGTGGACATACGTCTCCTGCAGAGGGCGTTCTCCTCGGCGCATTCCGCGGTGGAAGGCGGTTTCGATGCGGCGATGGAATCGTACGCAGAGAAGAAGACAGATGCCGGCACCGTGCTCGAGAAGGTCGAAGAGATAAGGAACAGGGCGCGTTACACATGAAACTGAAAGTCATCACCTCCAATCCGGGGAAGGTCGCGGAATATCAGAACGAATTCGGGCATCTGGGCATCGAGATGGTGCACTGCCCCCTCCCATACGACGAGGTCCAGACCTCGGACCTGGGGGAGGTGGTGGCCAAAGGCATGGAGGCCCTGCGTTCCAAGGGGACCTCGGATTTCATCATAGACGACACCGGGCTGTTCATAGATTCCCTGAAGGGTTTTCCGGGAGTCTGGTCCGCTTACGTGCAGAAGACCATAGGCAACCCCGGGATACTGAAGCTGATGGAGGGGGAGGAGGACCGCGGTGCGGAGTTCAGGACCTGCATCGGGTGCGACATCGGAGGAGAGACGATAATCGTCACCGGCATATGCAGGGGCCGGATCACCACCGGGGAGCGCGGCGAGGGGGGCTTCGGTTTCGACCCCATATTCACCCATGACGGCAGGCGCACGTTCTCCGAACTGCCGCTGGACGAGAAGAACTCCGTATCGCACCGCGGTAACGCGGCAAGGCTGCTCGTAGAAGAGATAAAGAAACGCCGGCCCGCCTGAGGCGGGACGGCCTCTGCGAAAAAAGTTTACTTCTGTCCCTCTTCCTCGTCGTCCTCGGAGGACTTCTCCTTCACGGACTTGACCCCTTTGAGGTCGTAGGAGACGTCTTTCTGGTAGGACTCGCCCTTGTACGCGTACATAGGGACGGCGATGATGAGCATCACGACGTAGACTATCACGATGACGGCCACCGCCACGCCCAGGACCACGAGCCCCACCGTGATCAGGGATTCGAGCACGCCGGGGAACGTCAGAGCGTAGACCGCCAGCCCGATGAGCACAGCCACGGCCACCACGAGCACCAGCAGCATCAGGGCCGACGGGCCGGTCTTCTTCCTCTCTGTGTTTGTTGCATCCATATTGACCATTTCATCCTTTGTTGGGGAGGTACGGCGCGATCGACATGGCCAGCTCCCCGACGGTCATGGACTGTATGATTATCTTTCCGGGCCCGGTCAGGGTGGTGACGAACAGCCCCTCCCCGCCGAACAGGACGTTCTTGACCCCGCCGACCGCGGATATGTCGTATTTGACCGACTCCTCCCATCCGACGGCGTTGGCGGTGGAGACCTTGTACATCTCCCCCGGCTTAAGGTCCACCACGTTGAAGTCTCCGCAGGCCGACGCCCAGGCGACACCGTTGCCGCTGATCCTCTGGAGTATCAGCCCCTCTCCTCCGAAGAAGATGCTTCCCAGCTTCTTCTGGAAGGCGATGTCGACTTCGACTTCGGGCTGGGATGCGAGGTATGCGGACCTCTGGAGGATCCAGTTCCTCCCGGGCACGACCTTGAGGTCGATGATCTTCCCCGGGACGTTGCCGCCGAGGCCCACCACTCCGGTGCCCCCCTCGGTGGTGAAGGTCACGAGGAAGAGCGAAGCGCCCGAGACGGACCTCTTGAGCCCCTTCCAGAGTCCTCCGTCCATGCTGGTGTTCATGCGGGTGTTGCCGCTCATATACTTCATATTTCCCGGCGTGGCTTGGATAGACTCTCCGGGCTGCAGCTCGATGTTGGCGAACTGCAGGTTGTCTCCTGTGATTGTGTATTTCAGGGAATTACCTCCGCATCAACATCCGCATATGCGGATAAAAAGACGTTACATGGTTTCCGTACGCATGTCCAGGCGGGCGATATGATTATTAACGGAACGGCAATCTAAGCATAGGGACTGTGGGCTAGCTTGGTATACTTGTGGCTTTGGGAGCCATTGACCCCGGTTCAAATCCGGGCAGTCCCACCTTCCGCAATGCGGCCGTACAATGACGGTACGCTCTGCGGTTCCGTCGGCAGGCGATAGATTTATACATCCAGTAAACAGTGTGAACTTTTATGACCGAATGCAACATCGAAGTTCAGCCCGGCGTATGCAAGTTAAGGACGAAGATAAAAGCGGTTACGAACGACGAGTGGAAGGTCGTCTTCGAAGTGGAGAGCGACTGTCCCAGCGTTAGGAAGATGGCATCCTCCCTCGGCCCCATAGACCCCATGCAGAACGTCGGCGTGAAGCTGTCGGAATCCGATATATACAGGAAGGCCGACGAGAGCATAGCGCACACCGCGTGCCCGGTGCCCTGCGCTTTCCTGAAGGCCATAGAAGTGGCCTCGGACATGGGCCTCAAACGCGACGTAACGATCGAGATAAAGTGAAATGCCAGGACTATGCAGGTGCGCCCTGACGTCCGAGAGGATGTCAGCTTTCGTGCGTGGCCCCGACGGCTCGATGCTGTCGGGAAGGAGGCGTTTGGACAGGAACGCCCTCATGGAGGACATAGCGGACGTGGCGGAACGCGCATTTCCCGATTCGAAGGTCATAAGGATAAAGGAGGCGCCCCCGGAGGGGTTGCCCGCGTTCTTGGAACGCGAGATGTCGGGGGACGACTGCATAATCATCTACTCGGTCGCGGACCACCCTCACTGGGAGGAAGAGATCGGTTCCGCGGCCAAAGGCATCACGAGGGTTTTCTGCGGCCAGGACCTCTGCCACCAGGTCCCGGCGTGTTTCAAGAAGATCTTCAAGTGATCACGCAGAACATATGAAGGGCGGCACCCGCTCCCTCATATGCGAAGTTCCCGACCCCGCGGAGGCCCGAGCGACCGACGGACCGGAGGGCGCGGATACATAAGTTGAAGATGACTAGAAATTTTTCACAATGGTTATACCAATTCGTGAATAACCTGAGCTCGACAGGACCTGAA
>DAUY01000009.1 GCA_002505345.1 Methanomassiliicoccaceae archaeon UBA370 | reverse complement strand
ATCTTCAGCCCGAGCAGTCCTTCTATGTTAATTTTCAGAGGCGCTCCGAACGGTTTCCAGACGTTACGTCCCGAAGATCTGTCCAAGGGCGTCTCCCCCTTGCATGCACTTTTTACGATGCACGTGTGGATGAAACATCTGTTCTACGATATTTAATGTTATTGATAACTCAATATATAGGTTGATATGTCAAAGCTTACTCTATATTTTTGACGTACCGATTTGCTCATTATTTCGATATTTTAATATTAATGAGGATAAAAATAAGAAAAAATTGTACATTTGTGCTTATTATTGCGACATTGTGAATAATTATATTGACAACTCAACAGTTAAATACACATAGATATATCATATGATATCGCGCGGGTAACCGCACGATCGCGGGGAATAGTATTTTTTCCTCCCGGGCTTGACCCTAAAAACGCTGTCCTCGCGCAATATTTACATAAATATAATAACCCGTTAGCATTGGTGAATGGTATGAGCGGCGGACGCTGGACGAGTCCCTATTGGAGTTCTTTCCTTCCGATATTCTTCGACCGTGTTACGAAGATAATGAGGAAAAACGTCAACGAAGAGATAGCAGACACCGGGCTGACCAGCGCTCACACCATATACCTTATAGCGCTGAACCTGAAAGACGGACAGACAATGGTGGAGCTATCGAAGTTCCTAGATTACGACGTGGCCAACACAAGCAGGGTCATCAAGACCCTCATGCAGGAAGGGTACGTGTATAACGACCGCAAGACCCCTCAGAGCCGGAGATACAAGATCCACCTCACCGAAATGGGCAGGAATCTGGCCGAGCGCGTGATGGATTTCGAAGACTCGAAGATGGAAGAGTACTTCGGGAATGTTGAAACTGAAGACCTGCTTCACATGAGGGACACGCTGATCACTATCCTCAGGAGCATGGACCCGGAGCTGGACGACTATATCTCTTCTCCTTTCGACAACCCATACTATACGCTTCTTCAAACTAATCCTCCGGGAGACGGGGACAGGTTCTTCATTTCGGGCCGCGCGCCCAAAGAAAAAAAATAATCCAATCGGACAAATGTAAATAAACGACTGAAGATACCATACATGGGGAATATGGATGAAGGTGCTCAGCTCAGGTATCGTTGACGGCTGGTTCGAGGACAGATTCGGCTCGAGGGGCAGCGAGTTCATATATGACGTTGTGCCCAGCCGCTCCATTCCGTTCGAAATTATTAACCCGCCGGAGGGAACGGTATCTTTTGCATTCATCCTGATCGACTACGACACTGTTCCCGAACTCGGGTTCGCATGGATAAACTGGATGGGAGCCAACCTGAGGAGGACGAAGGTCGAGGAGAACGAGAGCCTCACGGCCACGGATTTCCTGCAGGGCTACAGCAGCTACAGCGGCCACGAAGGAGGGTTCACGGACGTGAGGTACGGGGGCATGTGGCCAACCGATGGGAGGCACACCTACACCCTCCAGATATTCGCCGTGAACAGGGTGCTCGACCTCAGGGACGGCTTCACATACAGCGAGCTCATCAGAGAAGTCCAGAGGGGCACGTTGGCCATCTCGAGCGTGTCAGGACTGTATTCCGCACACGAAAGGTAAAGGCGGGCGGCCTCCGGCCCCTTTCATCGCCTCCGCCGACGGCGTCTTAAAAAAATGGCGGACCCCCCGGGATTCGAACCCGGGTCATCGGCTTCGAAGGCCAACAGGATAATCCGCTACCCCAAGGGTCCGTAGGGCCGCTACCGTCGAAGCCTTATTTTTATTATCCGTTCCAAAGCCCTCCCGGGACAAGTCTTTATCCACGTTCCTTCATCACGCAACGATGACCAAGGTCGTATTGAATCACGGTGCCGGCGGGGAAGCGATGCAGGAGTTCCTGTCGAAACACATCATCTGTCATTTCCCCAAAGTGAAAACGGACGTCCCGCTGGATTCCATGGACGACTCCGCCGTTGTGGACGGCATCGTCTTCACCATCGACGGTCATACCGTCAAACCGCTCTTTTTCCCCGGAGGCGACCTGGGCAGGATCTCGGTGTCCGGCACCGTAAACGACATCGCGGTCATGGGAGGGACACCTCTCGCTCTGGGCTGCTCGACAATAATAGAGGAGGGCCTCGACACCGATATCGTCGACAGGGTCATGTCGAGCGCGGGAAGGACGTGCCAGGAATGCGGGGTCCCCATCGAGACCGGGGACACTAAGGTCGTCGAAGCGGGCGCTGTAGACCAGATGTTCATGGCCACCTCGGCGGTTGGAAGGAGGTCCGAGTACCTGGACGCCAACTTCGCCAAGGCTAAGGAGTACCGAACCGTGACGGGGAACTGGTGCACGGACTCGAACATCGCACCCGGCGATGCGATCATCGTCTCCGGATACGTCGGGGACCACGGGATCGCCCTGATGTCCTTCCGCGAAGGGTACGGTTTCGAAAGCGAGGTGCAGAGCGACGTGGCACCTCTGAACATGATGATCGAGAAGGCGCTGAAGGCCGGTGGCATAGTTACCATGAAGGATTCCACGCGCGGAGGTCTGGCGAACACTCTGAACGAGCTTGCCTCCAAGTCCGGCGTGGACATCGAGGTCGATTACCAGTCCATCCCCCTGAGGGACGGCGTCGTAAACGCATGCGACCTTCTGGGCATTGATCCGCTGAGCATAGGCAACGAGGGCAAGTGCGTGGTGTCCTGCGTCCCCGAGATGGCGGACGAGGTGCTGAAGGCCCTGCGGTCCACCCCGGAAGGGAGGGACGCCTCGCTGATAGGATATGCAGGCAAGGGCAACGGAAGAGTGATGCTGAGGACAGAGGTCGGCGGGAGACGCATACTGGAGCCCCCCATCGGCGACCCCGTACCCAGGATCTGCTAAGTAACCGCGGTTATTTGATATAGCCGTAATATATGCTTTGAGCGAGCAAATATGGTTACATTCTTACCTTTCCCAGGATACAGGCCCGCGATTTCGGCCGGAGATTCCATCGGAGACAGGATCAGTCCCCCTTACGACGTCATCGATCCGTCCTATCTTGTAAAGCTTCAGAGCAAAGCCCATAACATCACCCGGCTGACGCTCAACCCGGACCCGGACAGGAGATATCGCAGCTCCAGGCGCGAATTGGACGGATGGATGGCGGACGGTTCGCTTAAACAGGACGCGGAATCGTTCTACATATACGAGCAGACCTTCGAGGACGGGGGGGAAAAGATGACCCGCACGGGCATCGTCGGGATACTCAAGACCGAACCTTACGAGGACGGCAACGTGGTTCCCCACGAGGAGACCTTCTCCAAGGTGAAGGCCGACCGCCTCAACCTCCTTAGGGACATGGAGTCCCATCTGGAATCCATATTCGGCATTCACGATTCCTTCGGACCCGAGCTTAACAGGAAGATACGGGATAACGCCGCTCTCGTCTACAGATACGTGGACGACGACGGCGTGGAGCACAGGTACTCCCGTCTGAGCGACGAGAAGATCTGCAACGAGATAACATACGAACTGAGCGACCAGAAGATGCTGATCGCGGACGGCCACCACAGGTACGAAACGGCCCTGGCATATTCCCAGGAGAACCGGGGCTCGGAAAAGAAAGGCTACGTCCTCGCCACCCTCGTATCCTCATCGGACCCCGGCCTGTCCATCTGGCCGACGCACCGCCTCGTGAAGACGGAGAGCATCTCCGAGAAGAATGCGATCAGGAAGATGTCCGAATCCCTGGAGATGGAAGAGGTCTCCGCGGAGGAGATGGAGAAAGACCTGGGGAACTGGATGATGGGACTCAGGTTCCGTTCCGGAAAATGCTATCTTGCCCGTTATCCGGGAGAGGGACTTTGGGCCCTGGACACCTATGTGGCCCAGGAGAAGATACTGAAGGACGTCTATAAGTGGGACGAGGGGAAATCCCAGGTGGACTACGATGCGGAACTGACATCGGTGAACGAGAAGATGTCCGCCGGAGGCTACGATCTTGCCATCGTCCTCAACAGGCCGGACCTGGAGACCGTCTGGGACCTTTCGATGCAGGGCAAACGCATGCCCAAGAAGACCACATACTTCTTCCCGAAGATATGGTCCGGCTTCGTGATATACCGGATGGACTGAATCTTCGGTTCCGATGTCCGTTCAAGGAAAAGACTGCCATCGCCGCCGGCATCACGGTGGCGATGGCGAGCCCCGCCGGTATTAAACCGGTTGGCAATATCGCTACGTATATCAGGGGGCCCCTCCCGGGATGAGAAACAAATGGGACCTTTTCATCCGGAACTTGCCGTGCGTTTTCTTTTTGTTCCATCCTAGAGGGGTCGGCCCGTGCCCTCCGCCCCATGGGCGGGACTACACGCGCACGGCTCTGGCACCCAAGCATACGAACACCGCACCGATGACGACAAAGAGCACAAAAACGAGGATATCCGTCGGCCCCGGTTCCATGACGGAGCATAACAGAGCGCGCTTAAAAGACCGCCCAATTAAAAT
>DAUY01000014.1 GCA_002505345.1 Methanomassiliicoccaceae archaeon UBA370 | reverse complement strand
TCAATTTTAATGGAATAAGATGGTAGCGAGGGATCGATTTGAACGATCGGTCTCCGGGTTATGAGCCCGACGGGATATCCTGGCTACCCTACCTCGCTATACGTCGCTCTATCAGTACTCTGTATTTATCTTTTATGATGTAACGGTACTTAAGCGATCGCTCAGAGGAATTTTTTCAAAAACATCAGGTCCTGCAGGTTGCCCTTGATCTTGATCTTCTTGGTGATGTATGCCTTAACAGGCCTCAGTTCGCCGTCCATTATGGCCTGGAGGCTCTCGGGAGTGGAGATAACAGTGATATCTGAATCCGGTATCGCCTCGGCCCTGAAGTCATCGATCCTGGAGTCATGGAGCCTCATCCCGTACGATTCCGTCCCAAGGTCGATGGTGAAGGTCTTGCTGAGGTGAGCCAGTTCTTTTCTGAGCTTCTCGTCGTCTTCGCTTTTTCTGTTGAACTTGTCAACCATGCCCCGTATCTGTTCCTCTAGGCTCATCTTATCACCAGTCGCTTATCTTGGTGTTCGCCGCGAGGGACATTAAGTGTCTCACAGGCTCCCAGGAACACCTTGTGTGCTTTGGGGCACGTCCGTTTTCTTTTATCCACTTTTCTATAAAATCCATCGTGATTCGGTCGCTGGGATAACCGCTCCCGATATCGATGCCGAATTCTTCCGATATCTCTGCGATACGGCGGTCCCTTGTGACCTTCGCAACTATTGACGCCGCAGAAACTACCGGATATCTGTCGTCGGCCCGGTGTTCGGCGATGACCTTGCATCTACCGCCGCACCTTGCGGCCATGGATCCCGAGAAACCCCTCTCGTTAACGTCGGGACAGTCGGCGAAAACGGTCTCGGCTGACAGTTTATCGAACGCCTCCGCGAACATGCCCAGTTCTATCTCGTTAAGAGTGACGCTCTTTCTGAGACGGTCTATCTCCGAAGCCGGCATCTCGATGACGCATGCATCGCAGCAGTCTACAATCTCGGCGTACAGGGCCTCTCTTTTCTTCGGGGTAAGCTTCTTCGAATCCTTGACGCCCATGGAGACCAATCCCTCGTCGCCGTCCGTCCGTACGATTCCTACGACCAGGGGCCCCATGACGGAACCCCTGCCCGCCTCGTCGATACCGCAGTATACCATCATAACACCAACATACCAGAAAAAAAGTAACCATATATAATTTAAGTGAAGTCGTTCCTACAGAACAGAATATGAATTTAAAGTGTGATGTCCAGTACGGAAAGGCCGACATGGGCTTCAGGTTGACCCGAGTGGGGGTCACCGGTGTCAGAAAACCCATAATCGTCAAGAGGAAAGGGGTAAACAACGAGCTCAACAGGGCCCTGAACTGCAACATCGATATTTTCGTCGACCTTCCCGCGGAGCAGAAAGGCTCCCACATGTCAAGGAACGTCGCGGTACTGACCGATGTCGTCCTCGAAAGCATATCCAAGCCCGTTGCGGGCCTGGAGACGGTGGCCGCCGACATGTGCAAAAGGCTGCTGGTACATCATGAGTACGCCGAGGTGACGGGAGTCTACATAACGACCAATTACTTCAAGCCCAGCGTAACCCCCAACGGAAGGGAGACCTACGAGGTCTACAAACTGATCGCAAAGGCCACCGCAGTCCGCGGCGAGGGCGTGCGCAAGACGATAGGCGCCGAAGTCATCGGAATGACGGCGTGCCCATGCGCCCAGCAGACAGTGACCGAGATCATGGAGTGCGGAGGCGGAACCCCTGTGATATCCCACAACCAGAGGAACATATGCACCGTCACCGTAACCACCGGCGAGGATGAAGAGATCGAGGCCGACACATTGATCGACCTGGTGGAGGCGTCGTTCTCTTCGCCGACATACGAGCTTCTGAAGAGAGAAGACGAAGGGATGGTGGTGATCAACGCCCATAAGAACCCCAAGTTCGTCGAGGACGTGGTCAGAGGCGTGCTGAAAAGGATCGTGGAGAGTTATCCGGACCTTTCTGACGACGCCGAGATCATGGTCAGGAGCGAATCCGAGGAATCGATCCACAAGCACAACGCTTTCGCCCAGAGGGAAGCCACGATGGGAGAGCTGAAAGAAGAGGCCGAGTGATTCACTCGGTCGTCTCTTCTATCGGTTCAAGTTTCTTTTCGAGTATGGAGATATCGCAGACGTATATGTCTTCGGGCCGCTCCAGGTCGTCCAGGCATCCGACCCAGTAGACCACCACGCCGGGTCCGAATATCTGAGTGTACGGTATGAGCTGCTTGCGCGCGTTGAACCTGAACTCGATGTTGTCCCCGAAAGAGGCCTTGCTCTCGATCCAGTAGATCTTCTTGCCCTCATACATCATCGGTTTGTCCAGAAGGCTGTCCGGAGTCTTCTCGAACTCCCCGCGCAGTTCGTTCTCGGTCCTGTACCCGATGCCCTGGCCGTTCAGCCAGTTCTGCAAAAGGTCCTCTCCCCATTCTCCTCGCTCCTTCTGTTTCTGGGTGCCGTAAGGGGAGTAGATAAGGTCGTTCTCAGTGACCTCCCTGAGCTCATCGGCGGTCTCCTTGCTCTCCAGCGAGTCCGGGTCCCTGACAAACTCCCAGAACTGCTTTTTGGAAGCCCCGTCCTCCTGGAATATCATCATGGCTGTCAGGATCGGAGGGAAGCGGTTCCTTTCGGCGATTTCCATGAGGGTCTTTCCCTTCTTCCAGTCCTTGAGCATGAACTTCGCGTTCTTTTTTACGACGTAGAAACGTTTCTTGACATCCCTCGATGTCTTCTGCGTGAACAGGGATTCGAGCATCCTTCGGTCGTATCCCTCGGACTCGAACGTCTTTACGTCTGCGGCGGTCTTGAGACCGTTGTAAATCCTCTTGTATTCGGCGTAGTCCATCTTAATCAGCCGCTGAGTTTGCGTACTAGGTCCTCTGCTGCCGCCAGCACGACGTCTCTCACCATGGAGGTCGGCGGACAGTAGGCGTTCTCTGCCGTGGAAAGGAAGTCCTCGGCGGTGGTCCCGAAAAGGACGGCCGAAGTTAGCCAGTTGATGCGGCCTGTTGCGTCCTCACCTGCAAGTATCTGCGCCCCGATGATCCTGTGGGATGACCTGTCGGCGGATATCTTGACTATGAGGCTTTTTCCGCCGGGGGAATATCTGGCTCTTGTAAATCCTTCTGCCTTCCCCTCTGCGGCGGATATTCCGTACCATGAGGCCAGGCCCTGCGATAGGCCTGTGCCGGCGATCTGCATGTCGCCGATGACGCTCACCCAGGGGCTGGCGGTGGCGCCGAAGACGGCGCAGTCACCTGCGGCGTTCCTTCCGGCGATGTCGCCCTCCTTCACGGCGGAAGATCCCAGCTGGCTCATCGTAGGTCCGGGCATCGCCGCGGACTGGCACTGAATAAGGTCTCCTGCGAGGAATATGTCTTTGACCAGGCGCCCCCTCCTGTATGGCTGCAGGGTGGGCGAGACGGCGACGGCACCGAGCTGGCCTATGTCGAATCCCAGCTCCTTAGGTATGTCTAGGTTGGCACGCACTCCCGTGGCGAATATCACCATGCCGCAGGGATAGTCTTTGCCTGCGGCCCTGACGCCGGTCACATTATCTTCTCCGAGGACCGCTTCGACCGGTGCCTTCAGAACTATCTTCACGCCCATTTCTTCAAGGTGATGCTGGACGGGCGCGGCCATGTCGGCATCCGCTATGCGAGGTATGACCTGGTCCATCATCTCTATGACGGTGACTTCTTTCCCCGAATTTCGCAGGGCGACGGCCATTTCCAATCCGATGACCCCTGCGCCGGCGATGACGACCTTGTCGGTCCCCCTCATGCAGGCCTCTATGTCCTTACCGTCCCTGATGGTCCTTACCGTGAAAACTCCTTTGAGGCCCACTCCCTGGATCGGAGGGACGAAGACCTTTCCGCCGGTGGCGATGACCAAAGAGTCGTAGGCGTACTTCTTCCCTCCGGCCGTGACATTCTTCGCCTCGGCATCTACGGATTCCACCTTAGTCCGGGTAAGGACTTCGATTTTCTTTTTTTCTGAATAATATGCCGCATCATGCATGACGATGCGGTCCCAGCTGTTCTTCCCTTCGAGGACCCAGGGTATGGCGCAGGGTGAATATGCGATATCCTCGTCTTCGGTGATCACCGTAATCTCAGAAGTTGGATCAAATTTTCTGGCCGAGGACGCCGAAGTCATGCCGGCGGCCCCCGAGCCTATGATTATTATTTTTTTAGCCATGTGGCTTACCGGACGGGGGATTAATATCGACCGATATTAACGTTTCCTGACTCTAAGGGTTCCGCTAGGGTTTACCGACAGAGAAAACGATATTACCGCGAGATGCGGTCTCATGCGCATGGCCGTAGATGTCGGGCACGACGAGGAGAAGTGCGTATTCAAGGTGTACGTGGACGGAGAAGAGGCCGGATACCTTTCGTACGATATGGATGCTGGCACATTGGATATTGAGCACACGGTAGTGGATCCTCTCTTCAGGGGCCGGGGACTGGGCAGGGTGTTGGTCGACGCCGCCATAGATTATGCCGGCTGCAAGAGGATGGAGGTCCGTCCTTTCTGCTCCTATGCCAGGGCCGTTATGAAGAAATGATCCGTGCGGACCCCGTTCCCGCATTCGGAGACATCTCCAATCAGGAAAGAATATAACGCAGACTGCGTTTGGTCGTCTGGATATGAAGGAAAGGAACCCGTCGGAACCGGAAGCGGTTTGGAAGGAGAAAGACGTCTCGTCAGGCAGGACAGTCGATGCCATGGTGGCCATCATGCGGACAAGCGGATGCCGCTGGGCAAAGGCAGGGGGATGCACAATGTGCGGATACAAGTCGGCATCGCTGCCTCAGACCACCGAGTCGGACCTGATGTCCCAGGTGGACCGTATAATCGAGAGGTACAAAGGCGAGCCCTTCGTGAAGTTCTACACTTCCGGCAGTTTCCTCGACATCGGGGAAATACCGGTCAGCGTCAGGGACAGGATCTTCGACGAGTTCTCCGAGTGCGAGAGGATACTGGTGGAGAGCCGTCCCGAGTTCGTCACCGAAGAGTCGATCGCATCTCTCCCCAAGAACGCCACTGTGGCTCTGGGACTTGAGAGTTCGGACCCGGAGGTCCTCCGCAGATCGGTCCACAAGGGATTTTCTCCGGCTGACAGCAAGAGGGCGGGGACAGCCATCCGGGACGCGGGCCTCTCGGTCAGGACATACCTGCTTCTGAAGCCGATATACCTGACCGAGGGCCAGGCGATGGAGGACTCCGTGCGCTCCGCACTGTTCGCAGACCCTTATTCCGCCGAGATATCCATAAATCCGCTTAACGTCCAGTTCGGCACCCAGACCGAAAGGCTGTGGAAGCGCGGCGAATTCAGGCCGCCCTGGATCTGGTCCCTCGTCGAGGTCTTCAGACGCCTGTCCGGCAACGTAAGTTCCAGATTGATGTCTTCACCCTCGGGCGGAGGCTCCCAAAGGGGAGTTCACAACTGCGGCGAATGCGACCGCAGGGCGTTGGACGCGGTGGAGAAGTTCTCGTTCTCCCAGGACGTGAGTGACCTGGACGTTAGCTGTACATGCGTCGAAAAATGGAAAGATTACCTCAGGGCCGAGAAGATGCTGGGGACATCGGCCGACCTCGAAAGGGGAATAATTAACGACCTGGCACTTAGGATGTGATGATATGGTTGACTACGACATCAAGAAAGGATGGGCAGGAAAGCTCGAGGGCGAAGGTCTCGAGAAGCTGATGATGGAAACTTTCGGTAACGCCGAGAAGAGGGGAGGGCCCGTGGTATCGAGCTACGGTGTGCTGGAAAAGATCGAGGCCGAGATGACCTCTAAATCGATACTGCGCGTCGAGACCACGAACATCTCCGGGCCGATGACCGACGACGACATTCTGGATACGAAGAGGAAGCTCAACGTGTTCGTAGAGGCCGCCACGGGATTCGACGTGAAGGCACGCAAGAAGCGCGCTCAGGACAAGGCCAAGAAGGGCCTTCTCTGAAAAACCAAACCCTCCTGTCCTTCTTTTCCGTATATAGGGGCAGGAGGTTTTAAGTACAACATGGGAATACCATCGCTAGATTGGACTATATGATGTCCGACCAGACGCACGGGCTATGCGTTCGCATCCCATGCTCGCCCCGCGAAAACATGATTTTGGGGCTGAACAGGCGTCACGGTCGGGATATCCAGACGTTCCGTCGATTAAGACAGCGAGGTTAGCGAAGAGACCCTCGCGGGAAGTGAAAATATGTCACAGAGGAGACGTCCTAAGAGAGGATCCAGGGCATTCGGCCCTAGGAAGAGAGCGCAGGCACAGAGGCCTAGGTTGGACTCTTGGCCGGAGGTCGGCGGGTCCCCCAAGATACAGGGATTTGCAGGCTACAAGGCCGGGATGACGCATGCCTTCATCGTCGACAAGCGCGCAAAGAGCACCACATCAGGAATGGAGGTCCAGACTCCGGTAACCGTTATCGAGGTCCCCCCCATGAAGATAGCCGCAGTAAGATTCTACGAGAACAGCACGCTCGGTCTGAAGACCGCCGGCGAAGTATGGGCCAACGACCTGGACCCCCTTCTGGAAAGGAAGATGAGGGTTCCCAAGGCGCACACGGCCGAATCTTTCGCCAGGTATGACGGTCTTGACACCGAGGACATACGCGTCCTCGCATACACCCAGCCCAAGCTCGTCAGCGGAGTGCCCAAAAAGGTCCCCGAGCTCATGGAGCTGAGGATCGGCGGAGGCACCATCGCCGAGAGGCTCGCCTACGCCAAAGGCATACTGGGAAAAGAACTGACAGTCACCGATTTCGCCCCCGAGGGAGCGTTCGTCGACGTCATCGCGATCACCAAGGGAAAAGGATTCCAGGGCGCCACCAAGCGCTGGGGGGTCAAGCTTCTGTCCCACAGGAACAGCAAGCACCGCCGCATGATCGGTAACCTCGGACCCAAGAGGCCCGGATACGTAAGGGGAACAGTCCCCATGTCCGGTCAGATGGGATACCACCAGAGGACCGAGTGCAACAAGAAGATAGTCAAAGTGGGAGAAGAGGGCGCCGAGATAAACCCCAAGGGCGGCTTCATCAACTACGGAGAGGTAAGGAACACTTACATCCTCGTGCGCGGCTCCGTTCCGGGACCCACCAAGAGGATAATCAGGCTGAGAGACGCAACAAGGCTGCCCAAGAAGGCAGACATGGGTGTACCCGAGGTAACGTACGTGTCCACCGAATCCAAGCAGGGGGCATGAGGATGAAACAGACAAATGTTTACAACGTACGCGGAGAGGTCTCCGGTAAGATGGACGTTCCCGCGGCCTTCGAGACCACGTTCAGGCCGGACATCATAAAGAAGGCCGTCCTCGCCGCCGCCGCCAATTCCAGGCAGCCATACGGACCCAACAAGGGATCCGGACAGAGGCACTCCGTCAGCACATGGGGAAAGGGACGCGGAGTCTCCCGTGTACAGAGGATAAAGGACGGGCGCAAGGGAGCCCAGTCCCCCAACAACGTCTCGGGACGCAGGGCTCACCCCCCGATGCCCGAGAGGAAATGGGAACAGAAGATCAACAAGAAGGAGCTGGCTATCGCACGCAGGTCCGCACTCGCAGCCACAGGCGACGTCGAATGCGTAAAGACCCGCGGCCACAAGTTCGACGACTCCGTATCCTTCCCGATCGTGGTCGAGGACGCCTTCCAGGACATCGCGACCACCGCGGAGGTGGCCGGGTTCTTTGACAAGATCGGCATCGGATACGACGTCGACCGCGCAAAGGACGGTACCAAGATCCGTGCCGGAAGGGGAAAGATGAGGAACAGGAAGTACCGCACCCCGGTGTCCATACTCGTAGTGGTCTCGGACAGGGACGTGCCGGTCTTCAAGGGCGCCTCCAACTTGGCAGGCGTCGAGGTGGAGACCGTCGGCACACTCAACACGGGCATCCTGGCCCCCGGAGGGGACGCAGGCAGGCTTACGGTGTACACCCAGTCAGCATTCGCAAAGATAGGAGAGTGGACACAGTGAAGCAGAGCGACGTTCTGATCAGACCGTATGTCACAGAGAAGTCGATGAACCACACGTCCGGCACCCCGACTCAGGGATTCAGGGACGGCAACAAGATCGAGTTCATCGTTCACAGGCAGGCCGACAAGCCGACCATCAAAGCGATCTTCGAGGAGCGTTTCGAGGTCAAGGTCGACAAGGTCTGGGTAAGAATAGAGAAGGACGGCAAGCACGCCATCATCAAGCTGGCGGAGGGATACTCCGCAGAGGATGTAGGCATGAGGGTCGGAGTATTCTGAGGTGAGATGAATGGGAAAGAGATTGAGAACACAGAGAAGGGGGCGCGGAACGCCCCTGTACCGCTCTCCCAGCCACAGGCACGTCGACGATGTCAAGCTGCCCTCGACCAACGAGGGCACGGGCATAATCACCGACCTGATACAGGCGCCCGGCAGAACCTGCCCCCTTGCCGTTGTGGATTTCGGCGGAAAGTACGACTACCAGCTCGCGGCCGAGGGAATGAAGGTCGGACAGGAGATCAGCATCGGCAACGACACGGTCAGGCCCGGTAACATCACCGCACTGTCCATGATACCCGAGGGAACGCTTATCCACAACATTGAGGGAAAGCCCGGGGACGGAGGTAAATTCGTCAAGACCGCAGGCACGTCCGCAACCGTGGTCAGCAGAGGCGACGTGGTCGTCCTCCAGATGCCCTCGGGCGTGCTCAAGGAGTTCCACCCCACATGCCGCGCGGCGATAGGAATAGTCGCAGGCGGCGGAAGGGTCGACAAACCGCTCGGCAAAGCCGGCAGCAACGCGCTGGCCCTCAGGTCCAGGTCCAAAGCCAACAAACACGTGAAGGGAATCGCCATGAACGCTGTCGACCACCCCCACGGAGGAGGAGGCCACCCGCACGTCGGAGGACCTAACTGCCAGAAGAGGACGGCGTCGCCCGGACAGAAGGTAGGGTTCATCGCTAAGAAGAAAAGAACCAATGGTAAGAGGTAATTAAATGGCAAGCAAAATAATCCAGGGATCGGCCAAGGCATCCAGGCGCAGGACCAGGAAGAAGGCATCAGCGATCCAATCCAGGAGGAAGAAGGAATTCCTCTACCGCGGGTTCACGATGGACGAGCTTGTGGTAATGTCCTTCGACGAGATAATCGGACTTCTACCCTCTAGGGCCAGGAGGACGTACCTCCGCGGTCTCAACTACGAGCAGCAGCTGCTGTTCGACGAGCTGACGACCGCCGAGAAGACGATCAGGACACACCGCAGGGACCTCCCGATCATACCCCAGTTCGTCGGAAAGACCGTCGCCGTCTATAACGGCAAAGAATTCAAAGAGGTCGAGATCAAACCCGAGATGATCGGGCACTTCCTCGGAGAGTTCGTGATGAACAGAAAGACGCCGCAGCATTCGGGACCCGGTGTCGGTGCGACAAGGTCCTCGAAGTTCATGCCGCTGAAGTGAGGTGAAGATGATGAGTTCAGGATATACAGCAACATCCGACCCGGACATCTCCGCCAAGGCGGTCGGCAAAGACATACCCGTCTCTCCCAAGTTCGCCCGCGAGGTCGTGGGAATGATCCGCGGAAAGAAGGTCGAGGATGCGGCAGTGATGCTCGAAGAGGTCATTGCGAAGCAGAGGGCGGTCCCGCTGAAGAGATACAACAAGCGTGTGTCCCACAAGGCGGGCATCGGCCCCGGAAGATACCCCGTGAAAGCGGCCAAGGCGATCCTCTCGATCATCGAGAGCGCATCGTCCAACGCCGAATACAAGGGGCTGGACGTCTCCAGCATGTCCATAGCGACCATCTCCGTCTCCAGGGGAGTGACCATACCCGGCCACATGCCCAGGGCTCACGGAAGGGCGACACAGTGGAACCAGGAGACCGTCAACATAGAAGTTATAATAGAGGAGGTTGAGTGAAATGGCATCTGAGAGGAAGTTCGTTTCCGAGAACATACGCAGGGTCCTCCTGAAGGAGTTCCTAATGAAAGAGGTCAGCCGTGCAGGATTCGGCGGGCTCCAGGTGCAGAGGGGACCTAACGGTACCCGTGTGGAGCTCACAACCGAGAGGCCGGGACTGGTCATCGGGCCCCACGGTCAGACGATCAAATCGCTGACCGCCGCGATCAAGAACGATTTCAACTTCGAGAACCCCTTCATAGAGGTCGTCGAGGTCGAGAACGCGAACCTGAACGCCCAGATCATGGCCGAGAAGCTCGCCTTCTCGCTCGAGAGGGGATGGCACTTCCGCAGGGCGGGGCACTCCACGGTCCGTAGGATCATGGACTCCGGCGCACGCGGATGCCACATAATCCTGGCCGGAAAACTTACCGGCCAGAGGCACAGGACCGAGAAGTTCAAAGAGGGCTACATCAAGTTCTGCGGAGAACCCAGCGAGGAGTTCATCACCCGCGGGTTCGCCGTGGCCAAGCTCAAGATGGGCGTCATCGGTGTCACCGTTGAGATCATGGACCGCGACTCCAAGCTGCCTGCCGACATATCCGTCGTCAGCAAGACCGAGGCCGCCGAGCTCCTTCCCGACATGTTCAGGACCGAGCAGACCCAGGCCGCGGAACCCGTCGCCAAGTCCGTCGCGAAGGAGGCTGTCTGATGGCATCCATCAAAGCGGCGGACATCAGGAACATGAGCGCCGAGGAGCGCAACCAGAAGCTCAAGGAGCTCCGCAACGAGCTGATGCATGAGAGGGGCGTCTCCGCTACCGGCGGAGCGCCCACAAGCCCCGGCGCAATACGCGCCCTCAGACTGAACATCGCCCGGATTCTTACCATCCAGAAGGAGGAGGAAGAAATCTGATGGGTGGGATCTGTCCTGTTTGCGGGCTTCCGGAAGAACTGTGCATGTGCGAGGAGATCGCACGCGGACAGCAGAGCGTCAGGATATCGGTGGACAGCCGCAGATACGGTAAAATGGTCACGGTTATCGACGGTATTGATGAAAACGACATCAACATCTCGGACCTGGCGAAGCAGTTGAAGAACAAGTGTGCGGCCGGAGGAACCTACAAGGACGGCCGCATCGAGCTTCAGGGCGATCACAAGAAGAAAGTGAAAGCCGCCCTCGAAGAGATGGGCTTCACGACGGAAGTAAGATGAATGAAAAAGGTGGACCTCATGAGAACTGAACTCATTGGATTGGACGTGGAAGTGCTGTCAGCACCATACTCGGGAATTTCCGGTAAAGTGGTCGACGAGACCAAGAACACGTTCACCATCGAATCGGCCGGAACTGAGAAAATGGTACCCAAACCAGGCAATGTGTTCAGATTCGTCATGCAAGAAGGGAAGATCGACCTCGAGGGGTCGGACATCCTTTTCAGGCCCGAGGACAGAATCAAAAAAGTTAGGTGATTTATATGACAGCCAGAAACATCGGAATTGACGTAAAGGCCCCCGAGGCGGAATGCACCGACCCGGACTGCCCGTTCCACGGCAGCCTCCCGGTCAGGGGTCAGATCATTGACGGCGTCATCGCGTCCGTCAAAATGGACAAGACGGCGGTGGTCGAGCGCACGCTCACCAGGTACGACCAGAAATACGAAAGATACGAGAAGAGGACAAATCGCTACTCCGCGCACCTCGCGCCATGCATGGACGTGAAGGTGGGCGACAAGGTCACCATAATGGAGTGCCGCCCGATCTCGAAGACCGTGTCGTACGCGGTAATAGCCAAGAAGGAGTGAGCCGGATGAAGGGAATCGCAGGTAACCAGACTAACGGCCTGATAGTAGGCTCCCGTCTCAACGTGATAGACAACACCGGCGCCAAGGTGATCGAGATCATCACCGTGCCCAGCTACCACGGCGTCGCAAGGAGGCTTCCTTCCGCCGGAGTAGGTGACATGGTCATAGCATCGGTCAAGAAGGGAACCCCTCAGATGAGGAGGCAGATCGTGTTCGCAGTGATCGTCCGCCAGAGGCGCGCAATGAGGCGCCCCGACGGGACCATGGTGTCCTTCGAGGACAACGCGGCGGTCATAGTGACCGACACCGGAGAGACAAAAGGTACCGACATAAAGGGACCGGTGGCCAGAGAGGCCGCCGAGAGATGGCCCCGCGTGTCTGCGACCGCCAACATAATCGTGTGAGGCATCAGGATGGCAGCAAGCAGCAAAGCAAGGGTCCAGAGAAAGAGGCAGGCAAACGCGCCGGCCCATGTTAAGAGAAAGATGGTCTCATCCCACCTGAGCGACGCCCTGCGCGAGAAGTACGGGGTACGCACCGCCAGGGTCTGTAAGGGCGACACGGTCGTCATACTCAGGGGGAACGAGGATATACGCGGCACCGAGGCGAAGGTCCTCGATGTGTTCACCGACACCGGCCGCGTGTCCATCGAGGGAATTACGATAAACCAGGCCGACGGGACCGCAACGGTGCGCCCCATCCACGCCTCCAACCTCGTCATCGTCAAGATAAACGACGAGGACCCCTGGAGGATGGACGCCCTGGAGAACAAGAAGGAGGCTAAACAATGAGCGACCACATGAAAAGATTGGCCGCGCCCAGATCCTGGCCCATAAAAAGGAAATCCAGCGTCTGGACGGCCAAGCAGTCTCCCGGAGCGCACTCCGTGGAGAACAGCATGCCCGCGGTCACCGTCCTGAGGGACATGATCGGGGTCTGTGACACCGCGAGGGAGGCCAAGAGGATCATCGGAAACCGCGAGGTTCTTGTCAACGGGAAGCCCGTCAAGAACCCCAAGGCGCCCGTGGGAATAATGGACGTCGTCTCCATACCGAAGATGGAGGTCCACTACCGCATTCTTTTGACCGATAAAGGAAAACTTACCGCGACCAAGACCACAGAGGAGAGGTCCAAGTGGACCCTCTGCAGGGTCGAGGGCAAGACCCTCATCAAGGGCGGCAAGTACCAGATCAACCTGAGCGGCGGAAGGAACATAATATTGGACAAGAACGACTACAAGACCGGGGACACCCTCAAGATCAGCTTCGAGGACCAGGCGGTCCTGGCGCACTACGGCCTCGTGGCCGGCGCCTCGGCGATGATCATCGAGGGGATCCACGCAGGAAAGGCGGAGACGGTTTCCGAGTACCTGGTCACCAGGAGCAACGGTGCCAACGTCGTCAAGTTCGAAGGCGGGGCGGAGACCGTGAAGAGGAACGTCTTCGTCATCGGCGGAAAGAATCCGGAGATCATACTCCCGGGGGCATCTGAATGACCGGGATGAAGGATATCCGCGTCGAGAAGGTCGTGGTGAACATCGGCGTCGGCGAGGCGGGCGAAAGGCTCGTCAAGGCGCAGAAGGTTCTCCAGATGGTCACCGGACAGAAACCCGTGCAGACCATGTCCAAGACTATCAACAGGGACCTGGGAATACGCGTGGGCATGCCCCTCGGGTGCAAGGTCACCCTCAGGGACGAGACCGCCGACACCTTCCTCAGGAAGGCCCTGTCCATAAGGGAGAGCCGCATCCACAGCTACTCCTTCGACAAGGAAGGCAACATGTCGTTCGGGATCTCCGACTACACGGACTTCGAGGGGATGAAGTATGACCCCGAGATAGGGATCTTCGGAATGGACGTGAGCGTCGTACTCAGGAGGCCCGGCAGCAGGATCGAGCGCAGAAGGCTCCTCACAAAGAGGATCCCCAAGTCCCAGCGCGTGGACCGCAACGAAGCGATCCAGTACATGATGGGCACTTACAACATCGAGGTGGAATGATGAAGCCTAAGAAACAGTTCGGAAGGGCGGTTGGATGCACCCGCTGCGGACGCAGAAGGGGAATAATCAGAAGGTACGGGATGCACCTGTGCCGCCAGTGCTTCAGGGACATCGCGCCGGAGCTGGGATTCAAGAAGTATTCGTGAGGTGATGATGAAATGCAGAGCGATCCACTCAATGACGCCATGTGCGTAATGAAAAATGCAGCTACGAACGGAAAGAAAGAATGCACCATTTCGCTGTCCTCCAAACTGATCGGCCGCGTGCTGAAGGTTATGCAGGACCACGGGTACATCAACCAGTTCGAGTACATAGAGAACGGAAAAGCCGGAGAGTTCCACGTGATGCTCAAAGGCGCAATAAACAACTGTGGCGTGATAAAGCCCAGGTATTCGGTCAAGACCGATGAGATCGAGAAGTTCGAAGCGAGGTTCCTCCCCGCCCAGGACTTCGGACTCCTCATAATGACCACTACCGCCGGAGTGATCACCCAGGACCGTGCCAAGGAGCTCGGAATCGGCGGGAAACTGCTGGCATACGTATACTGAGGAATAAAGATGACAATAGCAGGGATAATCGAAAGCACCATCGCCATCCCGAAAGGAGTGACCGTCACCAAAGACGGAGCCACTCTGAAGGTCAAGGGACCTAAGGGAGAACTGAGCAGAAACTTCGCACACCCCAGCGTTAACGTCGCTGTCGATGAACAGCACGTCGTAGTCAGTTGCGAGTACCCCAAGATAAGGGAGAAAGCAATGGTCGGGACGTTCGCCGCCCATGTGAGGAACATGGTGCACGGCGTGACCGAGGGCTACACCTACGGACTCAAGGTAGTGTACTCGCACTTCCCGATGAAGGTCACCGTCAAAGGCGACCGCGTCGAAGTGAGCAACTACCTCGGAGGCCACGCCATGCGCTACGCGGACATAGTCCGCGGGTGCAAGGTCAAGGTCAACGGCGCAGACATAACAGTCGAGGGTATCGACGTGGAGGCCTGCGGACAGACCGCCGCCAACATGGAGAAGGCGACCAGAAGGCTCGGATTTGACAAGAGAACATTCCAGGACGGAATATACATCGTCCACAAATCCCACAAGGTGAAAGAATGACCGTAAAGAACTTCAATGATCTTCCAGGCTTCAAAAACGAGAACCTGGCAGAGCTCAAGGCCATGGGCATAACCACGATCTCCGAGCTCGCAGAGGCCCTCAACGACGGAGGCAAGATCAAAGAGATAATCAAGAACCTCTCGGGAGTCGGTCCCAAGACGGCCGAGAAGTGGAAGGATGCCATAGGGACCCCCGAAGAAGCCGTCGCCGAGCAGAAGGCGGAGGAAGCCAAGGTCGTAGAGGCCGGCGAGCAGGGAGCATATGTGGTCAAGGCCAAGCCCGAGCTCAGCGTCGAGACCGCCGACGCGCTCGCGGTCAGGGCCATAATCAGCGGCCGCAGGCCTGCCTTCAAGAGGCAGGAGTGGTTCAGGTACGCAAAGCTCGGAGACAGCTGGAGAAGGCCGAAAGGTATCCACTCGAAGATGAAGAGGAACCTCAAGAGGCGCCCGCCGGTCGTCGACATAGGCTTCCGCGGACCCGTGTCCGTCAGGAACCTGCACCCGTCCGGATTCCAGGAAGTGCTCGTCCACAATGTGGCAGGGCTCGAAGATATCGACCCCAAGGTGCAGGCAGTGCGCATCGGCGGGACGGTCGGGACCAAGAAGAGGATCGCCATAGAGGACAGGGCCGCAGAACTGGGCATAAGGGTCCTCAACAGGATGGTGTGAAAATGACCAACCTCAGCAACCAGAAGAGGATGGCCGCAGAGATCCTCAAATGCGGAGAGAACAGGGTCTGGATCGACCCCAACAGCATCGACGATGTCGCAGAGTGCATCACCCGTGCGGACATACGCACGGCCATCAACTCGGGCACCATCAAGGCCAAGGCGAAGAACGGCACTTCGAGGGGAAGGATCAGGCACGCCGCGGCGCAGAAAGCGTCCGGAAAGAGGAAGGGACCCGGCAGCAGGGAAGGATCCGCGAACGCACGCGTCCGCGACAAGGCCCGCTGGATCGCCATCATCAGGCCGATACGCGACGAGCTTAAGACACTCAGGGAGAACGGCGACATAACGCCGTCCGCCTACAGGCTGTTCTACAGGAGGGCGAAGGGCGGACAGTACAAGTCCCGCAGGAACCTCAGGCAGCACATGACCAACCAAGGATACCTCAAGGAGGAGGAGAACTGATGGCAACAGGACCCAGATACAAAGTCGCCTTCCGCAGGAGAAGGGAAGGCCGCACGGACTACTACGCCCGTCGCAAGCTTCTCACCGGCCACGAGGTCAGAGCGGTGCTCAGGCGCTCCAACAAGAACGTCAGCGTGCAGTTCGCCGCTTTCGCCATGGAAGGAGACAAAATATTGGCTACGGCCGATTCCAAAGAGCTCCGCGTGATGGGATGGGAGTACTCGTGCTCGTCCATACCCGCGGCCTACCTGACCGGCTACCTTGCCGGTAAGAAGGCCCTCGCGGCAGGAATCGAATACGCAGTGCTCGACATAGGGATGCAGAACCCGAAAGCGGGCGGAGTGCTGTTCGCGGCCGTCGCAGGAATGTGCGACGCCGGGCTCGATGTCCCCCACGGAGAGTCAATACTCCCGTCCGAGGACAGACTGAACGGAAGTCACATCGACGAAGGAATGGAGGCGGCCATAGGCAGCCTCAAAGAAAAAATGGAGGCTGAATGAATATGGCTGATTGGATCCCGAAAACAAGGTTGGGACAGATGGTCCTCAACGGCGAGATCACCACCATGAGCGATGCGCTTGCAACGAAACTTCCGCTGCGCGAGGCCGAGATAGTGGACATACTGCTCCCCGACATGAAAGATGAAGTGATCGACCTCAACATGGTCCAGAGGATGACCGACTCCGGAAGGAGGGTCAGGTTCGCCGCCACATGCATCGTCGGAAACGGCGACGGGTTCGTGGGCATCGGAAGGGCCAAAGGAAAAGAGGTCGGCCCCTCGATCAAGAAAGCGATCGACAACGCCAAGCTGAACATCATCGAGATCAAGAGAGGATGCGGCTCATGGGAATGCGGATGCGGAAAGCCCCACTCCCTGCCGTTCGAGATAATCGGTGAGACCGGTTCGGTCTCTGTGTTCATCAAGCCGGCGCCCCGCGGTATCGGACTTGCGGTGGGCGACGTCGCCAAGAGCCTTCTGACCATGGCGGGCGTAACCGACGCCTGGGGCTTCGCAAGGGGCAACACCAAGACGAAGGTCAACTATGCCATGGCCACATACGAGGCGCTCAGGATGACGTCCGCTATGAGGGTCACCGATGAACAGGTGAAGAAGCTCAACATCGTCTCCGGGCCGGTCGGAATGACCGAGCCCGAGAGCGGCTTCACGGAGGATGAGTGAAATGGCGTACGCGATAATACGTGTCCGTGGACAGCCTGACGTCAACTGCGACATAA
Organism: Methanomassiliicoccaceae archaeon UBA370; assembly: GCA_002505345.1. Lineage (GTDB taxonomy): Archaea > Thermoplasmatota > Thermoplasmata > Methanomassiliicoccales > Methanomethylophilaceae > VadinCA11. Next base: position 26,984 of record DAUY01000014.1, on the reverse strand, counting down.
GGCACACCATGTATCTCCTGGGACTCAACAGGGTCAACCACTGCGTGGTAATGCCCGAGTCCGATTCCATCAAAGGAATGCTGCAGATGGTCAAGGACTACTGCACCTGGGGAGAGGTGGACGCTGAGACGCTGGCCGAGATGATCCGCCAGCGCGGCAAGGTCGAAGGCGGCGAGGACCTCACGGAGGACTTCCTCAAGGAGAACACCGAGTTCTCCGACGCCGACGGCATGGCCAAGGCCATAATTGAGAACGACTACAGGATGAAGGATGTGGAGGGCGCGAAACCCATTTTCCGCCTGCACCCGCCCGTGAAGGGATACGAGGGAATCAAAAAGCCTTACAAGGTAGGCGGAGCCCTCGGATACAGGGGATCGGACATCAACATTCTTATCAAAAGGATGCTGTGAGGGATAAGAATGCCAAGCAGAACCAAGAAAATGAGAGGATCCAGGACCCACGGACGCGGTAAGAAATCCGGCCGTGGAGCAGGTATCATCGGCGGTCACGGTATGGCCGGCCTGAGCAAGACGGGAAAGATGCGCATGCTGAAGTACTTCCCGGACCACTTCGGAAGACACGGCTTCAAGAGGCCGCAGAGCCAGGTGCAGGCCAACATAACCATCAACGTGTCCGAGCTCCGTGAGAACCTAGACGACTACATCAGCAGAGGGTTCGCCAAGAAAGAGGGAGACGCGTACAGCGTCAACCTTACCGAGGCGGGCATCGACAAGCTTCTCGGAAACGGGAACATTGATGTAGCCGTTAAGGTTACGGTAGCTCAGAGCTCGGAGAAGGCCCGCATGAAGATCGAAGCTTCAGGCGGTAGCGTTGCAGAGTGACGGCTGAGAGGAATTACGGATGGAAGAAAGACCCAGCCTGCTGTTCAAGTTAAGGCCCATATCAGACAGGTTGCCCTCGGTCCAGCGCCCCGAGGGGCACGTGCACTTCAGGACGAAGCTGATGTGGGTCGTGGTCGTCCTGGTGCTCTACTTCGTGATGACGAACGTGTACGTGTACGGGCTCGACCAGGGCGAAACCCTGGACCTGTTCGCGCAGTACAGGACCATCATGGCCGGAGCCTCGGGAACGATACTCCAGCTGGGAATAGGGCCGATAGTCACGGCTTCCATCATAATGCAGCTCTTCGTCGGAGCCAAGATAATAAAACTAGATCTGACGAAACGCGACGACAAGGCATGCTACCAGTCCGTACTGAAGCTGCTGGTCATCGTCATGATCGTATTCGAGGCCGTGCCCCAGGTCTTCGGCTATCTCGTCCCTTCATCGGGGCTGGTCGGCAGCGTGGGCGACGGGGGAGCGAAGCTTGTGATCATAGCGCAGCTATGCGCCGGTTCATACATCGTCTTCCTGATGGACGAGCTGATATCCAAATGGGGCATCGGAAGCGGGATATCGCTGTTCATAGCGGCCGGAGTGTCTCAGGCGATATTCACAGGTACCCTGAATTGGAACCCCGTATCGTCCGACGTGGCCATGGGCCTCGACAATCCGCCCGCGGGGACCATACCCAAGGCCATATACATTCTCGCCAACACAAACTCGGGCGAGATGTCCAGCTGGGGATACGAGTCCATATTCCTGGGCGAGCCCAACTCGCTGGTGGCGCTCCTGTGCACCATACTGATATTCTTCATAGTGGCATATCTGGAGTCCACGAGGATAGAACTGCCGCTGTCACACGGAAGTGCCAGAGGTGCCAGGGGACGCTATCCGATCAAACTGCTTTACGCGAGCAACATCCCGGTCATACTGATGTCCGCCCTGCTCGCGAACGTCAGCATGTTCGCACTGCTGTTCTACACCAACGACTTCCTGAGCGGGATCCCGCTGCTCGGGCATAATTCGGCGTTGGGCTATTTCGAATCCGGGTCCACTTCGGCCGCCGGAGGATTGGCGTGGTATCTGTCTGCGCCCACGGGCCTGTCCTCGTGGCTGATGCCGATACTCGACCCCGGCGTATACGGTAACGGGCACGGGGCGATAGCCAACTTGTCGCACGTGGCCATATACTTCACCGTTATGATCATAGGATCGATATTCTTCGCTAAATTCTGGGTGGAGACTACGAATCTCGGATCGGAGGCGGTCGCCAATCAGATCCAGAAGAGCGGGATGCAGATACCGGGTTTCCGTAAGGACCCGAGAGTCCTGAAACGTGTTCTGGACAGATATATTCCCACAATAACGATATTGTCGGGCGCCTTGGTCGGTGCGCTGGCCGCATTCGCGGACATGCTGGGCACCACAGGCAACGCCAGCGGTACGGGAGTGCTGCTTACTGTGGGGATACTGATAAAGTTCTACGAGTCCATGGGACGCGAGCAGATGATGGAGATGAACCCGGTAATGAGAGGGTTCTTCGGGAGTGAATGAAAATGCCTAATCCAGGAAGCCCAGGGAACATGCCCAACGCTATGGAGAGTATGCCGCAGATGCCTAAGAACGCAATGCTGGGCATGTTGCTCTCGATGGGTGTGATGATAATAGTCCTGATGTACAGGGAGCAGGTGGGCTACTACCTGAACTATGTATTTCAATACATCGACTTCGGCGGCAAGTACCCCGTCACGACGCTTATAATCGCCGGTCTGATAATGACCACTCTGAGCAGCGTGGTCAGGTCGATCATGACGGATCCCCTGAAGATGGCGAAGACCCAGCATGTGCAGAAAGAGTTCAACCTCGAAATGCGGAAGGCGAGGATGGAGAACAACCTCTTCAAGCTTAAGAAGCTCACGGAGCAGCAGCCCAAGATGATGGCCGCTTCCATGAGCTCCAGCCAGGACCAGATGAAGATCATGCCGGTGACGATGATAATCGTCATACCGATATACGCATGGGTCTGGTTCTTCATAGCCGGGGACTCGGTCGACACGATTATAAACGTCCCGTGGGCGACCGTTGATCTCAACCAGTCCTTCGTGCTGCCCGCATGGATCCTCGTTTACACTTTGATAAGTATACCCATAGGACAGCTTGTCAACAAGATAATAAGGTTCATCCTTCTCAAAAGGCGCATCGACGAGATGGAAAAAGAGGGACAGAAGGCAGCGGTATAATGAGGATAACCATCAGCGGTCCCCCCGGTTCCGGGAAGACCACAGCATGTGCCAGACTCTCAGAGGCTCTGGGTTACAGGGCGGAGGTCTTCGGCCGGCGCTTCAGGGACATGGCCGCCAGCAAAGGGATCTCGGTTTCCGAGCTCGGCGCCATGGCCGAGAAAGACCCATCCATCGACAGGGAGATCGACTCCATCATACTCGAGGTCGCAAGAGAGAGCAAGGATATAATCCTGGAATCGAGGCTATCCGCGTATCTGACCAAGATGAACGGGATCGATGCCTTCAGGATATACATGCATGCGAGCCCCGAGGTCAGGATGAGGCGCATCTGCGTCAGGGAGGACGAAGAGTTCGACAGGGCGTGCGCCCAGACAATCGAGCGCGAGGAGTCCGAGGCGAGGAGATACATGATGTACTATGGTATCGATACCACCGACCTGAGCGTGTACGACCTGATAATAAATACCGACCTGATAGGCCCGGACGAGGTAGTCGAAAAGATCCTCGGAGCAATAAATGAAAGAAATGCTTGTGAAAGACCCTGATACGATCCAGGACAAATGGGGGAAAAGGCCTTCGGACAGGTCCGTGGGCGAGCTTTTAAAGGCGGGTGTAATAGTCCTTGACAAACCATCCGGCCCAACTTCCCATCAGGCCACGGCCTGGGCCAGGGATGCGATACATGCCGAAAGGATAGGCCACGGCGGAACACTGGACCCATATGTCAGCGGTGTTCTTCCCATAAGCACGGGAAAGGCCGTCCGTCTCACGGACATCGTTCTCTCTTCAGACAAAGAATACATCTGCACTATGAAGCTCCACAAAGACCGTCCGGAGAGCAAGATAAGGGCTGTCATGTCCCGCTTCACAGGCAAGATCTATCAGATGCCTCCGGTACGTTCATCCGTGAAACGTCAGCTGAGGATAAGGACCATCAAGGAGATGGAAATCCTCGAGATTGACGGAAGGAGTATTCTTTTCCGCATCTCCTGCGATGCTGGCACATATGTAAGGACGTTATGTGTGGATATCGGCGAGGCCCTCGGATGCGGGGCAAACATGGTGCAGCTCAGGCGCACCCGCTCGGGCAAGATGCACGAGTCGGAGGCCGTCACCCTCCACGACCTCAGGGATGCATACGTTTTCTGGCAGGAGAAGGGCAGGGAGGAATGGCTTCGCAGCATGATAAGGCCGGTGGAGGTGCTGGTGGAACCTCTACCGAAATTCATCGTTAAGCCCACCGCCGTCGATGCCATATGCCATGGTGCGGACCTCATGATCGCAGGCGTTTACAAGCTGGATGATGAAATGAGGAAGAATGCTCTTGTAGCGATCATGACTCCCCGCGGAGAGCTGGTAGCCATAGGCAAGGCGGCCATGTCTTCCGCCAAGATAATGGCCACCGAAAAGGGCATGGCAGTGAAGGTCGAAAGGGTGCTGATGGAACCGGGCCACTACCCTAAGATGTGGAAATTCTCCACAGACCTCGAAGATGACCCAGACTCAATATAAGCACTCAGGCCCGACTATTTTTCAGAGGTGCTCAGCCTAAATATATCTACATCGTTGACGGTACGGGGGATGGGTGCAGATGTCGATTTTTTCGGGAAAACAGGCCGTGTTCGGACCGGAGCTCATGTCCGTCGGGGATTTCGATCCCACGGAGGACGGGGGCTACCGTAACGTCATAGTGACGCAGATCAAGGTCAAGCCCAAGCGCATGCTCTATGTTCGTGTGAGGTCCGACAACCCGGTGGATGTTGCCGTGGTCGACCAGAAGGGAAGGCCTGTGGGGCACAAGGACGGAATCACCGACGACATCCTGGGACCGATATCCACGGAAACATGGACCGATATGGGTTTCGTGGTGGGGCTATTCAGAGGCGACAAGGCGAAGGCCGAGGTCGAGGTATGGACTGAGCGCAGATGAAGCCGAAGATAGAGAAGGGTAAAAGAGGAACTTTCTGGTCGACGAAGATGTCACCGGACCTGAGCATTCTGAGGAAGGAGGACAAATACATCGTCCTGCTGACAGTGCTAGCGCTCATGCCTTGCATGCTAGCATACTATTATCTCTCGGGTACGGGGGAGTACACCGCGTACGACCTGATCCCCCTGCTTACCCTGCCTCTGTTCCTGGACGGTATCGTGATCTACGTCAAGGAGAGGCGCTGGAAATCATTCGCGATGATGGTGGCGGTCGTAGCGGCCCTCTTCGTCCTGCACAGGCTGGAATATATTCAGGTGACCGCGGACATCCTGTTCTTCGTACTTTTCATACTGATAGGTGCAACCGGCGTGGTCGCCGTGGCCGAGGCGATACAGAGGGTGTTGTTCTATCGTGTCGTGCATTCCGTAGAATATATGAACGTCAAGAGGAAACTGAGCCTCTGGGACAAGATGGTCGCGTTCCTTTTCAACGTGCCTGACGACCTGGACACCCGCAATATAACCATGAACTACAACCTCCAGAGGACGTCGATACCTTGGAAGGAGATGTTCCAAACAGTAGCCATGGCGCTGTTGCTCGGAATGTGCATCTGGATCTATCTTTCGATGAACCCCGCGTTCATGAGGGAGGACTCCCTGGAGTCCATCCCGATCTTCATGTTCTCCTTGATCCTGGTGATACCCCTTCTCGTCCTGCCTTTCACCATTTTCAAATCCCTCGACGTGAGGGTGGAGACCAACTACCGTGCTTTCCATATACACAGCGGAGTCATGGAGACGCTGAAAAGGATGGCTTTGCCCATAGGCGCGACCCTGATTTTCGTTCTTCTGGCAATAAACACGTCCGACCCCATTCAGGTGATGACTTACATAGGGGCGTCCGCTCTGGCGATAATATTCGTGGTGGGATATACATGCATACTATACTACACCACCAACGAGAGGCCGCTGGTCAATGACATAGTGACGAAATGGCAGATATTCCGTCCGGTACCGATATTCGTAAGCCTTGACGAAGGCGGATCCGGCAGGGCCAGGTTCGACGATGCGCCCGGCACGCCGAAGAGGGACAAGTCCGATTTCGGCGAGCTGATACTCCCTCAGTTAAAATGATCAGTCCTGGAACTTGGGGTTCATCCTTCCGGGCGAGGACAGCGCTTTGAAGATAGGCATGAATACCTGCCCGGAGCTGAAACCATCGGTCTTGTTGATGCCAAGAAGTTCAGGCTCCTGGTTGTTTGTTATTATTATCTTGTACCTCTGCTCTGCGCCTTCTACAGTGAGCAGCGGAGCCTCATAGGCCTTCGCGACTTCCAGAGCGGTCTCCGCCGCGTTCTGAATGTCTTCGGGGGTCATGGAGTCGGGCACATACACCAAAAATGAGCACTCTCCGGTTTCGCTGTTCATCATGAACCTCACGTCGGATTCTTCCAGGCAGGCCCTGAATCTGTCGGCCTTTTCACCGTCACCCGAAAGCTCGCCCATCCTTTCGATGAAAACATACGGTATATCGATATAGATGGCTTCTTTGCCGAGAATGCTCCACATGTTGAAGTGATTTCCAATTAGATAGATAATGGATTCGTTTTCTGAACTCTTCGGCTGAAACCCCCGTGGCACATCATAAAGGTTAAAATCGTTGTGGTGCGTGAAGGTTTCGTTCGCAATGACAGAGGATTTCAAAGTCACGCCCTGGGAGGTCACCGGGGACATAGATTACGGCCTTCTCCAGGAAAGGTTCGGCACGACGCCGATAGACGGCGCGCTTCTCGAAAGGCTTTCCAAGCACGGCGACGTGCACCCGATGCTGAGGCGTGGCATATTCTACTCCCACAGGGACCTCAATCAGCTGCTCGACGGTTATGAAAAAGGAACGGGATTCTTCCTATACACGGGAAGAGGGCCGTCTGGAAACACCCATCTGGGCCATATGATGCCCTGGATATTCAACAAGTGGATCCAGGACACGTTCAAGGTACCCATGCTGTTCCAGATGACCGACGACGAGAAGTTCCTTTTCAAGGACCTGACGCTGGACGACACCAGGCGCATGGCCTACGAGAATGCACTGGACTTTGTAGCCCTGGGATTCGATCCCGATAAAACAAAGATCATCCTCGACACGGAGAACATCAAGTCCCTTTACCCGATAGCTCTGAAAGTATCGAAAAAGGTGACCTTCTCGACGGCCAAAGCGGTGTTCGGGTTCGACAACTCCACCAACCTCGGCTCGGTGTTCTTCACTTCCATACAGGCCGCCCCGGCGTTCCTCCCTACAGAGGAGGCGGGAACACAGGTCCCGTGCCTGATACCCTGCGGCATAGATCAGGACCCGCACTTCAGAGTGGCAAGGGATGTCGCCCCGGGGCTCGGGTACCCCAAGCCCGCTATGATGTACTGCAAGATGTTCCCCGGGCTGGGGGGCGGGGATAAGATGTCCTCCTCCGACGAGAACGCGACCATCTATACGACCGACGGCCCGAAAGCGGTAAAAAAGAAGGTGGGCAGAGCGTTCACCGGCGGATGCGTGTCCGTCGAAGAACAGAGGGAGAAGGGCGGGAACCCCGAGGTCTGCGCCGTGTTCAAGTATTATTTCTACATGTTCGAAAAGGACGATTCCAAGATCAACGAGCTTGCTGACAGATGTCGCTCGGGATGTATCCTATGCGGAGAATGCAAGGCCGAACTGACGGTAAGGATAAACCTGTTCCTGGAGGAACATCAGGCTAAGCGCGAGGAGGCCCGCAAGATAGTCGGAGATATGACGTACGGCGGGTTCAAATGGAACAAGGACGGCGAATAAGATGGACCATGATGTTGCGGGAGGACTCAGCTACAATGAGACAAAACTTTTGCTGGCACTTCAGGCCGCAGGAGGAAAGGCCTCTCCGGGCGATCTGATATCCAGATACGACTTCTCGATAGAGGTCGAAGTGATGGGGGCCGCATCGTGGCTCGAGACCAAAGGTCTCGCAAACATAACCGAAGAGAGCACGATGTTCTATGCCATCGGCGACGGGTCCGAAGCGGTAAAAGGGCTGCCCGAGAGGAGGGCGGTCGAGGCGATAGCCGCCGCAGGCGGCAAGATGGAAATGTCAAAACTTGCAGAGGCCATGCCCGGCGGAGAGGACAAGATAGCGGTCGGATGGCTGAAAAGGAAAGGCCTGGCGGACATAGTAAAGGAAGGCGATTCCAAAACACTGGTGCTCACGGACATAGGCAGGGATTCCCTGGGGAAGAAACTGCCCGCGGAAGAATTCATGGAGCTGCTGATCAAAGGTCCTGTTGCCGAAAAGGATTCCGACAAGGACGCCGTCAACGAGCTGAAAGGCCGCGGAGGGATAATCCGCGAGGCACCTGCGGTAGCAAGGGAGATCACGATAACGGAAGAGGGCAGGAAGATAGCGGAATCGGGGATAGTGCTCAAAAAAGAGGTCACCGACATAACCGACCGCCTCATTCAGAGCGGTGACTGGCAGGGGGCCGAATACCGCAAATACGATGTGCGCACGTTTGCGCCCGCCGTCTATCCGGCCAAGAGGTCCCCGATAACCAGGCTCAGCGACCAGGTCAGGCAGATGTTCCTGGACATGGGTTTCGTGGAGATGTCCTCTGACTACGTTCAGCCCTCCTTCTGGAACATGGACGTCCTTTTCACGCCCCAGGACCACCCGGCCAGAGACCTTCAGGACACATTCTATCTGGACAACCCGTCCTCGATACGCGAGGAGGACCAGGAGCTGGTCGGACTCGTCAAAGGCCTGCATGAGAACGGCGGAGGCACAGGGTCCACCGGATGGGGAGGTTCCTGGTCGAGGGAATTCTCCGAGTCGCCCATATTGAGGACCCACAGCACCGTGAGCAGCATACGGTACCTGGCAGCCCATCCGGAGGCCCCCTGCAAGGCCTTCTCGATATCCAGGATATTCAGGAAAGAATCTATCGATTCGACACACCTCCCGGAATTCACTCAGATCGAGGGCATAGTGGTAGATGAGAATGCAAACTTCGATACGCTCATCTCGATAATACGCGAGTTCTATGCCAGGATGGGATTCGATAAGATCCGCATAAGGCCGGCATATTTCCCCTACACGGAGCCGTCACTGGAGCTGGAGGTCTTCTTCAACGGGAAGTGGATGGAGCTCGGAGGTGCCGGAATATTCAGGCCCGAGGTGGTCGCCCCCTTCGGCTTGAAGCACCCGGTGCTTGCGTGGGGATTCGGCTTCGAAAGGCTGGCCATGCTCAAATGGAACATACGGGACATCCGTGAGCTCTACATATCCGATTTGGACACCCTCAGGAGCAGCAGGACTTTCTGATCAGTGGAAAACAGGGACGCCCCTGCCTGACACGACGGCCTCGGTCAGTGCCTGTATTCCCTCTCTGCGCCCTTCGTTCCTGCATGAGGCCAGGGCCTTTCCCAGAATGCTCAGGCAACCGTCCATGTCCCCTCGCATGTACGCCGTGCCCGCCCGAAGGACCAATATCTCGTCAAGTCGGGAGACCTCACCTGTTTCGATGAATTTCTTCACAGTATCGGACAGGGACCTGTCCGCTTCTTCGTATCTGCCGAGAGCGTAAAGGGACCTGCCGACCAGCATAGCGGACCTGGCGGTACCCTTCTGAGCATAGATCTTCTCGGCGTCCGCAAGCGATCCCTTCGGATCCTTGCTTATGAGCTTAGATTCGGCGCGAACGATGCAGGCCTCGTCCGAACCCAATTTTTCCAGTTCCTGCGCGGCCTTTTCGGCGAATTCCGCATCTCCGCACGCCACTGCGATTCCTGCCCGGACGCTCCAGGACGCCAACGGATTCTTGACCGGACCGGCCATGCCCTTGACGGTTTCCAAAAGATCGTCGTTATGATTTTCCAGGAATTCCGCGCTCCTGCCGACCAGCAGCCGGTCCGCCTCCACCGAACGACCGGCTGCCGAAAGATGATAAAGCCGTTCCTGGTCGTCGCCGAGGTTGTCCATCCACCAGTCCGCGGCAGCGCTGTTCCATTTCCTTACCGATTCGGGGTCCACTGCGGCCAGGTATCGTTTTTTGACCTCCGGGGATATGCATACGACGCCCTCGTGGGTGGCCGGGACCACACCCGAATCCGTGGGGGGAAGGAGCTTCTTGTTCACGGGCACCCTGATGACACAGGCCAGTCCCAGAGCGTCCCTGTCGGAGGGGCCGAGCTTATCCCACATGAGGCCCGGGTCGCATTTTCGCATGTCGAGAACGGTCTCGAAGGGAATTCCCGCATCTTCGAGCTTCTTTTTGACATGCTCCGCTTCCGTTCTACCGTCAGGTTCCAGGTAATAGACCTTACGTCTGATGCCCGAGCCGATCACATGGACCTGGTTCTCCCTTACCTTTCCCGATTGCCTGAGCTTCTTCAGCTCAAGCGAGGAATGGGCCCTGGATATTCCAAGTGCGGCGGCTATGCCGTCCTGTGTCAGGTCGAACGGCAGGTTATAGACCTCCTCCTCGTTGACCATCCTGAATCTGCTGAGATGTAGGAGGATCCTCTCTCGAATAGTTGCGTTCTCCATTTTAACGGATATTGATGCAGGTATGCGCATATAGTCTTTCTAGTATCATCGTATATATTCCGTCGATGTTGGGGCAGGCGATGAAAAGGCTTTTGGTCTGTAGCGAGCCCGATATTCCCTCGGCTAACATGCGGGACTGTCTGTTGGATATGATGGACTGGGAAGAAGCCGGCCGTGATGACGGAGCTGTTATGATGCGTCAAGGAGACACGTTCATGCTCTCCTCCCAAAGATGGCATGTGGATTTCGAGGATGTTCTCGAGGTAGCGGGTAAATTCGGCGCAGACCCCGACATGGTGATCTTCATGTCCAGGCATTCTTCGGAAAGCGGGCGCCCGGCGTTGACGGTCCACCCCATAGGCAACTACCACGGCAATGAACTCGGCGGAAGGCCTCGGGAGCTTGTAAGGTCCGCACCGGGATACATGACGGACGCGCTGAGGCGCATATCCAAGCTCAATGACATGGACGGGACCCAGGTTTGCTTTGAAGTCACGCATCATGGTCCTTGGGTCGACCGGCCCACGTTCTTCATCGAGGTCGGAAGCGATGCTTCCAATTGGGGCAACAGGCATGCCGCAGATATACTGGCACATGTGCTTGCATCCAATAAGGGCAGCGAAAATCCCGCTGTAGTCGGAGTGGGCGGAGGGCATTACGCACCCAGGTTCACCGAGGCGGCCTTGAGCCTTAAGGCGGACTTCGGACACATGGTCCCGAACTATCAGATCGAAGGCAGGGACGACGAAGACGTCTCCAGGATGCTCGGCGAAGCATGCAGGGCCACCGGCACCAAGCTCATATTCCTCCATAAGAAGTCGATGAAGGCCCCACAGGCCGCCAGAATAAAAGATCTGGCGGCATCCGAGGGACTGGAGATCGTCGGTTCGTCGGACTTCGATCCCTTGGATCAGTGAGACCTGACCACGGTGCCTTTTATCTTCTGGCCGAGTATCGCTGACCTTAGGTCTTTCAGGTCCCTTCCGTGGACCATGAAGATGTCGATCTTGTGGTTCTTGGCGATTTCCACTCCCAGAGGATCGAAGATCCCAGATTTCGATGCGCCGTGCTCGCCGTATACCAGCTCCTCGAGCCGGTTGATCGTTATTTCCGAATACCTTTCCGCGCCGGGGACCGTCTGCGGGTCGTCGGAGTACACTGCGTCCACCGACGTAGCGTTCACGATCCTGTCGGCCTTCAGCTCTCTGGCGAGCATAGATGCCACCCCGTCCGTGGTGTGGCCGGGCTCGGTCCCGCCCATGACTACGATCTCTCCCTCCTCGCACCGCGAGACCGCCTCTTCCACCGTCACGGGGATATCAGGGTAGTTGCCGTAACCCAGCGCCAGGTCCAGGAGGCCGGCGTTCATCCTCGTGGCGCTGATGCCGAAGAGGTCCTGCTGGTACATTGTGCCGCCGATCTCATGTCCGGTCTGAGCGTAATACCGGGCGGTCTTTCCGCCGCCGCATACCACCGATATTTGAACTTCGGAGGACAATTCTTTCAGAAGTGCGGCCAGTTCGCCTATGTACTTGCCGTCGTTCCTTCCGGGTATGAGGATCGAACCGCCTATCGAGACAACTACTTTCTCCGTTATATCACCAATACTTATATTACGGAGGCTCACTTGACATAAAAATATTAGGTGCGTACAATGGGCGATTCGAGTACGTTGGACAGGGCTAGGTACGATTTCAAGAAGGCGATGCAGGAGATAATGCAGTATCGAGGTCGAGGCACAGAGCTTATATCGGTATACATACCCGAGTCCAAACAGATTTCGGACGTCATGTCCTACCTCAGAGAGGAACAGTCCCAGGCTTCTAACATCAAGTCCAAGACCACGATGAAGAACGTCACAAGCGCCATAGATTCCATAGCTTCCCGCCTGAAAACATACAAGTCCCCGCCGCCCAATGGACTCGTTATATTCTGCGGGGAGGTGCCCCGGGCAGGGGACCAGACCAAGATGGTCCAATACACAGTCATACCTCCGGAGCCGATAACGGCATTCCTATACAGGTGCGACTCCGAGTTCTATACCGAGACTCTCGAGGCAATGCTACTGGACAAGACATCGTATGGTCTGATAACCATCGACAGGAGGGAGGCCACGATAGGCATAGTAAGCGGCTCCAGAATATCGATCCTGAAGCATTTCGACTCCCTTGTTCCCAGCAAGCACCACCAGGGAGGTCAGTCATCCGTCCGTTTCGAACGTCTGATCGAGATCGCCGCCCACGAATTTTACAAGAAGGTCGCCGATTACTGCACCGAGGCGTTCTTGGACAAGCCGGAGCTCAAAGGCATCGTGGTCGGAGGCCCCGGTGCTACAAAGGATTTCTTCATCAAAGAAGAATACATGCACCACGAGCTTAGAAAGAAGGTCGTCTCGCCATTGTTCGACACCGGGAATACCGACGAGTCGGGAATAAGGGAACTGGTCGAAATGGCCAAGGACACGATGGAAGGCATCAAGCTCACAGAAGAGAAAAAGCACGTGCAGAGGCTCCTCGATGAGATCAGGAAGCCGGACGGAGGGCTCTCCTCATACGGTTATCCTGATGTCCGGGCTGCGACCGAGGCAGGGGCGGTGGACACGCTGCTTATATCCGAGGCCATCAACAAGAGGCACATAACGCTCGAGTGTCAGTCAGGGCACGTAACAAAAGAGGTAGTCGACAATTCCGAAGGCAAGCACTTGTGCAGCGAGTGCGGCCAGTTGGCGCAGGTCATAGAAGACAACGACCTCGTGGACGAGTTCTTCGAGTTAGCGGAAGGCTTCGGCACGAGTCTTCAGATCATTTCTCCGGAATCGGAGGAAGGGGACATGTTGATCAAAGCGTTCGGAGGAATAGCGGCGATCCTCAGGTACAAATTGGCATAAGGTAGTGGAAAAATGGGCATAGCAGACGATTTCAGGAACGAGGTCGAAATTGCGACGAGGAATGCACTGGCCGAGTCCGGCTCCGAGGTCGATTTCATAATCGAGGTCCCTTCTGTCGGAGATGCCGACCTGGCGGTGCCGTGCTTCAACCTGGCCAAGACAATGAGGAAATCACCGAAAGACATAGCGGAGAAGCTGGCGGGCATGATAAGGCCCTCCGGATCCATAAGCGCCGTTTCATCAATGAACGGGTATGTCAATTTCAGCATCGACCGTGGCGTCCTGGTAACCGAGACGCTCAATGAGATACTGGCTAAAGGAGACGGTTACGGCAGACTTCCTCCGACGGGCGTCAGGGTAAACGTGGAGCACACATCGACGAACCCCACCGGGCCCATACACGTCGGCCGTGCCAGGAACCCGATAATAGGCGACACGCTGGCCAGATGCCTGAAGATGTGCGGCAACGAGGTCGTCACCGAATACTACGTCAACGATGTGGGGAAACAGGTCGTTATCCTGACCTGGGGCGTGGAGAACATCCCGAAAGGATCGGTCGAGGAGGAAGAGAGGGACAAGACCGACCACAAGCTCGTAGCCTACTACCGTAAAGCGAATAAGATGATGGAAGAGGACCCCGCCGTCGCGGAGCAGATATCGGACATGCTCAGGAGGTTCGAGGCGGGCGATCAGGAAGTGATAGGGTCTGTGAGGCACACGGCCCAGATAATGCTCGAGGGCCTGAAGGAATCACTGGCGAACATCAACGTCGCCCTCGACAGGTACACGTGGGAATCGGACTTCATCGCGGACGGTTCTGCTGCCAGTGTTGTCTCCAGGATGAAAAGGACCGATTATGCCGGACAGACCGAGGACGGGTCCTGGTATGTGGACCTGGCCGAGTTCGGGGTCAACGGAAAGAACACCAAGTTCACATTCACAAGGTCGGACGGGACGACCCTCTACACGACGAGGGACATAGCGTACCATATGAGCAAATTCTCGAGGTCCGACCGTGTCATAGACGTCCTGGGGGAGGACCAGAAGCTGGGTTCGCAGCAGCTGACGTACGCCCTGAGGATCCTGGGATGCGTGATGGAGCCGGAACCGATGTTCTATGCTTTTGTGTCGCTCCCGGAGGGCAAGATGTCCACAAGGAAGGGCGTCGTCGTCTACCTCGACGACCTGATAGACGAGGCCGTCGAACGCGCATACGAGGAGATAAGGAGCAGACGCGACGACATGAGCGAAGAGAGGATGCGCGAGACGGCCCGCGTCATAGGCGTAGGAGCCATAAGATACAACGTGGTCCGCGTCCAGCCTGAGAAACAGTTCGTCTTCACATGGAAAGAGGCTCTCAACTTCGACGGAAACAGCGGACCCTATCTCCAGTATGTGCATGCCAGGGCATGCAGCATGCTCCGCAAGGCAGGGGATTTCGAACGTGATGCCGACCCTTCGAAACTTACGGACGAGTACGAGATCAAGCTGGTCAAGGTACTTTCGAAATTCAGTTCCGTCATCGCGGAGGCCGGCAACCAGAAGAGGGTCCATGTCCTTCCCGCTTACGGGCACGAGGTCGCATCCGCCTTCAACCAGTTCTATGCCGCCGTGCCGGTCCTTTCTTCCGGCGCAAGCGCGAACGCGAGGCTGACGCTCGTCGAATGTTCAAAGATCGTTCTGAGGAACGTTCTGGAATGTCTAGGAATGGGCGCCCCGGAGGAGATGTGATGGAGATACGCAAACTCAAGCTGAAGGACCTCGAAGGGGTCCGAAAGCTGGAGATCTCCTGTATCAGAGAGTACTTCAAAGCGACCATCGAGAACAAATGGGAGGAACTGCCGGAAGAGTGGAAGGAGAACCTTGGTGCAAGCAGCAGGAAGCATTTCAGAGCGTATCTTGAAAGCGGGCTGAGCTTCGTCGCGGTGGAGGACGACGAGGTCATCGGATTCCTGTTCGCCCAGATGTTACATCACATAGCCGATGCGGAGAACCTCGTATGGATCGAGAACATGGGCGTGCATCCTTACTTCAGACGCAACCAGATCGCGTACAGGTTGCTGACCGCATGCCTTAAGGAAGGCATCGCCCAGGGAGCGGACGTTGCCCACAGCACGATCCAGCCGGAGAACGCGCCCTCGATACTGCTTCACAAGAAGGCCGGGTTCTTCATGGACCCCCGCCAGGTAGCACTTGTGGACCTCAGGGACCCAAAGCTCAGACTCTGAACCGGTCAGAGTTGTCTGCGATGAAACGCAATTCTCCCTTCGTGAGTTCTCCGTCCGATAGATCGGGGCACAGTTTTTTACGGAACGCCCCCCTCAGAGCCTCTGCGACGGAGCCTCTCGAAACCGAATGTCCCAGACGTTCGGATATCGATGTGGTGCAGGAATAGCTGCGTTCTTTGAGAGGCATCAGGACCTCTTCGATCAGAGGTTCAGGTTCAACTATCACAGTTCCGTGCTGAATGAGGAATCCTCCCGCACGGTACTGCGCCCCTCCGGAGATCTTCATGCCCCCGGAGAGGATGTCGTTAGGTTCTTTGTACGCGGCATCGAGGCCCAGGGACCTCAATGCCGAAGCTACGCATCCGCATATCTCGGAGTAAGAATCCTTCTTGCTCCGGAAAAAATCCTCCGAGGTGAAGGAGTATATAATCTGGGAGGGGCCGGTGAGGACCGTGCTCCCTCCGCTTATGCGCCTCACGGCGGTTATGCCCAGACGTTCCAAGGCGTACCTTCTGACGTCCGTATCCAGATCTCTGAATCTTCCAAGCGAAACCGTCATCATGTCGCGGCTGTAGATATGAAGTGTGCCCGGTGAACGTCCGCCGGAGACCTCCCCGAATACCGCCGCGTCTGCGGCCGCGCCGTATTCAGGGGGGACTGCCCCGAGGTCGACGAATCTCCAGGTCATTTCTTGCTTTTGCCCTGGTACTTCTTCTTCTCTGTGGTGGGAGCCTTTGCCTGGACGGACTTCTGGGATGTCTTGCCCCTTCTCTGCTCCTCGAGTTCGGTGAATGTCACCGTCTGCTCGGCTTTCGGTGCATTGCGGTATTTCAGGAACACCGCCAAGGCTATAAGCGCGACTATGGCGATTATGGCCGCATATGTCGTCCAGCTTGACCATATGGATTCTTTTACCTCTATGGTGAAGTTCGCCGAGTTAAGCGTGTTGTCGTCGCTGTCCGTGAGGAACTCGGCGTCATCGGATTCTCCCCATACCGTCAGGTTCTTGGTGCCTGCGGAGCCAATTGTGAAATTGAGCGTGGCCCTTGCAGAGCTGCCGGCATCTACCGTGACCGTCTCCTCGGCAAGCCTGGATGTTTTGTTCTCATATGTTATGAACACCAGCACCGAAGCTTGAGCATCAGTGTTGTTGATTATCGTGACGTCGACATATCCCGCCGTCCTCGTGTCGAATCCTCCGGAGGATATGCTCGAGGTATCTATTATGAGGCAGTTTCCCACGGGTGCGGCTTCGCATTCATCCGAGTCGTACAGGGAAAGGGCCGGAACGGCAATCAGTGCCATCAATACTATAGCCAGTATGGTTTTTTTGCTGTTCATTTAAAAGCCTCACGTTATTATTTCCTCGATGCGTTCCTGCTCTATGGCGCGCCTTATCTCCATGGAGAGTCTCCTTCCGGTGCTCATCTCCTTCCTCCAGAGGGCGTTTCCGTAGGGATGGCCGACAGACATGTGGACGTTTGTTCCGCCGCCGATGCGCGGCGCCACGTCGTAAATGAAGAAATTAAGGTCCTTGTCTACGCAGGTCTGAAGGCAGAAAGGCCCGATGACTCCGGGATCGTAGAACTTCTGAGTGGCCTTCACGTATTTTTCGGCTAGTTTGAAGGCGTTGTCAAGCAGCGATTCCCTAAGCGTTGCGGAATTGTGGCCGCATACCGTGTACTCCGGCAATACGCCCATCTCCTCAAGTTCGACCTGTTGCTTACCCGGAAGCCTGGCATATCCGTCGAGAGAGCTCTCGAAACGCCAGTCGACCCCGAGCAGTTCTATCTTCTCGCCCTTCTCCTCAAGCGGAGAGTGGAAGAAATCCAGGTTGAAAACGGGACCGATCACGTACTGCTCCATTCTCGCATGTGACAGGAAGTCCTCTTCGATGACCCCCTGCTGTATGAGCTCGGTGGACTTTTCAACGAACTGGTCGTAATCTTTGACAGTGAAGAATCCTCTTTCAAGCTTTTTCACCTTGTGGTGGACCTTTACTATGGTCAGGCCGTCTATGTCCTCCGGTTTCTCCACTTTTTTCGGGAAGGGTAGCCCTGCCTGCTCGAGGATCCAGTAGTAATCTCTTTCGTCCCCTCTCTCCTCGGACCTCAGGAGGTTGCGGCTTCCGACCATGGGAACCGCGAAATCATCCTCTATCGCGTCGATACCACAGTAGGCGACCAGGGACCGGTTGGGTACGAAAAGTACATTCCTTCCCATGATGTCCTTCTGCACCTCTGTCTTGAGCACGTCGGAGAATCTGTCAAGCACCAGGGTCTCGTCGACGACTCCCCTTACGGCATTGCCTTCGGTGTCCCTCTGTGTTTTGAAATAATTGCTGAAAGTCTTTTCTCTGCCCTTCTGGCACACCGCTACGGTCTTGAAACCCTCCGAAACTGCGCCGTCGCACGTATCCAGTGCGGAATGCGAAGCGAGAACTCCTACCTTCGCTTGGCCGAGATCGTACCTTTCAAGGTTTCTCAATACCGTGTTTCTTTCGATCACATCAACCCTCTTCCCTCTGTAACCCGTCCCCCATAATATAATTTCTCTGACGCGCGGGCGCATCATCTGAAATGCCAAACCTTCCATAGAAGGTAAAAATATGCAGTCGACGGTGGTAAGATCGCATGGATGCAGACGAGTCACCGAGAGAACTTTGGCTTGACACCGAAGGCATGCTGTCGGCAGGATATTGCGGCGAATTCGAGATTGCCCTTGATTTCTGCGGCACGGTGTGCATAGATCTTGCCTGAGAGTGCCAGGAAGGGCACCAAACATTTTAGAAGGAAACTCCGCGGAAATCCCGTCGGTCCCGGGAATTCACGGGAAATATCTTGGACCGCACAATACCATCAAGATCTGGCACATTCAAGAAACTATCGATATGCCCGGACGGTGAAGACACTGACGGGTGCCCTATTCCAAATCAAGAAAATCTCAGTAGAGAGGGTGCAGTAGTTTATATAAGCCGTAAAGCCAGTGGGCAGATTGTGAAATACGGGGAGAAGGTCCAGCCGCTCTTCATCATCATGTCCGCCATCGCGGGAGTTCTTCTGGGCATATATACGGGGTTCGGGAGCTGGTCATCCTCTTTGATAGAACCGTTCCTCGTGGCGATGCTTTTCTTTGTCTTCCTATCAGTGGACATAAAGAGGTTGAAGGAGTCTTTCCTCAACGTCAAGTTCACTTCCTGGGCTTTGATAATCAATTTTGTATGGACTCCCCTGTTCGCCGTTGTTCTGGGGATGGTATTCTTCGCCGGCTCCATCGATATCCAGATCGGGATATTGATGTTGCTTGTCACCCCCTGTACTGATTGGTATTTGGTGTTCACGTCATTGTCGAAGGGGAACATACCTCTAAGCAGCTCAATACTGCCTCTGAACCTCGTGCTGCAGATACTTTTGCTTCCGTTTTATCTATTCCTTTTCATCGGCGAAAAGATCAACTTCGAACCGGCATCAATGTTCACGGGGCTTGTAGCAATCCTTCTGATCCCGATACTGCTCTCTGTCGTTCTGAAACAACTTGCTTGCAAGGTGAAGGCGGTCGAAACCGCAAGGGAAAGGCTCACCGCTAAAAGCGACGACATACAGTTGGCATTCCTCTGCCTGGCTATAGTGTCCATGTTTTCTTCAGAGGGCGGGGTGCTCGCGGAGAACCTGTCGGTGTTGCTGATGATGATCTTACCGATGCTGATATTCTTCGCGGTAAACTACGGGATATCGTCAATCGTCTCCAGAGGTGCGCACTTAAGCTTCGATGATTCCACGTCCCTGATATTCACGACCATGGCCAGAAATTCCCCTCTTTCTCTGGCTATCGCAGTTGCCATATTCCCGAACAATCCGTTGATACTTCTCATACTGATCGTAGGTCCGCTGATCGAGCTTCCAATTCTGTCTTTGACCTCCCATGTGCGTCTCCGTTTTAGGGAAAGGAATGAAGATCTGTCAAATACCGAGCGCTTTCAGCGAACTGAAAAGTTATAAAAACATGCACTCTGGCAGGTCGGAATGGAATTAATAGTCAGAATGCGCTGACGTTCCGTTACAATGATATCCAAAAAACGTTCGTTTCCTTTCACTGCGATAGTGGACCAGGACGATATGAAGAGGGCCCTCATCCTAAATATCGTCGATCCAGGTATCGGCGGGGTTTTGATCAGAGGCGAAAAAGGTACCGCAAAGTCCACGGCCGTCAGATCTCTGGCACATGTGCTTCCCGAAATTGAGTACGTTAAGGGGTGCAGATTCCGGTGCGACCCCTCTCATCCTGAGTTGCTGTGTTCCGAATGCATGAGTGCAAGGGAGGAAGGGGTCAGGCAGGAGGTAGACAGAGGACAGATCCGCGTGGTGGAGCTGCCGCTGAGCGCAACAGAGGACCGTATAGCAGGCACACTGGACCTGGAACATGTTCTTCAGACAGGTAAGAAAAGGTTCGAGCCCGGGGTTCTGGCACAGGCTAACAGGAACATTCTGTACGTCGACGAGGTCAACCTTCTGGAGGACCATATAGTAGACCTTCTCCTGGATTCCGCAGCCATGGGAGTGAACTATGTGGAGAGAGAGGGCGTATCGTTTTCACACCCCTCGAAATTCATTCTGATAGGTTCGATGAACCCGGAAGAGGGCGAGCTCAGGCCCCAGCTCCTGGACAGGTTCGGGCTCTGTGTCGACATAGTCGGCGACAGGTATGTGAGCTCGAGAGCAGAGGTCGTCATGAGAAGGCTGGAGTATGATTCGGAACCGGATGCTTTCATTGAGAAATTCCGCCCCGAGACCGAGGCTCTGCGTGAAAAGATATCTATGGCAAGGGAGAGGGTCAAGGACGTCCAGGTAAGCCAGAACATGGTCGAGGTCGCTTCAAATATAGCCATATATTTCAAGATGGAAGGCCACAGGGCCGATATCACCTTGGTCAGGGCCGCCAGGGCCAACGCGGCGTTCGAGGGCAAGGACTCGATCGACAGGGATGATTTCAGAACCGTCGCCCCGATGGTACTTACACACCGTGTGAAGAAAAAACCGTTCGAAAAAAGCGGACTGGACAGAGAGGAACTCAACGAATGCATCAAGACGTACTGAGGTCACTTCCGTTCTCCGCCGTGCGCGGGATGTCGCTCGCAAAGAAAGCCCTCATGTGCTTGGCGGTCGACGGGAGCATAAACGGAGTGCTCATCAAAGGTCCGTCGGGCACAGGCAAGAGCCTGCTGGTCCGAGCATTCGCCGATGTTCTTTCCGGGAGGGAAATGATCAACGTCCCCCAGAACATAACCGACGACCAGCTATTCGGCGGACTTGACCTGGAGAAGGCCGTGAGCGAAGGCAAAGCTACGGTTTCGGGAGGACTGCTGAGCCGGGCCGATGGGAACCTGATATACGTAGACAACGCGAATCTCATGGACGGCAGGACCCTGGATTCCCTTATGGAGTGCGTCGAGTCCGGAAAGGTCATTGTGGAAAGAGAAGGGGCATCTGCAGAATATTACATCGAAACATCTGCGATAGCATCGATGGACCCTTCGGAGAGAGACATCCCGGACAGCATAGCCGACAGGTTCGAGATATGCGTCAACATAATTCCCGAAAACGATGTCCGAAAGAGGGCAGAGATAATCCTCGCAGACATGGATCATAACAAGGACATGTCTGCATTTTACGAAATCTATCGGGAAAGCGATTCCGATGTTGCCGATGCGATACAAAGTGCCAGGAAGATACTCGCATCGGTGGTCCTGGGTAGGGACGATGTGATCACGATAGTGAAGATATGCAGAGAGCTGAACGTACGCGGCCACCGCGGGGACATATCTGCGGCAAAGGTCTCCAAAGCGCTGGCCGCTCTCGACGGCAGGACCCGGGTCTCCGATTCCGACATCAGCGATGCGCTCGTCCTCTGCCTTTCCCACAGGAGATCCTCCAAGGCGGAGAAAGAGAAGGTTAATGCGGAGGCCGCTGCGCTTACAGAGGCAGAGGCCGAAGAAACCGTGCTTGTGGAGGAAACGGCTCCGGACGTGCAGGTCCCGGCGCCGGAATGTTCCGAGGAAGACAAGGTGCCCGAAGAGAACGGCGATCCAACTCCTTCCGATGCGCCTCCGTCCGCGGCATCGCGTTACGACACGATATACGAGAAGGCCAGGGAGGCCCTGGACGAGATCGAGGAGCTGGAGGCGTTCCGTCTGCACGAGATCGCAGGCATAAGGAGCAAGAGGGCCCCGCTTTCGATGAGGAACTCAGGAAGGTACAGGGGATTCAGGATACCGCGTGGTAAGACCTCCGATCCTGCTTTCGATGCGACCGTACGTGCGGCGGCCCCTTTCCAGACCATCAGAGGTTCCAATGGGCTGAGCATAAAGATCGAAGCCCAGGACATAAGGGAGAAGATAAGGACCAGACGAAAATCGTGTTCATTCATCTTTGCCGTGGATGTGAGCGGCTCCCTTGTGAAGGGAGGAATGATGGGCGTTGTGCAGAATGCGATAAGGTCCATGCTCATGGAAAGCTATGTCAAAAGGGACAGGGTGGCACTTGTCACATTCAGGGAACGGGCAGCCGAGGTCGCGGTGCCGTTCACCCGTTCCGTGGAGCTGATCTGTGATACGCTCGAACAAGCCCCGGTAGGGGGATCGACCCCGCTGGCCAGCGCAATCATCGTTTCGAGGGACTATGCGGTGAACTACCTCAGGAAGCATCCCGGGGAGAAATGCTATATCATGCTGATAACCGACGGATGCGCGACGTTGCCCGCATTCCCATGCGCCGACCCGGCGGGAGAGGTGAAGCGCATCGCAGCCGCTATAAAAAATCCGAATATCGAATGGACGGTAATAAACTCGGGAAAGATATACGATGTGAAGAGGAAGGACGACGCACGCAGATTGGCCGAGTACCTGGACGCCAGATACATCGACATCAAGGACCTGGGGGAATACTGAGCAGATATCGGCCGACTGACAAGATATGGAAGCCTGGCATACGGGCTTGGAAAACAAGTGGTAGCCTCGCGCAGATTTCTCAGGTTCTTCCAGACACTGGCTGGCCTCGGGAAAATCTGTTTTGGAAAGCTGTCCGGAAAACATCGAAGAACTGATATTTGGACCGGAAGGCGGAAAGAGATTCGCAGATTGTTTTGAAGAGCTCATCAAGGAGGGAGAATGATGACATCCTGTCCTCTCAAGCCGAGCGTCGACTGCGCGGCAACCTTCCTTCTTGCGTCCTCGAGCAGGTGCATAGGGTGCCCGCTCCTAGACCAGTGCGATCAGGCACAACTGATCTGCACCTACCGCCGCCACTATAATGGCGAGGGAATCGGGACGCTCGTAGAGGAGGCCTCTGCATGATCTCCGCCTGCGAGTGCGACACTCTGCGCGAGATCCGCAGCGCCATCCGCGATGTGCTGCTGGCTGTAAGTCCTGGAGAAGCGACATATAATCCATGGCACGACTCCAATCCCGGACTCTCGTCCACGGAGGTCCGCACCATCGCGTCCGCTATCCTGGCGATCGATCTACTAACCGGGGACGAGACTAGGATCTGGTCCGACTTATCGACAAGAAAGAGGGCGAAAGTATGACCGACCTCAGCGAGAAGAATGCTACGGTCCTCGAATCTCTGACGAAGCTAGGCAATGCGACCGCACAGGACATCCGCCGGGACATCGACTATTCAATGACGCCCATGACCGTAACTGGGGCACTGATGTCGATGGAACGCCGCGGGCTCGTCCGCCGTGTGGATGTCCGGCGGGACGCCCATGTCTGGCGGGCCGATCGGGAGGTTCCGGCGTAATGGTCTCCATCGAGATCGTGATCTCGGCACTCGCCGATGCGGGCGGGAAGGCAACAAGCGCCGACCTCAGCGAGCTTATAGGGTGCGCACAGGCGGAGGTTTCCCGCAAACTGAGCAAGCTCTGCGATCAGGGCTTCCTGGAAAAATTCCCCGCAGAGGGGAAGCGCGGCTACGTGAGCGTTTATGTGTTGCAGTCCGAGGGGGCTGAAGAATGATCTCGATGAAACAGTTTAAAAATGAGTTGCTGCCGATTCAATTTTTGGGTCTGCAACACCTTTATCTCGGTGGCAACTCACCCCTTTCAAAGGCCTCTTTGCACCAGAATAGACACGCTTCGACACCATGCGATCTGTTCGCAAAGACTCGCTTTTCAATTTGCAAATCTATCCAATCTATCAGATTTTGCTCAACAGTAATGCTCAAGCGCGGTTTATTTTCTGCCATTAGATATTATGGAATCATATCAAAACAGATAAATATTGATATGATATTATCGTATTCAATCGGATTAACTCCGATAGGTGTTGCAATATATGAACAAGAATCAACCTACAGCGGACGCTACGCGCCCGGACGAGATGGTAGAGAAGACGCTGACATTCCAGATCGTGGAGAATGGGAGCGCCATACATACGATGGCGAAAGTCTCGTTCGCTTACTCTCCGATGATGAGCGCGGAGACCTGTACGGAGATGGAGACTCTCATCTACGATCTCGCCTCGAAGGCGAGACGTATAATCCTGGCCGCGCCCAGGGAATGACGGACAGGCCCATGTCCGATTCGATAAAACCCTTTACCTCGGCCGAGTGCGGCCGCAGGTTCACGCTGACGGCCCCATGCTATCCCATCATCCAAATTTTAGATGGGGCTTTCAGGCCGGCGGAGTTCGTGTTCTCCGCCGGCAAAACACCTTCTGTGCGGGAACATACGTCAGAAAAATGGGAAGGAGGGGCTTCGGCCCCTCCGGAAACATATCCGGAGGCGATCTGATGCTGCCGGAGACCTTCATGGGTTACATTGATCGCCAGACTATTGAAGCATACATTAAGTGGCAGATGTGGGAAGACATGACCGCCCATCTTGACAAGACGCTCGACAGTGACGATATCGTCCTGATGTATTCCTACCTTATCAAAGACAATTATGCTAAGATCGAAATCATGTTGAAAAAACTGCAGAGTATTGTCAATCAACTAATCGATGATGGGGGCGAGATCTATGACTGACCGGAATTCAGACAAGATTGGACTCATGGTCTATATGTGCGGATCTCAAAGGATCACCGACTTGAGCGAGTGCTCTCTCGGGTTAAAGTCCCGGGCCGGTGTAATAAGTCAAAGAGACACACACAGACACACAGACACACACGCACAAACCTGTTTCATGTCGGTTGTTCGCGGGTGAAAATCGGATTGCTGGGTAGTAAAAAAGAGGGGGTCCGCCGCCGTCGGTTGCGCCCCCCCTTTCGCTTACTTCCCGACACACCCCAACCCCAAACCGACGTGATAGTTTAGCGGACGCTATGTCGGGGCCATACGGTCGTAACGACGACCGTCTGGCCCCGACTGAAAACTGCGGAATGTGCGTGTGTGTCTGTGTGTCTGTGTGTCTCTTTGAAAATCTTTGAAAAGGGTGAAAAAAATGGGAAGACCGACAATAACATACGATGGTGTCCTCACTGCGCTGAACAAACATTTCCTTTGGATCTATGGGCCCGTTCAAATCGGGAGCCGCGAGAAGATAACATTGACCGAATTCAGGAAAGTCCTGATATTCGGAAAAATAACAACCTCGGAGCGCAAAGTGCGTGAACTATGGCAGATGATGGAAGATCTCGATTTTTTCATCAAAATCAATCAGTCGGAAAGCCGTCTGGTAGATCTTGCGGAAATGGCAACGGTTCTTGGGTTTCCGGTTACCTCACAGAGGAAGATAGATTCTGAATCTACTAGGGGGACGGAAGGATGCATGGTAGAATGACCGTCGAGTCTGGCTTCATGAAGTATGAGGTAGTCAATCCTTCCGATTGCTGCTATGTGTATTCTGACGACCCGCGGATAGCGGCCGTCGCCGTGGCAGTTGCATCGAGGGGGAAATACGGTCTGTCCGAAAGCGGAAAATCCGTTCTGCCGATACTGATTTTTTCCGATTTCGGCGAATGGCTAGCCAGCGTCGGTATCGACCCGGACGGGCTGTTACATTTCATCGAAGAAAACGCAGCTAAGATCGCAGAGGTGCTATGCAGCGTGACCTACAGAGGTGGATGCAGAACGTCCACTAACAATATCTCGAGGGCATTCGAGGAATGCGCAGATCAGATATTGGAGAGGCAGAAAGTCCCAAAGTCCATTGTGAAATGCCCCCGGTGCGGATGCGACGACCATATCAGAACCCACTATGAGCGGAAGTCACAACACACGTACGTTACGGGCGTGTGCGAACAATGCGAGCTCAGATATGCGCAGTATGATGGTGAGATGGTATGGGACAGATTCCACCCTGAAGGGGAGGCGAACTATGGATCCTTATGAGGGAATGACGGCCGTTATATACGTCAGGAGCTCCACCGACGATAAAGGGCAGCGCCCGGAAATGCAGGTTGAAGACTGCCGCAAATTCTGCGACCTCAACAAGATGCAGGTCATGGAGGTATTCCGGGATGAGGGCTTCTCCGGAGGGAACCTCGACCGTCCGGGACTGCAGCTTATGATCGGATACCTGATGACGCATCAGGTCTCCCTGATCGTCGCGCAGGATCCTACGAGGATCTCCCGTTCTAATGACGATATGGAATCGCTCCTTAAAATCATCAAGCCGAGGGGGACGGTCCTCCGTTACACATCGATGCAGATCCGTCCGGAGGACGGGATCGAGAAGACGATCAACTACATAGCAACAAATCAAGGGGAGCAATGGAGGGAGATGCACAGCCTCAAGGTCCGGAAGGGATTGAACTATGCGAAAAAGCACGGCACTAAATCCGGCCGTCCTATAGGACGGCCGAAGATGGACGTAGACATGGAGCTTGTGGCCGAATGTGCAGCTAAAGGCATGACTTTACGACAGACAGCAAAAACGCTCGGTTACAGTTACTCAAATTTGCACAGAAAGTCTAGGGGTTACGGCCTCTTTTTGCATGACCAAAAACATCATTGACCCACTCATACGCTATTACATGCATCCTGTGTCTTCGTCTCTGGAATATTGCATGGCGGAGTAAGATATTGTCGCCCTACGGGACCGATATGAAGGTTATTTCAAAGAAAATGAAATTCATAATGGCATCCTGTATAAACCGGACGGAGATATAAATTGTAAATTTAAGAAGGGATAAATAGATTCAAAATCATTTCTTGATATGTCCATGATACATTTCAACACGGAACTGCGTACAAAGCCAGATGGTTTTAGATTAACAAGAGAGAATTATATTGATATGACAAGGGTCAGTAAGGATGGTGTAAAACATACCGCAATAAAATGTGAGAAA
>DAUY01000015.1:22794-55901 GCA_002505345.1 Methanomassiliicoccaceae archaeon UBA370 | reverse complement strand
GCTCTCTCGTTCAGATCTTTCTGTGTCAAATTTTCTCCTCCTTGAAGCGGTTTCCTCTGTACGCGCCCAATGGGCCACGCAACAAATTGATAGCACGTTGGTGGATGTAACCTTCCACCAGCCTATCACTTATAGAGTTAAAACTACATGTTCTCACGTAATATATTAATTTATGTCGTGTCGAAAAGTTGTGTAGGTAAATAGTATTTAAAACTTACCTATGTAAAATTTAATTCGTGAAACGTATATATAATAATTTTTATTTTGAAAAAAAATTAAAATTGGGGCATGCGCCCCGTGAGGTTTTATTCTTAAGCTTGCGAAATTGGCTCTTCTTGCGACCTGTTTTCTTTGTGATATTTTTGTGTAACCATCCAAATAGGTACGAATACCGTCAGTATTACAACTCCGAGAATCACGGAAATTGCATCGTAGTCCACGTAATTCAAATATGCCAGGCACGGGAGCAGAACACCGATCTCATAGACAACCATTATCAGAGCCACATACCGGTACCATCCGGGCAGACCAAACGGCCTTTCCATGCTTTTGAAGGGCTCCACCGTCTTGGACTTATAGTACGCTGCAAGTGCGATACCGACCGCCAGTGTATATCCCATCGACGATGCAGCCAAAACCGCCACTGGGTTCTGCACTAGCACAAGCGCCAAGTTGAACACGCTCACGAATATCATAGCGTTGATGGGATTTCCGCGTGCGTTGGTCTTCGCGAACCAATTAGGCATATTGCCCTCAAGGCTCATGGAGTACAGCGTCCTGGAGGAACCGAGGAAACCGGTTTGGATGATCATAAGCATCGCGCATATCAACATTATCATCGCAACAATCTGTCCCGCATCGCCGAAGATAATCTGAGACATCGGGTTCAGCGGATCTATCGGTGCGTTTGCAATCCCATCGATTCCAAGAGTTCCGACCACAGACATCTGGGTCAATGCGTAGAGCATGAGACAGATTATTCCACAGGAGAAGAGCGCTTTGGGTACGTCCGACTTGGGTTTCTTGTATTCAGGACCATAGACCGCAGCTGTTTCCCATGCGCAGGCACTCCATTGTGCCATAGCCATTATCCCGAGGAATATAACAATGTCACCAGAACCCCAGCTCCAGTCAAAGGGTAACCAGTTACCTGTTATGTTTGCTGTTGTGAAATCTCCCGTGAAGAAGGGAGCTACAAGGATTATAATCAGAGGTACCAAGGATACAAGTGCTAATATAAGGGCCGTGACCGACCCACCTGTGAGTCCACGGGCACCTATGATTATCATCCCTACGACGATTACAAGACCGATTAGAAGATCAAGCCATACTCCAGCATCGGCCAGATCTGGAATGAATCCCCTCACATATGTACCAATCGTCAGTGTGAATATCGCAACTACCGGGCACCATGCGAACCAATAACACCAAGCACAGAATGCACCGATGAATTTACCGCGATCGTATTTGGATTTTGAATCTCCTTTCTTAGAGAACACCTTTTGCGCACATCCCGGAAGGCCGGTAGCGTCGGAGAAAGTTGTAGTCATCTCGCCAAACGCAGCGTTCTGAACAAATCCCTGAAGAACGGACAATATCCACATTACTATGGAAAATCCCCACAAATATCCTGCAGAGTAACCGATTGACGGCAAAATGAGAATAGGTACGCCCAACGCTATGAGCATACCTTGCTTCCAGTCAATGGTCCTCTGAAGGTGCGATGTTTCTGTCATTTTATCCCCCCATATATTTTATTCCTGCGTTATGCAGGACTTTGCTGGTTTTTGCAAACCGTAAATTGTTTGGTAAGAGGTTTACAGTCAGTGGCCAAACGGTTTTATCAAATCAGAACTTGCTGACCATCCATCTGGATACCAGCAAGGCCGCAACCGATGAAACGAGTATTGCCGCCATCCACAGATATTCCGAACCGGGAAGCCCGCCGGCGCAGTACTCGACGGCTATTCTCCAGTTATCGGCCAAGTTAACTTGGTCTGTCCACATTTCACTCACCTCTTGGGCTGATGGTGTTCTTCAGGCGTTCAAGCTCGCCCCTTCCGATGGACGTGAGCCCATACTCGATAAGGAGGTTGCCGTTTCTCTTGTTCTCATCGATAGATGCGTCGGTCTCTTTGATGAAACCTGAAGCTGCGAGCTCGATGAGGTCCCAGTTCGTGGCCTGCTGTCCATATTTGCTTTTCCTGTCCTTGTACTCATTAGCCATGATATCGGTTATCTCATAGTTCCAAAGATGTCCCTTTTCTGCGAAGATCTCGAGCAGGCGGAATTTTACAGGGCGTCCCTCCATCATTCTACCGCCCCCGTCTCACGAAGACTGGATATCTCTTCGGACCCTTCAGATGCCATCAATCCTCCTCCGATGACACAAATGACTGCTCCGAGTACCAGCAGCCATCCGGGGTTGGCTCCCGTGAACATGTAAATGAACACGACGGCCATTATAGCATAAACGCTTCCGACCGCCTGTCCACGACCGACACCTATGAGCGGGAACGACTTGTACCAGGCGACGTAGCAGAAACCGAATGTCAGACCCAGCATTATGAGGACCGTCAACATTGTGGGCTCGAAGATCATTCCGAGGTAATCGAACATCGGGAACCCTGCGATAGCAAGGATCGGTATTACAATTACCCACCAAATGAGGGTCTCGAAAATGAATCTCATGTGGAGACCGACATCAGGCTCGGAAACATCCAGAGCCTTTCCTGCGAAGCATCCCTCGAATCCCCATCCGACGGCTGCCATTATTCCTCCTATGAATCCCCATACCGGTATGTTACCCGAGGACACTTCATCGATGAAGCCCGAGACATAAGCGGTTATGCCTCCGAGGACTATGACGATGATTCCCATCATTGCACGCCTGGATATCTTCTGGCCCAGCCATGTCCTGGATACTATCGATCCCACGACGGGGTACATCAGGGCTGTAACTGCGGCGAAGGCCGCCCCTATGAATCCCATTGCCATGAAACTTCCCAGGACCGCGGTCGCACCGCATGCTGCGGCAAGGAAATACCATTTGTCGGCAGCCTTGACTTCCTTGAAGGTCCTTTTCATCTCACTGAACTTACCCATAAACAGATTCCAGATGCATAGTGTCAAAACTATCAGCAGTGCGTTGATTCCTGTGATCATGACCGCGAAGACCATGAAAGATGTCGTCTCGCTCCCGGTCATTGCAGTGATTTCGGCCTGCATCGTGACGAACGGGTCCAAATACCATACCATGTCCCCTGGGATATACCAAAGTCCCCAGAGCACTGCACAGAAAAGCGCCATCGCGTAACCGAATAGTACTCTCCTCTTGTTGTCTAGCTTGCGCCTAGCATTTATCTTTTCTACCATGCTGGCTTTTGTATCATCATAATTTGCGTTTGCTTCCAATATCTCTACCCCCCGTTTCAAAAACACAGCTCATAGCATCCGCTAGAACTGACATTTTTGAACCTCCGTTTCCCGTTTTAAAAATAATATTTTGTCCGGGCGTGAGCCCGGACTTTATGGTTTATGTTTACCTCTTCGCGCGATACTGCCTGAATCTCTCGCAGCTGTTGATCTTTATACCGAGGAGGTCCTCGATATTCATCTTGGCCGCGATTCCCTTAGGCGTCTTCGGAACTCCGGTTATTACACCGAGGCCCCTCTCCTCTCTGAGGTCCCTGAACACATACTCATCGGACAGATCGAAAGATGTAACTCCGAGCTTCTTAGCCACGTACTCCTTCGCCTTGTCGACCTTCATGCGCTTGGTGAACTCCATCCTTGCGACAAGATCCCCTGCAGTCCTGATCCCTCCCATTCCGGAGGCGACGAAGTGGGCAATAGCCATGCCGGCGGGGTCGCCGACGCC
Organism: Methanomassiliicoccaceae archaeon UBA370; assembly: GCA_002505345.1. GTDB lineage: Archaea > Thermoplasmatota > Thermoplasmata > Methanomassiliicoccales > Methanomethylophilaceae > VadinCA11. The sequence goes on along the minus strand of DAUY01000015.1, from coordinate 52,021 downwards.
TACCTATATTCCGTCGACTTTCGCAACTTCGACCATAGCCTTGCTGCAGCGGGTGACCGCATCCATGGGCGGGGTCTCCGACATCGGGATTCCGCCTACTCCCATGCCCATGTTGACATGGACGGGGAGCTTGGAGGTTTCACTGCATGCCTTCACAAAGGTGACCGCACGAGCGAGGTTCCACGCGAGGCTCTTTCCGGTGTTCGTGTTCGAAACCGGTCCGAAGACGTCTGCGCCAGCCTTCTCAGCGAGCTTTACCTGCTGGTGAGGGAACATTCCCGCAACGACCTGGCCGTTGTATTCGATCTCTCCGTGGATACCCATGACGTTCTCTCCGGCCATACCGACCATTATGTTGGCGTCGGGGCACTCTTTTCTCAGCTGCTCCACTCCGTGGAGTGTTCCAACGAAGTCCGCATCACCGGCGGAACCGGTGGTGTCGAAGTTGAAACCATCGGAACCGGCGCTGTATATCTTGGTCGACACATATGCGATATCCCTGGCAAGGTGCTTGGAAGCTGCCTCGGCCTGCTGCTGTGCCTCTTCTATCTTGAACTCCCTCATCAGGTCCGCGGGGTTTCCGAATGGTCCATCGGGGCTGTAATAGAGTCCCATGTTGGGCATAGCTCCATAGAAGTACGGGATGATGATGTTGTTCTGGATTACCTCCATGTCGTTCATCTCGTTCGCGATGACCGGCTTGGCGGGCTTTATGCTGTAGTCGGAGTGGGCGAGCTCGAAAGTGTCCGCACAGAGGGTGCGCTCGTGGACAAGGGCTCCGTTGAGCCTGCTCGCGGGAACTCCGCCTCCGCTGTTACCATTGTCTCCGGTCATGTCCAGCTGTCCGATGTCGTATGAAAGGACGACCTCTTTTCCGCGCTGTACTCCCACAACCCTGTCCTTTGAGCATATAATCTCTAGGATGTGCTCCATCTCGTCGGACGAGATTGACTTTACTCCGCCCATGTCGGCAGCATCTGCCGCACCGTCTGCGATGTCCTGCCTTATTTTTTCTTTGGAGAGGTACAGAGTCGCTCCGTCTCCCCTGCGTGTGCAAAATTCAACCATATGCGTTCACCCCAATAGTTCTTTAGCCTTTCCGACCTGCTCGGATGCGGACTCGCTGTAGCAGTCCGCACCGATCTTGTCGGCCCAGGTCTGGGTCACGGGGGCTCCGCCCACCATGACCTTCACCTTGTCTCTGAGGCCGGCGTCCTTCAGCATCCCGATGATGTCCCTCTGGACGGTCATCGTCGTTGTCATCAGGGCGGAAAGCCCCATCATGGTGCATCCGTTGTCCTTGACCTGGGCGATGAAGTCCTTGGAAGGGACGTCCCTTCCCAGGTCGACCACGTCGAAGCCTCCGCACTGGAGCATCGTGGAGCAGATCGATTTGCCGATGTCGTGCACATCGCCTTCCACGGTCCCCATGCATACCTTCGCCAGCTTGACACCTATCTGCTCCTTGGGCAGGTCGCCCTCGAGCGCCTTGACGGCGGCGGACATGCCGTTCGCCGCGCTCAGGACGTGGGGGAGGAACAGCTTCCCTCTCTCGAAGAGGACCCCTACCTCGCTCATCCCGGCGCCCATGGCCTCGATGATGTCCGTGGCCTCCATTCCGGCTGTTTTAGCGTCCGCGGCGGCTTTCTGTATGCCGGGGACTTTGTACGCTACCATCGCGGCCGCGATGGCTTTCCTCTCATTGGCAAAATCACTCAAAGCGATTCCTCCGATACCGTCTTGCTTGTCATTTACTTACCTCCTTTGCGGGTAGACCGCATCGAGCTAATGCTCGAAGTGACGATTTACTTTGTAGTATTTTATCCTGTCGTTGAACAAATAACAATATTTAAATATAAAAAGTGTAAACAACTTGTATTAACGTTGTTTATTTTTTATTGTTATATTTAAATGTACTTGCAAAATGATTGGAAACCGCCGTTTTCTTGTGTATCTGATATATAAAAGTCGCTTTTTTTGCATTCGTCGAACTAATGGATGAAAGTTACATCCAACATATAAATCCGGGGGACAATTGTCGGTATTATCTTCAGGCACGAATCCACGTGCATGTAGCCCGCATCAAGAAGTTGACACGGATGGAACCTGAAGGACTCGATGCTCCTAAAGGATACGGCAAAAGATATTAATCGAACTGTTATGACAAGACATGCTCCTCAAAGCGCAATCTGTCACCAAGTCCTTCGGTCCTGTGAAAGTGCTGAAAGACGTAAGCCTTCAGATAAACGATGGGGACAGCATAGGGCTTATCGGTGTCAACGGTGCAGGGAAGAGCACCTTTCTTAGAATACTTCTCGGCGAGATTAGGCCGGACACGGGCGAAATTACAAGGAATACAAGTAAAATCGGCTACCTGCCTCAGTTTGCAGAATCTTCTTCCGAAGTAACCGTCAGAGAGGTCCTGGGGAGGCCTTACGGGCATGTGGAAAGGATCAGGCACAGAATGTTCGAGATAGAGCAGAAGATGGCGGCAGGCGGGGATATCGATTGGAATGCGGCCGCCGAGGAATATTCCAGGCTCGAATCTGAACTGAACAGTTCTGCAGCGGACGACGAAAGTAAAATTGTCGCCGCCATAGGAAAAGTGGGACTTCCGGCAGATGTGATGGACCGCACAATGGATGCCCTTTCAGGCGGAGAAAGAACAAAGGTTATGCTGACCCGTGTCCTGGTCCAGGCCGAAGAATGTGATCTGCTGATACTCGATGAGCCAACTTCGCACCTGGATATAGGTACGGTCGAGTTCCTTGAGGATTTCCTTCTGAAGTCGGGCTGTGCGCTTGTGGTGATCAGCCATGACAGGTATTTTTTGGATAAGATCGTGACCCGCGTGTCCGAAATATCTTTCGGCAAGACGCGCGAATACAAGGGAAATTATTCTGATTTCATAACAAAGAAGGCGATCGACCTGGACCGCATGGAAAAAGAGTACCGCAGGTATTCCAGCCAGAAACGGACACAGGAAGGGATCGCAGAAGAGATGCATAAGGACATGTGGTTTTCTGCCGTCCACAAGACAAGAGAGAAATTGATATCGAAGATGGATGCAAAGGAAAAACCCGAAGAAGAAATGTCCATCACCGTAAGGATACAGACGGCACAGAAATCGGGTAAGAATGTGATAACTGCTCGTAACCTGTCGGTAGACCTTGGCGGCAGAACGATCATCAAAGATGTCGAACTGGACATCATGAGGGGCGAGAAGATAGGGATCTTCGGTGCGAATGGAGAAGGGAAGAGCACTTTGGTCAAGGCGCTCATTGGCGAAATACCCAGCAAAGGAGATCTTTGGATAGCGCCGGGTGCAAAGATAGGGTACTATTCCCAGAACCACGAGGGTCTCGACCTCCGTCTGACCGCTGAGGAACAGATACTTCAGGCCATAGGAACAGACAGGCGTGCCGAGGCACGTGGTATGCTGGCACGTCTGCTTCTGAGGGGAGACGAGGTGGACCGCCCCATATCAACTCTCTCGGGGGGACAAAGAGCCAGAGTTGCACTTGCGATGCTTCTGTTGAAGGAGACGAACCTTCTGGTACTAGATGAGCCGACCAATTATCTCGACATACCTTCCAGGCACGCGGTGGAGTCGGCGCTTAACGAATATGGGGGAACCCTCATCACTGTGACCCACGACCGTTATTTCCTGGACTCGGTGTGCACCAGCACTATAGAGGTCAAGGACGGCCAAATAAGCAGGTCGGCCGGAACTTACTCCGAACGCAAAGGTGTGAAAAACATCCGGGAGATAGTCATGGACGCAGACGAATACAGAGTCCTGGCACCTTTCAAGAACTGGGTCATAGGCAGGAAATACAACAAGGGAGAACGGGTGCTTGTGACTCCTGCAGAGCTTGAGAGCTTCCAATGGGCCATAGACCAGGAGAAGATGAAAAGGACCGGCGGAAGCCAGAGGAAAAAAGTTACAGTCAGCAAGGATGAAAATAAACAGTGATGCTGTTCATTGGACACTTTTTTAAATCATACCGATATACGCGTGCAAGGAAAAAGGATGGACGAAGTAGCCTTTCTGACTATTATGGCGTTGATGCTGGTGCTTGCCAGCGTGGCGTCTATCCTGTTCAGCAAACTTAGGATGCCGGCCATCATCGGGTATCTGGCGGCCGGCATATTCATCGCAAATTTCTGGGGCATCCCCGAGGGAGAGAGCAATACCGTCATAGATCTTCTGTCCAACATCGGTCTGGTACTGCTCATGTTCGCCATCGGCATGGAGCTTAACATCAAGAAGCTGAAACAGAGCGGCGCCTTCACGATAATGGTCGCCGCAGTACAGCTTCCTCTGATGGTCCTATGCGGATACATAGCCGGATCTCTGCTCGGCTGGAACATGGTCGAGTCCATTTTCCTCGGCGCAGTAATATCGGGATCGTCCACCGCGGTGGTTACCGCCGTCCTAAGGGCCAACAAGAAGATTTCCAAAGATACGGCCGACACGGTCATACTGGTAACGGTCATGGAGGATATTGGGCAGGTCATCATACTCACGATGGCATCCCCTCTCCTTGTCGGACAGTCCCCAACAGCCTCGGGTATGCTGGGACTCGTGCTGGGCATCGTCATTTTCATGGTTGCGTCCATTGTGCTGGGCCTTCTCGTTCTTCCACGCTTCTTGAACTGGGTCAGCAGCCGCTTCAACCGTGAGATCATCCTTATCACCGCTCTCGGACTGTGCTTCTTCCTGGCATTGCTCTCTACTTATGTGGGCCTCTCGATGGCTATAGGCGCTTTCATTATGGGGCTCATAACTTCGCAGTGCAAAGACGCACATATGATAGAAAAGGACATAGAGCCGATGAAGAACACGTTCATGGCAATCTTCTTCATAGACGTGGGCCTGAAAATACATCTTGCCGATATCAGTTCGAGTCTGACTCTGGCCATATACATCTTCATCGTCTTCTTGATATCCAAGACAGTAACCGTTGTATTCGCATATTTCATCGGAAATAAGGATTTCAAGACGTCTCTGGTGTCAGCCATGAGCCTCCTGGCGATGGGTGAGTTCGCGTTCATAATATCAAAAACAGCACTGGATGCCGGTGCCGTCAGTAACGATTTCTATACGGCAGTTGTGCTGGCGGCTCTGATGTCGATGATATTGATGCCGCTTTTCGCAACTCACAGCACCAATGCTTACGACATATTGAAGAAGTATACTCCGAGGGTCATAGTCGGCGGAATAGAGAAATTGGAGTCGAAGAGGTCCGATTTCTATTCCAGGATAGTATTCTCAACCAAATCTGCGAAACGCGTCAGGAACCGGTTCGTAATCGTCTACGTGTGCGTCCTTATAATGGCATTGGTCGAGATAGTTTTCTACATCTATGGCCCTCTGCTCGCAGACATAATAATATCCAACTTGGGCACGAGCCTCAGGGTTTCCAACATCATCGTCCTGTCACTGAATCTGGCAGCCCTGGTTCCGGCGACCGCGGGTGTGGTGCTCAGCCTCAAGGTCATCGACAGGATGCTCATAGAAGGAGGCAAGCGCAAGCGCGGTTACTATATCGAAGATGATTCCGACGCACGTTCGGCCTACTCCAGATTCATAGAGATCAGCAATATCCTGCTGATCATGGCGCTGGACTTCGTAATAATGCTCGTCGTTCCCAACCCGTTACCGCTGCTGGACCACCTGGTGATAATGATTACCGGCCTGGTAGTGATATTGTTCGTGTACCTCTACAAATACGCCAGAAAGTCTTAAGGATGCGTTGCCCGGCGATTGAGAGGAATGCTGAAAGTATCTGTAAAAGGAAAAAGAGAGTGCCGGTCCAGATACCGGCAGTTGATGTTTAAGCCGCGGAATCGTCGAATATGTTGGTCTTCTTCTGCATGTCCTCGTAAAGCGAGAACAACTCCTCGTGGGAGATGCTGCGGTGCATCTGGACCGAGGCGCGCCTGACCATGTCCAAGAGGGCTGATGCCATATCCTTGTCGATGTTGACGCCCATCTCGGCGAGGACCGTTATGAGGGTGTTCCTTCCGGAGTGCTTCCCTATGACCAACTTCCTCTCGAGGCCCACTTCTTCAGGGTCGTAAGGCTCGTAGTTTATAGCATCTTTTATTATGCCGTCGGCGTGGATGCCCGCCTCATGGGCGAAGCAGTTGGAACCCAAGAATGGCTTGGCCACTTCTATCGGACGGCCGGAGGCCTTAGATACGAATATCGACAGGTCCCTTAGCTGCTTCGTGTCTATACCTGAGTCGATACCGAACAGGTGCTTCGACGACATGACCACCTCTTCGAGCGGAGAGTTACCGGACCTTTCTCCGATGCCCATAACCGTCGTGCTTGCGAACCTCGCCCCTGCGTGGATGCCCGCGATGCAGTTGGCGGTCGCCATTCCGAAGTCATCGTGCATGTGCATCTCCACATCCATTCCCGTCTCGGAAATAATCCTGTGAATGCGATCGTATGTGGAGAACGGCTGCTCCCTTCCGATGGTGTCGCAGTATCTGAAACGGTCCGCGCCCGCTTCTTTGGCTGTTTTGACGAACTCGATGAGAAAATCGATATCGGCGCGGGTGGAGTCCTCCCCGTTGCAGGATATATAGAATCCGTGATCTTTTGCGTAAGATACCGCCTCGTATATCTTATCCAGAACCCATTGGCGGCTCTTCTTGAGCTTGTGATCGATATGAATATCGGATGCAGACATGGATATTGCCACGGAGTCTACCCCGCAGTCGATGCTGGTGTTTATATCGTTGATATCTGCCCTGTTCCATCCCAAAATAGATGCGTTGAGGCCCATGTGCGCTATGTGCCTGACGGCCATCTTCTCGTCGGTACCCATGGTGGGAATGCCTGCCTCGATCTGCTGGACTCCTGCGCGGTCGAGCATCTGGGCGATCTTGTATTTTTCCAGATTGGAGAAGACAATGCCCGCCGTCTGCTCTCCGTCCCTAAGCGTGGTGTCGCAGACGTTGAGCCTCCCGCTCAGCGCCTGGGTTATATCCTCTTTACTTCTCATTTAAATTCCCCAAGTTCACGGCATGCCGCTTGTAAAACTAAACCTGTTTGACAGTCGGGTTATCCTATAATATTTATTAATATTTTCTATCGGGTGTGCAGAACCAGCAGTTTCGTGCTATTGTCATCAGACAGCATACCTCAGGATCGCCCCGATCCCGCCGAGGGCCGCAAGCCTCTTTCCGGCATCGTGTTGAGAGGATATCACGAGTATGCTGCCCCTCTGCGACTCCACATCTCTGACCACGGAATCCAGGTCCTGCTCCCTGACCTTGGAGTCCAGGACCAGCAGGGTTTCCACCGCTCCCGCGGATGCAGCGGCCGATACTTCTGCCTGCCCGTACGTCGCCGGGCCGTCCCGGGCTATCTCGGTCATTAGACGCTCGACGGCCTCCATCTCGGCACCTACAGTCGATTCCCTCAGCACCTCCGCGCCCATTCCCGCCTTCATAAGTTCGTTTATGCCCGCCATCCCGCACTGGCCCGTATGATAGACATAACACCTGGAGAACAGGTCCGGATCCGAACTTTTTCCGGTCTCGGCCAGCAACTCCTTCTCGAATCCGGGGCCGAGTAGGACCACGGGCATGTCCTTTTCGGCGCAGGCCCTCACCTTGGATATCACCTCTTCGTGGTATCCGTCGGGCCCTCTTCTCTTTTCATCATATTGCTTACCGGAACGTCCGGACCTGATGAATGCTATCTCCTTCAGGCCGTACTGCCTTAGGACCGCGACGGTCGCTTCGTCCTGATCCAACGATACGAACACTATCCTTGGCTTGTTGGTATCCCTGACCGCCCTTTCTAGCCTCTCTACCTGGGTGGCGCGCCACTTCTGCTTCGAGACGATCAGACTGTCGCCAGGCTCTATCATGAGTGTGTGGTGCTGGCCTATGTCCTGGGGCCCCGACTCGATGATGCCCAGCAGCTTCAGCCTGAGGTCCTCCTCCGAGAAATCTACCTTCTCGATCCTTACCCCCAGGGTCATCCGTTTCTTCTCGGTACGCTCTGCGCGTATCTTGTCTGCGGCCTTCTCCTCTCTCCGGGTGGTCGAGGCTGTTACCGTATCGCCCTCCTCCAAAACGTTGTACAGATGCCAGAGGTCCTCGTCCGTCTCAGGCATCACCTTTATGCCGTTCGACTGCTGGTCGCGCCCGATTATCCGCATGATTGGCCGATTGCGTCCTCGGATAATCATCTTTCGTTTAATGGCGGGTCATATGTCCATAATCAGACAAGGTTGGTTCTGGTGTGTAACACGAAAATGGAAGACATTATATATGGAACGGAAATGTGATTAATCTCCGATGGCACGCGGTTATTTGGTCCTTGAGGACGGAACTGTTTATGAAGGCAGCCTTTTTGGATATCGCTCGTCCGCCGACGGCGAGGTGGTCTTCGGAACCGGCATGAGCGGATATCAGGAGAGTCTCACAGACCCTTCCTTCCGCGGACAGATCCTTGTTATGACCTATCCTCTGGCCGGAGACTACGGAATTGTAGACGGATATTCTCAGTCCGGCCATGTGCACGTGAGGGGACTAGTGGTAAGGGAGAACTGCACCGAGCCTACCGACATGTACGGCGGCAGGACCCTTGACTCTTTCCTCAAGGAGAACAAGGTGCCGGGGATCTCCGGCATTGACACCCGCGACCTGGTCATAAAGCTCAGGGACTCCGGCTCCATGAAGGGTGCCATCACGGATTCGGACGTTCCCCCCGAGGAAACACTGAAAAAACTGAGAAAAATGCCTCTTCCAATGGCGGGCAACCTGGTCGGAGAGGTCTCCTGCAAAGAGATTTCGGTCTCCGATACCGGCAAGGACCTTACCGTGGGCGTTATAGACTGCGGCACGAAGTCCGCCATCATAGACGACCTCTCATCACGTTTCAACGTCATAGTATTCCCCTATGACACGCCTGCCGACGTAATATTGGGGTACAGGCCGCACGGTATAATGATCACGAACGGTCCCGGGAACCCTTCGCATAAAAGCATACTTGATACGGTCGTCAAGACGGAGAAAGAGCTGGCTTCCCGCCTGCCCATGTACGGCATCTGCTTCGGAAGTCAGACTCTGGCTCTTGCCATGGGAGGAAGTACTTACAAGATGAAATTCGGCCACCGCGGAAACAACCAGCCGGTCAAATTCGAGGACCGGGTGTACATAACTTCCCAGAACCACGGCTACGCCGTGGACACCGATTCTCTGGAAGGCACCGGCCTGTTCGCGAACCAGGTCAACGTAAACGACGGAACGGTGGAGGGGTGCAGGCACAGGGACCTTCCCATCTTCTCCACGCAGTATCATCCGGAGGCCAAGCCTGGCCCCGCCGACACGCTTTTCCTTTTCGATAGGTTCGGAAAGGTCATGAGGGAGGGGAGGCTGTGAGGAAGGACTTCAAGAAGCTGATGGTCATAGGCTCCGGCCCCATCGTAATAGGGCAGGCGGCGGAGTTCGACTTTTCGGGCTCCCAGGCGTGCCGTGCCCTCCGCGCAGAAGGATACAAGACTGTGCTTGTGAATTCCAACCCCGCCACCATCCAGACGGACACCGACATGGCCGACAGCGTATACATCGAGCCGCTGAACGCCGAGACGGTCGCCGCCATAATCGAAAAAGAGGGCGTTGACGGCGTCCTGTCCGGAATGGGCGGACAGACTGCGCTGAACATATGCTCGGAGCTATACGACAACGGCTCGCTGGCCAGACTGGGCTGCGAACTTGTGGGGACCCAGCCCGATGCCATCGCCATGTCGGAAGACAGGGAACTGTTCAAGGAGGCCATGGAGAGGATCGGCGAACCCGTGCCTATCAGCCGCAGCGTGAACTCGGTGACCCAAGCCATCGAGGCCGCGAACATAATCGGAAGCTATCCCGTGCTGGTCCGCCCGGCCTATACCTTGGGGGGCACCGGCGGAGGAGTTGCCTACGACGAGGACGAGCTGGTGGATATCTGCGCCCGCGGACTTGCTTACTCGCGCATACACCAGGTCCTGATCGAGGAAAGCGTCCTCGGATGGAAGGAGCTCGAATACGAGGTCATGAGGGACTCCAAGGATAACTGCATAATCATCTGCGAGATGGAGAACCTGGACGCGATGGGGATACACACGGGAGAAAGCATAGTGTGCGCGCCCCTGCTGACGGTCTCGGACCGCGACCACCAACGCCTCAGAACGGCGGCGATCAATGTCATCCGGACCCTGGGCATAGAGGGCGGATGCAACGTACAGTTCGCATTCAATCCCGCCAACGGAGACTACCGCCTGATCGAAGTCAATCCCCGCGTATCGCGCTCTTCGGCTCTGGCGTCCAAAGCGACGGGATATCCCATCGCAAGAGTTGCCACCAAGATAGCGGTTGGATACACTCTCGACGAGATACCGAACGATATCACCGGCACGACTTTCGCCGCCTTCGAGCCTTCGATCGACTACGTCGTCGTGAAGATTCCGCGCTGGCCGTTCGACAAGTTCCGCACCGTTGACCGCCATCTTGGCACCCAGATGAAGAGCACGGGCGAGGTCATGTCCATTGGGCGCACGTTCGAGGAGGCCTTGCTTAAAGGACTCAGGTCCCTCGAGATCGGCGTCAGGGGGCTGGACCCCGTCGACCTCACCGACGAGCAGATAGAGGAAGAGCTGGGGGACGCCACAGATATACGCATATTCGCGATCGGCCAGGCCCTGAGGAAGGGATGGACCGTCGAAAGGATTGCAAAGCTGACCGATTGGGACCGCTATTTCATAATCAAAATCAGGAACATCGTGAGGATGGAGGAACGCCTCAGGAAGAATCCGGGAGACACGGAACTGATCAGGGAGGCGAAGGAGATGGGCTTCGCCGACCCGGTCATCGCAGAGCTGACTAAGACCGACGAGCTGAAGTTCCGGGAGGATCGCAAGGCCGACGGCATCAAGGCCGTATACAAGATGGTCGACACATGCGCCGCGGAGTTCGCCGCCGTCACACCGTATTTCTATTCGACTTACGGAAGGTCCTCCGAGACCTTCAGGGATGAAAACAAGAAAAGGGTCATCGTGATTGGGGGAGGCCCGATAAGGATCGGACAGGGTATCGAGTTCGACTACTGCTGCGTGCACGGAGTGTTCGCGTTGCAGGAGGAAGGCGTCGATGCCGTCATCATTAACAACAACCCCGAGACCGTTTCCACAGACTACGACGTCTCCGATCGCCTCTACTTCGAACCTCTGACACTCGAAGACGTGCTGGACATCATCGAGGAAGAGCAGGCGGACGGCGTGATAGTGCAGTTCGGAGGACAGACCAGCGTCAACCTCGCCGTCGACCTGGAGAAGGCCCTGAAGGGTACGAAGACAAAGGTCCTCGGTACCAGCCCCGACGACATGGACATCGCGGAGGACAGGAGGAGGTTCTCTAAACTGATGGACCAGCTGGAGATACTCCAGCCCCGCTCGGGCACAGGCTATTCCTTCGAAGAGGCTCGGATCATCGCCTCCGAGATCGGATACCCGGTGCTTGTAAGGCCCTCGTATGTCCTCGGAGGAAGGGCGATGGAGATCGTCTACTCGGAAGATGAGCTGAGGACATATGTGGAAACCGCCGTCAAAGTCTCCAGGCACCACCCGATACTGATAGACAAGTACCTCACCGAAGCGATCGAGATCGACATAGATGTTCTCAGCGACGGCGAGGACGTCTACATCGGCGGCATAATGGAGCATGTCGAATACGCAGGGTGCCACTCGGGGGACGCAACGATGGTGATGCCTCCGTTCACTCTGAGCAAGAAGACTATCGACGGAATAGTGGAAATATCAGAAAAAGTTGCGCTGGCACTTCACATCAAAGGTTTGATGAACCTACAGCTGGCCGTCAAGGACGACGAGATCTACATGATCGAGGCCAACCCCCGCGCCTCCAGAACGGTCCCGTTCATATCGAAGTCGACCGGCGTCCCGCTGGCCAAGGTCGCCACGAAGATCATGCTCGGCAAGAAGCTGAAGGACTTCGGGCTTTCCGGTTACAGGTCTATCGACCACTTCGCTGTCAAGGCGTCCGTGTTCCCGTTCCTTAAGCTGCCCGGCGTTGATTCCATCCTTACGCCGGAGATGAAGAGCACCGGTGAGGTCATGGGCATTGACGAGGACTTCCACACCGCGTGCTATAAGGCCCTGATCGCTGCGGGAAACAAGCTTCCGATGTCCGGAGGAGTATACATCACAGTGAACGACCAGGACAAACCCAGGATCCTGGATGCCGCACGTGGCCTGAAAGATATGGGGTTCACGATATACGCGACAAAGGGAACGTCGACTTACCTCAGGGAGAACGGAGTCGACACCACCACGGTTTTCAAACTGGACGAGAAGCTCAAGCCGAATGCTATCGGCCTAATGAGGGACGGCAAGATCAACCTGATCATCAACACGCCTGCCATGAAATCGGGTTCCAGGCGTGACGGATACACGATGCGCAGGCTCGCGGTCGAACTGGAGATACCCTTCATGACCACCGTCCAGGGAGCCAATATCGCGGTCGGGGCGATACGCGTTGGACGCGGCGAGAAGCTGGGCGTCCGCAGCATGAAGGAGTTCCACGTCCTCTGATCACGCCTCGAACATCTTGGGCTTCCCGGCCGCCGTGACGGTCACCGTCACGTCGATCACCACGAACTCGCTGGGCATGTTCTTGGCACGTATCTTGCTGATCTTGACGTCGTCCGAAACGACGATGTCCTCAGCACCGTCTTTGAGCGCCATTTCCCTCACGTATTCGATCCCTTGCTTTCTGGCGAACTCTATCCCCTCGGATATGCTGTCCTTCAGGAAGCGTCCGAATTTGGCGAACACCGTGCATGGGATATCTCCGGTCATGTTCTCAATGTTGGGCTTGATGAGTATCTCCTCGCGTTCGATTATGCCGCCCGTGACCGCACCGACGGCGTTACCGACGTCAGAATATCTTGGGAGAACGAAATCGGTCCCCAGACGCCTGGCCACCTCGGGAAGGTATGCACCGGCGGGTGCACCTATGCCGATGATCGGTTTGCTGAGCCTTATGGTGCAGCTGAAATCTTTACGTTGCTCGCGTGAAATCGCCGTCGTGAGAAGGTGACGCCCCGCCTCCCCCATTTCACGGGAGCCTATGTCGGAGTCCAGCACCTTTCCCATTATCTCGGTGGCCATCTTTTCGGTAACGAGTTTTTTCGAAATTGATATTATCTTTTCTTCCGATACGCCGTAAGCCAGGCTGAAATGCCTGATCGCCAGCTTTGCCGGTTCCGGATCGAACTCGTTATAGTCCCCTGCTGCGCAGAGCATATCTGTGGGGGTCAATCCTATCCTATGAACCAGGCCGATGTTTTCCAGGCGGTCTACTTTGAATCCCAGCGGATGGACCTGGAGGAACCTGGAAGCCTGTGCGAGGTTGTGGGGACCATTTTTGAGGAAGTCGAGAAACATCTTCTCCTCGACGCTTAGATCTACGTTGTTTTTGTTGTCCCTGATTTTGATGAAGAAATCGGTCTCCTGATAGTTTCTGGTATCATCCTTGAACTCGCTGCGTAACATGGGTCCCTTGGTGGAGACCGATCTCAGCGTTTTTGTTATTTCAGGCCATTTCCTTGCCGCGAAGCATAAGGGTATGCAGCGCACGGTCGATATCCTGATGCCGGAGTCGAGGATTACGATATGACTGTCCCCTCCGAGGCCTACTGTCGAAATGTCCGCGGCCTTGACATGGGTCCTCATTCCTCCCAGGATCGCTCCGTATTCCACGATGTCGGGGCGTCCGTCCCTCAGGATCCCTATGTCCGTCGTTGTGCCACCAATGTCGACTACGATCGCGTCGTCGATCCCGGTGAGCTTCCTGGCGCCTATGAGACTTGAGGCTGGTCCTGAGAGTATCGTTTCGATGGGTCTTATGGATGCCTCGGACTCCCCCATCATCGAGCCGTCTCCCTTCACCACCATCAGGGGGGCGAGTATGTTCCTCTCGGCCATGACCTGTTTCATGGCCACGATGAGCTCGTCGATGACAGGTATGAGCCTGGCGTTCATTATGCAGGTGGTTGTCCTGTCGTCGAAGCCGAGTGTTGAAGAGAGTTCGTGGCCGCACACGGCACGCACGCCGAGTATCTCATAGGCCATCTCTCTGACCTTTATCTCATGCTCGGGGTTGCGGATGCCCAGATATCCGGATATTGCAAGGCCGTCTACCTTCCCCTTCACGCTTCTGAGGAATTTCTCCGCCGCCTCCGCATCCAGGGGTTCCGTCTCCCTGCCCCAGAGGTCGTGCCTTCCGCTGATGACGACCTCCTCGTTGGCATGGTACCTGGAATTGAAATCGTGGCCTATGGCCACGAGCCCTACGCGGCATCCCCTCCCCTCGACTACGGAGTTGGTGGCCAGGGTCGAAGACAGGGATACGACGCCCACCTTGGCCAGCATTTCATCGCTGAGGCCTTCGATCGCCCCCCTTATCCCTATCGTGAGGTCTTCATAGGTAGTAGGCGATTTGTGAGATGCCAGAACCTCCCCGGTATCAATATCCATTACGGCTGCGTCTGTGTAGGTGCCGCCCGTATCGATTCCTAATCCATATGCCATTCGGGATTCTCCTTAAACGGCGCTAAGACACATACCTCGTTTTAATATTTTCCACAGTTCGGGGCAGGCGTCAGTTGTTTTATACAGATAACATCATGACGGGTCAGGTGGTTCAGATGCCTGATACCGAAGAGCTCAGGGAGCAGATAGCGGCGATCGACGCCGAGATAATAGACCTTATCGCCACGCGGATGGAGATAACCGACGAACTGGCCAAGGCCAAGAAGAAGTCTTCCCAGAGCTATTGGAACGAAGAGAAAGAGCGCGAAGTAGTACAGAGATACCACGAGCTCTGCGAAGAGGTAAGCCTTTCGGAGGGCGAAGCGAAGCAGATCGCCGAAGTTCTGCTGAGGATTTCGAAGGATAGGCAGAAGCACCTCTTCGAGGGTTAACGCGCGGTTTTATATACGTCATCGGAATCAGAATGAGCCAGGGAGAATTGTACAGATGAACAAGACGCGCGTCGCTGTCCTCGGGGCAACGGGGATGATCGGGCAGAGGTTCGTTCAGATGCTGGAAGACCACCCCTACTTCGACATAGAGGGGCTTTACGCATCTGAGAGATCGGGGGGAAAGAAGCTCAGGGACGTCCTGAAGGTCAGAGATTACTGCTTCAGAGAGGAGACGCTCGAGAGGGAGATCGAGGTCATGGACCTCGAGAAGATATCGTCCGCGGCAAGGGTGGCCTTCAGCGGGATACCCAGCGAGCTGGCCGGACACACCGAATCCGCCCTGGCCGAATCCGGCGTGGCGGTATTCACGAACGCGGGCGCACACAGAATGGACCCGGACGTGCCCATACTCATACCCGAGGTAAACCCCGGGCACCTGAGGTCCGTGACGGGACAGAGATCATACGCCGAGAGCGGAGGGTTCATAGTCACCAACGCCAACTGCTCCACAACGGGAATAGCGCTTCCGCTAAAGGCCATAGACTCCAAATACGGGCTCGAGGAGGCCTTCGTATCGACCTACCAGGCGCTCTCCGGGGCCGGATATCCCGGAGTCCCATCGCTTGACGCCGTGGGAAATGTCGTGCCTTTCATAAAGGGCGAGGAAGAGAAGATGGAGACAGAGCTCTGCAAGATGCTGGGTGTGTTCGATGGCAACGTGTTCCGCTTCGCTGACATGAGGCTCATGGCAAACTGCGCCCGCGTGCCCGTGGTAGACGGGCACACGGAATCGCTTGTCCTGGCGCTGAGAGACGCCCCCTCCCTCGGAGAATTGAGCGAGACGCTGTCCGGATTCCGCGGAGAACCTCAGATGCTGGGGCTTCCTTCGGCGCCGGACAAGCCCGTGATAGTGAGGAGTGAGGAAAACCGCCCCCAGCCTGTGTTCGACGTGTATGCCGGAACGCCGGAAAGGGCAAGAGGCATGGCTGTTACGGTGGGAAGGCTCAGGTCCAGCAACGGATACTACAAGGCATTCGCGCTTTCGCACAACACGATCAGAGGCGGTGCCGGAGGCTCCGTCCTCAACGCGGAACTTGCCAAGGCGAAAGGTCTGCTCTGAAACTGTTTCGTTCAGGTACGTGAGGCTTAAGATGACATTGAAAATAGCTATCCCGAACAAAGGAAGGCTCAGCGAGAGGTCCGTGGAGCTGCTCTCGAAAGCGGGCCTTGACATAGGAGAGGACTGGGGGCGCAAGCTCTACGTCAGCGTTAAAGGGCGCGACATAGAGGTCATGCTGGTCCGTGCACAGGACATCCCGGAGTTCGTCCACTCCGGAGCGATAGATTTCGGTATCACCGGGCTCGACCAGGTGGAGGAATCCGGATACGCCCTCGAGAACATGCTCAACCTGGAGTTCGGCCACTGCCGCCTTTCGCTCGCCGTCCCGGACGGGTCGCCAGTGAAGTCCGGGATGGACATACCGGACGGCAGCCGCATTGCTACTTCCTTCCCCAAGATCACGAAGCGCTTCTTCGAATCCATCGGCAAAAAGGTAGACGTCATCGTAATATCAGGGGCCGCGGAGATAATGCCCTATCTGGGAGTGGCCGACTGCATAGTGGACCTTGTGTCCACCGGATCGACGCTGAAGATGAATCGTCTCAGAGAGGCTGAGGTTCTGTTCCGGTCCCAGGCGGCCATTGTTACCAGCTCGAAGGCCCTCAGAGAAAAGAAAGAGGCCATGCTTGAAGTCACCGAGGCGATACACAGCGTCATCGCCGCAGAGAACCGCAAATATCTTATGGCGAACGTGCCCAGGTCCATGATCACCGAGGTGGAGAAGTTCCTTCCCGGCATAGGCGGGCCCACCGTTCTGGAGATAGCGGGGAACGGTGAAATGGTCGCGGTGCAGGCCGTGGTATCTTACTCGCAGCTCTACGACGCAATAAACAACCTCAGAAAGATCGGGGCCACCGGAATACTGACTCTCTCGATGGAGAGGCTGGTGGAGTGATGGTGTCCAGGGAAATAATGAGGAGCACGACCAGAGGATTCGAGAGATATTACAACCCCAGGGTCGGGAACGAGGTCAGGCTGGACACGAACGTGAACGTCCTGGGGTCAAACCCCGCCGCCATGAATTTCCTTTCATCCTGGAAGGGAGACATCAACGGATATCCCAACACTTACTCGGACGACCTCCGCGATGCTCTGGCGGACCTTTACGGTCTTGAGAGGGAGAACTTTGTGGCAGGCAACGGTTCCGACGAGGTCATAGATGTAACCTTCAAGACGTTCACGGAATGTGGGGACGGCTGCGCCGTACCAGTCCCATCCTATGTACTTTACGACTTCTTCGTGAAGATGAACGGAGGAAGGACGATCGAAGTCGACCTTACAGAAGAATTCCAGCTGGACGTTGACGCCTTTCTGAAGACCCGGGCGAAAGTGGCCATAATGCCGTCTCCGAACAACCCCACGGGAAACTCGTTCAGGGAGAAGGACCTGGAGGAGATCCTTTCCGGATTCGACGGCATGGTCGTTGTGGACGAGGCTTACGGCGAATACAGCGAAAGCTCCATGGTCCGCAGAGTGGAGGAGTTTGAAAACCTCATCGTGGTCAGGACATTCTCCAAGGCATATGCCATGGCAGGCCTCAGAGTGGGATATGCCGTATCCAACCTGAACGTAGCCGGCATGATGAACTGCGTGAAGATACCCTATTCCCTGAACATGCTCAGCGAGAAGGCGGCCATTGCCGCCGTGAAAGACCAGGAGTTCATAAGGAGAAGCGTTGACCTTGTGAAGGAGCAACGCCCGAAACTCGATGCGGGCCTGAGAGCCCTCGGATTCGAGACGCACCCCTCTGATTCCAATTTCATACTGGCCAGATCGCCGGTTGACCACACAGCGCTGGTTTCAGGCCTGAAGAAGAAGGGAGTGATGATCCGCGACTTCGGCTCCAAACGCAGGACTGAGAACTGCGTCCGCATAACCGTCGGCAGCGAAGAGCTCAACGCCCTGCTCTTGGAGAAGGCCGCCGAGGTGATCGAGGAATGCCTCTGATATACCTTACAGACTATGGAGTGGGAAACCTCCATTCGGTAAAAAACGCACTGGAGAAATGCGGTGCGGAAGTCGAAGCGGTCAGCGACATGTCCAGACTTGCCGATGCGGACTGCATGGTCTTTCCGGGAGTCGGGGCATTCGACAGCACAATGGACAGAGTCTCCCCCTACAGGGAAGAGATACTGGAGCGTCTGGAAAGCGGGGTGCCGGCATTGGGAATATGCATTGGAGCGCAGATACTGTTCGATTCCAGCGAAGAGGGCAAAAAACAAGGCCTCGGTCTTTTCAAGGGACAGGTCATAGGCCTCGAGGCGGAGAGGCTTCCGCACATGGGATGGAACACTGTCGAATCTGACGACCCGATTCTGGATGGGGCCCCCGACAGAGAATTTTATTTCGCACACTCCTACTGCGGAAGCCCGGATGACAGATGTGAAATCGCCGGGACCACCGAATACGAGGGCAGGGAGATACCCGTGATATTCCGCAGATCCAACACTTACGGAATTCAGTTCCATCCCGAAAAAAGCAGCAGTTCGGGGATGAAAGTGCTCAAAAACTTCATAAGATTCGCAGAGGAATGCAGATGATTATCATACCCGCAGTAGATATGCTTGACAAGCAAGTTGTCCAGCTGGTAGGCGGAGAGCTCGGGAGCGAGCAGATAAAGATACCGGACCCTTTCCAAACTGCGGCATCCTGGGTATCCAAAGGTGCGGAATATCTGCACCTCGTCGACCTTGATGCGGCGTTCGGGAAGGGCGACAATCTGGATTCCATAGAGAAGATCGCCCGTGACTCCGGAGTCCCCGTGGAAGCCGGGGGCGGAATAAGGTCCGAGGTAACCGTGGACGCCCTTGCAGGAGCAGGGGTAGACAGGATCGTGCTGGGAACTAAAGCCATAAAGGAACCGGAGTGGCTGGAACGCATGGCGCTCAAGTACCCGGGGCGTATCGCACTGGCGATGGACACACGCGGCGACAGGATAGTCGTCAAAGGATGGCAGGAGTCCGCCTCGGTCACCGTCGAGCAGATGTTCAGGATAATAGAAGACCTTCCGCTGGCAGCGGTCCTCAACACCAACGTGGACGTCGAAGGGCAGAAGAAAGGCGTGGACGAGAGGCAGGCGAGAGACTTCATTTCTTCATGCCCGCACAGCGTGATCGCTTCCGGAGGAGTCACTGAACGAAAGGACGCCGAAATACTAAGGGACGCAGGCGCCGTTGCCGCCGTCGTGGGTCTGGCACTATACACTTTCGATCTGAGGCCATGGGAATGGGAAAAGCCATGGCACGTCTGAACGTAATAAACCAATCCTAAATATACTTGAAGTTAACTACTATGAACCGTGTTCCTTCCATGCGAACTTATCGTTGCTGATGTTCTTCCTACCGCACGCGGATCGATAGCTAGATGTCTGGTCGAAGAACACGGATATACGCAGGTCCGCGTCGCAGAAGTTTTCGGAGTCACCGGATCGGCAGTCTCCCAGTACCTCAAGGGCATCAGGGGCGGAAACGAACTAATCGAGAACAGCCCCCACCGTGAAGGCTTTTACATGATGATCAGAAAAGCGGCGGCCATGATAACCGAGGGCTACAACGTTACGGAAGTCCTTTGCGCTATCTGCGGCTTCGTGAAGGCGAGCGGCATGATCAATGAGCTGTACAGTGCCAGAGGTTACAGCGGGATGCCTGCCACCTGTTCAGAGTGCCCGCGGTTCAACATTATATTCAGCTAATCGCACCCGCAACAGTTATTATAGGGCCAAGCGCTCTCAGAACCGATGACCGGGAGAAGGGCAAAGGTGGAGAGAAGCACCAGAGAGACAAAGATATCCGCGGAGCTGGAACTCGACGGCACCGGAGTGTTCCAGGTCGATTGCAACATCCAATTTCTAAAGCATATGGTCGAAACACTGACAAGGTACGCCTCTTTCGATCTGAAGCTTTCCGCCGAGGGGGACAACGAGCATCACATCGTAGAGGATGTCGCCATTACTCTCGGCACAGCCCTCAGAAAGGCGCTGGGAGACAGGCCTGTGGAGAGGGTTGCCACGGAATTCATACCGATGGACGATGCACTGGCGATGGTGTCCGTAGATATAGTGGACAGACCTTTCGCCGACGTGGACTGCCCTGACGCCCTCTACGCGCACTTCTTCAGGAGCTTCGCCATGTCCGCCGGGCTGACGCTGCATGTGTCAGTTATCCGGGGATTCGACGAACATCACATCGTGGAGGCCTCCTTCAAGGCTCTGGGAAAGGCCCTCCACAAGGCGACCCGCGCCCGGGATTCCGAACTCAGCACGAAGGACAGAGCGGAGGTGGCATGATGCTCAAAAAAAGAATAATACCGTGCCTTGACATGAAGAACGGAAAGGTCGTCAAAGGGGTGCACTTCAAGGACCTCAGGGACGTGGGCGATCCTCCGGAGATGGCTTCGGATTATGAAAAACAGGGCGCCGACGAGGTCGCCTTCCTGGACATCGCCGCATCCCTTGAATCCAGGTCCACGATGCTGGACGTCGTTTCGAAGACGGCAAAGAATCTGTTCATACCTCTGTGTGTCGGAGGGGGTATAAAAAATGCGGATGACATGAGGATGGCCTTAAACGCCGGTGCAGACAAGGTTTCGGTAAACTCGGCCGCCATATCGAATCCGGACATGATATCGGAATGCGCCGAAAGGTTCGGAAAGCAGTGCGTGGTGATAGCCGTGGACGCCAAAAAGATAGACGGAAGATGGGAGGTCTTCACACACGGCGGTACCCGGCCGACGGGACTGGATGCAGTGGAATGGTCCTGCAGGGCGGCCGACCTGGGGGCCGGAGAGATCCTGCTCACTTCCATGGACGCAGACGGTGCCAAGACCGGATATGATGTTCCGTTGACCGCCGCGGTTGCGGAGGCAGTTTCGGTTCCGGTCATAGCGTCGGGCGGTTGCGGTTCGATGGAACACATCTACGAAGTTCTTACCGAGACGGGCGCAGCGGCCGCACTGGCCGCATCGGTATTCCACTACAGGGAGTTCACTGTCTCAGAGGTTAAGGAGTATCTCAGAGACAGGGGGGTCGCCGTAAGATGAAGGCGTTGAAATACGACTCCGACGGACTGATACCGGTGGTGGTGCAGGACAGGACGACCAACGAGGTCCTGATGGTCGCATGGGCCAACGAGGAGGCCGTGGGACTCATGGAGAGCACGGGCTATACCCACTTCTGGTCCAGGAGCAGGCAGAAGCTCTGGAAGAAGGGAGAGGAGTCCGGAAACGTTCAGAAGATCGTATCGATACAGACGGACTGCGACGCGGATACCCTTCTTGTAAGAGTGGAACAGACAGGGGTGGCCTGCCATCTCGGCAGACCTTCTTGCTTCGACGAGGTCCTCTACGGCACAACCGATGGGACGATGGCCGTAATACCGGACCTTGCCAGGGTAATAAGGGACAGAAGGGAGAACCCTTCCGATGAAAGCTACACCTGCAAGCTCATGAATAACGAGACCCAGATGTGCAAAAAGGTTGTCGAGGAGGCGGCAGAGTTCGTGCTCAGTGTTAAAGATAAGGACATCGATTCCGCTTCCACGGAGCTTGCCGACCTCATATACCATATAATGGTCGTGGTAGAGGCAAAAGGACTTCCGGTCGAGAAGACCTACGAAGAGCTCTCGGAGAGGAGACAATGAGAGTAGACCTTCACAGCCATACGGTTTTCAGCGACGGGGAGCTGATCCCCGCAGAGCTTGTAAGGAGGGCCATGTTCCTTGGTCACGACGCCATAGCCATCACCGACCATGTGGATATGACCAACCTTGAATACGTAGTAACAAACCTGGTGAAAGCCACGGAACTCAGCGACGATTACATCAAAGTTATACCGGGCGTGGAGATAACCCACGTACCCCCTTCTAAAATAGCCAGGATAGCCACGGAGGCCAGGAAGCTCGGGGCGGAGTGGATCGTGGTACACGGCGAGACCGTGGCAGAGCCGGTTGCCGAGGGCACGAACCTGGCGGCCGCGGAGAACCCTGACATAGATATACTGGCTCATCCCGGGCTGATAACCGAGGAAGAGGCGCAGGCTGCGGCCGACAACGACGTCATAATCGAGATCACGGGCCGTATGTGGCACAACATAACCAACGGGCATGTCGCGTGCATGGCCAGAAGGGTCGGGGCCAAGATGGTTATCGATTCCGACGCCCATGCGCCGGAGAACCTGATGACGGAAGAGATGGCGATGAAGGTCGCTCTCGGGGCCGGACTTACAAAGGAAGAGGCCCACAAGGCCATACGCGTAACCCCCTACGAGGCCATCAGGAACCTTTGATGCCCGAGGGACTACTTAGCCGATTACAGTGGCCGATACTGCGTTGATTTATACTTTAATTCCAATATACCAGCATGCC
The DNA here is from genome assembly GCA_002505345.1 of Methanomassiliicoccaceae archaeon UBA370. Lineage (GTDB taxonomy): Archaea > Thermoplasmatota > Thermoplasmata > Methanomassiliicoccales > Methanomethylophilaceae > VadinCA11. The sequence goes on along the minus strand of DAUY01000015.1, from coordinate 29,532 downwards.
TAAAATTGCGATCATCGGCGGAACAGGGATCTACAGCAAAGATACTTTCAAAGTGGAGTCTAAAGTGTGCCCCGACACCCCATACGGAAAACCTTCGGACGACATACTCATTGGAAAAATGAACGGCGTGGACGTCGCTTTCCTGTACCGTCACGCAGAAGACCACCACCTGAATCCGACAGAGGTGCCGTACAGGGCGAACATGTGGGCACTGAAGATGCTCGGAGTAGAGATGGTCATCTCCGCCTGCGCAGTGGGATCTCTTCAGGAGGAGTATGCTCCGGGGGACCTCGTAATCGTGGACGACTTCATGGATTTCACAAAAAAGCGCGACCTGACCTTCATTGACGACGGTGCGGTCCATATCAGCCTCCCGGAGCCTTTCTGCCCCCATATGTCCGAAGTATTCGCGGACGCCGCGAAGAAGCTCGGAATAACCTTCCACCGCGGAGGCACCTATCTCTGTATCGAGGGGCCCAGGTTCTCCACCAAGGCCGAGAGCAACATGTTCAGGGACTATGCCGACATCATAGGGATGACGGTAGTTCCCGAATGCCAGCTGGCTAAAGAACTGGGCATGTGCTACTGCAGCCTTGCGACGGTCACCGATTATGACATGTGGAAGGATGAGCCCGTCGATACGAAGATGGTCGTAGACACCATGGCCAGATGCCTGCACTACATATCCAAGCTGCTCGAGACAGGAATTCCCAATATAATCCCGGGCAGATGCGGATGCTCCGACTCTGCCAAATCAGCCGGGTCCCTCGAACACCTGAAGCTCCTGCCATGAATGAAACCGGCGGATCCAGGATACTGATAAGAGGGACCGTCCAGGGCGTGGGCTTCCGTCCCGCGGTGTACCGCGCGGCTTCAAAGCTGGGCATCAGTGGCAGAGTGTGGAACAGAGGCTCCGACGTCGTAATAGAGGCGGAGCGTGGCGAAGAGCTACTCGCAGAGATATATGCCGGCCTGCCGCCCCTTGCCGTGATCGAGGATGTGTCGGTAACGGATATAGGGATGCCTCCCGTGAAGGGATTCTCCATCGAAGGTTCTTCTTCGGGCGGAGAGAGCGTCTCTATTCCCACCGATACGGCGATATGCGAACGTTGCCTGATGGAGATGCGGTCTCCGGGAAGACGTTCGGAGTATGCGTTTACGTCGTGTACGGACTGCGGAGCGCGCTTCACTTTGCTCTCGAACCTTCCTTATGACAGACAGAACACTTCGATGTCGGGCTTCCCCATGTGCCCGGAGTGCGAAAGGGAGTACAATGGACCCGCAGAAAGAAGATTCCATCATCAGACCGTATGCTGCCCCGTTTGCGGACCTTCTTACCGCCTTTCCGACCGGCAGGGTGCGACCATACCGGGGGATCCCATTCCCAAGTTTGCCGAAATGCTCTCGGAAGGTAGCATCGGAATAGCGAAGAGCTGGGGCGGAATGCACATCTGCTGCACGCTGGACAGCTTGGACAGGCTGAGGACGTGGTACGGCAGGCCCCAAAAGCCGTTCGCGATAATGGTCCGCGACATGGAAGCGCTGGAAAGGTACGCGATGCCGGACGACGACGAGAAGCTGGCGATCACGTCCCCGCACCGCCCCATTGTGCTCGTGAAAAAGAAAGATATTCCTGAAATTGTCGCCCCTGGTCTGGACAACGTAGGCGTTTTTCTGCCTTACACCGGGATGCAACATCTTTTGTTTGACAATTTAGAAGAAGACGCCCTCGTGATGACATCCGCCAATCCTCCGGGTGAACCGATGATCACGGACGATTCCGACGTTATGGAGATGGGCGCCGACGCATACCTTCTTCACAACCAGAATATAATCAACCGCGCGGACGACAGCGTGCTGCGCATCTACCGCGGCCACACCTTCTTCATCCGTAAGTCACGGGGCAACATCCCCTCTTTCATCGAGACGAATCCCGAGCTCCGGGGAAATGTTATCGGAATAGGCGCCCAGGAGAATCTTGTCGGTGCGGTGTCCAAGGGCAGCAGGATATATCAGACCCAGTACATCGGACATGGCGCCAGTGTCGGGGTGCCTGAGTATCTCGAGAGCTCGCTGCGCTGCCTTATGGACCTGACCGGCTCAACGCCCGAGATCATAGCCGGCGACCTCCATCCAGGCTATTCGAACCGCAGAATAGGAAAAAAGCTGATGGAAGAATATGACATCCCGTATGTGGACGTCCAGCATCACTGGGCCCATGCCGCTTCATTGCTGGTCGACAACAACAAGATGGAAGGTACCGTCCTATCCCTTGACGGGACCGGCTACGGAAGCGACGGGAACGCATGGGGAGGAGAAGTGATCTCAACGGACCTTTCCAGCTATTCACGGGATGCCCATTTGGAGTACATACCGCTCCTCGGCTCGGAAAGGGCGCTTTACGATCTGAGGAGACTCAAGTTCGCCGTGGACGTAATCAACGGAAGGGAAAACGAACTGTTCTCTGACCAGGAGTCTTCGGTGATGAAAAAGCTGATGCGCACAAGCGTGAGGACCTCGTCTATGGGCAGGCTTCTGGACGCTCTCGCGTTCACGCTGGGCATCTGCTCGGTGAGAACATACGACGGAGAGCCCGCCATGAAACTGGAACCTCTGCTGGCCCGTGGGAAGCTCATACCCGGATACGAGACAGAGATTGTAAAAGGAGTGGTGAAAACAGCACATCTGTTCGACAGGATCGGGCGCAGGGACAGGCCTGAGGACACGGCCTATTCGATAGTATATAATGTAATGGGTAAACTGATGGAAGCGGCCACCGAAAGTGCGGATAGGAAGGGATACAGATACATAGGGATGTCCGGCGGGGTATCCTATAATTCAACGATATCCAGAATATTCGAGGAAATCGGGCGCAGGTCGGACCATGAATTAATATTCCACGACAGAGTACCCAATGGGGATGGCGGAATTTCCACGGGCCAGGCTGCCATCGCACAAATGATGATAGGATGAATAACACTCTGTTCGTACTTCTGGACGGGGCCGAAGACGACCCCAATCCGCTCCTCGGCGGTAAAAAACCGGTAGAAGTAGCAAAAATGCCTTTCCTCAGGTCTAGAGCCACATATCACCACAAGACCACGGGGCGGGCCTATACACATCTTTTCCTCAACGAATTTTTCACCGGTCACCCTCCTGAGAGCTCCAGGGCCGCCATCGAAGCGATGGGGCTCGGCCTGAACATGGACGGCGAAAGGACCGCGTATCGCCTGAGTCCCGCTGAAATAAGGGACAATATGATACTGTGGTCCTACAACACTGAAAGTTTCAGAGACGAGTTGGAAAGGAACGTGATGGACAACCTTGACATCCTGGAATCATACTCGCCGGATATTGATTTCTTCCTTAACGGACGGGCCGTTCTGACGATGGAATGCGACGACGTTCCGGATCTGCCGGGGCCTCCCGTTAACGCGCCTTTCGTCGAAGTGCCGGGAGACCTGGGGAGGATGGTCATGCGTGTCGCGGACATAATGGAGGGCATAACGGACTATCCGTGGGGATGCGGACGTCTGGGCGAGTTGTACCCGGGCTTCAAATCCCTTGGAAAGATGACGGCGATATCCGACAGCCCGACCTCGCTCGGCATCTGTGCCTCGCTTGGTCAGGAGATACGATTGATCAAAGACCTGGATGCCAGGTTCCCTGTGGCGGCCGAAGCCCTGGAACACGGCAACGTATTCCTCCACATAGACGAGGTGGACGAATACAGCCACCAGAAAGACCCCTTCAAAAAGATATGGGTGCTGGAACATACGGACGAGCTCATGAGAGAATATTTCTCGGATGCCGAACGCATAGTATACTTTGCGGACCATGGCACTTCATGCGTGACAGGGGAACACATTATTACCAATGTGCCCGTCTGGACCACGTTCGAGTCTGAATTCAGGGACGGGGAGCTCATACCCCTGAACAGAGTCATCCCAGGGTTACTGGGTTAAGAGGAGATCGGATGGCATATAACGGAGATATTCCAGAGTCGCTTAGCGTTTGGGGAGACAGAAAGATCGCAGACCGTCTGTTGGGCGAGATGTGGGGAAAAAGAGGGGTGTTCACTTGCACCGTGGCAAACACCATGACTTCGGTGCGGCCCGGGATCTCCGATGCTGGAGATACCCCCGACCTTACCTTGTTCACTCCCGCCGCAGACGCCGAGCTGCTCGTGAGCGGCAAGACGACATGCATGAAGGGCATTCCCATCAATCCCGGAGGGATACCGACCCCCGCTACCCTCACCAAGGCCGCCCTGGAGCTGTCCGGGATGCCCTATTATATCGTCAACGGGGGCACTAAGATCGCCCCGTATGTCCCGTATTTCGACATGGGCGGAGAATGCGGAAGGGACATCACGACCGGCGACTCGGTTTCCAACGTAAAAGCCAGCTTTGAAAAGGGCAGGATGCTCGGCGCATCTCTGGCACGCGGTTATGATTACATAGTTGTCAGCGAAAGTTGCGCCGGAGGCACTACCACGGCCCTTGCGGTCCTAATGGCCATGGGCACCGTCAAGGATAATCTTGTGAGCAGCAGCTCTCCCAACAATCCCAGGGAGCTAAAGACGAAAACCGTCATGGAGGGACTCGATGCCGCGGGTATCAAGCCAGGCGATCTAAGGGACGACCCTCTGCGTGCCATCGAGTGCGTGGGAGACCCCATGATGCCCGCCAATGTCGGTATGATCATCGGCGCCGCTGAGGCGGGCATACCCGCAATTATCGGCGGCGGCACGCAGATGGCTGCCGTAATGGCCGCCGCGGTCGCATTGGAACCTTCGGTTCAGGGCAGGATTTTCCAGGGTACCACCAGGTGGCTCATGAACGACCCCAACTCCAGCATGGTCAGGTTGATGGGATCCATCTCCGACCGCATTCCTATAGTCTACGTCAATATGGATTACAACAAAAGCCCCTACGAGGGCCTCCAGGCATACGAGTGGGGATACATCAAGGAAGGAGTGGGATGCGGAGGTGCCTCCGTGGCGGCGGTCATCGGCAGCGAGGGCAAGATAACCTGCGACCACATCCTGGACCGGGTACACGGCATTTACCGCGGAATCATGGGTATCCAGTAAGCCATCTTGCCATCTGGAGCTCCTGCACGGTGTTCACGTTGACCGCCAGGTCTATACAGGAGCACTTGCAGTAGTATTCCTGCAAATACTCTCCGTCCAGGGTGAGCTTTCTGTCCATGATATTGATCCCGGACATGACCCAGGTCCTTCCGTCCAATGCTATGGTGTAAGAAGGCACGATGCCGAACTTGGTGACCACATCTTCGTCAACAACGGTTATCATGGACTGCATCTCGGGTTCAAAGGCCTCGGCGACAAGATCTATGGCCTTAGATGATAGAAGCGGTATATCCGAGGGAGACGTTAGGACGTAGTCGGAAGACATCGTATCCAGAGCGGAATGGATGTCGTTCATGTAACTGTCCCCGCTGGTCCTGACCGTTTCGATGCCCATATCGTTAAGATACCGTTCCGTCTGAAGAGTGTTCGAACTGACGGAAACAAGAATAGAGGTAATGTGTTTTGAGCCTTGCAGAGCCGATACTACGTGCATGACGGTGGGCATTCCGCCCACCGTCAGCATCGGCTTCTCTATACCGCCGTTCATCATCCGGGAGCCTTTGCCCCCGGCGTTGATGAGCGCCTCGAACTTCATCATACCCTCATGAGGATATAGATGATTATGAGGAATACAAACAGCATCGCTGCAGCGACCAACGGGCGGGCTATCTCGTTTGTTGCTCCCAGGACATCTCCTGTGGTCGCGCCGAACGTCTTGTCTGCAAACTGAGATACCATCTTGCCTATTACCATCGATACCACCACTCCGATTATCAGAGCGATGAACATCGACACGGCATAGAACGCATAGCTCCAAGGCATCAGATCGCCGGCCCAGTAGCTGGTGTGAACCGCATTCATGGCCCAGATCGATATCGTCACGATCACGAGACCTATGACCAGCACCACAGCCGAAACCGTAGATGACTTGAACATCGTATCAGTGCCTGCCTTGGATACCTGTCCGGATGCCATTCCGTCACCGGCGGTACCGTTGGACGCGGCCGATACCATCGCGTTCTTGACGAGCACCTCGGTAGCGGGGATTATGAAGAACAGGGCGAAGAACAGTGGATCGCTCCATGATCCCGCAACGGAGTATATCGAGAATGCCATAAGCGTGACGATCAGCGCCAAGCCTATTCCGCCGGCGCCGACCCTGGTGTCTTTCATGGCCGCCACATGCTTTTCCCTGTCTCCGGAAGCCACTATTCCGTCCCCAAAGTCAACCAATCCATCGAAGTGAAGGAACTTGCTCCCCAGCAACACTGTGGCCAGTACGGTTATGCCTATAACCGGGCCCATAGGGAAGTTCACAAAATAGTTGAGAAGATACAGAATAAGCATCTCTATGAAGAGTACCAGTCCGAAAACGGCACCGACGAGGGGTGCAAAATGGAAGTTTTCCTCCATCGCATCCATCTCCGCCTGTCCCACGTCTTCTTTCTTGATCGTGAAGAATGAGATCATTCCCCTGAATGCAGAATTTAACGAACCCGAAGAGGGTGCGCTGAATTTCTGCTTCCTCTCTTTCTTCTTGGGCTCCTCTGCTACGGGGGCCGCATACTCGGGCTCTGGTTGATAATAATCGGAAGGTCCGATCGCTCCCGAGGCCGACATCTCGGGTTCATACCGGTCGCCTG
>DAUY01000015.1:0-22598 GCA_002505345.1 Methanomassiliicoccaceae archaeon UBA370 | reverse complement strand
CCTGAAGGTTCTATCTCCTGGGAGGCCTTGACCTCGGGTTCAGACCAGTCGCCTGAAGGTTCTATGCCACCGGAAGTCCTTACTTCCGGCTCTTTCTTCGGCTGATAGTACCACACGGATTCTTCCGGCTTTGCAGGTTCATGCTGGAGGCCGTCTGTGCTCTGATTCTCCTGCGTTGCGTTCCCACTCTGGCTCTCCTCTTCGGTCATCGTATTCGCCCTAGCCTTCGCGGCATCGGATGAAGACATTACCTTCAATTTGGGAATTTCTTCTCTTCCTTCTTCGTCTGTCATTTAGGCGCCTCCTCACTGGACAACCGGGCGGCCACGGAAGCAGATAGGCCTGCAACGAGACCCCTTCTGGCCCCTTCGAGGAAAGGCCCCATCCCTGCCGTTGTCCGTAAATCGCTACTGCAGGATTGGCGTAATACATTAATACCTATTTGCCCGAAAACAGCCCCGGCGACGTCCTCGGAAAGGGATCTGGAGATCTTCAAGACCTCTCCGCTTGTGAAGTAATCGCCTTTTTCAATACCGGAGAGCAACCCCTTCTTTCCCAGGTCTTCTGCAATTATGGCACATTGGATAAGTATCGAAAATCCGACGTTTGCTTTCAGGGATTCCACCTCATCTGAAAGTATCGCCGTACCGTTTTCATCGAGGTGAAGCTCCTTGGAGACATGGTCTAAGATATCATCCATCTTCACTCCGGCCTCCGCAAGCATATCAGCATAACTGCCATGGGAATCGTCGCCCCTCCTGACGAGGGCGTTCTTAACGCATTCCCTGACCGAACGGGCCATAGCTATCCCCAAGGGAGTCCCTGTCCCTGCATATTCTTCTCTGGCCTCACCGGGTGGAGAGACGATTGCTATGGCATCCGATGTTGTACCGGTCTCGGCGTATCCCAGAGAATTCATGGCGGCGGTCTTGGCCTCCGTCATTGCTATCAGGATGTTGACCTTCGCCGCACAGGTCATCGGTAAAGGAGATATCCCGATGATGTTGATAGTGCCTGCAAGAAGCGCTTTGGACCTTTCATGAGAAAGCTTCGAGCGCCTCTCCCAGTCTTCAAGCAGCTCTCCTGCGACCACCTGGTTGCTGAGCCCTGCAGTTGCGGCCGCAAATGCCGATACGCCTGAATACTCTGTTACTTCCGTGTTGAAGACGTAACGCACCTCGGCGGCAGTCATGAAACCCACAGAGCCGGATGGCAGTCCGAGACCTTTTCTGACGCGTTCGGCGTGACCTGCCGGGTCGTCGCACAAGTAATTCTTGGCCACCTCCATGATGAAAAGACAGTCGGTGGACCTATCGCCTCCATTCAGTATTGCCGAACTTAGCACTTCCATCCTGTCTTTAAGGCGGATGACTGCCACATCGCGACCTTCATAACTTAAAATTTCGCAGTCTGGGACATATCTCATAATATCATCCCGTAAATCCATTCGATCCCTCTAACGATCAGGTCCTCCGCCATGATCTGAATATGTATGCCCGCGAATGTGAACAGGGGCACGGTTACGATAATAAGGAAAAGTATAGAAGAAAGCTCAATGAGCCGCAGACACTTCCTGACATCCTCGGTGGTAGGAAGGGGTTTCCCCGGATTCATGATGTATACATCTTTCTTCTCCATGCTTATGCCCAGCGCCGCGGAGGTTGCCGTCATTGGCCATCCGCTGTTGGGACTGGGGGTCAACCTGTGCTCGCGGCGGGCGACCGGTATCGAATCGCGCCAGTTCATCCCGAGGAACATGGCACCGAGCGTTATGAATAGAATTGACATTCTTGACGTGAGGAAACCCAGTACGTCGTCGAGCCTTGCCGGAAAATGACCCAGATCTCCATATTTTTCGTTTTTATAGCCCCACATGGCATCCATAAGGTTGGCGCACCTGAAAATGAAGGCCCCGGGTAACCCCAGCAGACCTGTGAAAAACATGGGGGAACACACGCTGTCAGCGTAGTTCTCCGATACCGTCTCGCAACATGAAGAGGATATATGTTCCGAGTCCATGCCCAAAGTATTACGGCTGACTATCATCTGGACCTTTGAGGCCGCCTCGGCGACCTTTCCTTCATCCAGATCTTTTCGGATGGGGTCGCAATGCTTCCTGAACGAGAATACTGCGAAGGATATCTTGACGATGAATGCTGTGGCGACTATCCAAAGTATTTCCCCGTAAGGTTCTGGCACATATGTGCGGAGGCATGCGGTGAGCAATAATGCGACCCCCCCGAATATAGAAAGGATGAGCATGTACGACAGGAAGCCCAGGGATACTGCCCACAATCCTTTCCTCTTCCTTAGACGGCGGTCGATCCATCCCAGCACGTTTCCCATCCACCTCAGGGGATGGAACCTGTTGGGAAGCTCTCCGATGAACCTGTCTATGAGCAACGCGAGGACCATTATGATTATGGCGTCGGCCCAGAGCGGCATGATATCACCTAAGGGCCTTTACCGCTGAAGAGGCGGCGCCGATGAAGAGTTCGTTGCGCAGACGGTCTTTCACGCTGTATCTCACATAGTTCTCATAGGGGCTGCCGAAAGAGGAGCAGTCCCGCAGAGATACACCATTTTCCTGCATCAACCTGTTGACTTCGGAGGCTTTTACGCCCAGGTGCTCCACGGATCTGAAGTAGAAGAAGGAATCCGATACGTTTCCGTCCGAAAATCCTATCTCCGATAGTCTGCGGTTCATAAAGGAGGATTCGGCCGCCATCAGCTTTGCGGCCTTCCTAACGTAGCCCATCCTTTCGCTGATGAGGGTTTTCGCAACGACCTGCTCCATATTGCCGACGTTCCAGGTCATCCTCACCTTCTCCATCTCTTCAACAGTTTCCTCCGATGCGAATCCGAAACCTATTCGTATCCCCGGAATGGCGAACGACTTGGTCAGCGAACCGGCGACCACCATATTGGGATACCTGTCGACATATCGTACGCATGATATGTCCTCATTGTCCGGGACTAGTTCCAGCAGAGTTTCGTCGAGGAAAAGCATAGTCCCGTGATCCAGGCATTCCTTGGCCACATCCAGGATCTTTTTCCTGGGCTCTACCCTGCCGGTAGGATTGTTGGGATTGCAGATATATACTGCCTTGGCCAGAGGGATCAGGTCGCTCAAAGATGCCCTGTCGATCCTGAAATCATTTTCCTTCCGTAGCGGGACTCTCTTGATGCCCGCTCCGGCTATTTTGCACTGATGACCGTATTCCGCGAAGGAAGGGGATTGGATTACTGCGGTCTCCCCGGGGGATATGAAAGTGTGGGGAAAATTCCTTATTATGTCGGAAGACCCCGACCCAACCGTTACATTATCGGATCTTACACCATAGGCCGAAGCTATAGTCTCTCTCAGTTCGGAACAGGAATCGTCCGGGTAATGGCCGACGCCTGCCGCTGCTGAACCCATTATCTCGGCTATATCCTCCGGAGGGCCCAGCGGGTTCAGGTTATGGCTGAAATCCTCGATGTCCTTCAACTTCCATCCCTGCCCACCGTGAACGGTCTTGGGAAGGGACGCCAATTCTTTTCTTGCGGCAGCACCCGGATCGAACATCCCATGAGTATCCCCAGTATCGGATATAATAATATGGATGATTCATCCCTCCATAGTGGTCCGCCACATCTTCCGGATGATAGATAACAATTCATAATCGTATTCGATACATGTCGCGATGAAAACCGTCATCGAAGTGAATGACCTTGTCAGAAAATTCTCGACCCGGGGCCGACCCACGAAAACAGCAGTGGGAGGCATTTCTTTCGATGTAGGGCAGGGAGAGATATTCGGTATCCTAGGCCCCAACGGCGCAGGGAAGACCACCACGATAAAGATGCTTTCGACATTGCTGATTCCTACTTCCGGCACTGCCCGTGTGCTCGGATATGACGTTACCGATGACCGCACTGTGATGGACCTCAGGAAACGGATAAACGTCGTATCGGGAGGGGACAGGGGATTATACTATCGTCTTTCCGCAAAACAGAACCTTGAATTTTTTGCGGACCTGTACGGAATACCGAAACGCGAACAGACAGAAATGTGCCAGAAGCTTCTTGGAATGGTCGGCCTCATGAATGCGGCCGACATAAAGGTAGAAGATTTCTCACGTGGGATGAAACAGCGTCTTCACATAGCCAGAGCCCTGGTTAACGACCCTGAGCTGCTTTTCATGGACGAACCCACAATCGGTCTAGACCCGGAAATATCTAGGAGTATAAGGTCCGTGATAAGAGACCTTTCCAGATCCGGCAAGACGATAATCCTAACCACCCATTATATGTACGAAGCAGAGGAGCTATGCGACCGCATGATAATCCTCTCAAGAGGAAATATCGTGGGCAAGGGCACCGTTGCCGAGATAAAGGACATGGTCTCGGATTCGTCAGTGGTGCACATAGTGACCGATCGCGACCCTTCCGAGGCGCTCAAAGGATTCGTTTCCGACCCGGACATGACCGTGGTTTCAAGCAGGACGGTAGGAGGGAGATACGATACGCGTTTCGCCTCCGCTTCGGGAAAGACGGATGTCGGTGCACATGAAGACCTTTTCCGCCCGTTCGGTATAAGGCTTATCGGCCTGGACGAGCCCACGCTGGAGGATGCGTACATCAGACTGACAGGCGGAGATGAATGATGAGTGCCAGGGCCATATCCGCCGGATTCAAACAACAGGCGGTACAGTTCTTCGCCGACCCCCAATGGATAATTCCCAGCCTGATATCTCCATTCCTTCTTTCAATGGTCATGATATTCCTAAGCTCCGGCGGAACGTCCATAGAGGGGCCACTTGTGCTACAGGCTGTTTTGGGCGGAGGAGTCCTGGGCATGTGGGCCAACTCACTGTTCTCTTCAAGTACCAGCGTTTCTTTCGACAGGATAAACGGTACTTTCGAGCCCATGCTCGGATCCGGGACCAGGATAATATATGTCCTAATCGGAAGATCCCTCTGGAGCACTCTGATAGGTCTTCTCAACGCTTTCATCGTTTTCGCAATAGCAGAGGTGATGTTCGGGGCCGGACTGAACGTACAGAATCCAATATTGTTCTTCCTGGCACTTCTGATGGCCATGCTCTCCCTATCATCGGTCGGACTTCTGATATCCACGCTTTTCGTCCTTACAAGAAAAGGGGGCACCGTATCTTCGGTGCTCGAATATCCGATCTACGTCATGAGCGGCGCACTTGTGCCCATATCTATGCTTCCGCAATGGATGCAATCCGTATCGTTGGCTCTTGCGCCCACATGGGGCGTAGACGCGATAAAGTATTCTGCCCTCGAGGGATATGAAGGAATGCTAGGGATGTCTTTCATTACAGACGTTTTAATGTGTCTGGCACTTTCGATTATCTTCATTGTCTCCGCTTATGTGGTGATGCTATACGTCGAACGCAAGGTCCTGAGGGACGGGACTGCAACGAGGTACTGAAATGGGCGGAGCTTTCACGATCGTAGCGACTTCCGCAAAGAGCGACTTCATATCAAAATTCACCCTTGTCCATCCCGTAATCAGGCTACTGGTGATAATGTGCACGAATCTGTTCAGCATGTACTTCTTCTTCCTTCTGGCATCATACGTTGGAAATCCTGATGTGAGTCCGGAGTACGTGATAATAGGAAACGTGGTCCAAAGCGTGTCCACTTCGACGCTGTATTCGGCCACCAACATATCAGGCACGGAGAAGCATACCGGTACGCTGGAACCGATACTCTCCTCTCCCTCCCGGCTGTTCTTCATTTTCTTCGGGAAGTCGTTGTTCAGCATATCTATGGGGTTCGTCTCCGTTTCTGTCTCGCTTTTTTACGCAGCTTTCATCTTCGGAGTCGATTTCAGTTCTGCGAACATCGGCGCCATAGTTTTGATTTGCGTTCTTACATGTCTTTCGCTGGCGGGAATGGGGCTTGCGATAGGCAGCATAGGGATTTATCTCAGGACCTCTGCGATCCTTGCCAATCTTTTCGGATACATAGGGCTGCTAATATGCGGGGTCAACTTCCCGGTTTCTTATCTCCCGGGATGGCTGCAGGTTCTCTCCTACGGGATGCCCCTGACGTATGCGGTGGAGGCCACGAGGTCGGCGGTGGGCGGGTCCGCCCTGGGGACGATGGCGGAGCCCCTTTTTATGATGGTACTGCTTGGAGCGATATATCTTACGGCAGCCTGGTTCATATTCGGTTTCTTCGAAAAGATCTCCAGGAACAGGGGCAGCTTGGACTCGTTCTAACACACATTAATATTGGCTCCGCATTTCCTGTATCATGACTGTTCTTTCGGACATCGACATCGCACACGGATTGAGCACAGGCTATCTCGGGATCAGCGAGTTCTCCGAGAGGGGCCTTACCCCCAACGGATACGACCTCAGGATATCCGAGATCTCCATACGCGGGAATCCGGAGGTGAAGGCCCATGGCACGGCGGTCATACCTCCAAGGACAATGTTCTATGTGTCCACCCTTGAGAGGGTCCGTCTGCCCTCAGACCTTTGTGCGCAGCTGTGGCTTAGGACCACCTGGATACGCAAGGGCATAATGGGCGCGTTCGGGAAAATCGACGCCGGATTCGAAGGCACCCTGACCCTGGGGGCATACAACGCCACCGACGAGGCCGTGGAGATCCCCATAGGAGAGAGATTCTGCCAGATGATATTCGAGACGCTGTCGTCGAATTCAGGGAAGGACTATTCCAAGAGAAGCGGGAACTACCAGGGACAGACAGGCGTGACGCTGGAGCCCGTGAAGAAGAATTAACACTTCACTATATCGAAGACATAGACGCTCATGCTGGGAGAGTAAGTCTTCAGCTCGGATGTCCTGGCTATTCGGATGTTATAGCCTGCCGACCTCATCCTCTCCGTCAGTTCGGCGACGAATGCCTCCGCTTCGTCCCTCTCGAGCACACGATGCATGTGTATCACGGCGCCGTCCTTTGCCGCCTCCAGCGCAGAGTCGAGAAAATCATCGGACGATTGGGGAAGATTCATTATTATGCGGTCGGCCTTGGGGAGCCCCTTGACGGCAGAACGGGCATCGCCTATGATCGGAACGATATTTGCCGCATGATTGCTCTCGATGTTCACCTTCATGAACCTCTCCGCCTCAGGGTTCAGATCTATGGCGTATATGACCTCGGGACGGGCCAATTTCGATATCACGAGCGGAAACGGTGCCACTCCTGCGAACATGTCTATTACCTTCTCCCCGTCCTTAACGCACAGAGCGACCCTGGCCCTTTCGGTGGCCAGCCTCGGGTTGAAGTACACCAGGGAGGGATCTACCGATATTCTGACGCCGAACTCCTTGTGGACGGTCTCGGAGGTTCCGGTGCCGGCTATCTTTTCGAGCTCCCTTATCCTAAACTCCCCCTTTACGCCGGAGTCCATCATCACCGCGCGGATGCTTGGCGTTGCTTCCATCATCGCCTCTCCGATGCGTTCCTTGTAAGGTGCCAGGGCATCGGACAGTTTGATGATCGCCAGGTCCCCTATGATATCATACGAGCTGGGAAGCTCCTCGTTGAGCCAATCGGGAAAATCCAAGATCTCCTTGTAGTCTGTCGGACGACTTTCCGTTTCTTCGGCCTCGGAATCGATGGCCTCACGGCCTTCGAATGAATCGCAGAGAACGGGGATGTCGAGAAACTCTCCGTTCCTGGAAATCTTATACCCGGTGTCCAGAATGCCTGAGTCGGCTAGACGCTTCCTAACCTCTTCTCCTTCCCTCTTATGTACCCTTATGCATTTCGGCACGCATTTCACACTTCATCAATTATTTCTTCCGGCGCGCCTGCGAAGTACACAAGCGAATAAGCTTCCATGAAATGCAGGTCCCCAGGCATTACCAGGGTAAACAATGGAGAGCCCAGATCCATTTTCAGTAGGTCTCGGGGATATCCGGCGGTGATCTTCTCATCGGGCGAACCGACCCTGGATGCCACGCACAGAAGCGTCCTGTCGTCGATGAGTCCCTCGCCCCACTGCGCTTCACCTTCCAAAAGCCACTCAATTGCCTCCTTGGCGGTCATATACCTTCCCTCGGACTCTCTGATGTCCAGCAGGACCATTGTGTGGAGCCCGCGTTTCTTGTTCTCCATTATGTTGTCGTACGGGGACTTGGGGCGATAGTTCATCTCGTAGAACGGCAGCGTCACGGTGCGACCGAATTTGTAAGGCTGGAGCCCCATGGAGCTGGGGCATGCCGTGAATATGGAGACTCCGTGGAAGATGCGGACCGGTATGCCTGCCTCTTTGGCCTGTATCCTGAGATCGACGTGGGTCGTAGCCAGCATCGTGTCTCCGGCGGTGACGAACCCCACTCTCATCTTCTTCGCATCCTCGATGATATCCTCTTCCTCTTCCACCTGGGAGCGGTACAGGACGTCGATATGCCTGCCTACGACCTTCTCGAGATCGTCCACTTTGGCACCTATGAGCGTCGATGTGTAGAATTCGGCATAGATCTTGTCGCATTCTTTCAGAGCCGCCAATGCATCGACCGTCATTCCGCCGGTGCCGCTCATGCCGAGTCCCACGAATACAAGTTCTGAAGTCATCCCACGTGCATCTCACACGTTGAATTAAACTGTTCCGCGGAAAATATAGGGCTCCCCGGCTCGCGCCGGGGAAAATGATTTCAGTTCAGGGTGCAGAGGGCGTCGACGGCCCAGCAGCCCTTGCCCTTCTTTCCGACGATGACCGGGTTGATCTCCAGTTCATGGATCTCAGGGTTCTCGAGGGCGATCAGGGCGATCCTCCTTATAGCATCCTTTATCGCATCGATATCGGACGGCTCGGCGCCTCTCGCGCCCGAAAGAAGCTTGTACGCCTTCGTGGA
Organism: Methanomassiliicoccaceae archaeon UBA370; assembly: GCA_002505345.1. GTDB lineage: Archaea > Thermoplasmatota > Thermoplasmata > Methanomassiliicoccales > Methanomethylophilaceae > VadinCA11. Next base: position 13,751 of record DAUY01000015.1, on the reverse strand, counting down.
GCGGACCATGTTGTCCATCTGCTCTTCCGTCATTGTCGCGTGGGACTGGGATATCTCGCCCAGTATCTCGACGAATATCCCTCCCAGGCCAAAGGAGACCACGGGGCCGAACTGCACATCGCGTATCATGGACAGGATGACCTCCTCTCCGGAGACCATCTGTTGGATCGAGACGCCGTCAAGCCTCGCCTCCGGCTTGGCCTTCTTGCATGACACCATGATCTTGTCGAAGGCCGCTCTGGCCTCCGCATCGTTCTTGACGCCGACGACGACTCCTCCGACGTCCGTCTTGTGGGCGATGTCCGGGGAAAGGATCTTCATGACCACAGGATATCCCATCTTGGAGCTCTCTTTGACGGCTTCCTCGGCGGCCTTGACTGTAGCCTCGCCGGGGATCGGGACTCCGTAAGCCTTGAAGATCTGCTTTCCTTCCGCTTCGGTCAGGGCCTTCCTTCCTTCACTCTCAGCCTTTGCGATTATCTTCTTGACGGCGTCCCTTCCGCCCGATATCTTCGGCATCTTGAGAGGCGTGGCCACGGCTTCCTTGCGGAGGGTGTACCCTCTGAGTATGGACAGCGCGCGGACCGCCCTGTCGGGAGTCGGGAATGTGGGGATCAGGCCTTCCCTGAGTATGTTGAGTGCCTTGTCGCACTTGTATCCGCCTGCGAAGCACACGGTTGTGGGCACGGGTATGTCGTCCCTCATTTCGACCAGCATCTCGGCGATAGCCTCGAGGTCTGCGAAGTCCAGAGGAGATCCCATTATGACCAGCCCTCCGACGCTGGGGTCTTTGATGACGGCCTCGATGGCGTGCTTGAAGTACTCGGGCTTGGCGTCTCCTCTCACATCGATCGGGTTTGTGAGACCTGCGATGGTCGGAACTCTTTCGACCAGCTCCTTAAGTGTTTCCTCCTTCAGCTTCGCCGCCCCTATGTGGGGTGCATCGAAAGTCGCGTCCGCGGACATGACGCCGAGGCCCCCCGCGTTCGTGATGATCGCTATTCCGTCCTTCTTCATCTCGCTGCAGGTGCTGAATACGCTGAGCGCGTCGAAGAACTCGTCAGCGTCCATGGCCCTGTAGACGTTCAGCTTCTCGAATATGACGTCGTACACGGAGTCTGCGCCAGCGAGGGAGCCTGTGTGCGAAGAGGCCGCCGCGGAACCCGCCGCGGTCCTTCCCGACTTGAATGCGACTATTGGCTTCTTGGTCTTGACGTTCTGCATGGACTCCAGAAGCTCTTTTCCGTTGTCCACTCCCTCTATGTACATTCCGATGACCTTGGTGTCCGGGTCATCGCAGAGCATGGGCACCATATCGGCCTCGCTCATGTCGCACTTGTTGCCGTACGTGATGAATTTGCTGAACCCGATCTTCTGACCTATGGCCCAGTCTATGATGGAAGAACCGAAGGCACCGGACTGGGACATGACCGACACGTTTCCCACCCTGGGCAGAAGGTACGCAAAGGTCGTGTTGACCTTTCCCTTAGGGTTCATTATACCGAAGCTGTTCGGACCGAAGATCCTGACGCCGTATTTCTTGGCGGTGGCTTTCAGTTCCTCTTCAAGCTTCTCGCCTTCGGGACCTGCTTCTTTGAAGCCAGCGGTGAGGATGCTCACATACTTGGTGCCGGATTTTCCTACTTTTTCTATCTCTTCGGCCACAAAGGGTGCCTTGACCGCTATCACGGCAAGATCCACCGCCTTTCCGATCTCATCGAAGGACGTGTAGGCCTTCACTCCCTGTATCAGCCCGCCCTTCGGGTTGACCGGGTACAGTTCGCCGTCGAATTTAGCGGTTATCATGTTTTTCAACAGCATTCCGCCAAGCTTTGTCTCGTCGGTGGAAGCGCCTATGATGGCCACCGACTTGGGACTGAGAAAGTCGCTCATAGGGGAGGAGTAAATAATTAATCGCTATAAACCTTACTGTATTTTTGGATTATGCGTACGAATTACAGTATTATATATTCGGAAATCGTAGAAAAAGTGCTGTTTTTCTGCAAAAAGTGGTAATTATACGTCAATTGTAGTAAAAAATGATGTACAACGGCATTTAACGCAACGAAGATACGGCAAAAAATGTAGTCGCTCGCTGCCTGCCAATGCAGCGAGCGTTAAGGGCATTGAACACGGTGACTGCTGTGAAGTTACTCGTCCTCTCTCTTGCCGAGATGGTGGTCGATCGCGAACAGTGCACTCACGTCCTTCCCCGCCGCCTCGAACATATCGATTATGTTCCTCGTGTTCTCTTCTTCCTCGACCTGCTCGTCTATGAACCACTTGAGGAAGGATGCCGAAGCATGGTCCCCCTCTTTGTTCGCCAATTCATATATCTTGTCTATGGACGCGGAGACTTTCATTTCGTGCTCGTACGCCGCCTTGGCTACGTCCAAAGGAACGAACGGCACCTTGCCGGGGGCATTTATGGTCGAGAGAACCGGCCCGGCGCCCCTGGTCTGCAGGAAGCCTATGAACTTTTCGGCGTGCTCCATCTCCTCCTTGTATTGGAAAAACAGCCACTTGGCGTATCCCCTGTATCCTTTCGCATCCATCTCGTTGGACATCCCGAGGTACAGGAACGCAGAATAATACTCCATGTTTATCTGGTCGTTAACGGCCTTTATCACTTTTTCTGATATCATGCTTCTGCTCCTGGCGTTTCCGCCTGTAAAAGTATGGCAGGGTGCGTATATAACCGTCTTCGAACTACGGGCCCGGCATAGTCCTTTATAAGTGGAGATATCTTAGCGAGGTTGCCGGACCGGCGGAGGGGCGCGATGCGTGAACGCCATGAGCACGGATCGGCGAACAGCGGCCCTGTACCAAATTTGGGAACTTGCGGGAGATGCGATGTGTCATCGTTGCGATGACCGGAAGACAACGCAGGGTCCGACACATACCCCCGGCGTAAGTCAGTGCTTCGAGGCCGGCGTCACCGCCGGACTGTGAAAAGGCGTGTTAGCGCCCGGGGGACAACTTCCCCCGGGACCTTTCTTCATAAGTACATGCACAACCTCCGCAGCCAGTCTTCGGCCTCTTTCTGACGTGGATATTTGGACTCCAGGTCCGCGAATTCGCTTCCGTGTTTTTCCGAGGACGGATCGAAGCCTATCACAATGTGGCAAAGCTCATGATACATGACATAGTCCGCTACGAATTCTGGTATGTCGGGGTTGTCCAACGCAGACGATATCGCGACCACTTTCATGAGGACCGAGCAGTAGCCCACCTTCCGTACGTTGGGCTCCTTCGTCCATGACATGAATATGCCGGGATCCTCCTTCACCAATCCCGCATCTATAAGCCTCCGGTAGCATTCGCCCAGGTCCCTGTGCTGTCCCTGACGGGACCTGGAGAGGTTTCTGCTCCTCCTAAGGTATGTAGATTGTTTGTATTTTGAAAAATCCGGAGATGTGACCCATTTGCACATCTCCTCCGAGAAATCAGGGTCTCCCTTTCCGCATATTCTTGCGAAAAGCGTCGATGCCAGACCCTCGATCACCTCGGGCGGGGCGTCCGCCATGTAATCGGATACTTTGAAGTCCGCCCATTTGTAGGAGCGCTGCCATCGAACCTTGAATTCTTTGAACGAAACGAATTCGGCGTTGACAGTCTCGTATCCGTGCTCTTTTCCGACTTTCCTGAATCTCTCCTGAAGTCCGTCATTTTCCATATCTTTTTTCTCCTTGGGCCCCGTCCGTCGGGGCGTGATGAAAAATAGTGCGACGGCCGAAATATAACGGGAAAGATACAGTTAGCTTATCTGGCTATCTTCGATGTGCGACAGCTATTTTTACGATAATGCTCTTCGAAACGCCATGGAAGAAGATCCCAAACAGAGGGAGATCACAGAAAAGATATTGGCGGCCATAAAGAAGCAGTACGGCTCGATACCTCTTATCAACCAGGTCCTTTCCGAACGTCCGGACCTGTTCGTGCCCGTTGCCAACCTCGGAAGGGCCGCCCTGGAAGGCCGCGGCGTCATGGAGAAGAAGACCCGTTTCCTGTGCGCCGTATCCGCGGCGGCGGCCGAAGGCGCCGAGTACTGCATAAAAGTTCAGGCCGAGCACGCCATACAGGAGGGCGCCACAAGGGACGAGGTCCTGGAAGCCATGGTCATCGGCTCATACATGGCGCTGACGAAATCCCAATCATATGCATTAAGGGAGTTCGCCAAGCTTTACGATATAAAGACGGAATGAGTAACAATCGTTAAGTACTAAGATTGGATTATATACCCCGATAAGATTCAAGGAGCGATCAAATGGTAAAAATAACCCCAGAAGCTGAGAAGTTCATAGTCGACCTCATGGACAAGAACAACAAGAAAGGCTATGGAATAAAGATCTACCTCGCAGGCTTCGCATGTTCCGGGCCCCAGTTCGGAATGTCTTTCCAGGAGAAGGAGGCAGAGGGCGAAATCGTGGACACCACTGCCGAAGCGTTCAAGATGTTCTACGACAACGAGACCGCGGAGCCTCTGAAGGACTGCGTCATAGAGTTCATCGACGACCCCAACTTCGGTACCGGACTCACGATCCGCGATCCCAACGCCAGCGGCTGCGCGTCATGTGGCGGCGGCTGCCACTAAACTTCGAAGGGGGCCTGCCGGCCCCCTGTAATATTTTCAAACCTGTCTTGTATATCTAAGCCTGTCCCACTTTCGGACATCCCCCTGTTATCCTTTTATCCTGACCCGTCTTATTCTCGGACGGAATGAAATATCTCTCCCATCCCAGGATAGCGCCCGGAAAGATCGAAGAAAGAGAGTACCAGGTAGCCATGGCCAAAGGATGTCTCGGAGGGAACACTCTCATAATCCTCCCCACCGGCCTCGGAAAGACTGTAGTGGCACTTTACGTCGCGGCATGCATATTGGAACGCAGTGAGAAGGTACTTATGGTCGCTCCCACCAAGCCTCTGACTGACCAACACGGCGCTTTCTTCCAGGAGAACCTTGTGGGGACCAAGGTCGGGATCGTCAACGGCAACACGAAGCCCGAGGTCAGGACTGCGATGATGAAAGAATTCGACCTGATAGTGTCTACGCCTCAGACCGTAGCCAACGACCTGGAGAACGGCAGATACGATCTGGAAGATTTCGGTCTCGTCATCTACGACGAGGCGCACAGAGGAACCGGCAACTACGCATATGTTACGGTGGCACAACATTGCGGCGAACATATGCTTTCAATGGGCATGACCGCCTCGCCGAGCAGCGACCTCGACAGGATAGAGGAGATATGCAGGAACCTGGCACTTACCCGCATAGATATACGCGGAGATGAGGACCCTGACGTTTCACCCTATGTATTCGATACGTATGTAAAGAGGATCGAGGTCAGCATGCCCAAGGACCTGGTAAGCATAATCTCCCTTCTGCAGGGCATGCTGGACCATTACATAGTCGAGCTTACCCGCCTCGGCCTCTTCGACCCCAACTGGCCTCCGTCCACGAAACATCTGCTGGTGGTGGGGGAGACCCTTCAGAGAAGGCTCGCGCGCGGAGAGAAGACGGCCATCGTTTTCAGGGGCCTCACCGTGCAGGCCATATGTCTCAAGCTGCTCCATGCTGTGGGTCTTGCCGAGACCCAGGGCATGAGCGCTCTCCGCTCCTATCTGCTAAAGATAGACGGCGAAGCTAAAAAAGCAAGTGCCAGCAAGGGTACGAAAGAGCTTGTGGACCTTAAAGAGTTCAAGGACATGGCACATATCGCTATGACTTCTCCGGTCGAACACCCAAAAATATCGAGGGTCATGAGCATAGTGAGCCGCGTCCTTATCTCCTCCGCGGACTCGAAGATCATTGTCTTCTCACAGTACAGGGACACCTGCGACATGTTGGTGGAAAAACTTTCCACGATACCGGGTGCCAGGGTAGGCAAGCTCATAGGGCAGTCCAGGGGGGGCCTGAAACAAAAGGAGCAGATGAGCGTTCTCGGCGACTTCCATTCGGGTGTCTTCAACGTGGTGGTATCCACATCCGTGGGGGAAGAGGGCCTGGACGTGGCCAGCACGGACGCTGTGATATTCTACGAGCCTGTGCCTTCGGAGATAAGGACGATACAGAGAAGAGGACGTACTGGAAGGAGCAGGGACGGAGAGGTCTACGTTCTGGTGGCCCGCGGGACGGTGGACGAGGTGTTCGAGAAGTCCAGTAAAAAGAAGGAGGAGCTCATGCGCTCCCGGCTCGAAGTACTCGGCAGGACCCTCCGTGACCGTGTACCTCCGAGGAAGGAACAGGGGCAGATGCGGCTCGTGGATTTTTGAAAACGATTAATAGTTTCTCCTATATGGAGGAGATATGCTTTTCTCGGAGCTCGCCGAAACGTTCGACCGTATAGAGGCCGAGCCCAGCCGTCTCGGGATGACTTCCATACTGGCTGGGTTCCTGAGGAATGTGGATCCGGGAGACGTTCCGTATGTGGTCTACCTGTCCCAGGGAAAGCTTCACCCGGATTTCCATCCCATGGTCCTTGGAATGTCGGACAAGCTCGTGATCAGGGCGATAGCCGCTACGGTGGGTACAAAAGAGTCGAAGGTGGTGGATATGGTCGTAAAGGAAGGCGACCCCGGAACCGCGGCCGAAAAACTGATCAAAGGCAAGAAGCAGATGACGCTGTTCTCCGACCCCCTTACCCTCGACAGGGTCGTCAAAAGCCTTACAGCCATAGAGGAGGCCGAAGGCAAAGATTCACAGGACAAGAAGACAAAGATCCTTTCCAACATGCTCCACGATTCCAATCCCATCGAGGCCAGATATCTTTGCAGGATCGTTACCGGCAGGATGAGGGTCGGGGCCGGCACGATGACGATACTCGATGCTCTCGCCGAGGCTTTTGCCGGCAAGGATGACAGGCCCGAGATAGAGAGGGCGTTCAACATAACCTGCGACCTGGGCCTCGTGGCCAAGACCATAGGCGAGGGTGGCATGGAGGCCGTAAGTAAGATCAAGGTGAGCATAGGGAGCCCCTTGAAGGTAATGCTTGCGGAGAGGCTCAGGTCCATACCGGAGGTCGTGGAAAGGCTGGGCGGGAAGTGCGCCATGGAATACAAGTACGACGGCATCAGGGTCCAGGCTCACATAAAGAAGGATTCGGTGATACTATACTCGAGAAGATTGGAGGATCTTACACCGAATTTCCCTGATGTGGCACTTTCGCTGAGGGAGCATTGCGGCTTCGAAGAGGCAATAGTAGAGGGCGAATGCGTCGCTGTAGACACGGAAACAGGGAACATGCTGCCGTTCCAGGAAGTTACGCACCGCAGGAAGAAACACGGCATTTCGGATGCCATAAGGGATTATCCCGTCCGCATTTTCCTGTTCGACATGCTCTACGCCGACGGGAAGGATATGACGCCGGAACCGTATCTCGATAGACGCTCGGCGATAGAATCCGGTTTCAAAATATCCGATAATATCCAAATGACCGCCATGAAGATCGTCTCTTCGTCGGAAGAGGGACAGAGGTTCTTCGACGAGGCCGTCTCAGCGAGATGCGAGGGGATAATGGCCAAATCCATCTCGGAAGATTCAGTTTATAGAGCAGGCTCTAGAGGGTTCCTGTGGATAAAATACAAGAAAGATTACCAGCAGGCGCTGGTGGATTCTTTCGACCTTGCGGTAGTGGGCGCATTCTACGGCATGGGAAAGAGGGCCGGAAAATACGGGGCGTTGCTCATGGCCGCCTACGACCAGGATACCGACCGCTTCGGAACGGCCTGCAAACTGGGCACAGGCTTTGACGACGAGTTCCTGGACAGGCTGCCGGAGATGCTTGAACCACACATAAGCCAAGACAAACCGCCGTCAGTAGACGCACAGATGGTTCCAGACGTCTGGTTCAACCCTTATATCGTACTGGAGGTGACCGGCGCGGAGATAAGCGTCAGCCCGATCCACACCGCGGCCGCCGGTTACGTGAAGGACGATTCCGGACTCGGGATAAGGTTCCCCAGGTTCACCGGAAAAGTGCGCGACGACAAAGACCCTACCGAATGCACGACATATTCCGAACTTGCAGATATTTACTCCCTGCAGGAGCACGACTCGGACGGATTGGCGTGACCGGCATATCGGGCACACAAAGTTTAAGATATGAGTGGGGGTTGGGGAGCGCATGAAGACCTATGTTGCCGAGAAGACCGAAGATTCAGTCACCCTCGGGCTAAAAGACGCAGACGTGACACTTCTACAGCCGATCATGGATGCCCTGTATAACAACAAAGATGTTCTCATAGTAAGGTACGAGGAGCAGCACCCGGAACTTGATGACACGATGCTTTATGTCCAGGTCAAAAACGGCGATGCTCTGGCTGCCGTGAAGAAGGCGGCCGAAGATGTCGCCGGATACTTCTCGGAGATCGTCTCTTAAATGAGCTACAGGCCCTGCCATACCGACGAGACAAAGATCGGTATGCTCTATTATCTGAGCGGTGCCGAGGGGACCGGAGGGCGCATAAAAGTATTCCCGGAAGATTTCAGCGTCACGGAAGTGTCCCGCGGGCCCCCTGAAGAGCCCGAAGGAAAATTCACCATCGTCAAAGTAACCAGCACGAATTGGGAGACGAACCGTATGGTCCGTCTTCTCTCCAGGAGCCTGGGGATTTCGCGTGAAAAAATCGGTTTCGCGGGAACGAAGGACAAACGCGCCGTCACATCGCAGCTCATGTCTTTCGAATGCCCACCCGACAGCCTCGGATCTGTGGGTCTTAAGGACCTTGAGATCACCGACATTTATCGTTCCAAACGCCCCATCAAGATAGGAGACCTGATCGGGAACCGGTTCTCGATAAAGGTAAGAGAGCCGAATATGCCGATCGATGAAATACCTGGCACATTGGACTCTATAATCTCTGACATCCGAGAGGCGGGCGGATTCCCCAACTATTTCGGAGTCCAGCGCTTCGGAGTTGTACGACCGGTGACCCACCTGGTGGGAGAGAGCCTGGTACGCGGAGACACAGAGGGCGCCGTCAGAATGTATCTTTCTTCCCCCTCTGAGTTCGAGAATGATGGGGTTTCTGCCGCAAGGGAAGAGCTGGCACATCGCGATGACTGGAAATCCCTGATAAAGATCATGCCGGAATCGATGGGATTCGAGAAATCCATGGTCGGCCACCTGATAGAGTCGCCCGGAGATTGGACCGGGGCGATAGAGACCTTGCCTAACAATCTGCAGATGATGCTCGTCCACGCCTATCAGTCGTATCTGTTCAACCTGATGCTGAGCAAAAGGATGGAAGCAGGACTGCCTCTAAACATGCCGGTTGCCGGCGACGTTGTGATACCCGTATCTGCCGACGGTACTCCCGACCACGATCATCCCGTATGTGCCACATCCAGAAATATTGACCTTGTCGCAGCACAGGTCGGATCCGGACGCGCATTCGTATCTATAACCTTGTTCGGAAGCGACAGCGTTACACAGGAGGGAGAGATGGGAGAAATAGAGTCCCGGGTTTTAGAGTCGCAGAAGCTGAAGGCTTCAGATTTCATCATACCCGGACTTCCCAGATGCAGTTCCAGAGGCAGCAGGCGCGAGATACTTTGCCCGGTGAAAGAGATAGGATATAAGATGGGGCAAGACTTCTACGACGCGGAGTTCTCACTTCCAAAGGGGAACTACGCTACGACACTGATGCGCGAATTCATGAAGTCCCAGATGCTCAATTACTGAGCAACTTGACCGCTCTGGCGCTGTAGACCCCGAGATCATGTTCCTTCATTATGTCGAATACGGACATGTCCTTTCCAACCTTGGATGCAAGATCTTTTACGTCATCGGAGAGCATATCCATGCTCATTTTCCCGTTGATCGCGGAGTAGATGTATGAGACCAGCATCTTGGCCTCGTCCGCGTCCTTTGCGCCTCCCGCAACGAACGCGCATGGTATCGTGATTATAGGTTCTGTATCTATGTCCGTGAGCCCGGCTCTTAAGACCGCGCTGTGCGACAGTTCTTCCATCCTAACGAACTCCGGCGTTCCGGGGATTATCTCACCGTATTCGGATATGTCAGAGAGATATTCCATGACCGCTTCGGAGGTGGCCTGGTCCAGCTCCAGCATGTTTTCGATGCCGGGATCGTCCAGGGAGCGCTTGCTCACGTAAGCTCTGCGCAGCAGCCTCTCTGCAAATCTTTTGACGGTTTCGGAAGCATCCTCCTCGTCTTCCTCGGCCCCCGACTTGGTGGCCGCCCTCTGGGACAGCACCGTCGCCTCTTGTGACCGTCCGCTCCTCGAAAGAATGTCCGACATCTCCTCAAGAAGCTTCGGGTCGGGGTCCTGTGTCCTGAGGAGGCGCTTGTACATCTCAAGCACTCCCGCCTGGTTGCGACGTTCCGAAAACACCCTGGCCTTCGTAACCAGCGCCTCCGGGTTATCGGGCTCCTCGGACAGCACCGTGTCGGCGACCCTGTCTGCATCTTTTATGTCTCCGTTGATGTAATGGGCCGATGCCAGACGGTTGCGTGCGGTGTTGTCGGACCCGCATTTGGATACCGCCATTGAGTAATCCGATATCGCACCTTCGATATCTCCTATCTTGGACCTTAGGTCCCCGTGTTTTATGTAAATTTCACAGCTTCCGCCATCGGAATATTTCATCGCGTTCTGATATGCTGCCAGAGCCCCCGGTATGTCACCCAACAGTGACCTCAGATCTCCATCCTTCACCCATAGGACCGGGTCCTCCTGGGATACTCTGAGGCCTTCCGCAACCACGGCCTCCGCGCCCCTGACGTCTCCGTCCGCGGCGTATACCTCGGACCTGAAAAGAACATATTCCGTGTTTCCGGGCTCCAGTTCCAATGCGCGGTCGGCCATCCTTGCGGCCCCCCTCAGGTCCCCTGTGGAATAAAGCGAGCGGGCGATGTCGAACAGAGCCTCGTCGTCATCGGAATCGGCCGGCTCTTCGTGGGTATTTTCCTCCTCTATCACAGGATGTTCCTTCTCGACCTTCGCAACGGCCTCGGCATCCTCTTCCAGCTCGGCGAATATCTTCTCGGCCGATACCTTGTCCCCATTGGAGAGGAAGGCATGTGCCAGATCGTTCTTTACAGACCTGTTTTTCGGATCCTTCTCCAAAATCCGGTAACATGTGGCTATCAGCTCGGGATAGTTGCCCATCGAGGTCAGTATGCTTTTCCTAGAAAGGAGAAGAGGCATTGACGAAGGGTCCTTGACAAGCTTGGAATTGATGAATGACAGTGCTCCGCTGCGGTTCCCGAGTTTCATCATACATTCCGCCGCATCGGTTATAGCGTAGGTGTCCTTGGAATCTATTGTGGATATGTCGGAACATACGCCGATAGCCTCCTCGTACATCCCCGCGTGCATGCATATCTCTTTCTTCACGACATAGGTATCTTTGTTCCAGACGTCGACCATTATCGCCATGTCGATGAAATAGAGGGATTCCCTGTATCTTCCCGCGCGTGCGAAGATCATTCCCTTTTTCACAAGCGCGTATGCGCTGTCCGGCTTCAGCTCTATCGCGCGGTTCAGCGATTCGATGGCGCCGTGAAGGTCGCCTTTCTTCTCTTGTACCGATGCCTTGGAAATCCAGAACTCGGGCTCATCCAGGTCCATCAGCACCGCCCGGTTGTATGCCTCCTCGGCAGAATCCAGGTCCCCTGCGGCCTCGTCGGCCATCCCCTTGGAATGCCAGATCACCGATGAGAATGGGTCGGCCGCAGCGGCGGCGGCAAATGATACTGAAGCCCTCAGATGTTCTCCCAGAGCGTATTCGGCGTTGCCTCTGAGCCTTCGTACGAGAGATATGCTGCCGTACTCCGCATCCATCTCTTCGCATAGGAGGGCGGCCTCTTTGTACATGCCGTCCCTGATCATGGATTCAATAACGGTTATGAAATTTTCCGGCCTGCGGTCAGCCCTTATGGCTTTACGGTAAGAGGACAGGGAGCCTTCCGTGTCTCCCATGGCCATCATCACTTCGGACGAATCCAACATTATGTCCGCGTTTTCGGGGTCCAGCTTCAATATCCTCTCGCACATCTCAAGGGATGCGCGGTTGTTCCCCTGGGAAGTGTATATGTCCTTGACGAGGACCATTATACCTATGTCGGACGGGGAGAGCTTGAGCGCCGTCTGCGCCTCTTTCATTGCCTTATCCGATTTACCCATTGCGAAAAGGACTTTTGCGCGCTGGAGACGGGACTCCGGGTCCTTGGGATCTGATTTTACCGCTGCGGTGGCGGCCTCCAGGGCACCGGGGTAATTCCCGTTCACCGAATCGTTCATGGATTTCAGGATGTTCGCCTTGGTGTTTTCCGGATAGTTCATCAGTATCTTTCTGACGACCGGTTCCGCATGGGCGTTCATTGAGTCCGAGACCAGCCTCTCAGCGCATTTCAGATACGCGTCGAGGTCCGCCCTCTCGGTATCGAGGAAATCAAGCATGCATTGGGCCGCGTCGTCCCTGCGGCCGATTTTGGTGTATGCATCGGTAAGGCCCTCCATCACCATCGGGGAATGCGGGTCCGATGCTTCCGCGTCCCTGTAAAGCTCCAGCGCCTTGTCGATCTTGCCGCCGTTCAGGCATACTCTGGCCGCCTCGCAGGTGATGTAAGTGCAACCCTGCTTGACGAGACCGTTGTACAGCACCTCTGCAGAATACCAATCTTTCTCGTCTGCGGACATCCGTGCGGCGGCGAGCACATAGTCGGGGTGTTTTGCGGCATATTCCTTCGCACCCACCAGTGCGTCTGTGGCTACATCATGGTCACCGCCGAACCAATCCGAATAGATGCGATACAATCTCTGTTGGGGGCCATCTTCCTCTCCATCTCCCTCTCCGCAGGGTACGGTGGCCCTTCCAGCGTAAAGAAGCTCCATGTTCCTGTAATACATCCAACCGCCGGCCGGATCGGACTCCTCCAGGAGCTTGTATGTCTGCTGATCCAACGGGTCGCTGCATCTGCCGTGAAGAAGCACTTTCTTCGCCGAAGGCTTGTCGCCCCTGTCAAGCAGCAGACGTGCGTGCACACTGCTCCTGAGGGGTATATCCAGTCCGTCCCGTACCGTTTCGAACATCTCCGCGGCTGATTCGGGATCGCCCATCCTCTGGTACAGTATCGCGGCTTCCAGAGCGGGTGCGCAGTCCGTGGACCGGCGTTTCGATACCAGGTCCGGAAGTATGGAAGAAAGGCGTTGGCTACCGCTGTCGAACAGGGAGTCCATCAGCCTGACAAGTACTGCGGAATTCACGGGGCCCTTGGAGGCCAGCACCTCGTCGGCCACCGATTCGGCGGGATTGCCCTTCTTTCCGAGTGCAAACTTAGCAGACCCAGACCCCGAAAGTCTCCTCCACATAGCTAAATCCGAGGAACTCTGGAATACCGGCCCTGAACCCATCGAAAACGATATGAGGGATTCAGTAAATAAAAGTAGGTAGAGTAAGCAGATTCGGGACCTAGACGTCTTCCTCCAAGACCATTCTGATCGCCCCGGGGGCCGCGACGGAAGTCGTGGGGCGTGGAGCCATGATATGACGGAACCTACATCATGATTATATACCAGTGAAAAATTAAGGGAACCTGTTGCAGCTGTAATCTAGCTGGTTAGGATTCGAGCCTTCCAAGCTCGTCGCCCGGGTTCGAATCCCGGCGGCTGCACTCATCTTATTCCATTAAAATTGAGCTGCAGCCCTTTATTTGACCTGCGTTTTTATTATTCTTTGCATAGCATTCGCTGCTACATGATGTTTTCTGCATCGCATTTCACCG
>DAUY01000006.1 GCA_002505345.1 Methanomassiliicoccaceae archaeon UBA370 | reverse complement strand
ATTTTAATTGGGCGGTCTTTTCCTTAAGTGCATCCTCCGTGTTCTGGACGGTTGCCGATTTTCATTTCTCGTCTCTCGTGCGTTCATTTTTTCTTTGACCTTCCTGGATCATATAACGGCATCACGCTATGTGGAGCCGAGACGATTTCTTTATTTTCCGTGTGTCAAGCGGGGATTAAACGACTATTAATATGAGGTCATTGCGATATGTTTTCCGGGGGTATCGGAATGGACATCGAACTTTATCACGATTCTAAATACGGGAACGGAACCAAGGTGGCAGAGGAGTTCAAGAGGCTCGCCGAGACGAAGGGCAGCCACGTCAACATACATCACGTCAGGGAAGCGAGCTCCAAGAACCTGCCTCGTGCCGACCTGTATGTCTTCGGGTCCCCGACGCATTTCGGTAAGGCTACCAGGGGCATTATGCGTTTCGTCAAGAAGTTGGAATTGCCGCCGGGGACGAAATATGCGGTCTTCGGCACGTTCAGCGGGGCGGCGCCAGACAAGAAGACGGGCAAAATGCCATCCGAAGAGGAGCTGGAGAAATGGCGTCGCACCATACCTATGATAGATGAGACTCTCAAGTCCAAGGAGATGGCGAAGGTGGCCGAAATGAGGGTATTCGTCAAACCCGAAAACCTGAAGGGACCGCTCGAAGACGGATGGCAGAAGATCGTGGAAGAGTTCGTCGCTGTCATCCTCGGCAGATGAATGTACCTTCTCGGTTTTTCTGTTTTTTTCGGGCCATATTTCGCGTCAAATGCCGATAGATAAAAATTATATGTGATAAAAAATCTGCCGCCCTATGAACTGGGACGTGCCGATGCTCATTGCATGCATTGCGGTAGGCGGAGCGATCGGGGCGGTGCTGAGAGCGGTGCTGAGATATGTGGCCGCACAATACCTATTCACGTCCGAATTCCCATGGGGCACGTTCCTGGTGAACATGGTCGGGTGCACTCTTCTGACGTTCGTCGCATTCTCGCTAAGCGGCAATATGTCCAAGAATATGGAATTATTCTTGTTTACCGGAGTGTTCGGAGGGTTCACGACGATGTCGACGTTCACTTTGGAGACAGTAAATCTGTTCTACGAGAACGAAATGCTGAAGGCCGCATGGAACGTGATCCTCAACGGAGGGGGATGCCTCCTCGGGGCGTTCGCCGGAAGGTTTTTGGCCCTTCTCGTTTGAGTCGCGGATCGTCTTTTCGTTCGAAAAATAAACGTGTGACGAAAAACGTGCAGACGCATAATCAAGTTGGATGAATCATCCAAAGGTATAAATTGATACGTGCTTTACGTCGGTCACTGGAATCGAACGAGTGGTGATCATCATGCAAAACAAAACGATGGCTTTGATAGCCGTGGCGGTAATTGCCGTGGCCGTTGCGGGCGCGGGAGTGTACTACTATCTCGGGGGAGAAGAAAGTCAGGAAGGGACCAAGATCCTAATACAGGATAACGAGGGAATCTACTTCTGGATCGAGGGGGACGGCGACAACGAGCTGACGGCTCTGACGGATGCATGTGAACGATACGAAATCGACGTGGAGTTCGCCGACGGTTGGATAGGCAGCATGTTCTCGCTCGGGACCGTGCAGGCCGGAGATGACTGGATCTATTGGAACCAGTACAGCTACGTGGACGGGGCATGGGTCCTGAATGAATACAACATGGACCAGTACAGCACCTCCGACGTGGAGGCCATGGCCATTGTTTACTCCGATGGGACGGTATCGCCGGCCGTAGACCCTGACGAAGCCAAGATCTGGAGATTCAGCACTGAAGGGATGGTATTCACCATAGAGTCCAAGACCGGAGTAAGCTTCAAGATCAACGGAACCGGCGAAACTGCCATCGATGCGCTGGAGAATGCTACCGAAAGGTACGCAGTGCCGTTCGCAGCATCGGGCAATCCTCCAAGCGGAGTAGAGTCGCTGTTCGGGATAACCTGGGCACAGGAAGGGGGCCAATGGTTCTGGTGGATACAGAAAGTGCCCACCAGCGACGGGACAGGATGGGAAACAACTTCGTCGATGATGGACGAGATCCTTACCTCCGATGTCGATGAAATGAAGCTGGTCTATGGTTCGGAGGCTATGTGAGCCGTTGATGCCGGGGGCAAACCTATTACTCAATCCAAATAAGGTGCGCAATTGGAAAAAACAACCAAGGTCAAGACCGCGCTGTCCGCGGGAATCGTCGTCCTATGCGTCATATTTACAGCAATGGCTGCTTCGGGGGAGACGTATGTCCAGGGGACGGACGGTCTGATCTTGGATTTCGGCGAAGGCGTTACGTACTTCGGCGCTTTCAATTCCGAAGACGATCTGGATGCCGATGAAGGATTGGAATACACCTGCGCAGTATTCGGTTTCGACCTGGATCTCAACGGCGACGATGTGGTCTCGATCGATTCGTCGGTTTCGGGAACGGACGGCAAAACATGGAACCTGTACGTGGTCGAGAAAGCGTCATCGGAATTACAGCAGACGTACCCATGGGTCAAGATCTCCGGTGACCCGGGGGAAGTGAAGATAAAAGGATATGCGGCCGTGGCTTGGGCGTATTGTTCCGAGGACGAAACTCCCTCCAGGGCCGTAGATGCCACAGGAGTATGTTTTTACGGATACGGGCATCCGCAAAGGATTGTTTCGCTGGCGCCCTCCTGCACAGAGATGATCTGTTCGGTGGGCGGTGAGCGCAAAATCGTAGGGACGGACGACTACAGCAACTATCCGGAATCCGTAGGGTCAGCCAGGTCATCAGGCGATATAGCGAGCATCGGCGGATTCTCGAATCCTAGCTATGAGTCCATAGTGAGAACGGACCCCGACCTTGTCGTATGCGTAAACAGCCAGCGTTCCCACCTCGACATGGCGGAGAGGCTGCGCTCCGCCGGCATCAATGTCGTCGTGGCGGACGGGGGAGAGGACGTAAGCTCGATAATGGAGAGCATCATGATGGTCGGTACGGCCATGGGCACGAGGGAGGCCGCTGACAATACTGTAAGCAGTATCGTCGGGGACCTGTCCGACATAGTGGAAATAATCGACGGAAATTCTTCTGCGCCAAAGAACGCCGTGATAGCACTTTCAACCGACAAGTCGCCCTGGGTGTCAGGCTCCTATACTTACGCCTCGGACGTCCTTAGAATAATCTCCGTCGGCAACAGCTTCTCGGACCTTGGGGGATGGGTGATGGTGACATCCGAGTCGCTGGTTACCGAAGATGTCGACTGCATCGTGGTGATAACATCGAACGGTCCCAGTTCCCAGAGCGAATATCAGGCGGTAATGGACTCGTTGGGAGACGAATGGAAGCGCACGGACGCGTACAGGGACGGTAAGATATATTTCCTGACGGATTCCGCGGCAGACCTCGCGTCCCGTGCAGGGCCCAGGGTCGCACAGGTCGCCGAGCTGATGGCACGCATTATCCAAGATACGGCGTTTGAGGGCGACATGCCTAAGTACATCGGCGACGACTACGGGGACTACATTTCGCTGGCCAGGGACCCGGTGGCGGAGGGAGCCTCATGAAAAATAAATTGTTAGTGCTGTTGGTGGCTGTTTCTGCCCTCCTGGTCCCAATGTCGATCGTATGCTTCAGCGGAGAGGCGTCCGCCGCAGGCGACCGATATGTCCTGATCGATTACGGAAACGGCAGGACCGAGTGGGCCGATGCGGATTCCTCTGAGACCACGGCATCCGGGCTCATAGCCTCTGCGGTCTCGGAGATCGGAGGCACATATGTCTATGGCGCATCGGACATCACGGTCGACGGGACGTCTTCTATCTCCTCTCCGGTCGCGGTTTCATGGAGATACTACGTTTGGACGGATTCCGGTTGGGAGGATTCGACGGCCTCTTTCGATGAAACCGTTGAGGCACCTGCGACCTCTGTCGCTCTAGGATATTATCCCGCAGGAACTGTGCCCACGGAAACACCCGCTTACAGGGCGTCTTGGACATGTATCAGGGGAAGTTCGGAATCATATGGGCATCAGGACGCGGACCTCGGAGGGGAAAACGTACCGGGATGGGTAAAATCCTACGGTGACAAGAATTTCGTCAATTCGGCCGTGCTCGTCGCTGGAAATAAGGTATTCGTGAACAGCGGAGGAACCAGCAATATGGGCGCAACTTCATCGGACCCCGTACAAAAGCCGGTCCTCTACTGTTACGACCTGACAGACGGCACGGAGCTATGGCGCTACGAGTACGATACAGGTGCGGGATACGAGACCGCGACCGGAGTCATCGTCGGCGGTTCGATATATATTCCGGCATCGAACGGACACGTTTACAAAATTCCGTTGACCGGACCCAACGAGGACGGTTCCAACGTAACGGTCAGTCCCGACGGGCTTTTCGGCTCGACAAGGGAAGAAGCGGATGGGCCCCTGAGCGGTATCACATGGGCTACGGGACCTGCATCTATCGTCTATTATTCCGGGGCGCTTTACTTCGGAACCGCCGCAGGATATGTGTTCTGCACGGACCTGGACCTCAATTTACTGTGGAGTGGCACGGTCGGAGGAACGGTCTACTCCAGCGCGCCGACAGTGCAGGACGGAAATCTGTTCTTGGGAGCCCTAGATGGCTCGCTCTATGTGTTCGATGCGTTCAGCGGCAATCTCATCTGCAGCGAATCTGTTTACACGGTGGAAGCCTATGGGAAGACCTGCGGATCTGTTTTAAACGTCCTGAAGGTCGAAGACCGGCTGATCTTCTCCTTCAATGACGGGCGTGGTATGAACGCTGTGACAGGAGGTTATGCGGTCTACGGGTTCGACGGTTCGACCCTAACCGAGATAAGCAAAGTGACCGAGCTGGGTCTGTCCTCGTCATATCTGATAAAGTCGGACAGCTCCTTCAGGGGGGCGTATTCTTTCACCTCGGACGGTCTTGCGAAAATCTATTTGGACGGCAGCTACGAGCTCATCAACGGCAGCATCACCAACGTGCGTGCCCCCGGGACCCTGGTCAATGACGATTACATCGTCGCTGCAGAATACGACAGAAACGGTTACATCTACAAAATCGACACGGACGGCAGCCTCGAGGGACAGTACGGTCAGCCCGACGAGGTCTCCGAATACGCCATGTCGCCGCCTGTGATAGTAGGCACGTGGGTGCTCTCGGGTACGGACGGAGGGGTGTACTCATTCTCCGGCGGCTTCCTGGATATGCCTGCCGCCGCTCAACAGGAAAGCAAAGCATTGTTGTGGGCCGTCGCGATACTGGCGGCAGCCATCTTGGCGTTCCTTGCATATTGCGTCTATATCAGAAAGAAACTGGATGTCCCTCCGTTACCTTACATAAGGGGCAAGATCTCCGAGAGGCTCGGAACGGCTGCCGACGGCAGATCGAAAATAAAGCGCAACAAGACCCGCCTGGTCTGGGTTATCGTTTTCGGTTCGGTCGCGTCCGTGCTGATGTTCCTGCTCTGCCTGGCATACGGACCTTCCGGAGATTATTCTCTGACAGAGGCATTCGGCCTCTTGGGGTCCGCCATATCCAAGGGCGGGCAGGGCCTCACGGGCGACGAGACCATAATATTCGGGTCCAGGCTACCGAGGGCGCTGGCGGCGTTCGCGGTCGGTATCGGCCTGTCGATGGCAGGTGCCGTGTACCAGGCGATAATAAGGAATCCTCTCGTGGACCCGTACATAATGGGAGTATCTGCCGGTGCGGGCACTTTCGCGGTCGCAACGATCTCCACCGGCTTCACGTTCTTCGGGCTGTTCAGCACTGTGACGTATTCGTTGCCGTTGATGGCAATGGCGGGAGGGTTGATCGCTTTCGGGGCGACCATGCTGATAGCGGAGAAGGCAGGCGGGTCTTCCACGAATTATGTTCTGGCGGGAGTGATAGTCGGCCTAGGGTTCGGAGCCGTTCAGACGCTGTTGCTGTACAGCGCCGGTGACAAGATACACAGCGCCATGACATGGCTGTTCGGTAGTTTCACAAGCATCGACTGGGGGAACATATGGCTGGTGCTCATCCCCGCCATTCTGCTGGCGCTCATACCTCTGATATGGGCGAAGGAGTTCAACCTCGTCCTTCTGGGCGAGGACCAGGCACAGGAGATGGGCCTCGACGTCAGGAAGTTCAACAGGGCGATGCTGATACTCGCGTCCGTTCTCACGGCCGTGTGCGTGGCGTTCGTCGGAACGATAGGTTTCGTGGGACTGGTGGTCCCCCATCTATGCCGCATGATCCTGGGCGGGGACCACAGGCTCGTCATGCCGTCATCCATAGCCCTGGGCGGCCTGCTAATGATGGCGGCCGATTTCCTGTCGAAGATGCTCATCGCCCCGGTCGAGCTTCCCGTGGGCGCTATAACGACCATCATCGGAGCGCCGGTGTTCATTTATCTTATCGTGAAGAAAGGGAGGATGTACGGTGACTGAAGGCACGCCCCTTCTGGAGCTTAGGAAGCTCAACAAATATTACGACAACGGGTTCCATGCGGTGAAAGACGTGTCTTTCAGTATAGACACGGGCAAGCTCGTGGGTCTGATCGGACCTAACGGGTGCGGCAAATCCACCATGATGAAGTGTATAAACAAGCTCCATAGCCTTTCTTCCGGAGACATTCTCATAGACGGAGTGTCGGTGCTCAAGAAGACGCCCTCGGAGCTGGCGAGGAGCGTGGCCAACGTCCCTGCCCAACTGAGGAACAACTTCGGCCTGACTGTTTACGAGACGGTTATGATGGGACGTTATCCGTTCATGAAGAACATATGGTGGGAGACCGAGAATGACGAGTCATTCGTGATGGAGACCATGGAGAAGTTCGGAGTGAAGAGGCTTCAGGACAATCAGCTCAACATGCTGTCCAGCGGAGAGATGCAGAGGGTGCTGATAGCCAAGGCGTACGTTCAGGAGCCCAGGCTGATGCTGGTCGACGAGCCCACCTCCCATCTGGACATGAAGTACAAGCTCGAGGTGATGGAATATCTCAACGCCATGGTCAGGAAAGACATGTCGATCCTGGTGGCCGAGCACGACATATCCCTCATGGCAAGGTACTGCGACCTCTGCATCATCATGAAGGAAGGGAACATAGTGGACATCGGCCCTCCCAAGGAGGTCATAACTGCCGAACTCATCGAAGACGTGTACGGCGTGTCCGCATCGGTGGGATTCGACAAAGACGGCGAACTTTTCGTGCTCCCCAAGAGATACAGGTACGAATCGGATCACGGGCGCATCTGAACGTTCAGTCAAACGGCGCACGTCGAGGCTCAGACCGTCCCTTCTTTTCCCTTCTCCCTCTTGCCTGATATTATCGATACGGCAACCGTAACGGCCAGTACTGAGAGTATGAGCGAAAGGGACTGTACGATGTCGAACTCATAATAGTCCACGATCAGCATCTTGATGCCCACGAATGTGAGGATGACGCCCAGGCCGTACTTCAGGTACTTAAGGTGCGTCAGCGATCCCCTTATGGCGAAGTAGAGCGACCTGAGTCCCAGTACCGCGAATATGTTGGACGAGTAGACTACGAATTTGTTGGTCGTTATTCCTAAGACCGCAGGTATCGAGTCGATGGCGAATACCAGGTCGGTGAACTCGATCACGATGACGCACAGCAACAGCGGCGTGACCAAGCGCACGCCATCCCTGTGGGTGAAGAACTTGTCCCCGTCCAGATCCGGAGAGACGTTCAAGTGCCTGGATAGCACTGTGGCAATCTTGTTGCCGGACCCTCCGCCCTCCTTGCTTACTATTGTCTTGATGGCGGCGTATATCAGGAATATGCCGAAGATATACATTACGAAGTGGAACCTGAGCAGGAGCTCGGACCCTGCGAATATGAAGACCAGGCGGAACAATATGGCTCCTATCACGCCGTAGAAGAGCGCTTTGTGCTGATAGTCGTCCGGTATCGCGAACATCGCGAACAGCAGGATGAACACGAACATGTTGTCGACGCTCAAGGCCTCCTCGATGACATAACCCGCGTAGAACTCCATCCCCACGGTCGCTCCGCGCGTCATCCAGATGTAAACGCCGAAGACCATCGCGATGGCGATCCATCCAGCTGTCTGAAGCAGTGCGGATTTCGTGGTTATGTGCTTGGAGCCGCGGTTGATGACAAAGATGTCCAATGCGAGGAGTACGATCAGAATGAGAAAAAGCCCTGCCCACTCTATCGGCTCGGCGTCTGCGAACATAAGTTATCGTGAGTATTACGCATTATAAAAAACTGACCTATGTACGACAAGCCGTAAAAAAGGTAAGCTATTATCATCCCGGGATAAAGTTAATAACTCCATCCTCCGTCCATATTCCATGGCGATAATCAGCGTTTCGCTGGACGAGGAGAGCATGGGGACACTGGAAGCGATACAGGAAGCATACTCTCTCGCCGGGCGCAGCGAGGCCGTCCGTCTGTCGATAAAAGCGGCAGGTTCCAAGGTCAAAGAGATCGAGGAGCTGAGCGGCTTCGTGGAAGGGGTTTTGATAATAGTCAGGGGAGACCATGCCGATCCATGGATGAGCCTCATACAGGCAAGACACGAAGGGTCGATAAAGACCCAGATGCACTCCCATCTTCTGAACCGCAAGTGCCTCGAGGTCATGGTTATGTCCGGAGAAGCGGGCGACATCAAGTCGATACTAAGAGAGATACAATCCGTAGCTAAAGCGGACTATGTGAAATTCGTAAAAAGCTGACGAATTAAGCACCGGTCTATACTTTTTTATATTGCGTAAAGCATATTGAAAAGCGGATGGGATAGGCATGGGTATCGACTCAGGCAGAAGCAGCGGTAGCACTCTAAAGGTGTCTTTAAAGCGCCGCCTCTTTGGCAGAAACAGAGGGGAGGTCGAAGAAGGAAACGAAGGGTCCGACGGCGGGCGAGACTACAAGAGGCCCTCTTCAGAAAGGTCGGCGAGGAGCTTCGAAGGCAATGGGTACGTGAAGTACAGCCTCGGTGCCGGAACGGATGTTTACATTTCGTCTTCCAGCGACGATCCCTTCATCGATTTTGACGAGCCCAAGGCCGACAAGGCCGGGGGAAGGTTCCTCGGAGGGCTCCGTAATGCTCAGTCTTTGCCCTCAAAACAGGCTCCCAAGCCTGTATTCGGCAGAATCGAGGAGCCCAGCCTCGTGTTCAGCAATGCACTCCCCGAGATCAAATTCAGCAAGTCCGACTTCGAAGAGGTCGTCGTGGCGAAAGAGGAATCCGACATGATCTCCTATTCGGCGCCCGTCGCGCAGACGGCAATGACATCGTCCTCGGAGTCGGTGCCCGAAATCAATTCCCCTGATATCATCCGCTTCGAGGAGGAATTCCAAATAGAGGTGGAGCACGAATCGCCCTTGGCCGACTGCGAAACCGACAGAGACGGCCCGGTGGCGGATGTGGAACGCCTTCCGCCAGCTCCCGCCCATGCGGAGCGCCTTCCGGCTGCCCGCCATGTGCCGAAAGAAGAGACCGACGCACCCGAAGTCGAAGAAGCAGCGGCTGAAACAACCGTCGAATTCGCAGAGGTTCCTGTTCTGATGGCACCGCCGTCGGTTATCTCCCTCCCCTCATCCCCAATTCTCATCGCCGTTTCAGCGCCCCCCGCGATGCTCATGCTTCCCGAGCCTGCACAGGTTTCCGAGCAGGAGATGGAGGCGGCCCTCGAGGGTACGGAGGAGTCGGCAATCGCTGTGATGGCGCAACTCCCCTCCGGACTGTATGCCGAAGGCATCGAACCCATCTCGGATGTCGTGGCAGCAGAGGAAGAAGTCATATCGTCCAGCGCTGAATGCGTCGCACAGCTGGCCGACACATCGTCCGCTGCCGTGATGCGCACAACCTCCCTTCTCGAATATTCCGATTACGCGGGATACGATTTCCTGCCTCCCATAACCGAACCGGTCAGACGCGAGCCCAGGGCGACGGTCCAGGAGGCCAGTACCATCTCGCAGATGCCGGAGTACGTCGAGATCGAGGATGAGGTCGGAGGTATAATGAAGCTCACCGTCGCCGGAATGGCCGTCGACGAGGCGGAGTATCTGGACGTGTCGTCTTTGAAGGAAGCAGAGGTCCCCGACGACCATATGGAAGAACTGTGCGTCGTAATCGACCGCGAGAGGGACAATCTGGCACATATGATCGATATCGCGGACGGCATCGAAGTTCGGATGACCGCAGAACCGGAGAACGGGGAGGCGGAACCCCTCGTGTCGATCGACGTTGAGCCGATGATCGAAGAGGCCGCAAGGGCCGCAAACGCCCTATCCGCCGCGGTTTCCGAGACGGCGCACAGAGAAGAGGCCCTCCCGGAAGCGAGGCACACACTCACATCGGAGGACGAGGATGAGGTCAACGAAATGGTCAGAATGCTGATCGAGATGATATCCGCGCCCGAGGCTGAAGAGAACAAAGCCTTCGATGCCGAAGAAGTCCCGGAACCGCATTCCCTAAGGCCGCTGGTTTCTTTCGTTTTTGGAAACGGGCCATCGGAGTCGATCCACAGCTTCTACTGAATGCCTGTCAAACCCCTTAATTATAATATACCAGTTTTCGCTTTTTGTGGGTATGGAATTGCTTTCCATCCTCGTGATGTTGGTCGTCCTTTATGTCCTGGCCGTTATCGGGTCCGAGATTTTTGAGCGTTTCGGGGTTCCGGGGCTGATCGGCGAGATACTCGTCGGGATAATCCTGGTGAACATCATATGGGACGGGTCGGCATTTTCCGGGATTCTGAGCAACGGCAGCTTCCTGGGTATGTTGGGCGTGGAAGTATCGTTCAACGGCTTCGAAGGATCCTTCAACTATCAGTTCCTGTACCTCGTGGCCGAAATAGGGGCCATGTTCCTGCTTTTCTCCGTCGGGCTCGAGACCCGCGTATGCGAGCTGATGTCTGTGGGCAAGGCAGCATTGACCGTCGCGGTACTCGGTGTGGTATTGCCCTTTGCCGCGGGGATGACCATCTACTTTTACGACTACAACACGACCCATGCGATGTACATGGCCGCGGCCATGGTCGCTACCAGCGTGGGAGTGACGGCCAAGGTCATAATGGATATGCGCGCTTCCGACACCAAGGAAGCACGCATAATAGTTGGTGCAGCCGTCATCGACGATGTTCTCGGAATGATAGTATTGGCCATCGTTGCCGGGATGGCATCCGCCGACGGAACGAGCATACTCGGGATCGCAAGGATAGTGTTCATATCGGTCTCTTTCGTCCTGGCGGTGTTCTTCTTCTGCAATTCTTGCACCCCCCGTATCGCTTCGTGGTACGGGAAAAAGAAAGAATGCAAGCTTCCAACGGAGAAAGAGTCGCGGAAGCTCGATAAGATGATGATCGCCATCGCGGTGTGCCTTTTCATGGCAGCAGTGTCGCAGGCCCTCGGGCTGGCCGCGATAATCGGTGCTTTCCTGGCAGGTATGATCCTGGCAGACTACGCCAAGAAATGGAACCTCAAGCCGAAGGTGGAAGCCATAACAACATTCTTTCTTCCGCTGTTCTTCCTCAATGTGGGGCTGCAGGTCAAACTATCATCGCTCACCAACGTCAACGTACTGATGCTGGCCGCCTATGTGATATTGCTTGCGGTGGTAACGAAGTACCTAGGTTGCTACATAGGGTCCAGGATTTCTGACAAGAACATCGACAAGAAGTCTGCGAACATAATCGGCATCGGAATGGTGCCCAGAGCAGAGGTCGGCATAATAATAGCCGCAATCGGACTGGCCTCGGGCCACCTGACGCCGGATATGAACGCGACCATCGTCCTCATGTCGGTCATCACAACCGTTATAGCCCCCCCGCTCCTCTACCGCGCTTACAAGAAGAAGTATCCGGAAGGGATACCGGAGCAACCTGCCATATCGTGCTGGGAAGAGCCCTGATCAGACAGGGAAGAAAACCTGCGCCACGATGACTATGGCGACCAGAGCGATGGCTATACCAATGACTGCCTTGGGTGTGATCTTTATCCCCTTGTCGGTCTCCGAGTCGAAATATCTCATGAGTCCGGCCGAAGACTGGAATCCGCCGTCGTTCTTTTTCTGTGCCATCAGACTCACAATTGTAGGTCTATATAAAAAGCTTATCTGTTTTCAGTGTCCGGTGTGGAAAATGTCTTAATAGAGCGTACCTGTTGATGCTCCGATTTGAATGCATTGGGCGGACGTAATTGCTAAGGACATCGCAGAGAGTTGCGAGAAGCCACTCATAGCCACGGGCATCAGTCCCACGGGCATCATCCATGTTGGCAGCCTGAGGGAGGCCATCACCGGTGAATCCGTGCGAAGCGCGGTAGAGGGCTTGGGTAAGGAAGTCAGATTGATCTATCTCATCGACTCGTTCGACCCGCTCCGCAAACGTTACGATTTTCTGCCCGCCGAGTTCGAGAAGTACGTAGGAATGCCAATATCCAGGATACCGTGCCCCTGCGGAAAGCACAGGAACTACGCGCATCATTTCGTGCAGCCGTTCCTGGACGCCGTAGACTCCCTGGGCGTCCAGTGCGAAATAATCTGGACCCACGAACTGTACGGGGAAGGCAAATTCGCGGAAGCTGTGGATCTAGCGATGAAGAAGAGGGACCAGGTAATCAAGATAATGACCGAGGTCACCGGCAAGGCAGAGAATCCCGAATATGCGCCTTACAATCCGATATGCTCGGCTTGCGGAAGATTCGCAAAGCCCGTGTTCGACACCTATGAATTCCCATACATGGAATATTCGTGCACATGCGGAAACCATGGAAAGGCCGACGTACGGAAGGCCGAGGGAAAGCTCACATGGAGGCTAGAGTGGCCTGCGAAATGGAAGATATTCGACACATCTGCGGAACCTTTCGGAAAGGACCATGCGGCCGCCGGAGGATCGTACGACACAGGCAAGAGGATCGTCGATGAGATCTATGGGGGGAAGGCTCCCTATCCCATCCCCTATGAGTTCGTTCAGCTAAAGGGCGTAGGGCAGATGCACAAGTCGCTGGGATGCCCTGTCACGGGGCTCGATGCGATCAACATGACTCCCCCGGAGGTTTTGAACTACCTCTTCCTCAGGGTCAATCCGTCGAAGGCAATCGATTACGACTCCGGTCTGGGCACACTCGACATCGCTGACGAGTACGACCGCATGGAGCGCCTGCACTTCGCCGGCGAATGGACCGAGGCCGAAGACAACTCCGTAAGGGCGTATGTGATCGCACAGCACAACCACGTACCTCCGCGTCTCCCAAAACAGATACCCTACAGGCATCTCGTGAACGTCGCGCAGATGGCCTCCGGATTCGAAGGAGTGCTGGAGGTCCTTGAACGCACCGAAGATCTTTCGGACATGGCGGACGGCGACAGGAAAAGGCTCGCCCGCCGCGTGGACTGTGTCAGATACTGGCTCAACGGTTTTGCGCCCGACAGCGTCAAATTCTCGGTCTGCAGCACCGTACCGCCCGGGATAGAGCTGTCCATGAACGAGAAGGTATTCCTGAAGGCCCTTTCCGTCAAGATGTACGACTGCAACTGGGATGCCGACTCCATCGGTTCCACGATCGCCGACACCGCCAAGGAATCTCCCCTGGGACTCAAGGGAGGATACGGTGCGATGTACAGGATATTCATCGGTAAGAAGGCGGGACCCAGGTTGGGTACGTTCCTGGCCAGCATGGACAAGAACTTCGTGGTCAACAGGATAGTCCAGGCTTCAGGCTGATCAGAGTATACCCATATCCGTGAGCTTTTCCGGCAGGTAGGTGTCGGTGACGAAGTCGAGGCCGTATTTGGCCAGGGCCTGCTGCTCGGCCTTCTTCTTCATCCCCAGCATCGCCTGGATCTCGTTCTCCCAGAATTCGTCCTTGAAGCGCGGGTCGGAAAGCTCGGCGTTCAGCGCCCCCACGTCCTTTTCCGAGAGTTTGTCAGTGGGCAGGTCGTAGTTCAGTATGTCGGAAGGAGTTATGCCTATGAACTGGGCCGAAGGCGTGGCCAGGTAATCCGAAATATGGGCCGTCTTTATTGCGCCGTATGCGACAGAAGCGAATATTCTGAAAGACCAAGGGTCCCCGTCGGTGAACACGGTGACAGGCAGGCGCAGCTCCTCGTTCACCCTTTTGATGAAACGTCTCGTGCTCCTCGTAGGCTGACCCTTCAAATGTACCAGCAGCGCGTCGTACTTTTCGGGGAACCCGTTCTCGACAAGCCTATCGAACATACCTCCGGTCTCTATGGCCATCACGAACTTGGCGCCGCAGCCTTTGAACTCGATCTTCTCCGGCCCCACGTTGTATGGTATTCCGTATCCGGAATCTCCGACGTCTTCGATGCAGTTGATCTTTTTCCTCTCGCCCTTGCGGGTGAGTTCCGTCAGAGTAAGGTCGCCGTATATCCTTGCGCCGTCCTCTTCGGGACGTAGTTTGAACTCTTCCCTCATACAGCCGGTGATGACCTCGAGGTCCTCAGCCAGTATATTGCTCTCGTCCTGGCTGTGAAATTTTGCATTGTTCCACCCCTCGGAGATGTAGTACATCTCCCTCAAGGTGGAGGATTTGTTCGAGTTCAGCATTCCCTTGATGAAGTCTGCGGTGTAGACGGTCCTGAGCAGCATCAGGGCGCCCTTGACCGTCTTTGCGGTGCGTACCGATTTCTGGTCGCCGTACTTCCATACGCTGGATTTTGGATCGAACTCGATGTTCCTCTTGGACCTCAGCGAGATATTCATCGCGGGAACGTTACCGTTGTCCATCTGGTCGTACAGGCTTTCGACGATACCGGTGAGGCTCTCTATGGTGTAATCTTGTTTTTCAGTCATTCAAATCAGCCTCCTTTTCGAATTCCTCTTCTTCGAGTTCTTCCTCTTCCTCTTCCAAAGTGTCGTCTTCCGAGAGGATCTCTTCCTCTTCGGTTATCTCCATGCCTTTAATTCCCCAGTCTCCCGGCAGCGGCTCGGCCCCCATGACAATAGCGGGATTGATGCCCGATATGTAGACGTCCTCCTGGGAGAAAGTGTCGGCCATCTCCCCGCTGAGCTCGAAGGAAACGACTGAAGAGCTGGAAGGCTGAAGGTCCCTGACCTCCCAGTACGCCTTGCCCTCTTCGTTGAGATCGACGAAGGACGGATTCATGAAAAGTGCCAGGTTTACGGATTCTTTGGGAACCTGAGCATGCAGGCCGAAGGACCTCACGTTGTTGGTGTAGTTGTAGATCCTGTAAATGTATCTGCGGTTGTTCTTGCCGATCTTCTCAACAGAAGGTTCGATCCACACCACGTTCATTATCTTGGTAATGGTCCTCTCGAGGGAAGGCAACGGCCTTTCCAGATAGTCGGCGGATTTTTTCGCCAGGTCCGGAAGTATCTCCTGGACTATCTCGAACTTGGCATGCGTCTTGGAGCGCCTCTCCAGTTTGTTAAGGTGGCTCTTCAGGTTCCTTGCGCATAGCCTGAGGGCGGCGGAGACCTCGCTGAGTATCTCCGGATAGCTGGCTATCGCCTCCTTGCCTTCCGATGTGAAAGGAACCTTGGTGGATGCCACATGCACGAGTATTATGGCAGGACCATAGGGGATGCCTTTGCCCCCCCTCTGTTCCAGGCCGTAGCGCCTCCAGTCCATCTCGGATATGGCTTTGGTGATCGCACATGCGCCCTGCTGGTACAGCAACGGGACGCGGTTCGCGAACCTCAGTATGCTGACCTGTCCGTCAGATGGTATGTCGCCTCCATAGACGATGCCGGCCTCTACCACGAAGGGGTTCCCGTTCGCGGTCTTAGGAGGTCTGGTTACCGGCGTGGCGTAATAGTCCGGGCGAAGCCCCTCCATCACGTGCATCAGGCCCTTCTTGATCAGAGTGTCGCCTATGGGCGACAGGCAGTCCGTCTGAGGGGCCATGATCTTGACCTTCCCGATAGCATCGATCATCGCGGCGCATTGGTCTCTCGTGAGGTCCTGGGGCGGGGCCCTGGGATCTATTTTAGACAGTTCCAGTATGTCGTCTGCGATGCGGCTGGTGACCCTTGAGAAATCCTCTTTTAGGAACGATTTCACGTTTTTCTGTTTGCTGCCGTGGGCGAACTTTATCAGGTCGCCGATCTCCATCCCTTCAGGATGGGGTTTGATCTCCCTGGGCTTTGGAGGGATTATTTCGGTCGCCTTTTCAAAGGTCCATCTCTTGCCGTCTGGGTCATGGAATGTGATGGCGGCATGGGGATTCACTATGGCGGTGTTCTTAAGGTACTCGAAGACGGATTGCTTCCCCGTCATATACCTTCCCTTTATCGTAAATTCTATGCTTGTCCCGTGGTCCCGTTCCCAGGTGAACGCCCTTTCGTTTGTTACCAGCGGGCGGTTCGTCTTCGTGTCTATGACGATGTCCATCTCCCAGGCAACCTCGTCCTCGCCAGAGACCTTGGATATGACATGGGCTGGCTTTCCGGTCGTAAGGTAGCCATACATCACCGTGGCGGATATCCCGATGCCCTGCTGTCCCCTTGACTGTCTGAGCGCATGGAACCTCGAACCGTAGAGCAGGCGGCCGTAAACGTTCTTTATGGCGCTGTGCACTATGCCGGGTCCGTTATCGTCTACAGTTATCCTGTAATCGTCATCGTCGAGGCGCTCTATTCTTACTGATATGTCAGGGGCGATCTCCGCTTCCTCGCAAGCGTCCAGCGAGTTGTCCACGGCCTCTTTTATGCCCATCAGCAGAGATTTGGAACGGGAGTCGAACCCGAGGATCTGCTTGTTCTTCTCGAAAAACTCGGCGACAGAGATCTCCTGCTGCTTGTCTGCCAGCTTGTAAGCGATGGACCTTCCTTTGGTATCGGGTCCCGAATCGGTAACATCTCCAGTAGAGCGCATCCAATGGTATGAATGCCCGGGTCGTTTTTACCTTTATCGGTATGGGGGAAGGCCCTTTTCAGGTCCTGCCGTCGAACTTCTTGCCGCACTTGGGGCAGAACTCGGAGGCACTGGGCACTTCCTTTCCGCACTCCGGGCAATCGAATGTCGACTCCGCGATCTCCACCGTCCCGTCGGCGTGTTGAACCTCAACCTCCACATCGTCATCGAAGGACGCGCCGCACTTGGGGCACTTTTCTGCGTCGTCCGGTACTTCAGCGCCGCAGTCCGAGCATATGAAGAAGTCCTTCTTTTCGGGCTTTATCTCAGCTGGCACATCGATGTAAGCTCCGCACTTGCGGCACTTTATCTCGCCGGGTAGGACCACGGAATCGCACTGTTTGCATCTTCCGTATCCCGGGGGGTACAGGCGGCCCTGTTTTACCATCCTGTCGCGGGTCTTCTCGGCACTGGACCTCATCCCGTATGTTAGGAACAGGATCATGAAGTACAGCAGCATGCAGAGCCCCAGGTAGTATCCTGTACCGATCCAGTAGATCGAGTTCTTGGCCGAGCTGGATGTCAGGTCCTCCAGGAAGAAAGTGACGGATTGGGAATCCGAGACCTTGGCATCTGAGTTCGAGGTATCGGCCATGTAGAAGTATATGATATACAGCCCGTCTCCGACCTGAACATCGAAAGTCGCGGTGCCTGTGGTTTGGTCGTACGAAACGGGATCGATCGTCCTTTCAGATCCTTTAACCCCATAAACACTGGAAAATCCGACCATGTCTATCTCCGAGACGGTGGCCACCGGTTTGTGGGCAGCGTCCGTATCGGTATATGTGACGTCGAAATCGTAGGAGTCCGATGTGACGTTGTATGTAGCGCCCGTGAAATCCCCGCTTTCTTGGAATTCACTGTGGGAATCCACGTAGGCGGGCGAAGTGTACAGGCTTCCGGCCAGCAATGCAACGATAGCGAACACCGCGCCGTGTATCACCATCACCTTGATGTTCTTGATCTTCACAAGGTGAGGTACCATGTAAAGCAAAACTGCCACGATGATCATGGCGAGACAGCCGAACATCATGTAGATTCCAGACATGAGGATCGTCAGCGTCACAACGAAGCTGACAGCAAGCGCTACCATCTGTTTGGTGGTTAATTTGATCTTCTTGTCTTCTGCCGACTTCTCGGTGCTCACTATGGCCATCGGGCCTGTAATGGGTTCATTGATTAAAAAGTATCTAAGTTGATTTTTGTGCCAACTCTAATATAACCTTTCACTATCAAGGAACGGGAAGCAATTGGCGACGATCGAGGAGCAGATTAAAGAATTGGAGGAGCAGATCTCCAATACGAAGTACAACAAGGCCACCGAAGGCCACATAGGGAAGCTGAAAGCAAAAATAGCCAAGCTTTCCGCCGAGGAGGAGAAGAGGCGCTCCTCGAAGGGCCCCACGAAAGGATTTTACGTTAAAAAGGCCGGAAATGCGACAGTGGCCCTGGTCGGATTCCCGTCCGTTGGAAAATCAACGCTTCTGAACCAGCTGACCGATGCCAAATCGGAGATAGGCGCATATCACTTCACGACCCTGGACGTAGTGCCAGGAATACTGGAGTACAACCACGCGAAGATCCAGATACTCGATATGCCGGGACTGATAAAGGACGCCTCCCGCGGAAAGGGCCGCGGGCGTGAGGTCATCGCGGCGGCCAGATCTTCAGACATCATTCTTTTCGTGGTCGATGTGTTCAATCCGAACATAGATGTCCTGTTCAACGAGCTCTATTCTTCCGGGATCCGTCTCGATCAGAAGGCACCCGATGTGGTCATCTCTCCGACAGGCCAGGGCGGAGTGCTGGTCAAGCCAACCCTGAAACTCACCAAGATAAGCGAGGACGTGATCAAAGATATGACCATAGCCTACGGCCACATAAACGCAACCGTGGTGGTCCGCGAGGACATAAACGTGGAGCAGATGCTGGACGTACTCGCCGGCAACAGGGTGTACATCAAATCCCTTATGGCAGTCAACAAGATAGATCTGGCTCTGCCCGGGCAGCTGGAGGCAGTCAAGAAGCAGCACAATGTATTCCGTACGGTCCCTCTTTCGGCGGCAACGGGCGAAGGGATAGATGACCTGAAACAGGCGCTGTACGATACCATAGACATGATAAGGGTTTATCTGAAGCCCCAGGGTCAGGAGGCCGATATGGACGTACCCCTCATTGTGAAGAGGGGCAATAACGTAGGTGACGTCTGCGAGCTTATACACAGGGACTTCAGGAACCAGTTCAGATATGCCATGGTCTGGGGTAAGAGCGCGAAGTTCCCGGGTCAGACTGTGGGCATGGACCACATAATGGAGGATGAGGACATCCTCTCCATAATCGTAAGACGCTGAGCATTATGAGCGTTTAAGTTAAATGCCAGTTCATCTTTATGAGACTCATATTTCTGCTATTTGAGGCGGGGTGTGAAAATGAACAGCAAAACTAAGATCATGTTAATAGCGGTCTTGGCCCTTTCCGCGGCGGCATTCGGAGCCGCCGTTTACGATGCCGACGAGGCCGAGGCCGTAGACCCGATATATCTACGCGAGTCGAACGATGAGGTAGATGAGGATTGGCTTTACGTCGCCCTTGCCGGAGTAGTCGTGCTCTCAATGATGGGGATGTTCCTCTACCGTCGGAAAGAAAAATTCTGATCCCGAATAAACCATTTCCCCGTTTTAACGTTTTCAAAGCAACACGTTTATTATCGTTTCCCGTATAGCGGAGCGTATGATCCAATGTCCCCGCGGAACGAGGGATTTCCTTCCGGACGAGATGGAGAGGCGCAGATACTATGAAGGGAAGCTAAGGTCTGTCGCCCTCAGGTTCGGCTTCAGGGAGACGGAGACGCCAATATTCGAGGATGCGGAACTTTTCATCCTCAGAAGCGGCCCGAACGTTCTGAATGAGCTTTATGCGTTCAAGGACAAGGGAGACAGGGACCTTGCCCTGCGCCCCGAGATGACCGCCCCCGCTATACGGATGTTCGTCAACAGCATGAGCAACGAGCCGAAACCCATCAAGATATTCTATTTCGGTCAATGCTTCAGGTATGAAAGGCCCCAAAGCGGCAGATACAGGGAATTTTTCCAGTTCGGTGCGGAGCTGATAGGCTCCGCCACTCCGGAGACGGACGCGGAGGCTATAGCCCTGGCCGCGGCGATGATAGAAGCGCTGGGCCTCAAAGACTACAAGATAAGGATAGGCCACATAGGCGTATTGAGGCAGAAACTGGCTGATGCCGGCGTCCCCAAGGAGAAGACCGCAGAGGTCCTTCAGAAGCTTGACAAGAAACTCTACGACGAGGCCCGCCCGATGATGGAGGACCTGAACATCGGCACGCAGGATATCGAAGAGATATTTGAGTTGACGGAAACGGTCGGCGGCATCGAGGTCATTGATACGGTGCCGGGAGAACCGGGAGAATATCTCAGGTCCCTCATAGGCATACTTTCAGCCATGGGCGTTGACGATGTCGAGATAGATCTGGGCGTAGTGCGCGGACTTGATTATTACACGGGCATGGTATTCGAGGCGGAGGCGCCCGTGCTCGGAGCGGAGAAGCAGATCTGCGGCGGCGGCTCGTACACCCTATCGGAACTGTTCGGAGGGGAGAGGGTCTTCTCCACAGGCTTTGCGATCGGTTTCGACAGGATACTCCTGGCAATGGAGAAGGAGGGCATATCCTACGAGCAGAAAGGCATCGACGCCTACGTGGTACCGGTGTCGGATGATGTGAGGATCAAGGCCGCGGAGATAACGGCCATGCTCCGCAGGGCAGGGATCTCTTGCGACATGGACATCATGGGGCGGAAGATGGCAAAGGCCCTGAAGTACGCGTCATCGGCAAGAGCCAGATTTGCGATAATCGTCGGAAAGAACGAGCTGGAGCAAGGCTCGGTGACATTTAGGAACATGGCATCCGGTGACCAGGAGACGGTCCCGATAACCGAGCTGGTCCGTCATATTCAGGGCTGACTCCTGTCAAGCTCCCTGTTCACCAGCTCGTCCGCCCTGGGCATAAGCAGCTCGGAGCGGCGGACGTCCGTGAACCTGACCTTGGGTATCATGGAGCTCAAGGCAGTTGCATCGCGGTGAAGCTCGATCAGCTCGGGGGCCTTCACACGGTATTCTCCCCTCATCTGCCTTATTACGAGCTGAGAATCCATGACGAACTCGGCCTCTTCGGCCCCCAGCTCTATGGCCTTCCGTATGCCGGCTATCAGCCCGCGGTACTCCGCATAGTTGTTCGTGCGGATGCCCAAGTATTCTGCCTCTTCATAAATCGTGTTCCCGTTCTCGGTCACCACCAGACCGTAGGCGGAAGGGCCGGGATTTCCCCTTGACCCCCCGTCGGAGAAGATTTTCAACATTTCTCTGTCACTGGCCTGTTGGACCTGTCGACCTTGACTATCTCGGTCTCCACGGGGCAGTCCGTAAGCTCGTATCCCATGATGATCACCAGATCGCCTACGCTGCAGAGGCGGGCCGCGGCCCCGTTGATGCAGATCTCGCCCGAGCCCTTCTCCCCGTAAATGGTGTAGGTCTCGAAGCGGTTTCCATTGTTGATGTCGGCTATGGTAACCTTTTCACCCGGCAGTATGCCTGCCATATCAAGCAATTCACCGTCCACCGTTATGCTGCCCTCGTAGTCGAGGCGCGTCTCTGTGACCGTGGCGCGGTGTATCTTGCTGCGGAGCATCCAACGCATGAGTGGTACTGTTCGTTACAGGTTAAAGAAACTTTCCCTACAACGCGATCTGTCCGAGAACGCATTTTCTATCCGGTCGCTTAATTATTTTGAGATTATTACCAATATGATCATATTATGTCATATAGTAACATGAATTCAAAAAAATAACATAAACATTATATTGTATCGAAGTATGGAGGTCGCATGCAAAATAAGAAAGCCCTAATCATCCTGGTCGCGTGCTCCATGCTTTTCGCAGCTTCCATAGCGTCGCTGACCGATGGGGATGAGGTTTCCGCGACTTCTCCGATCGTCATCACCGACTCTGCGGGCCATCAGATAACCCTGAGCGCTCCCGCGGAGCATGTGGTCACAATGGGCTTCGCTTTCACACTGACCGTGATGGACCTCGGAGGCACGGAAAAGATAGTCGGATATGACCGTTATTCGACTTATGATTACAATGGGGACGAAAGGATGGAAGTCCTCGAGGGTACCGCAATGCTAGGCACGGGATATAACTCCGACAAGGCATCCCTCATATCGGGGCTGGCACAGCTTGTGGAAGACGGTTTGTTCGACAAGGATACGGATGTGGTGTTCATGAACAATTTCTCTTCGACACTTGCCACCGGAGCGGTCTACGACAATCTGGTCGCAGAAGGGTACAACGTTATATGCCTAGGTGCCAAGACGTACGAAGAATCCATAGATGTGGTGGAGGCCATTTCCGACGCCATGGGCCTCAATTCTTCAGGTTCGGTAAGCAATATGACAAGTGCCAGAGATACAGTGATAGAAAATATAGCGGATATCGCCGAAGAAGACAGGCCGAGAGCGATGTACATATCCGTCACTGGCGACACCATAAAAGTCTACAACAGCGGACTTGCAGTATCCATGATAGAAATATGCGGAGCGACGAACGCAGGAAGCAATGGAAGTTCGGCGACATCCTACAACTCGGACACGTCGGCTGTGATACAGGCCAATCCCGACGTCGTCTTCCTCGACGGCAATTATGACGGGACCGCAGACGATTTCAAAGAGGAATTCAGCCTTCCATCCAGCTTCAACGTCTACAAGCTGGACAAAGACTGGAATAATCCATGCCCCGGAATGGCGGCCGGACTCGAAGCGGTCTACATCCAGCTCTACCACTCGCCCCTCTACAACGACGAGGGTTCATTCATTTCGGAGAACGGAGCGCTGATAGCGATATCCATAGTCACGTTGATAGCCATAATCGCGGTCGCGGTCGTGCTGGTGAGGCGTCACTAATCTTTATACCGAACATATCGCCCTTACGAAGAACGTGGAAATATGGACAGGCGAAAGAAAACAGCAATCATCCTGATAGCGTTGGCGGCGGTATTCGTCCTGCTCTTATTTCTGGAGCTGAGATGGGCGCAGCTGTGGCTCCTATCTCCTCAGGAGGTCTGGGAATCTCTGATCGGGAAGAACAGTAACTACCGCATCATAGTCGTGGACCTCAATCTGACCCGTGTGCTGTTCGGCATGATAGTGGGCGCCGGCCTGGCGGTGGCCGGTGCGGTCATGCAGGCCCTGTTCAAGAACCCGATGGCCTCGCCTTATACTCTCGGGCTCTCGTCAGGCGCCGCATTGGGCGCCGCATTGGGGATTCTCTTCCCTCTTTCGTTCGTACCTGAGGTCGCATCGGTCCCAATCCTGGCTTTCGTTTTCTGTCTGGGGACCATGTTCCTCGTGTACTCTATTGCCAGAGTGGGCAACCAGACGCACATGGAGACTCTTCTGCTGGCCGGAATAGCCGTAGCGGCATTGGCGCAGGCGGCGGTCTCCCTGCTCACGTACATAGCGGGCGAGAGCATCACGGAGATAGTCTTCTGGGGAATGGGCAGCCTGACCGTCAGCCTCCCATGGGTCAAGATCCCGATAGTGCTGGTCCTCAGCGCCGTGGGCATATTCGCAATGCTCTACTACGCCAAGGACCTGAACGCCATGATGCTGGGGGACGCCCACGCCATGGACCTTGGAATAGACGTAAAAAAGACAAGGCTGGCACTGTTGATCGCCTCGTCTCTCGTCACCGCGGCTGCGGTATGTTTCGTGGGGACCATCGGCTTCGTAGGCCTTGTGATCCCGCACATACTCAGGATACTTCTTGGTCCGGACAACCGTCTGCTTCTGCCGATGTGCGTGCTGACCGGAGGGATATATCTTGTAGGATGCGACTATCTGGCACATCTCTTCGCCCAATCTCTGGGCGTCATGCCCATAGGCATAGTGACATCTCTGATAGGCGCCCCGTATTTCATCTATCTGCTCAGGAGAAGAAAAAAGGAGGTGGGATGGGTATGAGCCTGGATATCCGTGACTTATTCTACAATTACGATGGGAAGCCTGTTCTCAAAGACGTTTCGTTCCTGGTCAAGGAAGGAGAGGTCCTGGGGATACTGGGGCCCAACGGATGCGGAAAGACGACCCTGCTGGGCAATCTGAACAGGAATCTGAGCCCCAAAGGCGGATGCGTGCTTCTGGACGGGGAGGACCTTCACAATTACAAGAAAAAAGACATCGCGAAGGAGATAGCGGTGGTTCCGCAGGACAGTCGCGTAGGTTTCTCGTTCACCGTAAGAGAGATCGTCTCCATGGGCAGGATGCCATTCCAGGACGCCTTCCAGGGAGACTCCTCGGAAGACCTCAGGATAATCGAAGACGCGATGAGGAAGACCAACGTACTGGATATGGCAGACCGTTACGTGAACACCATGAGCGGCGGGGAAAGGCAGAAGGTCATAATCGCCAGGGCCATGGCGCAGACGCCCAAGATACTGCTGATGGACGAGCCCACGCTGCATCTCGATATAAGCGCCCAGTTCGACATTCTCGACTTGGTCTACTCTCTTTCGAGGAGCGAGGGACTGACAGTGGTCATAGTATCACACGACCTTCCTATGGTTGCCCGCTACTGCGACAGAATACTGATGATCCACGACCATACGATACACGCTCTAGGCAGGACCGAAGAGGTCCTCACCCCCGAGAACATGCGTACGGTTTTCGGAGTTGACGCGGAACTCTCCGTCGACCCGAAATCAGGCCGCAACACGATAACGATGCACGGTTCCGCGACAAGCAGAACATAAAGTGCCAGATCGAAGAATTATAAATGGCGCCCCGGTCGGAATTCGAATCCGAGTCGGAGCCTCGACAGGGCTCCATGATAGGCCACTACACTACCGGGGCGCACTTCCTGATAATATGAAACACTATATAAGGTTATCAGCAAGAAAGGCCCCAGCGCTTCCCTGCTGGTAGTTTCATAAGGTTAAAAATAGGCTTACGAGTATATGTACAGAGGAGATAAATCATGCCGGAAGCCGTTGTGGCCGATTATATGGTGAGGGACGTCCTCACAATCACACCAGACATGACCGTAAGCCAGGTCAGAGAAAAGATAATCTCGTCCAGTTTCCATGGGTTTCCCATAGCCGAGAACGGCTACCTTCTCGGTTTCATAACCGCCAAGGAACTTCTGAGGTACATTTACACCCCCGACGCCAAGATGCGTGAGGTCATGAGGCGCGGCACCCTCTGCGCCGTGCCTTCCATGTCGATAGACGATGCAACCAGGATCCTGTTCAGGTACGGCCTCAGGAATCTGCCCGTCGTCGACGAGAACCGCAAGCTGGTAGGCATCATATCCAA
The DNA here is from genome assembly GCA_002505345.1 of Methanomassiliicoccaceae archaeon UBA370. Classification (GTDB taxonomy): domain Archaea; phylum Thermoplasmatota; class Thermoplasmata; order Methanomassiliicoccales; family Methanomethylophilaceae; genus VadinCA11. The sequence continues at coordinate 16,265 of DAUY01000006.1, read as the reverse complement.
CATCGACATTGTGCGCTCCCAGATCGAGAAGTCCAGGCCGGGCAAGGTCATGACCGTCAAGAACTTCATGGAGCAGCAGAACGGCCTAAGGATGCGCATAGTGAACAAGGAGATTCCGATGGACCAGATGCTGCCGACGCAGAAAGAGGTCTACATGGACGAACTGATAGGCCGCCAGTACGAGATCAAGAGGGGGCTCAACGAACCGATCATCGTGATCGCCAGACGCAACGGCTATCTGGTGGTCGACGGGCACCACAGGATAATGGCGGCGAAGAAGCTGGGCCTCACAAGCTTCAAGGCCATAGTTTTGGAGCCCAACAAATTTGACATCAAGCTCGGGCTGGAGAAGACGGCCGAGAGATGGAACCTCAGGACCCTCGACGACGTGAAGATAATCGAAGGTTCCAAGCACCCCCTCATGGAGGCCGCCACGATGCTTCTCCCCGACGAGGATGCCGTATCGATCAACCGCAGGCTGGTTGACAACAGCGATTCCGATTCGGACATGAGATTTTGAAAAGAAGGTAAGCGGTTTGGGGGGGCGTCGCGACGTTCAGTTCCTACTGGAAAGCTCGCGCAACTGCCTGAGCATCAGCCTCTGCTCGACGGACGCAATGGACCTCTTGGTCTTGACCACGGTGTCCGGGTTGAGGGATATCGAGTCTATTCCGCACTCAACGAGGAATTCGGCGAACTCAGGGTAGACAGAGGGCCCCTGGCCGCATATGCCTACCGTCCTGCCGTTCCTGTGGGCGACCTCGATGAGCTGTCTGATCGCCCTCTTGACTCCTTCGTTCCTCTCGTCGAAATACCCCATCCTTCCGAGCACATCGGAATCGCGGTCGACTCCGAGAACGAGCTGAGTCAGGTCGTTCGACCCGATGGAGAACGAATCGCAGTACTGGCAGAACTCCTCGGCCATGAAAATGTTGACCGGTACTTCCGCCATCAGGTAAAGCTTCAGGGTCGTCCCTCTCTTGAGGCCGATCTCGTCCATCATGGCCGTGATCTCCTGGACCTCCTCGATGGTCCTCACGAACGGGAGCATAATGTTCAGGTTTTTCAGTCCCATCTCGTCCCTGACCTTCTTGATGGCCCTCAGCTCGCAGATGAAGGCGTCCCTGTAATCCTGGGAGACATATCGTGAGCATCCGCGCCATCCGATCATGGGATTGTCTTCATTGGGCTCGTAGTCCGCACCGCCGCGCATGTCGCGGTACTCGTTGGTCTTGAAGTCCGAGGTCCTAAGTACAACGGGGCGGGGGTAGAACGCCCTCGCCACCTTTGCGATACCCTCTGCCAGCTTTTCTATGAGCTCGTCCGAGCGTCCGTCGGCTATGACGTACATGGGGTGCTCCCCGATGTAGTTGGTGAACAGGAACTCGCTCCTCATGAGTCCAACTCCGTCGCAGGGCAACGCCGCCACCTCGTCGGCCTTGGTGGGCATGCTCATGTTGACCATGATCTTGGTGCCGGTGACGGGAACGTACTCGGCGGCCACGGACTGGGTGTCCGCATGCTGCACGGGGACCTTCTTCTTGATCTCCCCTTTGTACACGGTCCCGGTGGTGCCGTCGACGGTGACGATCATTCCGTCCTTGAGCACGGATGTGGCGTTGCCGGTCCCTACCACGCAGGGGGTGCCCAGCTCCCTGGATATTATGGCGGCGTGGCAGGTCATGCCTCCCTCGTCGGTGACGATGGCCACCGCCCTGGACATTGCAGGCACCATGTCGGGCATGGTCATAGTTGTTACCAGCACGTCTCCGTCCCTTATGACGTCCAGGCTCATGCTTACGTCGTACACGACCACGCGTCCCGTGGACAATCCCGGGCTTGCGCCCATTCCGGCGGTGATAACGTTCTCCTGCGATGCGTCTATGCCTGCGGACTCGTTCGTCTTCGAGTCTCCGACAGCGGTTATCGGCCGGGCCTGGACGATGAACACCTTGCCGTCCTCGATGCACCACTCCATGTCCATGGGCTTCTCGTAGTGGATTTCGATCTGCCTTCCAATCTCGGCGATCTCGAGTATCCTGTCGTCAGGGATCTTCTGGGCGCTCTCCAGTTCGGACGGGACGTCCTTCTTCACGGCCCCGCCGGTCTTGCCCCTCACATATTTCCACTTCTGTGTAGACCTTCTCGTCTTCTCTTTGTTGATCTTCATCTCGTTCTTGTCGACGACATATGTATCGGGGGTTACTTCTCCGCCGACGATGGCTTCCCCGAGGCCGTAGCCGGCCTCGATGATGATGTTGTTGGCACCGCTGTTGGGGTCCACTGTGAACATAATTCCGGATATCTCGGAGTTGACCATCTTCTGGACGACGACGGCCAGTTTAACTTCCTCGCTGGCATATCCGCGCTTCTGGCGGTATGAGATCGCCCTGGCAGTGAACAGGGAGGACCAGCACTTCTTGACCTTATCCATAAGGTCCTCCTCTCCAGTAACGTTGAGATATGTCTCCTGCTGGCCTGCGAAACTCGCGTCCGGCAGGTCCTCCGCCGTAGCACTGGACCTGACGGCTACGAATCCTTTCTTCCCCTTGGGGAACAGGATGTTGTATTTCGACAGTATCTCCGATCTCAGATCGTCGGGGACCTCCCCTTCTTCGATCATCTTCCTGATGCGATCGGACGCTTCGGCCAAGCTCTGGTCCGAGTTCTCGTCGATCGTCGTCAGCTCCCTTTCTACAACTTTGGTCAGATTGTTCTTTTCAAAGAAATAGTCGTAAGAGTTAGTTGTCAGAACAAAAGCCCCCGGAACCGGGAACCCGGCAAAGGTCAGTTCTCCAAGGTTTGCTCCTTTACCACCTACCAGCGGAATGTCCTCGACACGCAGCTCATCGACGTCTACAATTCTTTTTTCCATCTAAGTCCCCCGTAGGAAAGAATTTGGATGCACCAGATGCACTAATGCGGAGTAAGGCCTTCTTTTTAATATGGTTTGCCCTGACTAACTACAATCCTGGTAAGTCTGTTCCGAAAGCGGTCGATATATATGTATCTCCGATATTCGTAAAATTAATTATAATATTCGTAGAATTAAGGCGGAAAATTAAGAGTTTCACCATAAAATTCGTACGAAAGTGGAATATAATTATCATACAAGGCGCAAGGCTTTAAATCAGATGTCGCTTTGACGTATTGATGGTTCCCATGGACATGGAAATAGTTTGGCATGGTAGAGGCGGGCAGGGCGTCGTCACAGCGAACGAGATCCTCGCCGAAGCGGCTATCAGTGCCGGAAAGTATGTGAAAGCATTCCCTGAATTCGGACCGGAGAGGATGGGAGCTCCGATCAAAGGGTTCACCAGGATTTCTGATAAACCCGTCAGGGTGCACAGCCAGGTTTACGAACCGGATATAGTGATCGTTTTGGACGGCACTCTGATAGGCAAGGTCGACGTGGCCGCCGGGCTGAAAGACGACGGTTTCATACTGGCTAACTACGACGGCACGCCGGCAGAGCTTCAGGCGGCCATCGGAACGGACCTGGAGTGCCATACCGTAAACGCCACGAAGATATCCATCGAGGAGATCGGGAGGCCTATGGCCAACACGTCCATGCTGGGCGCGCTGGTCAGGATAAGGCCCATCGTCGACTTCGATACGATGGCCGACCATGTTATCAACAAACTCGGAGCAAAGCTTTCCCAAAAAGTTATCGAAAAGAACCTTTCAGCTCTGAAGAGGGCCTACGAGGAGGTGCAGTGATGGCGAAGATCAAGATCAAGGACATGCCGGTCGGGGCCAGGGTCTGCAATCCGGGAAGCTCCGAAGCGATACTCACAGGAGACTGGAGGTCTTACACTCCGGTCGTGGACAAGGATAAGTGCATCAACTGCCTCAACTGCTGGATGTTCTGCCCCGACAACTCGGTCATAATCAAGGAAGGCCGTCTCGAAGGGTTCAAAATGAGCCACTGCAAGGGCTGCGGCATATGCGCGCAGATATGCCCCAAGAAGGCTATTACGATGACGGAGGCCTGATCATGGCAAAGAAAAAGCTGGAAGACATAGCAATCAACGGCGACGGTGCCGTCGCATACGCATGGAAGCAGATCGATCCCGACGTGTGCGCGGCATATCCGATCACCCCTCAGACCATAATCGTCGAGGACTTTTCCAAGTTCGTCGCCAACGGGGAGGTCAAAACGGAATATGTCTGCGTCGAGTCCGAGCACAGCGCACTTACGCTCTGCGCGGCATCCTGCTCTGCGGGCGCCAGGACCTTCACGGCCACGGCGTCCCAGGGCCTGGCATACATGTGGGAGATGCTCCCCATCACGTCGTCGATGAGGGTCCCGCTCGTAATGGCCGTCGCAAACAGGGCGGTCAGCGGGCCCATCAACATCAACAACGACCACGGCGACGCCATGGCCGCAAGGGACACGGGCTGGATCCAGATGTTCGCGGACAATGTCCAGAGCGCCTACGACAACGCCATCATGGCGCCAAAGATCGCAGAGCACCCGGACGTGCAGCTCCCCATCATCACCAACCTTGACGGCTTCATCCTGACACATGCGGTCGAGAGGATGACCCCGGTCGACACCGAGGACGTGAAGAAGTTCGTCGGCGAGTTCGAGCCGATATGCCCGCTGCTGGACTACAAGCACCCCACGTCGCACGGGATGCTAGACGGGCCTGACTTCTACTACGCGCACAAACACCAGCAGGTCGAGGCCATGGACAAGGCCCTCGAGGTCGCCGAGCAGGTGTTCAAGGATTTCAAGAAGCTCACCGGCAGGGAGTACCACCTGGTGGACGAGTACAGATGTGAAGACGCCGAGTATGTAGCCATAATACTGGGCTCCTCTTACGGCACAATGCAGGAAACCGTCGACCAGATGCGCGATGCCGGCATAAAGGTCGGGGCCGCGATGCCCCACATATATAGGCCGTGGCCGGAGAAGGAGATCGCCAGGTTGATCAAGGGCAAGAAAGCCGTCGCCGTATTCGACAAGCACGTCAGCCTCGGGGCCTACGGGCCCCTGTACCCGGAGGTCGTCGCCGCGGCCATAGACCTCGAGGAGGTCCCGAAGATGTACAACTTCATGTACGGCATCGGAGGGGCGGACACCAGCGTTTCAACTCTCAAGGGAGCCATGGAGTCCGTGGTCAAGGGCAGTGCAGATAAGATAAACTATGTGGGGATGAAACTATGACTACATCGCTTAAAAGCCTCAACCAACTGCCTGTCAAGCTGACGAGCGGGCACAGGCTCTGCGCCGGATGCGGCGAACCCATACTCGCCAAGCAGATACTCATGGGCACCCAGAGGCCGCTGGTGGTCTCGCTGTCCACCGGATGCTTCGAAGTCTCGACTACGGTGTACCCGTACACCTCGTGGAACGTGCCTCTTATACACACGGCCTTCGGGAACGGCGCGGCAACATGCGCAGGCGTCGAGGCGGCGTACCAGTCTCTGAAGAGGCAGGGCAAGATCAAAGAGGAGATGAACTTCGTCAATTTCGCCGGCGACGGCGCAACATACGACATAGGGCTCCAGGCGCTCTCCGGTGCGATGGAGAGGGGCCATCAGATGCTCTACGTGTGTCTGAACAACGAGGCGTACATGAACACGGGGATCCAGAGGTCGAGCGCTACCAACATGGGCGCCGATACGACCACTTCGCCCGCCGGGTCCGTTTCCTCGGGTAAGCAGGGGTATTCGAAGGACCTCACTGCGATCATGGTCGCCCACAACATCCCTTATGTCGCACAGGTGTCACCGCACAACTGGAGAGACACGGTAGAAAAGGCGAAGAAGGGATTCGATTGCGGAGGCGCCGCGTTCATCAACGCGATCACGCCCTGTCCCAGGGGATGGAGGACCGATCCCTCGATGACGGTGGATATGGCTAAGCTGGCCGTCGAGACGTGCGTCTGGCCCCTCTATGAGGTCGTCGACGGCAAATATGCGCTCACCGCAGAAAGCCTCAAGATCGCCGATGGGAAGGCCGAGAAGAAGCCGGTCACGGACTGGATCAACGCCCAGGGCAGATACAGGCATCTCAAGGAGGAGCGCTGGGCACCCGTCGTAGAGAAGATGCAGGCCAACATCGATAGCAGATGGGAAAAGCTCATCCGCTTGACCGAACATTAAACCATAAAAGGGGGTCCGCCCCCGTTTCTCATTTTCATGTCATCCGGCATGGCGCCGGATTTTTTGATTTAATATTATTTTTATATTTATTAACATTTAGTAACAATAATTTAATAATAGTATGTAGTAACACGAGTTCGGATAAAAGTACCCGGAGATAATAAAAATGTGGTTGGTAATTTTTGCAATCTCGGCCCTTATCGCTACCGGAATATACTTGTTTCATACTCAGAAATACTACCTGGGATATCTTTCCCTCGGCCTCTGGGCGCTGACCGCTTGTATATTCATCGACCATCTGATGGGTTGGTTCTCAGAAGGTGCAGAGGGGCCATTTTTTGAGATTGGCGCCGAACCCCTTGTCCTGAGCATTTGCATGCTGATACCCATATTCATGGTGTGGCAGCTCGCCATAATCGTGCAGAGGTTGGGTGCTCACGAACAGATAGGCGCAGAAGAGAAGGAAGACACAAAGGAGGTATGTTGAATGGCTTGTTTTTTGGTACCCGCGGCAGCCGCGGTGGTATTGACAGTATGTGCAAGATGGATCCCCGAGAAATATCACGTCCAATGGCTTAACATAATGCTTTGGACGGCGGTCGGAGCTCTGGCGGTAGAGCATTTCTGGAGCGGCGAGGTTGTTCCCTGGTTCCCGTTCCTGACGGCGATGGCTACGCCGGGCGACACCGCTTTGATGCTTAACGAGATGGCGACGATAGGCGGAGCCATGCTTATAGGCATAGTGGCAATCTGGGCGGTCCTGGTACTGGTGTACAACAGGTACGCAGAGGTATCGAAGCCCCGTGCGACCGCATGATCCGGACGGGATCAATAAAAACCTTTTAAATTTATTATTATCTTTTATTTTGTGTTATTAAGCGTATACAATTTTATAATAAGTATGCGTACATGCTACTGCACATAATGGGCCTGCAAAGCTCTGCAAAGGCGCTTATGTCTCCGTTCAAACCCATTACCGGCGCCCCACGCCGCCGGGCCTTTCTTTCAAACTTATCGGAAGCACGGATCAGACAATGTTCTGGAAAAAGTCTCCTGAAAGACAAAGGATGATGCTGTGCTACGAAAACAGCCACCGCTGAAAGAGAGAAATGAAAAGTGGCTGACAGCGTTTCTGAGTTCCCGTACGCTTGCGCAGTACAGTACAGACAGAGACGCAGGCGGGCTTTACTTCCGGGTTCGGAATGGGACCGGGTGTTTCCCCGCCGCTGTGGCCGTCAGACCAATACCGACGATACATAGATGGTATAAATACTTTATTTTGAGAATGTCTGAAGTACGATCAGAACAGCATATATGTCGCGGCGGCCAGAATGGCCCCCGAGATCCCGGTGATGAAATTATTCGTGTATTTCGATATAACGCGGTCCTCGATCGTAGCTCCGAAAAAGCTGTCCAACAGATTTCCGGCCATTCCCGCGACCATAGGCAGGACGATCAACCAGCTAAGGTCTCTGAACAGGACTGCCCACCCGATGAGCGAAACCGCGGCCGCTGCGACCAGCGATACGGCCAATCCCAATAACGAAACTCCGCCGTTGGTCCCGGCCTCCACCCTCTTCAGCGTGGTGACGAGCCATACGCGTTTATCTCTCACGCCCACCTCGCTCGCAACCGTGTCGGACGCCGCGACGGCCACAGACCCGATATAGGCCACGATGAAGATGCTGTCGTGGCCGGTCGTTGCAAAATCGACAACGGCCACCAGGGCGGGCGCAAGGGCCACGCCGGCAATGTTCTTCCAGGACCTCTCTCCGTGTTTCCCTTCTTGGAGCCCGTCCTTCTTCTTTTCCCTGAAGGCGAACTTTGTGGCGGCGAAACCCATGGCCGCGAAGATGACCAGCATAACAAGCCAGTCGAGGCCCCCCATGAGCCCGATGACCAGCAGTACCGCGGTCGCCGCGGCCGCGCCGTCAAGGGTAAGCATTCCGACCTTCAGTGCCGCTACCGACAGTGCTACGGAGAGCAGTATGGCCAGAACGGCCTGCAGCAAAGGGTCCACGGACGCATGGATTGATGGGGCAGTAATTAATGATGTGCCGAAAACGTTAATTACATAATGCTCTCGAGAACAGACGTAGCGTACTCGATGCACTGGGACTTGTTTTCCAAGGGGAAGAACATGACCTTTCCCTGCACGTACAGGGTGGCCTCGATATCTCCCCACATGAAGACGACCATCATCTCGTCCTTCTGTTTTATAGCATGCCCCATCCTTCCGATGGCCTCTGCGGCCTTTTCCATATCCAGCTCGAATTCTTCCTGAGGGACGGCCATGAGCGCCGCGCCGCCGCATAGGCGGGCGATCGTGAATTTCATGCCCTCAGTTCCTCCAGGGTCTTCCGCACGTCCGCGTGGAAGTCCTCGAGCGTCGATTCGTTGATGAACATGATGTCCGCCAGGGCGATGACCTCTGCCTGTCCCCAGGATATCTCCCTTGTGTCGCGGTCTGCGAACTCGACCCATTCCCTGGGGGCGTCCTCTCTTCCGCGTTTGACGAGCCTCCCGTACCTGGTGTCGGGGCTCGAGTGTATCGCTATGATGTACACGTCCTCGCTGAGGGTCCTGAAGGCGTCCACTTCCTCCATGCTCCTGCAGCCGTCGACCAGGAAGATTTTGCCTGTCATCTTCTCAAGTGCCTTCTTGGCCCAGATGTCCTTGCCCTTCTTTTTTCTGGCTTTGTCGGCGAACTCGCCGATGGTGAGCCCCTTCTCGGAGTGGTATTTGGCATAGTGCTCTCGCACGATGTCGCCCATCCTCAGGAAGGGTATGTCCATCTCGCGGGCCACGGTCAGCAGTTCTTCTTTGCCCGATCCGGGCATTCCGGTCACGATGAATATCTTCATAGTAAATTGTCCGAGATGTTGCACAGTTCCCTGTCGCAGTACGAGCACCTGAGCTTGGTGGGGCGCCTGCTGATCACCGCGAACTCGGTCTCGATGGGCTCGTTCTTGTTCGTTATGCAGTTGGGGTTGCAACACTTGGCAAGCCCCGTGACATGGTCTCCGAGGACGACCCTGAACTTCTCCGCGACGTAGTAGTCCCTGATGATCGATATGGTGGCGTCCGGAGCGATAAGGGCTATCTTGTCGACCGTTTTCTGGTCCAGCTCGCAGTCCTCTATCTTCACGATATCCTTCCACTCCGCCGACTTTCTGGACGATACGTGTATGCCGACGCTGATGGTCGAGTCCATATATTCGTTGACGCCCAGGATCTTCAGTACGTTCAGGGCCTGCCCGGTGGCTATGTGGTCGATGACCGTCCCGTTCCTGATGGGGGCCAGTTTTACCTCTTTTATCGCCTTTACATCCATCAGATCTCGCCTCCCAATATTGCGCAGAGAAGAGCCATTCTGACGGGCACGCCGTTGAACGCCTGCTGGAAGTATTTAGCGTGCTCCGAAGAGTCGACCTCAGGTGCGATCTCGTCTATCCTTGGGAGAGGGTGCATGATCGCCATGTCCCTTCTGGCCTCCCTGAGCACGGTATTATTGATGCGGTATGTTCCGGCCACCTTCTTGTATTCGGCCGGGTCCGGGAACCTTTCCCTCTGGATTCTGGTGACGTAAAGCACGTCTGCTTTGTCGATCGCCTCCTCCAGGCTCGTGGTCTTTGTGGGCCTGCATCCCTTCTCTTTTATGTGGTTGACGATCTCTTCCGGCATCTGCAGGGAGTCGGGAGCCACGAGCGTTAGTTTGGCGCCGAACATCGTCAGCGCCTCGGCGAGTGAATGGACGGTCCTCCCGTATTTCAGGTCGCCCACCAGCACCACGTTGAGACCGTCAAGGGAACCTTTCGCCTGCCGCATCGTGAAGAGGTCGAGCAGAGTCTGCGTCGGATGGGATCCGGCGCCGTCTCCGGCGTTTATGACGGGATTGATGGAGAAATTGGCGGCCAGGCGTGCAGCGCCTTCGTACGGGTGCCTCAGGACGATGAGGTCGCAATATGCGTCGACCATCCTTATCGTGTCCGCCAGCGTCTCACCCTTGGAGATGGATGTCATGGACATCTCGGACACGTCTATGACGTCGCATCCGAGCCTGTAGGCGGCGCTTTCGAACGAGAGCTTCGTGCGTGTCGAGGGCTCGAAGAACAGGTTGCCCAGTATCTTTCCGTGAAGAACCCGGTTAACTTTTTCGCCGGTAGCGTACGGCACCATTTTTTCGGATAGGTCGAGGATCGATTCGATCTCTTCCCTTGTCAGGTCCCTTATGGAAACGACGTCCCTGTCATAGAAGTCCATGGTGGCTAATCCTGCCATTGCGATATAACCCTTACCCTGCGCGTACCAACATTAATTAACGGGGGGGTTCTCACTGAATGTAGATGCTGGACATTATCGCTAGGTCCCACAGGGGAAGAGTCTGCAAATACAAGGACGGAGAGAACGATCTGACCACTCCTGCGGTCGTAACCTTGGGAAGGTCGGCCGGGCCGTTCATATCGTTGGAGCCCGAAGGAAGGGTCCTGCATTTCATGGGCACCGACGTGCCTCTGGACGAAGGGCTGCTGACGACCGTATCGTCGGGTCGCGGGGGCATGCGCGGACCTTACGGGAAGCTGTGTGTCCTCAGAATGCCTTTGGACGGCACAGAGGAGATCCCTGAAGATTGCGAGGTGGTCGTCGTCCCGAACGCGTTCGAGCTCAGGCGCGATGCAAGGAAGACTCTGGATGCCGTTATAAAGGTCAGGGAGGCCGCCGGCTTCGGCCGCTTGGTATACATGTCCGGGATAGCAGAGCCTTCCACCCTGTCCATCCTGAGCTATATGGGCGTGGATATCTTCGACGACGTACTGCCCAGCGCAGCAGGCCTCATGGGCGTGAGGATGATCCCCGAAGGCGAGGTGGCCATGGGCTGCGATGTCTCCCGGGATAACACGAGGGCCCTGAAGGAAGAGGTGGAGAAGGTGTCGCTGTTCACGGCGTCGGGACGTCTCAGGGAGCTTGTGGACCAGAGGTCCGCGGCATCTCCCTCGTCCGTGGCGCTTCTGAGGCTTTACGACGGTCAGGGCTATGACTATCAGGAGGAGGCATGCACCCTGGCAGGCGGAAGGTTCTGCAGCAATACGGTCCAAGCCCTTCGCAGGCCGGACGTCGAGCGCTATCGCAGGACGATTGCCGGCCGGTATAGGAAGCCGTACCACAAGCGTATATTGCTTCTCCTGCCTTGCTCTGCAAGGAAACCCTATCACACGTCGAAGTCCCACAAGGCCTTCTCGTCCGCCATACACACGGGCGACCATGATACCCTGGTGCACGAGGTGATATTGACATCGCCCCTGGGGCTTGTGCCCAGAGAGCTTGACGTCTTCTATCCGGCCAACGCGTACGACATACCTGTCACCGGAGAATGGAACTGCCAGGAGAAGCAGATGATACGGTCGATGCTGTCGGATCTCCTGGAGCAGGGCTACGACAAAGTTGTATGCCACTTCCCCGATTATGAGATGATCAAGGACCTGGCGGACATGGAATTCACGGTAGAGAATGGGGATCCCACATCGTTCGCGTCCCTCGGAAGGCTCGACGCATCCCTGAGGGAGGCTTCGAGAGGCATGGACCTGCCGGGCTATATGGTCGACCGCAAGGAGAATGTACGTTCGGTCCTACGTTTCCAATTCGGACAGGACGCCGCCGACGCGATAATGGACGAAAACACGTTCGCAACGGGTAAATTTCCGTACTGGAAGATAATCAGGGAAGATCCGGGGGACAGGTCCAAAAAAACACAGCTGGGGATGCTGACGCCCGAGAGAGGCATGATATCACTTACCCTGGAAGGTGCCGAAGTTCTGTCCGGGACCGGAAAGTACACCGTCACTATGAACGATTTCGATCTCATGGGGAACCTGTTTGCGGTCGGAGCGGTCGGAGCGGACCCTGAAATAAGGATAGGCGACGAAGCCGTCGTAATACGTGGCGGGAAGGTCGCAGGCGTAGGGGTGGCCGAGATGTGCGGCAGAGAAATGGTCCAGACGAACCGCGGAATGGCGGTCCGTGTTCGCCACAAGTCAAAACGACTTTGATCACGTACTTTCGGTCACTTTCGGTGACCTCCCCTGATTCGGTTCATATACTACGCCGTCGATGATTGAATAAGAAGACCGGAAGTGCATCCCCCGACGCATCTGAAAGTCTTCCACCAGAGGCAGGGACATCCACATCCCATCCAACAGCCTTGCCTCTGTTTTCATTTTTCCTGACCGTCATTCCGTTCGGGGAAAAGGTCCTCCAATTTGGACACTGCTTCTACGTTACCTCTTTCAGCTGCTTTTCTCAGGAACTCCATTGCTTTGTCCATGTCGCGGTCGGTGCCGCAACCGTCCCGGTACATGTAGAAAAGGGCCACGAGCGCCTGGTCGGAGCCCTTGCCGGCGGCATCCGTTATCAGTGCAAGGGCGGCCCCCATGTCCTGTGGGACGCCTTTTCCGTCCCTGTACATCAGGCCCATGCGGTAAGATCCTGCTGCCAGACCTCCCTCCGAGGCCATCTTGAACAGCAGGAAAGCCGAATCGAAATCGGCGACCCTCTGACCATCCTTGTTTATGAATCCATGCTCCAGCATGTCCCCCAGGGTCAGGGCGGCTCCGGGAGAACCGTTCTCCGCACCCATCTTGAAGAATTCCACGGCCTTGTCGACGTCCTTGTCCACGCCTATGCCGTTAAGGTAGCATGCACCGACTTCGAACGCGGCCTCGCAGTCCCCGGACTTTGCTGCTCTTTTGAGCTTCCACAGGCTTCCTTCGCGACCGAACACGGGCGGTCATGGGCCCCGAACGCTATATCGGTTGCGCTGCGTCACTGCAGCTGTCAGCCCTGCAGTTCGTTAGAATATTTCTCGCTCAGCCTCGACAGCCACAAGCTGAGCGCAAGCCCCAGCACCAGCGCGGTCACGCCGCCTGCCGCTTCGATCCAGGTGTCCGTGACGGTCAGCGTGTTGTATGCCACCAATAACGTGGATCCGACCGTGAGGCCGAATATCATATGGAATGTAGATTTGCGATAGGATCTCAGCGCCCATGTCACGATCTTCGCGAACAAGACCAGCCCGGTTACGAGGCCGATGCCGAAAAGCACTATGACCACGAGATCGAAGTCCGTGAAGGAGTTTATCAGTGGCTTGTACAACCCCATCGCCAGCAGTATGGCGCTTCCGCTCACTCCCGGTGCGATCTTGGAGGCCGCTATGACAAGCCCGGCGACGATCAGCACCACATACATGGCACCCCCATGAGCCACGACTCCGTCTCCGCCTGTCCCCTCGATGCTCCCGGCGAACATGAGCAGCACCGTCACCGCGATACCGGCCGCCAGGGCGACATAGTTAAGCGCGGAGCTTTTTTTGCCGTCTTCTTTCGTCATCTTGTAGACGTCGGGAAACTGCCCGATTATCAGTCCCGTGAAGAAGAACATTGCCGGAACCTCGAGATTCGCCATAAGCCAATCCAATCCGAAGGCGGTCACGGCCATTCCCAGGACCATCCCTCCGCCCACAAAAAGCAGGAACCTGAAATCGGTCCTCCATTTGTGGAAGATGTCTCCGAGGTCCTCCATCAATCTCTCGTATATCCCGAAAACTACGGCGGCCACACCGCCGCTGGCGCCCGGAAGGATGCTCAGGACGCCTATGAACGCACCTACAAGACCGTTCTTAGCATCGGCTATCCTCCCCATAGGTCAATGTCAGCAAATTGACGTATTTAAATGGCTGGCATCGAAACCGTCCTTTCCGATTGCGGCCCTTGGGACGGGCCCCCTCGGTAAAGATCTCGTGCATTTGCCAATGAATTACTCAATGATTAGACATTTATCAAATTATTAATATATGATTAGACATTTGTCTAATTAGCCTCAATTTAACTGTACAAATCTATTGAAAATGAGGCAACAATTGGAGGTTCAAGATGAAGTTGGGAATAATGGTGGCGGTCGCAGCGGCCGCGATAATGACGGCATCGCTCTTCCTGCTGCCTGAGGTGTCCGCCGATACCGCTGAAATACTGTCGGGCGGCGTCGAAGGGGCACTGGACTATACGGATATGGCATGGGTGATGGTGGCGACGGTACTGGTTTTCATGATGGCTCCTGCCTTGGCGCTTTTCTACGGGGGGATGCTGAGGAAGCAGAGCATGACGTCCACCATCGCCCAGTGCATAATGGGCGTCGCACTGGTTTTTGTGATATGGGCGGCGGTGGGATACTCTCTGGCGTTCAGCGGGGACATAGGCGGGTTCGTTGGGGACCTCGGCTTCGCCCTGATGTACAACGTGCCTTACGGAACGAGCACACTGGGACTTACGATACCTGATATGGAGTTCCTGCTGTTCCAGGGGATGTTCGCGGGTGTGACGGCATGCATCGTGATCGGGGCCAGCGCCGAAAGGGCCAGGTTTTCCGCCATCATGCTGTTCCTTGTTATCTGGTCGGTCCTCGTGTATGCTCCGATGGCGCACATGGTGTGGGGAGGAGGTCTTCTCTCCACGGCGGGAGGATATATCACATCCCTCGATTACGCGGGCGGGACGGTGGTCCACATATGCGCCGGCGTGACCGGCGTCGCGATAGCGCTGGTCCTCGGAAAGAGGAGCGACAGGACGATAAAGGACCGCCCCCACAGCATCCCATGGATGTACCTGGGCGCCATACTTCTCTGGCTGGGATGGGTCGGGTTCAACGGAGGGTCCGGGCTGTCAGTGAACGGGACGTTGGTGCTTGTGGTCGCCACGACCGTCATAAGTTCGATGGTGGCGATGCTGTCCTGGGGCGCGGTCCAGATAATGCATGCGGGACGCGTGAGCGTCTCCGGCATGTGCGCCGGGTTCCTGTCGGGGCTGGTGGCCATCACTCCAGCATGCGCGTTCGTAAGCCCCGCGTCTGCCGCGCTCATCGGTGCCGTGGCGGCGCCCTTATGCTACTTCGGAGTGATCTTCATGAGGAAGAGGTCCGGGG
The DNA here is from genome assembly GCA_002505345.1 of Methanomassiliicoccaceae archaeon UBA370. Lineage (GTDB taxonomy): Archaea > Thermoplasmatota > Thermoplasmata > Methanomassiliicoccales > Methanomethylophilaceae > VadinCA11. The sequence goes on along the minus strand of DAUY01000006.1, from coordinate 1,181 downwards.
TCGATGACGCCCTGGACGTGTTCGGGATACATGGCATAGGGGGGATCTGGGGAGCGATAGCCACGGGCATATTCGCATCATCAGCGCTAACCGCCACGCCCGGGCTGATCGAAGGAGGAACAGACCTTTTCGCAGGGCAGCTGGCGGCGGTGGGATTCACCCTGGCGTACTGTTTTGTCGTATCATTCGTGATAATGAAGGCCATTTCCTTGTTCATCAGGGTCCGTTACACGGAAGACGAAGAGCTCATAGGCGGAGACATCGCGGAGCACGGAGAGTCCGCGTACAACTGAGGTGATGGAATGAAGATGATAGTGGCAGTCGTTCGGCCGGAAAGGCTACAGAACATCAAGGACGCGCTCAGGTGCAACGGGATAATGGGTATGACCATGGTCCCTGTGAAGGGGAGGGGCTCGCAATCGGGAGTCAACATCTCCACCAGGACCGGTACGTTCCGCGTGGACGAGATAGACAAGATGATGCTCGAGATCGTAGTGGAAGACGATCAGAAGCAGCTGACCATAGATACCGTGAAGGAGGCTGCGCTGACAGGACACATAGGAGATGGGCGCATATTCGTCATACCCGTCGAGGAATCGATAAAGGTCCACGACGAATGATCACAGATTTCCTCCAAACCTCTTACTCATTTTTCGAAGCCCCATCTACCGACACGGTTGAATCGTTCGTTGACGATCGGCTGCGGCGCGACACGATGCGTACGGCGGACGCCCGCCCGAAGGGCATATCAGCCGTCGATGAGGTCGTCCGACCCTTCATCGGTGAAGCGCACGCAGTTGGCGTGGATCTGTTTAGCTCTGGACCCGGAAAGCATCCCAAGCTCGAGCCAGGCAGCATTGATGATGCCCGGAGGCACAAGACATGTGGCCGATGCGGCAGAACATATCTCCGGGTCGTAAACCCGGCTGCCGTTCCTATCAGTGACATCCATGACCGTGATGGTCTCGCCGAGCTTCTCGGCATATTCTCTGATGTGCATGCAATCAGATGCAATATGGATGTCCAAGTCTCCGTCTTCCCTGAGCTTCGCGGTTATTTTGTGCTTCTTGTCGCAGAAAGCCATATCGACGATCACAGTGGCCATGTTGCTGAGAAAGGCATGTGAGTACAAAAAACATTCAGGGACAGGGAGGTTTTTTAAAAGACCGCCCAATTAAAAT
>DAUY01000011.1:106014-186457 GCA_002505345.1 Methanomassiliicoccaceae archaeon UBA370 | reverse complement strand
ATTTTAATTGGGCGGTCTTTTCCGTTTATCATTGACATTTCTACTTGCTCATGAACATGGTCAGACTGCAGAGGACGTCGGTTCGGACATATCCAAACGGAATGGGCAAGCGCGTCGCGCGAGGGGACATCATGCACTTCTCTGCCGATCGCGGAGAATATTCGGTTCCGAGGAGTCGGCGACAAATCGGCAAACGGCGAAGGCGATCGTTCAATCATCAAGCTGCTGGAGGTGATGTGCGCCTCTGCCGATCTCCAGTGGAAATAACAGGATTAAAGACAACGAGTGCAAAATCCGGAAGTCAGGCCTTTTCGCATATCGGGCTTATCTTGCCTCTTTTTATCCTGTCGCGGAGGTCCATGACGTTGCTGCGCACGGTCTCGATCATTTTGCGGTAGTCCGGATCGGCACGTCCTCCCGAGTCCTCAAGGCCCCAGTTCTCTGTGTACGAGCATGGGATGTCAGGACACGAATCTTCTTTTCCCATGGTGATCACAATGTCTACCCTGGGGAGTTCGGACAGGGGCCTGGTGTCATTTTCGGTTATATCGCAACTGCAGTATTCCAAAAGCATCCATGCGACCCTGTCGTCGACCGCATGAGGTGGTTCCGAGCCCGCCGAGTACGCCTCGAACGCATCGGAAGCGTACTCTCTTGCGAGCGCCTCGGCCACCCGACTTCTGTATGAATTGTGCATGCATAGAAATGCTACTTTAGGCTTTTTTTTCATAATTCCCTCAGAGCACGCAGACAATGCAATCCTGAGATGCACAAACTGGATTATTAATCTTCCACTTGAGGGCCCAAGCCTTTATGCCCTTGGCAACCTCGGTCAGCTCCCTCCCCATTTCGGTGAGCCTGTATTCGCTTTTTATCGGTATGGTGGAGGTGTCGACCCTTTTTTCAATCACGCCTTCATCCTCCAGGTTCCTGAGCCTGTCCGAGAGGATCTTCGGCGTGATGTCCTTCATGGACCTCTTGATCTCTGAGAATCTCTTCCACGTATCTCCTCCTCTGTAAAGCTCCAGTATTATCAGCAGTGTCCATTTCTTAGAGAGGAATCCCATCGTCTTGTAAACGGTACAGTTGTCGTTCATGATATCTGGTAAGATACCTGCCGTATATAATCTAGTATCTTTATTATACAAACTACCTAAAGTATAGGAGATAAAAAAATGACGGAGATGTTTTGTTTTCAGTGCGAGCAGACGGCCAACGGGACCGGCTGCACGGGAAAGGCAGGAGTATGCGGAAAATCATCGGAAGTTGCGAACCTTCAGGACGATCTCATAACGGCCCTGATCGACCTTGCCAAGAGCTCACACGGAAAGGCCGACGGCAAGACGGACGACATCGTAATCGAGGCTCTGTTCCGTACCATAACCAACGTCGACTTCGACCCCAGGTCGGTATCGGCTCAGATCGATGCCGTCAAGAAGGAGCGCTCCAGGGTGGGGTCCGGATGCAAGTCATGCGGTTGCGGCTCCAATAAGTTCAATCTTGTATCGGTTTGGAAGGACGACGAGGATATCAGGTCCCTCAAGTCCCTGATCCTTTTCGGACTCAAGGGCGTCGCCGCCTACGCATTCCACGCGAAGGCCCTTGGATATACGGACCCCGAAGTAAACACGTACATGTACAACGCCCTCAGGATGATCGGCTCCAACGCCAGCCAGCAAGATCTGCTTGCAATGGTCATGGAGACCGGACAGGCCAATCTGAAATGCATGAAGATTTTGGACGAGGCCAACACCAAGACATATGGTGTCCCTGCGCCCAACACAGTCTCGATGAATATCGTGAAGGGACCGTTCATCATCGTAACCGGACACGACCTGCTGGACCTCAAGAAGCTTCTGGAACAGACCGAAGGAAAGGGGATCTCAATCTACACCCACGGCGAGATGCTTCCTGCCCACGGATACCCCGAGCTGAGGAAGTATGCCCACCTCAAGGGCAACTTCGGAACGGCCTGGCAGAACCAGCGCAACGAGTTCGAAGGCGTCCCAGCCCCAATACTTTACACCACAAACTGCCTCATGAGGCCCAAGGACAGCTACGCAGACCGCGTATACACCACCGGTCCCGTTGCTTATCCCGACGCGGTACACATCGGCGAGGATAAAGATTTCTCACCGATCATCGCAAAGGCCCTCGAGCTCGGCGGATACAAGGAAGACGTCCAGATGACCGGCGTGAACGGAGGAAAGACCGTGACCACGGGATACTCGGCCGGAACGATACTTTCGGTTGCCGACAAGGTCGTCGAAGGAGTCAAGGCCGGAGCGATAAAACACATATTCCTTGTGGGAGGATGCGACGGAGCCAAGCCGGGAAGGAACTACTTCACGGAGTTCGTCAAGAACACCCCGAAGGACACCCTGGTGCTGACCCTCGCTTGCGGCAAGTACAGGTTCAACGATCTGGACATCGGAGACATCGGAGGAATACCCAGGATACTGGACGTAGGTCAGTGCAACGATGCATACGGAGCCGTAAAGGTCGCTCTGGCACTTGCGGACGTTTTCAACTGTACCGTCAACGATCTGCCTCTTTCAATCGTTCTGTCGTGGTACGAGCAGAAGGCGGTCGCCGTGCTCCTGACGCTGCTGAGCCTGGGCGTGAAGAACATATATCTGGGACCTTCGGTCCCGGCGTTCCTTTCGCCGAACATCGTCTCCTTCCTCGTGGAGAACTTCGGAATCACTCCGATCAGCACTCCCGAGGCGGACATGAAGAAAATGCTGGGCTGATACCGAGCGATCAAACATTTTCAATTCCGGCGGGGAACCTCGCATTTTCTCCCGCCGGAAACCGTATGGTCATTGGGACCCGAAGATGTCCCTGAGAAGTCCTATGTCGACTTTTTCTTCACATATATCAGAAACCGTATCGACGATGCCGTTCACCGCTTCCGGGGGCATGATCCCGTTGGTCGTAATCCTAGATGGAAAAAGGTATCGTGAATCGAACGAATACTCTTCCAGGAAGGCCCTGCGGGCCTCCATGTATGCCGCCAGCACATCGGAACCGGCCTTTTGGAGGTTCACCGAGATACATGATTCCCCGTCCAATCCTCTCGTGCGGCAGGATACTATCCCGATACTTGAGGCCGGGTCTAGATTATCCATCTCGAGTTTTCTCACCTCATCGGGCCCTAATCCTGTTTCGGCGACTATCATTACGAAGGCGAATGCTCTGATAGTCTTGAAGTCAGAGCCGATATTTTCCAAAGCAATGTTCCTAAGTCTGATATACATCCTGAGGACCCTGCCGCCTTCGCTTTCAGGTTGCCCTCCGATATTTTGTGCATCCATGTTATCACGCACGGATGGCCTATCATTTTGGATTTATTCCGGCCTGGTGTACAGTTAGCTTAACTCTGCCAATAGGTGCGTGCGGATTCTCCCATCATAACCGCATTCTCGTCGGGAGTCATCAGCGGCATCTCGCAACCAGGTGCCAGTATCAGCCCGCCTTCCGAACCCGCCGCTTCAATGACACGGTAGCTTTTCTTTTTCACTTTCTCGGGGGTCCCCATCATCATTATGGCAACGGGGTCTATGTTGCCCATGATAGCCATGTCCCCGGCGCTTTTCCTGGCTGCGACGGGGTCTACGGCATGGTCGAAACTGAAGCAGTCCGTTCCTATCTCCTTCAGGACAGACATAGTGTTAAGCGTGTTTCCACATATGTGAACGAACGCTGGCACATTACGATATTCTTTCGTATCGGATATCACTTCTTTTATCGCGTCGTATGAATACTCGCGGAACATATCCTTGGATATCAGGTCCTCGGAGGACGTGGGATCGGCCATCCACAGCACAGTTGCGCCTGCCTCTATCATCCGTTGCTCCATGGCTGTTACCAGGCCGGTGACCTTCTTGATGGTCGCTTTGACATAGTCGGGTTCCAGAAGCATCTGGAACATCATGTTCTCTGTCCCCATTGTGTATCCTGCCATGGTAAGGGGCCCCCATGATAGCCCGCATATGTGCAGGTCTTCCGGCAGTATCCTCGCGGTCTCTTCGATGCTGTCAACAAAAACGCTGGTGAAACGAGGGCATTCCGAAGCCTTGAAAGGATCGAACAACGCAAGGCCATCGAGATCTTCCGGTCCGTCGATCATGGGTTTGGGGACCATCCCGTAGTCGTCCTCGGGGAACCTCACTTCTCCGCCCATGTCCGCGAAAGGTATCTGGGAGTCCAGTATCGGCTTGACGAAATCAGAGCGGGTCTTCATGGCATAGTCTACCGAAACCCTTGCGGACAAAACAGGGTCGTTCCGTGCCTGGGTCACCGTGTATCCGGCGCTGTGGGCAGCCGTGACCAATGCGAAATTGTTCACGGGCGTCCTGCCGATCAGTTCGAAATTCATTGCCGCTTCGACAGCGTCCCTGTGTCCTGCGTCCTTCAAATTATCCACTCGCCACTGGAGCAGGTTACTGGATATTAACCGTTCTGGTCATCTGCTTCTCTGGCAGAGCTTAGTTACGCGGTATGTGAACTCGGAAGTGGAAAGGTCTCCGCCCACATCTCTTGTTCTCATTCCCTTTCTGTAAGCCGAACGTACGGCGTTCCGTATCTTGTCGGCCTCCAGGTTGAGCCCGACCGTGTCAAGAGCCATCGCTCCGGCCAGAATGCAACCGGTGGGATTCACGGTGTCGGTCCCGGCAAGGTGTTCGACCGGACCATGAAGGGGCATGAACATCCCGCTGTTCTCGCTCAGGTATCCCACGCAGGTAAGGTAGGCGCCCCCGCACATTCCTGTTAGGACTCCGGAAATGGCGTTGCTGTAAGGTACCGGCGTGACTATCACATCTGCGAACGAAGGGTCCAAGACGAGCTTCGAGGTCGCTTCCGCGACATCCATGTCGTCGATTATGAACTCGGAAGCCGCGAACTCTTTGTAGAAAAGGTCTGCGAACATGGCGTCGGAATACGGGTTGAGCTCAAAGTCCCTGAGGCATGTGATCTTCCGCCTCTGTTTGGCCGTGGCTATGCGCTCTCCCATCCTGAAGACCTTCCTGCATCCTCCTGCGTCGATGTAGGATTCCACGCTGACACCGTTCAGGGTCTCCACCTCCTTCGAGGTGCCGACCGTCTGCGGATTGCAGTTTATCAGCATGCAGTCCAGTCCGGAAACGCCTATGCCGTCGCCGAGGGGCTGGAACTTCCTCAGGACCGAACACATGTCCAGCTGCTTCCTGAGGGTGGCCAGGGGGTCCCTGTAGCTCTTCTCGATCGCATGGTTCAGAACGGGAGTCGCGATTATCGCGTCGGATTTCGCGGCCAGCTCCATCGTCTTGGGAGGAAGGAAATATCCTGTTTTCTCGTATGCCGAAGCGCCTATCTTACCATGGAGTATCTCCACCTCTCCCGTGACGGCCTCCAATACGGATGCTGTGGCGTCGGTTATCTCTTTTCCGACCCCGTCTCCGGGAAGGATGAGGACCTCCTTCGGCATTTTACCGCCTCAGAGCAGCCTGTCCGCCAGGCCTGCGTATATCAGGGGCAGCGTGATCGTGGCATCGCCTTCGACCGTCATCTTCTTGGCGTTGCTCTTGACCTTGCCCCATGAAACGGCTTCTCTGATCGCGGCTCCCGACAGGGAGCCGTCGTATTCTTGTGCAGTGGTGAGATATATGCAGAAGTCAAGGCCTCCCCTGAACTGGTTCCACCAGATCACGTGGTGTTTGGATATGCCGCCGCCTATGATTATCGCCCCTGTGTACTTGGCGTCGTTGGTCATCTCTGCGAGCATCTGCTCGTCGCCGAAGAGGTCTACTCTGAGGTTGCGGTGCATCTGATAATATGTCCAGAGCTGGGAGCCGAAAGACCCATCGGTAATGCCGGGGACGACTATGGGCACTTTGTTCGCATGGCACTGATAAAGCAGGCTGTCCTCGCTCGGCATCCTCCTGCCGACCTCATCTATGATCTCATGGGTGGTCATGTCCTTGCGGTCTTTGAAAATCTCGTCGAACATGGGAAGCAGGTTGTCCTCGAGGACGATACCGTAGCATGAATCGGGGACCAGGACGTTCCCGAGCCTGCTGACGCTGTGCCTTCTGAGCCTCGCGTCGTCCATCATGAAGTCTCCTTTGTAGTAGGCAGCGAAAGTCCTGGAGATATCATGGTCGAGGGTCCCGCAGGTGGTTATTATTAGGTCGACCATGTGGTTTTTCACCATATCGATCAAAATACCCCTGGTACCGGTGGCCATTATACATGCGGGGAAGGACAGTATCCTCAGGCATCCCTTCTTCTTTATCATCTTCTCCGCTATGTCCGTGGCATCGGCCAGCTTCTGGGCCGTGAAGCCGCCGGAGCGCCCCATGGCCTCCAACATCTCATTTACGGTCATTCCTTTCTTTACTTTGATATCTTCAACAGCCACCAATTCTAATTCTGACATTCAAAACACCTTGTGTTGATTGGCTACCATCTGCCATCGATAAAAGGGTTTGTGCAAAGACACGCGAATGTGCGGTAAAGATATATCGTCGGCTCCCGATTACCGGAGCGTGATCATTTCGGGCCGCAACAGGGATTACAGGGAGCTTTCGGAATCTCTGAGCAAAAAGAAGGTGCTCGTGCTGACCTGCAACACATGCGTCAGGATATGCGGCGGCATCGGCGGTGCTGAAGCGGGCAAGCGGCTTTCCGACAAACTGTCCGAAGATGGAATAGATGTCACTGGCACAATATGCGTGTCCGCCTCGTGCATCGGATCCAGAGTAAGAGAGAAATTTGACACGGGAATGTTGGCGCGCTCCGATGTCATATTATCGCTGACGTGTCCTCTGGGCGCATCGTGCGTGGCAGCGGCCTCAGGAAAGGACGTCTGCAATCCGATCGAGATGATCGGAATCGGTTACATCGACGAGGACGGTGTCCCGATCGTTGTCTCCGGGTCATGTGATTATCCGGAGGAAGAGCCGGCGGAAGAGGCTGCAAAGGAGGCAGGCCTCACGATATCTCCATTTGTTTGAAAAACAAAAAAAATTCTGAACGGGGGATCTCTCCCCCGTAATAGGTTTTCCGCTCAGACGAACAGGACCGCCGTCACCAGACAAATGGTGGACAGCAGCTTGATCAGAACGTGTATCGAGGGTCCGGCCGTGTCCTTGAAGGGATCTCCGACCGTGTCTCCGACGACCGCTGCGGCGTGTGCGGACGAGCCCTTTCCGCCGTGGGAACCGGCCTCGATGAACTTCTTTGCGTTGTCCCATGCGCCTCCTCCGTTGTTGAGGAAGTTGGCAAGCAGGACGCCCACTATGGTCGCTATCATGATGAGCGCACCGACAGCCGCGGGGGCTTCGGAGGCGAGCTCATCAGGGAGCACCCACTTGAACAGCAGCCCGAACATGATCGGGACGATGATGGGCAGCAGTGCGGGAAGGACCATCTGCCTGAGGGCACCGCGGGTAGCGATGTCGACGCAGCTGGCATAGTCGGGGTCCGAAGATCCCTCCATTATGCCGGGGTTCTCCCTGAACTGCCTGCGGACCTCTTCGATCATCTCTCCGGCGGCCTTTCCGACCGCGCTGATGGCGAGGGATGCGAAGTAGAACACGAGCACGGCTCCGACGAGTCCGCCTACGAATATCAGAGGGTTGCCCAGGTTGACCTGCATGGCCTCGATGAGGCTGATCCCCTTGATCTCTCCGACTATCTCGAAGTAAGCTGCGAACAGGAGGAACGCCGCAAGCGAAGCGGAGGCCATGGCGTATCCCTTGGTCAGAGCTTTGGTGGTGTTTCCGGAAGCATCGAGCTTGTCGGTCCTCTCCCTTACCTCTGCGGGCTGGTCGCTCATTTCGACGATGCCTCCAGCGTTGTCGGTGATGGGTCCGTAGGTGTCTTCGGCGAGGATGAATGCGGAAGATGCGAGCATCGCGATCGTTCCGACGGCCGTTCCGTAAAGTCCGAAGACCATTCCGTTGCTGCCGGTCGGGTCGGCGTAGTATCCGAGGACAAAGGTGGCGCATATGGCTATGCTTATGCATATGACCGGGAGCAGAGTGGACTCCATTCCCACGGATATGCCTTTGATCACGTTGGTAGCGGGGCCGGTCTTGGACGCGTCCGCTATCGACTTGACGGGTTTGTGGTCCCCGGTGTAGTACTGGGTTATGTAGACTATCGCAAGAGCGAGAACGATTCCGACTATTCCGCATCCCGCGAAGTACATCCAGTTCGAGGCTTCGTCTTTAAGGAGCCAGTATACGGAGAATATCGTGCCCGCTATGACAAGGGCCATGGTTATGTAATATCCGCGGTTGAGCGCAGAGAACACTTCTTTGTCCGAGTCCTTGAGCCTGACGCTGAGGATTCCCACCAGGGAGGCGATGAGCCCGAAGGCCATTATTACCATCGGGAGGAAGATCCAGTTGTTCGAAAGCGTGGCCATTCCGGCGATCTTGAGGACCGCAAGACCTATGACCATCGAACCGATGATCTCCGCTGCCGTGGATTCGAATATGTCTGCTCCTCTTCCGGCGCAGTCTCCGACGTTGTCACCGACGAGGTCGGCGATAACCGCGGGGTTCCTGGGGTCGTCCTCAGGTATCCCTGCTTCGACCTTTCCCACAAGGTCCGCGCCCACGTCGGCGGCTTTGGTGTATATGCCGCCTCCGAGCTGGGCGAACAATGCCGCGAAAGAGGCACCGAACGCATAGCCCACGATGTAGTGGAGGGTCTGGGTCATTTCCTCGTATATGGCGTTGTAAACGAGGAATACGGCGAAGAGACCGAGGATGCTCAGCGTAGAAACGACTATACCGGAAACGGCTCCTCCGCGGAAGGCGGTCTTGAAGGCGCTGGCGAGAGACTCGCGTGCGGCGCTGGCCGTTTTGATGTTGGTGCTGACGGATACCTTCATTCCGATGAAACCGGAAAGGATCGAGAATCCCGCTCCTATGAGGAAAGCGATGGCCACGGGGTATCCCAGGTAGTTTCTTGTGGACTCGGGGATTCCCGCGAGCGCTATTACGATTGCCACGATTATACTGATTATTGCTATCGTTTTGTACTGGCGCCTCAGATATGCCATGGCGCCCGTTTCGATCGCATCGGAGATCTTCTGCATTTCAGGAGTTCCTTTGTCCCGAGACCTTATGTCGGTAAGGAAGTACAATGCAAAGATCAGTGCAATCACGACGGCAACAGGAATCATGAAAAGCATGTTTTCAACTGTTGTTATTTCGATCATGAGTTTACCTCTGAACTTTAGTTGCGGTAAACTCTCCTCCTATAAATAGTACTCCTGGTACCCGCACCGCGTAAGCAGGTAAAATACACATCATACAGCGGTAGCCCGGAGACATAATAATGGCACTCTGGCACATTTTTTATATCTCCCAATTGAAAAAATTAAAAACTGCCAGCAATCTGGACAAATGCGGTAATGGGCCTCATCTCTGGCTTAGCGGGAGGCGTCGCGCGTACGAATCAGTTTTATATAAGAGTGGCCTAATCCCCACATTCAGGAGTTCCGCCATATGTATATGATCACAGAGGCCGAAAGAAAGGTCCGCGTCCCGCCCAGAAATCTCGGCGAAGACATAAGTGAGGCTATAGACAACCTCACATGGGATACTTTCGAGGGCAGATTCAACGAGGACAAATCGCTTACAGTCCTCATAAAAGACGTCGAGCCGGTGGGACCGGGACGCATAGTGCACGGCGACGGTGCCGTCTACCAGACCGTAAAGTACAATCAGCTGGTCTACAGGCTGAAAGACAACGAGGTCGTGGAGGGCATAGTCGTGGAGATCCTAAAATTCGGAGCTTTCGTAAGATTCGGCCCCCTTGACGGCCTGCTGCACATCAGCCAGGTCATGGACGACCGCGTCGATATCGACGAGGCCAACCAGAGGCTCGTCGGAAAGGAGACCGGAAGGACCCTTTCCGTGGGTGACAAGGTCAGGGCGAGGGTAGTGAGCATAGACCTCAACGACAAGAATCCCCAAGACAGCAAGATTGGACTCACCATGCGCCAGCCAGGCCTCGGAAAGTTCCAGTGGATCGAAGAGGACAACACCAAGAAGAAGGAGGCGGCCTGATGGCAGGACCCGTTCTTAAAGCGTGCAAGAACTGCAGCTTCATATCTGAGGAAGATACGTGCCCCCGCTGCGGAGGACAGACGTCCAAAGAGTGGCAGGGCTACGTGGCGATCATCGACCACACCAAATCGGAGATTGCCAAACGCATGAGCATCAAGGCGAACGGCAGATACGCCCTAAAGGTCCGCTGATGCCGATGGAGCCCAGGGACAGAAAGCTCCCCGAGGACAGGCGCGAACTGTTCAGGAGGCCTATGGGGCGGGACCTGGGCGAAAACGAACTTATTATACTCGACAATGGTTCCAAACTCGTTACGGTCGGCGACGTGGTATCGCTGGTCGTCAGAAAGCACGGCATCGTGCCGTTCCTGTCCATCTATGACGGAAGGACGGAGAGGCACGAGATGACCGAATTCTCATCTCTCGTCAAAGAAAGCGGCTGGGAAGAGATTGAGGTCAGGAACCCTCCGAAGATGATAACTGCGGAGTTGATCGAGGCCGTGAAAAACGCTTTCGAAGGGAAGGCCCACATAATAAAGGTGGACGGGGAGGAGGACCTGGCGGCCGTGGCCTGCATGGTCCTTGCGCCCTATGGTACCAATATAGTGTACGGATGGCCCGGGAAAGGGATGAAGCTCGTCACCACGGACGAGCAGGTCCGAAAAGAAGCAGAAATGCTAATCGAGATGATGGAGGAGCTGTAATGAAGATACAAATTACCCAGCAGAAGAAAAATCCCCTGCAGAGGAGGAACGAGGTATATTTCTCGGTCGAACACGACGGAGAAAGCACACCTAAGAGGAACGCGGTGGCCGAGGAGCTGGCCAAGGCGCTGAAGTCCAAGAGGGACTGCCTTGTCATCGACCATATGGACTCTGTGTACGGCAAAGGGGTGTCCGAAGGATACGCCAAGGTCTACGAGAGCAAAGAGGCCGCATTGGAGTTCGAGAACGAACACCTTCTGAAGAGGAACGGCATCGAGAAACCCAAGCCGGAAATGCCCAAGAAGGAGGAGTGAAGATGGCAGCAGCAAAGAAGGCGGCACCCAAGTCGATCAGCAAGAAGGACGCTTACAAGGTCGAAGGTGGCAAGATCACAAGGACGAAACCCGTGTGCCCCAAGTGCGGAGCGGGCGTGTTCATGGCCGTCCACAAGGACAGGACATCCTGCGGAAAGTGCGGGTACACCGAGTTCAGCAAGAAAGAGTAAAGGCAATTCTTCATTCGGCTCCCGCCCTCTCAATGGGAGCCTCAGGATCGCCGGGGCTCTGCCCCGGCACAACCTGCCTGCATCTCTTCAACGCTTTACAGTAAAAAGGACCCGTGGTATAGCTAGGATAGCATTGGGGCCTCCGGAGCCTCTGACCCGGGTTCGAATCCCGGCGGGTCCGCTTTCTGTTAACGGTCGAAAGGCCGTCACTTCTTTGGAGGCCACGTTCCGTTCAGACGGTATCCGGAACGGTCAGGGTCCATCGTGGAGCATTCCATCCCCGGTATTATCACTCTGACCACCGGCACGCCCACTTCGGGGCGGGTGAGGTCCGATACGATCACCATTTCGAAGTTCGCATCCATCAATCTGTCGAGGACGACCTCGATGTCGTCGAGGACGTAATCGGTCGACCTGTCCTCGATGTCCTCAAGATTCACTTTCCTGTCTAGATCGGAATACCAGAGGCGGTTGAGCATCTTGATCTTCTCGTACCCCATCTCCCGGGTGGCCCTCTGGAGCTTCGCGTTCACTTTCACTCCCTGTTTGTGGGTCGCCCTGCTCTGAGCGACCTCGGTTATCGCGCGCACCGCCGCGATCTCCGGGTCCAGGTGGGTTCCCACGCCTATGGCCAGCATCTCCGGGTCCTTGGTGGCCACATCGTCAGACGCCGCGCCGATGGTTGTAACCCCGACATCCGTGGTTATATCTTTCAGTTTTATCTCAACGCCCTGTCTGGAGAAGGCCTCCAAAAGCCTTCCAGGGACCGAATCGGGATCCGCGACGACATCCGCATTGGCGAATTCACGGTCCTCTGCCAGCGACCAGGCGTCCCTCTCTATGACCTCGAAAGTCGCGTGGAGGATCGCCTCCTCCATCGTGTTCCCCGATGCCAGTCCGTTGGTGTTGTATCTGAAGAGCTGCAGGTCCCCGTCAGGGACGTAAGGATGGAACACCGCGCATGCGGGGACCCATATCTTCTCGCCTCTGAACATCTCCCATCCCTCGCACCATGCTATCTCGGCATCTTGGTAATAGTTCAGGCGGTCGATCGGCAGTATGAGGTCGGCAGGGTCCACGGCGAGGCCGGTATCTTTGGCTTGTCCGTAGGTCCCGAATACCAGTTCGTCGTAGTCCCTCATCTCGGCGCTGAACCTCTCCATGGCCTCCATTACCGCAGAGGCCTTGGCCTGTTCGTAGGTGGCGCCTTTGCCGTTGTAGCTTGAGACGGCACCCTCGGCGGCGTCCGGTCTGGAGATGGAGAAGACAGGTATCCCTACGTTGTCCATCCCGGTTATGTCCTCGGGCATGTGGATCCCTGCGTCTGAAAGGAGCGGCAATGTGCGCCCCAAAGTATCTTCCGGAGACATCGTCCTGATACCGCCCTCGCGGTCGTATTTCGGTGACCTCTCCAAGATCAGTGGCTTCATGGAGAGTCACGATGGCATCGATGATTTAAGTAACTCTATGATAAATGGACGGCGGTTCAGGTCCGGTCAACGCAGTCCGCAGACCTACCCAAGATAAGTTTGAAGGGACAAATCCTTTACATACGCTTCATATTAGGGACCATGGAACTCAGACCCGAAGAAGAAAGAATCCTCAACGGAGAGGAAGGGGAAAGCCGGCGCAAGGCCATGGAGCTTCTTGTGGCGCTTGGCAAAGTATACGGTGCCGAGGACCTTATCGGTATATCTTCCACCCATCTTTCCGGAGCCTCTTACAAGACGATCGGCGACGGGGGCCTAAAATATCTCTCGGACCAGGTGGAAGGAGGGGCAAAGGTGTCCGTACCCTCAACCCTCAATCCGGTGGGGATGGACCTGTGCAGATGGAAGGAGATGCACATTTCTGAAGAGTTCGCCGTCAAGCAGCAGAAGATCGTGGAGCTCTACGGCAAGATGGGCGTTATGACCACATGCTCTTGCACCCCCTACACGGGAGCGAACGTTCCCAAGTTCGGCGACCATGTGGCCTGGGCGGAGTCGTCGGCCCTGTCGTTCGTCAACTCGTTCATCGGGGCCAGGACCAACAGGGAAGGGGGCCCTGGAGCTCTGGCAGCGGCGATCGTCGGAAAAACGGCCAACTATGGCCTGCATCTCGACGACATGAGGGCCCCGTCAGTGGTCATCGATGCGGATATAGACGGCTCGGTTTTCAGCTATTCGCTTCTGGGACAGGCAGTGGGCAGCGCCATCGGAGGCCGCGTACCATATTTCAGAGGGCTTCCAGTCAATACGGGGGTCGAAGAGGCCAAGACCCTTTCCGCGGCCATGGCCGCCGCAGGCTCGGTGGCCATGTGGCACGCGGAGAACGTGACACCGGAGGCCGGAATGCACGACGTATCGGATCTGGAGAAGATAAGCATCGGAAAAAAAGAGCTCCAGGAGGCCTACGACAGGCTGAACACGGCAGACGATGTGCAGCTCATAGCATTGGGATGTCCACATCTCACCGAGAAGGAGATACGGGAGATTGCGTCCATGCTCAGAGGAAAAAAGAAAAAGCGCGGGTCCCCCGAGATATGGTTCTGCACTTCGGCGGCAACCAGAGAGAAATGCGCCGACGACGTTAGGATACTGGAGGAGTTCGGTCCGGTGCTGGCTGACACGTGCATGGTCGTGGCCCCCATCGAGGGGACGTTCTCACGTACCGGAACCAATTCCGCCAAGGCCGGAAACTATCTCCCGACGCTCTGCTCCCAGAGCGTGATGTGCAGGGACATCGCCAAGCTTATGGAGGCGGTATATTGATGCTCAAAGGACGTTCGATATCCCCGGGAAAGGCCCGGGGCCAGGTTCTGAAGCTGGAGGAGCCCTTCAGCTTCTTGGGAGGGGTCGACGGCTCTACAGGGGAGCTCACCTCGGGAAAGGGTAACGTCGCAGGCAAGGTGCTAGTGTTCCCCGCAGGAAAAGGGAGCACTGTCGGATCGTACGTCATGTACGACCTGGCCGTCCACGGAAAGGCTCCGGCGGCAGTGATCAACAGCAACGCCGAGACCATAGTCACCACAGGCGCGGTGATATCGTCGATCCCGATGGTGGACCGCATCGACGTGTCGCTGCTTTCCGATGGGGACACGGTGACCGTGGATGCGGATGGGGGGACGGTCGACATAGAAGGGGTGGACGTCATCGAGTCGGTCTCGTCCGCCATCCTGGTAGACGGGAAGGTCCTGATGCTCAAACGTCCGGACACCGCACGCTCGTTCCCCGGGTTATGGTCTCTTGTCGCCGGGAAGATCGAGTACGGGGAGTCTCCGGTGGAAGCATCGGTGCGCGAGATAGTGGAAGAGACCGGTATACATGTACATGCGCCGGACAGGTCCGGTAAGATGGTGACGGTAAGGGAAAAGGACATCGTATGGAAGGTTTATCCCTTCCTCTTCCGCCTGAAGTCGGCAGAGCCCAAGCTGAACCACGAGAATATAGGTTTCGAGTGGGTGGACCCGAAGGACATACCTTCGAGGAAGACCGTCAGGCACACCCACGAGGCGGTCGTCGCGATGATGGATATGTGATCAGGGCTCTGCGGCCGTTATCCCGATCACGATATCCTCGCCGGTGACGTCCCAGGTCTTGACCTCGTCGCCGCCGGGGCTGTCGGTGAACGTCAGATTCTTGGCCCGGACCTCTCCCGAGATGTGGTCCCTCCAGGAGGACAGCAGGTCTACCAGGCGAGGCTCGGCTTTAACATCGCAGTTGATGAACTGCTCCACGTTGAGCTTCATGTCCTTGCGCATCTGCTGGATCCTCCTGATCAGCTCCCTTGCATACCCTTCGGCCTCTATTTCGGGGGTCACCGAGAAGTCGATGAACAGGTCGCCCTCTTCGAACGGCACCGCGGTCATCCCGTTTCCAGGGTCCTCCCCTTCGGCCAGATATTCTATGTTCTTAATGTTGGCCTGCTGTGCCAGCACCCCGCCGAATATCTTGACCGAACCGTTCACGCCGGCGTCCTTGCCGCGTATGTGGATCCCACGAAGCGGCCACCTGAGCTTGCTTCCCATCTTGGCCCTCTCCGAGGCAATTATCTCCACAATGTTCTGGATGAGCGCCATGCTGTGCTCGAGCCCCTCGTCGATGAGCGACCCGTCGGATACAGGCCAGTCCTCCATGTGGACGGTGAGCTTGGTGCCTCCCATGTGCTGGTACACCTCTTCGGAGATGTGCGGCGCTATGGGGGCCAGGGCGACGGCCGTGCTCATGATCGCATAGTGCAAAGTGAAGTACGAGGCGTTCTTGTCCTTCTCGGAGTTCTCGTCCTCGGTCCACGTCCTGTCCCTCACAAGACGGACGTACCATCTGGAGAGGTCCTCCATTATGTAGTCCTCCAGGGAGCGGGCGACCTTGTGGAGTTCCCTCGCCTCCAATCCCTCGGTCACGTCGCGCTTCATGTGCTCGGTACGGGACAGCATCCACAGGTCCTCGTGTCTGAGGTTTCCGCGTATGGATTCGAGAGTATATTTTTCGGGCTCGTAGCCGTCCAGGTTCATGTAGGTAGAGGCGAAGTTGACCACGTTCCAATAGGTGTTGAGTATCTTTCTGGCGTTCTTCGGGCCGTCCTTCTGGAACGAGGTGTCCTCCCAGGGGGCGTTGGATTTTATCAGGTACAGCCTGAGCGAATCGGCGCCCACCTGGTCGATGATCTCCAGGGGCTCGATGACGTTCCCTTTCGATTTGGACATCTTCTGCCCCTTGGGGTCCAGGACCCATCCGTGCATCATCACTTCGTCGTAGGGCGCCCGGTCGAAGGATATGACCCCCGCTCCAAGCTGCGAGTAGAACCATCCGCGGGTCTGGTCATGGGCCTCGACTATGAAGTCGGCGGGCCACCATCTCTCGAACTCTTCCTTCTTGGCAGGGTACCCGAACTGGGCCCAGGACGCCACGCCGGAGTCGAACCATACGTCCAGGACGTCGGGGACCCTGCGCATCGTACCGCCGCATTTGGGGCATTCGAAAGTAACATTGTCGATCCAGGGCCTGTGAGTGTCCATCCCTTCAGTGTATCCTTTCCCTTCTTTGAGCTCCGAATACTGTCCAACGACGCGCTTCTCGCCGCATCCGCACTCCCAGACGGGCATGGGTATACCCCAGTAGCGCTGCCTCGAGATGCACCAGGACCTGGCGCCCTCGACCCAGTTCCGTTCTCTGGACTCTCCGGCCCAGGACGGGACCCATTCGGCCTTGTCGATCTCGTCCAGCATCTTGGATTTGAGCTTCGGGACGTCCAGGAACCACTGGCGCGTATCCCTGTATATGATCGGGGATTTGCATCTCCAGCAGTGGCCGTAACGGTGCATGATCCTGCCGGACTGGAACAGCCTTCCGTTCTCGGACAGGTGTTTCACCACATCGTCGTTCACGCCGCGGACTTTGCGTCCCTCCATCATGGGGAACCCGTCGTTGAACCTCCCGTCCTCGCCCACGGGGCAGAACGGCGTCATTCCGTACCTTTTCCCGGTGTCGTAGTCGTCGGGACCGAAGCCCGGTGCGGTGTGGACCAGTCCGGTGTTGTCCTTTTCCACGTACTGGGCTGTGACGACTTTGTAGACCCAATCGTTCCTTACGAGGGCGCCGCCTATCTCGAAGGGCGGGATATAAGAAAGTCCCTCCAGGCTCTTTCCCTTCATCCTCTCAAGGACCTCGAATTCTGAGTATCCTCCCTTCTCCATGACATATCTGGCCTGGGATTCCAGGACGATCACGTCCTCGCTCCCCGCCTCGCCCTTCATCCTCACTTTGGCGTAATCGTAATCGGGGTGGACCGCGACGGCCATGTTGGACGGCAGCGTCCAAGGCGTGGTGGTCCAGATCAGGAGCGAGCAGTCCTGTTCTGCGACAGGCATCCTCACCATTATGGAAGGGTCGCTCTCGTCCCAATATTCGATCTCCGCCTCCGCCAGGGCGGTCTCGCATCTGGGACACCAGGTTACCACACGGTCCGCGTCTTCGAGGAGGCCGCGTTCGTATGCCCGGGACAGGGTCCACCAGGCGGACTCGATGTATTCCGGTTTAAGGGTCTGATAAGGATTGTCCCAGTCCATCCACACTCCGACCTGTTTGAACTCCTCGGTCATGCTGGCCCTCAGGTCCAGGGCGTA
This sequence comes from Methanomassiliicoccaceae archaeon UBA370, assembly GCA_002505345.1. Taxonomy (GTDB): domain Archaea; phylum Thermoplasmatota; class Thermoplasmata; order Methanomassiliicoccales; family Methanomethylophilaceae; genus VadinCA11. The sequence continues at coordinate 169,073 of DAUY01000011.1, read as the reverse complement.
CTTCTGGCATGTTGACACGAACTTGTCGATGCCCACATTCTCCTCGATCTCCTTCTTCGAGTGTACGCCCATCTTCTTCTCGACCTGCACCTCGATGGGGAGGCCGTGCATGTCGAATCCGGGCTGGTCGCGGACGTTGAGCCCGTTCATCCTCCAGTATCTGATCATGATGTCCTTGACGGTCTTGTTCATGGCCGTACCCAGGTGTATCTTTCCGGTAGTGTAGGGGGGGCCGTCGCAGAAATAGAAGTCCTCTCCGCCGGACCTGTACTCCTTGGTCTTCTCGTACGCGTTCGTTTCTTTCCAGAGCTGCTGGACCCCTCGCTCGATTTCTGGTGCGTTATAATCTGCACGGACCTGCTTTATCATCGCTCATCCTTCTGCGTCAAGTTTATCTTCCTGACGGTGCGCGTTGATGCGCGCGCCCCTATAAAGAATCTCCCAGCGGTGTTTTTGACGGTTTGACGCAGCAGTGCGGTCCGCGGCCAGTCAGTTTTGCCTGTTGTAAGGACGGACGGTGGGCCGGATATCAGTATCGCCATTTCACGAGGCAAAAAATAGATTATTTCTATATACACATGTCAAATAATATATATTAATTTTCGAAATATAATATATAAATACATTCAACGGAGCTTAATAATATATATGTATTTATATATTGTAACACCAATATTATTTAAAATTTGGGCAATGCTTTTATTCGCCAAAAAATAAGCCACGCATGAAGTTAGAAACAGCCACACCAGGGTCCGAACTGAAAAACAAAGCATTCGTTACTATCACGGCCTTGTTCGCGATCGTATTATTTTCATGCTTCCTTGTGTTCGTCGTCGATGATGGGCCGGACGTCTCCGGAGAAGGCGGCCCGATCATGAATTCCGATGCATCTTCGACGGAAATTTCTCATGTTTACAGCGGGGCGATGATCACCGGAATGTCAGACGGAGACGGGTATTCCCTTACGGGAAACACTGGTACCGATGCCGGAGACTGTGTGGCCATAGCAACATTGGATGATCCGATAAACACGACATGGCCTGACGGGACGACGGAGCCTAAGAGTATAAGCTGGACAATATCAAAGGCTCCATTGCTGGTCAAGGTCAAAGATTGTAGTATCATTGTGGGGGGAGATGTACCATCATTCAAATTGTCATATCAGGGGTTTGTATTTGGAGACAATGTGTCATCCCTTGAAGGAGTCGCAGTTTTTGACTGTGAATATAGACCAAACTCACCAATAGGAGATTATACAATTTCAGTTTCTGGACTCACGTCATCAAACTATGAAATATCATGCATCGATGGAAACTTAGAGGTTTCTAAAAAAATTATCCCTATACCAGTAGGATGCACAGATTTGACATATAACAGAAATGAACAGATTGGTGTTGAAAGCGGAGAAGGATATACCCTAACTGGAAATCCAGTCGGCTTTAATGCTGGCGAGTATTCTGCCATTGCCACTCTATTGGATACAGAAACAACTGAATGGTCAGACGGGACAATTGATCCAAAGATGTTTGACTGGGTCATAGCCAAAGCTTCGCTAAAAATAACGGCGGAAGATAAAAATGTGATAGTGGGGAACGATACTCCACAGTTCACTGTTTCATATAGGGGATTAATGACTGGCGATAGCATATCATCTTCAATCGATGGCATTGTGACCTACGAATGCGAATATGATTTGTTATCGCCAGTTGGTGATTATACAATATTTGTGTCTGGGTTGACATCATCTAACTATGAAATTGAATTTGTAAACGGAACGTTGAGTGTTTCACAAAAAATAATTGCATCTCCGAATATTAAACAAGACCTGTTTTTTATCGGATTTGAGCAGTCGGGCATTGAAAGCGGAGATGGTTATACTCTTACCGGAGACTCGTCAGGACTGAATGCTGGCACATACTCTGCGACCGCTACGCTGAACGATTCAGTGAACACTGTGTGGTCAGACGGCACCACAGAACCTAAAACTCTGAATTGGACAATCGCCAAAGCGAAGCTCACCGCAAGATATTCGGGGGAGAGCATAGTGTTCGGCACAGCTCCCTCCCTGGTTATTACCGTCGAAGGTTTCGTCACAGGCGAAGGTCCGGAAACGTGCCTCGGTTATTCCGCACCTGTAATATCCAGCAATTTAACAAATGCTGGAACATATAATTTGGTCCCTTCGGGAGGGTCGGCCGACAACTATGAATTCGAGTATGTCGGAGGCCTCCTCCTCATCAGCAAGAAGGTGATCCAGATACCTGTCGCCAATACAGGTCTGGTTTACAACGGTACGGAGCAGATAGGCGTTCCGGAAGGCGACGGTTACATGCTTTCTGGAAGCACTGGTACAATTGCCGGCAGCTACAGGGCTCTGGCCGCGCTTACTGATGAAAGCATAACATCTTGGCCGGACGGAGGCGATGGACATGAGGAGATAACATGGTCAATATCACCAAAAAGAATTGACAAGGGAATGATCTATGCGCCCGACCAGGAGTACACCGGGCACGCCTTGGAACCGGTCGTGGTGACAGACGGAAGCAAGCTGCTTGTGGAGGGCAGAGACTACGTGGTATCCTATGACGACAATATACAGGCAGGATCCGCCGCAGCGGCCGTTACTGGAACGGGCAATTACACCGGTACAGTACCAGTAGCTTTCGAGATCGCGATGAGATACGTCGTGTCATTCAGTCTGAACGGATTCGAAGGAACGTCACCGGGCCCCCGGTCGGTCCTCGGCGGTACGATACTCGACCTTGCAAACGTAACCGCACCCTCCCGTCCAGGATATGGATTCTGCGGATGGTCGACCACACCACGGGGTAATGCGGTGTCAGAGTATTCTGCGTTTTCCGATGCAACCCTCTATGCCGCCTGGGCACTAAACGTCTACGATTCGATGCCCTACGACGAGATTGGCGACATAATCTCCCAGAATCATGAGCCGGCGGTTCAGATCAGGGGCCAATCTGCAGGGGGAGAGCTGGACAACTCGTTCTTCGAACGGCTGGCGGACACGGGAAAGACCTTCACCCTCAGTGTTTTGGGGGAAAACGACATAGTGGCATATTCCTGGTCGTTCGAGGGGGATTACAGGCAGGAGGCCGGTACATTCGTTCCCGCAATAACGGGGGCCGTTCCGGATTTCGACCTTGAAAGACTCATAGATTCCTCCAGCATCGAAAATCCGCTCGTACTTAATTTTTCGGCGACGGGCGTGCTGCCCATATGTGCAACAGTGACGTATTATCTGGACGGGGCATACGAAGACGGAACGAGGCTATCTGTGTTCTTCTATGACGAGGACGCCGGCAGGCTGGGCGAGAGGCAGGCCGCAACGGTTACGGACGGAGCCGTAAGCTTCGTAATATCTCACTGTTCCAAGTATGTGATCGCAGAGGAGACGCCTTCAGTAATCCACGGCGGCAGCACGGGGCTGTACATCGTGGCCGCAATCGTCGCCATAGCGTTCGTGGATATGCTCGCAGTGTATGCTTTCTTCGTCAGGAGGGGCTGAGGGCTCAAGCCAACCAAAAAATGCCCTGCCCGTTCAAGGACGGGAAGGGCGCCAATCATTTTAGGATGCCAGCTCAGAACCATGCATCCAGCGAGCGCTGTGAGCGCTTGGACCTGTTGGCTGTCCTGCATTTCTCTATGCGGTCGAGGGCTGCTTCAACCCGACCAGGCGAGAAATCGTATGAGGTCAGCAGGTCCAGGACAGCCTTCCGGTCCACCTGTCCCGGTTCGAGTTCGTAGTCGTCGGTGTTAGGGCCGTAAAGGAAGATGTCTCTTATTTCCTGATAGTCCGGAATCTCTTCCCCGATATGTGCCAGTACATGTTCCAGGTCGCCGTGTTCCTTTATTAGCTTTAAACTTTTCTTTGGACCGATCCCTCTGACGCCCGGGTTGAAATCGGTACCTATCAGTATACCCATGTCAACGAGCTGCTCTCTTGTAATCCCGAGCGACGAGAGGAATTCTTCCAGTTCCGTCACCTCGGTCTTCACTTCCTTGAACAGTTCCCTTCCCGGCATTTTGCGCCTTCCGGCCATTGTGATGTTCCTCACAAGCACAGGCGCTCCGAAAAGAAGAGAATCGAAATCCTGCGACGCTGATGCCCACACGTCCCCTTTGGCGCACATATATGCACCCTGCGCCTCGCCATCGCTCGGCGCCTGCACTATCGGAAGTCCCAGGTGGGAGATCAGCTCCTTGGAGGACTCGGATATCTCCGGTGTCATGCGGGATGTCTGTTGGGCTTTCGAGAATGCTTTTTTCATATCGCCTTCCTCGATGGCCTCTTCCCATTCCTCCTTGGCCTTCTCTCGTCTTTCCCTACGGCCGTCCAATGTGTCCTTTTTCATTTCGTGTGGTTTTCCGTCGAATACAAATGACGGCTCTATTCCAGCCTCGATCATGTTGGCCGTTCGATACAGGATGCCTGAAAGATGCGAGGATACGCGACCCCGGGAATCGCAGAGAGGATGCCCGTCGGGCTGACGTATTGTGGAAAGGAACTGGTATATCGTGTTGTAAGCGTCTATCGCAACAGATTTCCCGTTGAGGTCTGAGAGTTCGACGCAGACAGGGTTTGCCAGGCCTGAAAGATTCACACCCAATTTATCGCCTCACGGGTCAGGGCCGAATCCCTGCCAGATCTTAATCTCCGGGGACATGTCTTCCAGTCCGAAGAGGGCGCTTCCCGCTGCGAGCACGGTCGCCCCTGCCCTCACGCACTCCGCACCTGTGGAACGGTTTATGCCACCGTCCACAGAGATTTCGAGCTTCGGATTGTGCTCGTCAGCCCACTTCCTGACATAGCGTACCTTGTCCAAACCCGAAGGAATAAAGCTCTGGCCTCCGAAGCCCGGGTGCACGGTCATTACCAGTACCAGGTCCGCTTTGTCCAAATATTTGTCAAGCACTTCCACTTCGGTTTCGGGGTTGATCGAGATTCCCGCCCCGACGCCTGCGTCCGCGATCTTCCTCATCGCTCCCAGGGGGTCCCCGTCCGCCTCAGGGTGGACTGTGAGATAATCCGCTCCGGCCTTAATGAAATCGTTGATGTACCTCTCCGGTCTCTGGATCATCAGATGGACGTCGAATGGCATTCTGGCACATTTTCTTATAGCCTTGATAACCGAAGGGCCTATTGTGATGTTGGGAACAAACATCCCGTCCATGACATCGACGTGCGCCCAGTCGGAACCCGAAGCCTCCAATCTTTTCATCTCCTCTCCGAGGCGGGAGAAATCCGCCGAAAGAATGGAAGCAGAAACCTTCGTCATCGCCATGGCATATGACATCACCACATTATAATTTACCCTAGGATAATCAATTCGAAGTGAACAAATATATCGGACGACGGTCTTCGGAAACGCATGGCAACGGCCAAACACAGCGAAAAGACCGAGGTGTGCGACGTCGAAGGATGCAGCTCCGATTCCGAGCGCTCTTTCAACTACAAGCAGGTGTCGGAGACAAATCTGAAGCTCAAACCCGGAGACCACCGTCAGGTTCACCTCTGCAAAGATCACTACCGCGAGTTCAAAAAACAGACTAAGAAATCCAGAGATCTGGACCGTATTTTCTGATGACCGAGATCATCTTTCTCGGCACAGGTGCCAGCGTCCCTTCGAGGGAGAGGGGGCTGCCCGCGATGGCGGTACGCCACGGCCGGGAAGTAGTTCTTTTCGACTGCGGAGAGGGGACCCAGAGGCAGTTGATGGTGTCCCCGCTTTCTTTCATGAAGGTGAAGGCAGTTTTCGTTACACACCTTCACGGGGATCATTTCCTGGGCCTCCCGGGGCTGCTTTTGACGATGGGGCTGTCCGGAAGGACGGAACCTCTGCGCATAGTCGGCCCGACAGGGATAGAAAGTCTGCTCAGGAGCATACTCGGGGCATGCGGAGACAGTCTGCCCTTCGAACTGGCAATAACCGAATCGGCCGGCGGCGAGTCCTTCCGTTTTTCCGGTTTCTGTGTCACAGCCTTTCCGACCAGACACGGGGTGCCCTCCATGGGATTTGCATTCTCCGAGGACGACAGGATCGGGATAGATGCAGGAAAGGCAGCCGAAAAAGGGATTGTGCCCGCCGATATAAGGTTAATCAAGGAAGGCAAGGTGGTGGACGGCATATCTTCCGAAGACATATCTTCCGGAACGGTCAAAGGCATCAGGATAATCTACACCGGAGACACGCTTCCATGCGAAGAGGTCCGTTATGCCTCCATGGGAGCTGACGTGCTGGTGCACGAGGCGACCTTTGGTTCCGATGAGACCGAGTCTGCGGGAAAGCACAACCACACTACGTCGGTCCAGGCCGCCGAGATCGCAAGGGAGTGCGGCGTCAGGGCCCTGGTCCTGAATCACGTCAGCAACCGCTACAAGGACCGCTCGTCAATACTGGAAGAGGCCGTAGCGATTTTTCCCGACACCGTGGTTGCGGAAGACATGATGCATCTGGTCGTTACCAGGAAAGAGATCAGATCAGTTTGAGAAGGTCCGCGCTGGTGATCATGCTGATCACCTTGCCCTGCCTTGATACAAGTACCGCGTCGCTGTCCCCCATTAGTTGCGCCACGGCCGACAGGGACATGCTTTCCGATACGACGGGGAAGGATTCCCCCATGACCTTCTCTATCGGAGTTTTTCTAAGCTCGTCCATGCTCATGCCCTGCTCGATAAGTCCGAGTATCCTCCTTTCGGATATGCTGCCCACCGGGCGGTCGCCGCTCATCACCGGCATCTGGGAGAAGCCCGTCCGTCTCATGAGGTCCGAAGCGACCCGTAGGCTGTCGTTAGCATCCACCGTTATCGGCGAACCTGAGGCCACGTCCGATGCCGTACGGTCTATCCCTGTTTTCCTGTTCATTTTCTCGAGAGTCTGGAACAGATTAGACACGGTCTTGTAGCTGGCATCCGTCTTGCCGCCCTCTATCTTCGCGATGGTGCTTTGACTTACCCCGGATTCCTTGGAAAGCTCGGATTGGGTTATCCCGAGGGCGTTCCTCATCTTCTTGATATCCGACTCCGGCGGGAATTTCACCTGTGACGTTAGGCAATTATTCTTATTTGAATATTTGTTACAGTTTAATTTATAAATAATGAATATGTACGATTTCTTCGCAGCATATGCTGAGGAGCTATTGAGATGGCTAAGCACATTTACGTTGAGGGTATCGACGAACTGCCGGTACCGAACAGAAAAGTTGAGATCGTCGAAAGAAAAGGCATCGGGCACCCCGACAGCGTTTCGGACGGTATCGCGGAGTCAGTAAGCAGAGCGCTCTGCAAAATGTACGTTAAGGAGTTCGGTCACGTCCTCCATCACAACACAGACGAGACACAGATCGCGGCCGGAAGGGCCCACCCGAAGTTCGGCGGAGGAACGATCATCGACCCGTCATACATACTCCTGGTAGGGCGCGCCACCACCGAGGTGGAGGTCGAGAAGGAACTCAAATACCTCCCCTGCAAGCCGGTCGCGCTCAGGGCTGCCAAGGAGTACCTCGACAAGACTTTCCCCAACCTCGACGTAAGCTCCGAGGTCATAATGGATGCCAGAATAGGTCTCGGCTCGGACGACCTCACGGGCGTCTACAAAGCTTCCGGGTACCATGCCAATGACACGTCCTTCGGAGTGGGCTACGCGCCGTTCTCGATCACCGACAGGTTGACCCTCGAGACAGAGGAGTTCATCAACGGCCCGCTCAAGAAGAAGATGCCGGAGACCGGCCAGGACGTGAAGGTCATGGCCTCCAGGATCGGAAAGGACGTCACCCTCACCGTGGCATGCGCCATGGTCGACAAGTATCTCTCAGATGCGGATGCATACAAGTCCGCGATGGTCCAGCTCAAGGACGAGGTCACCGACAATGCGCTCAAGATCATAGGGAACGAGGACATAAACGTCAACGTCGATGTCAACACGGGCGACGATTACTCCCGCAACGTCTACTATCTCACGGTCACAGGAATGTCCCAGGAGATGGGAGACGACGGGTCGGTCGGAAGAGGTAACAGATGCAACGGGCTTATCACGCCTTACAGGCCGATGTCCATGGAGGCCACCTCAGGAAAGAACCCCATAACCCACATCGGAAAGATCTACAACGTGATGTCCAAGCTCGTTGCCGAGGAGATATCTAAGGAGATCGGCCCCGAGGCCGAGATACGCGTGCGCCTCCTCTCGCAGATCGGAAAGCCCATATCCCAGCCGCTCAACGCTTCCATACAGGTGCTGGCCCCCGGCGCGGACGAACAGAAGGAGATATCCAAGTGGAAATCTGACGCGGAAGGCATAATGGAGCATTGGCTCGATAACATTGATAAGGTCACAGAGCTTATCACCACCGGCAAAGTAAGGACCTTCTGAGTCCTCTTCCGGTGAGCTGGATATGAAGATAATTGACGAGCCGCAATACGGACCGATGTTCAGGTTCAGCGACGCCAATGTATATTGGACGTTGCACACCCTCTCGGATGGCAGGAGAATTGGGCGCAAGCGACTCTCCGAGGCTGTCGGAGTGGGCGAAGGAAGCATGCGACGAATAGTCGACACCCTGAGGGACTGGGGACTGATCTCCGTCAAACAGACGGGGATCATGATCACCAAGGCCGGCCGCAGCTACCTGGACCAGATGCCCATACGGGTCATAGACCTGAATGTGGGCGATTCCGTCGTCGGAGAGTACACCCAGAGCCTTCTGGTTATGGGAGTGTCCGACAAGGTGTTCAACGGGATGCAGCAGCGCGACGCGGGGATCAAGGCCGGGGCCACCGGATGCACCACGCTGGTCATCCGTGACGGCAGGCTTCTGATACCTCCCGACTGGAACGTCGACGAGGAGAATCCGAGTCTCGCCAAAGAGATCCGCGAGGTCATCGGGATGACCGGAAGCGACGTCATAATCGTAGGCGGCGGGGGGACCATGCCGCTGGCGATCGAGGCGGCGGTCACGGCGGCCCTCGAGCTCTTCTGATAAAACTATTTACCGCCAACCCTTTTACGTTCCATGAAGCACCTTTTCAGCTTTTCCGTGTACCAACCCATCTCCGAGATTTCGCAGGCGGGTTCGGGCCCGGCCCTGAAGGAGATGGGGTGCGACGGTATCGAGCTTCTGACAGGCTATTCTCCGGTCCCCGACGGATACAGAGGATACGCCGCAGGCGTCCATCTTCCCTATGCGGCCGACTGGATGCGCGCTTGGAAAGGCGAGGACGTACCGGATTGCGATACCGATACCGCCAGGTTCATCATGTTCGGAAAGTGCGCCGAGGATGTCACGGACAGTCTGACGCTGGCGATCTCCCAGGCCTCGGCGCTGGACCCACCGTACGGGGTCCTGCATGCCGGCAACATCAATCTAGACGAGATATTCATGCACGACAGCGGAGGCAGCGACACGAAGGTTCTGGGCGCCTTCTGCGAGATGGTGAACGCGGCAGTCTCCATGCTTCCGCGGGGGAGGCCTCCTTTCAAGATCGCCTTCGAGAACCTCTGGTGGCCCGGCCTGAAGATGAAGGACGGCAGTGAAGTGAAGTTATTCGAGAGGAAGATCGAGTTCGAGGAGTGGGGCATATGCCTCGATACCGGTCACCTGCTGAACTGTCTCCCGGGCATCCGCAGCGAGCAGGACGCAATAAGTTCTCTGAGGAAGGTCATCGAGGGATACGGCGACGACACTTTGGAAAGGATCGGAAACGTGCATCTGCATGTGAGCATGTCTTCGGACTACAGGGACAGCTTCGAGGACCGGGAAAGGGACCGCGGGGATCCCGTGGGCGTTCTGATGGAAAAAGCGAGTGCGCACATATGCAGAATAGACCAGCACCGCCCGTTCATGTCGGACGGATGCGCAGAAATCGTCGAAATGCTGTCGCCGGAATACGTCACCCACGAGATGGTGGGCTCGGTTTCGGGCGACCCTCTGGGCGACTTCAGGGCCCAGCGTTCGCATTTCCCGCGTGCTTGACGAATGCTATAAATAATACTTCTATCTTGCACAATCCAGAGGATAGAAGATGGCACGTTTTAAAGAGGCTGAGAGCAGGCTCCTCGACAAGTCCGTATGCATGAACTGTTATGCGACGAACCCCCCGAAGGCGTCTAAATGCCGCAAATGCGGGTACAGCAACCTTAGGCCCAAAGCTAAAGAGAGCAGGAAGCAGTGATTCAGCCCAGGCCTTCCCGGCCTGTGCCAGCTTCTCGACCGTCCGATCGGTCGTTCCCTTAATTTATATAGTCCGTGGACCGTAAGGAGTTCTGGTCTCACCTGAGGTTATCTCATGAAGGTCTTGGTTGCCGACGACAATGTAGCCATACAGGAAATATTGAGGGAGATTGTAACCAGTACGGGCAATCGCGTTTTCCTCGCCTCCACCGTTTCCGAGACCGCGGATTCGATACTCGACAACCGTCCCGACCTGATATTTTTGGACATGTACTTGGGCGGAGAGCCCGGTATGAAGGCCATAGACATCGTCCACGAAGAGGACGTGGCCATGAACATGAAGGTCTACATCCTGAAAAACAGCAAAGAATTCATCCCCAAGGACGAGGCCTTTGTGGTGGGGGAGATCGAGAAGCCCTTCAGGAGCGCAGACATAGTCGAGATACTCTCCGGGACGAAAATAGCTCCCGAGTCAGAACCGCAACAGGTCCCCAGACCTTCAAGGAGGGAGAAGAGGCGCAAAAGCAAAGACACGCAGTCGGCCGAGGAACAGACGGGGCTGCCGTCCGGAAGCGCGCATCTGATCCTCGAAGGGAGCCCTGTGGGAGTCTACAAGCACGCATCGGATTTCGCCGACGCGGGTTACAACATGCTCATAATCACCAGCAACAAGATCAAGGCCGTAAGGGAGAAGATGAAATACGGCAAGATGAACGTCATTGCGCTTTCTGCGAAGCCCAGGCTCGACTACAAGGACATAAGGGCGCTCGGGTCGCTGACGGAGTCGGTGAACCGTTTCATTGCCGACAGCGCACGCCCGGTGGTCGTATTGGACGGTCTTTCCGCCCTGATCGAGAAGAACGGTGTAAACCGCACGCTAACCTTCATCCGTCAGCTCACCGCGAAAAACGCCGGTGCCGCGACATTTTTAATCTCGCTGAACGAAAACTCCATAGACAAAAAAGGACTGGACATACTCGTTCATAACATGGAAATCCATAAGACCGTCGACTGAGGCTTTTAAATGAAGATCGAGAAAGTATGGGCAAGAGAGGTTCTTGATTCGAGGGGTAACCCCACGGTCGAGGCCGAGATCACTGTAGCAGGACACAAAATCAGGGCCATAGCTCCCTCGGGGGCGTCCACAGGCACATGGGAGGCCCACGAGCTCAGGGACGGCGGCGAAAGATACGGCGGGAAAGGAGTCCTCAAAGCTGTAGGAAATGTCAGAGCGGACATAGCTTCGCGCATCGTGGGGATGGACCCTTCGGACCAGGATGCGGTGGATGTGGCGATGATAGACCTTGACGGCACTCCGAACAAGAAACGGCTCGGTGCGAACGCCACGGTGGCGACATCGCTGGCCGTCGCAAAGGCCGGAGCGATGGCTCGCCACATGCCGGTATACGAGCATATAGGCGGCGACCATGCGACCCTCCCGGTCCCGATGTTCAATATAATCAACGGCGGAAAGCACGCCGGGGGGAACCTGAAGATACAGGAGTGCATGCTGGTCCCTGCAGGGGCCCCGAACTTCTCCGAGTGCCTGAGGATGGCCTCGGAGGTGTACATGTCCCTGAAGAAGCTGCTGTCGAAAAAGTACGGAGCCTCGGCTGTGAACATCGGAGACGAGGGAGGTTTCGCGCCTCCAGTGGACACGGTCGCCCAGGCCCTGGAAACAATATCTCAGGCGGCATCCGACGCAGGATACAGGCCGGGGAAGGACGTATTCCTGGCAATTGACGCGGCATCTTCCGAGTTCTTCATCGACGGGAAGTATGAGGTGGACGGCCTCAGCCTCACCGCAGGCGAGCTCACCGACCACTACATAGAGCTTTCCAAAGAATTCCCGATAATAAGCATCGAGGACCCATTCTTCGAGGACGATTTCGATTCCACCGCCGACCTGACGAGAAAAATCGGCAAAGACGTGCAGATAGTGGGAGACGATATTTTCGTAACCAACACGGAGAGGCTCAAACGCGGGATAAGCGCCGGAGCTGCGAACGCCCTCCTGCTTAAGGTCAATCAGATCGGAACGGTCACCGAATCCGGGCAGGCCGCAGAGACGAGCTTCGCCAACGGCTACCACGTCGTGGTGTCCCACCGCTCCGGGGAGACGGAGGACACGACCATAGCGGACCTGTCGGTAGGATGGGGTTCCGGACAGATCAAGACAGGGGCCCCCGCCCGCGGCGAACGCACGGCCAAATACAACAGGCTTCTTAGGATCGAGGAAGAACTGGGCTCTAAAGCCGTCTTCCCGGGCATCAAGGCATTCAGGTTCTGATACAATGGATAAGCTCTTCATCGCCGACGAGAAGGATATCAGAGACGGATACACGATGGATGTGTACTTCGATCGCACAAAACAGATACTTAAGGCCAAAGGGTTGGACGGTACGAAGGTCCGCGCAGAGTTCACCAGCAGCTCGCTGCCCCGCGGTTGGGAATGGGCGGTGTTCTGCGGCCTTGAAGAGGTAATGCGCCTATCGGAGGGAAACGATGTCTCGGTATACGCGATTCCGGAGGGGACGATATTCCGTGCCCGCACCCCCGCAAGCGTAAGGGTCCCCGTAATGAATTTCGAAGGCAACTATGTCGACTTCGGAGTCATGGAAACGGCAATCCTGGGCATGATATGCCAGCCCACAGGCGTTGCCACCAAGGCATCGAGGGTGAAAATGGCCGCCCAGGGAAAGCCGGTAATAGCATTCGGCAACAGGAGGATGCACCCGGGGATCGCAGGCGTCCTGGACCGTTCCGCATACATAGGGGGATGCGACGACGTATCTTCCGGTATAGGGGGAGACATCATCGGCAAGGAGCCGCTGGGGACCGTGCCGCATGCACTCACGCTCATGATGGGCAGCAACGACGCCGCCTTCAGGGCTTTCGACGAGGTCATCGACCCCAAGGTCCCGCGCATCATGCTGATAGACACGTTCTCCGACGAACGCAGCGCGGCCATCGAGGCCTGCAGGTCCGTAAAGAACCTGGTGGGCGTCAGACTCGACACGCCCGGTTCCAGGAGAGGAAATTTCAAGGAGCTCATCGACGAGGTCCGCTGGGAGATGGACATGAACGGGTTCAAGCATGTCAAGATAATCGTATCCGGCGGCCTGGACGAGGACACCGTCGCGAAACTGGCAGACACATGCGTCTCCAGCTTCGGCGTGGGAACGTCTATCTCCAACGCCCCGACACTGGACTTCTCGATGGACCTGGTCGAGAAGGATGGCGAACCGATATCGAAGAGAGGGAAGTTCGCCGGCCGCAAGTACCCCTACCGTTGCCCGCACTGCTACACCATGGGCGTATCTCTCGCTCCGGACGACGAGATAAGGTGCGAGTGCGGCCACGCGATGGAAATGATCGAAAGGCCCGTGCTCAAGGATGGAAAGAGGATTACCCCTGAGGTTAAGCCCAAGGATGTCCGCGAGTACGTGCTCAGGCAACTGGAGCACATGAAGCAGAACGGACTGCTGTAAAGCACACCAAAATAGGGCGCCTCAGCCCCGAATATTATTATTGTGTTACGAAATAATATACACTATAATACACTTTGGGAGCATCGTATGCACCCTCCCAGATATGGTAACAGAAAGCTTATATCCGCTCTAAAGATAGGAAGTGAAGGCGCTTCCCGAGGCATCTGTGGATGGGTGTAGAGGCCTTGTTTGGAGCCTATCATCGGGGGAAGTAAGATAGGGGACTCAGCATATTCGGCAGGGCACTGCATCGACGGACTGCCGAGTTACACGTTGGACAGGATACGCATCGACGGCATGATGAACGTCTACTGCGAGTGTGGCAGGATAGTCTGGCTTGACCGGTCGGAGATGGGCCTGAAACTAAGCATAGGCAAAAAGCTGGAATGCACCCACTGCCGCAACAGACGAATCTCCGAAGAGATCGACTCCATGAACAGACACTTCAGCGGCGAAGACCCGGTAGCCGAATTCTAAACTCACTCTTTTTTGACGGGAACGGCCTTTTTGACAGCCGTCTTCTTCACTGCCGCTTTTTTCTCGGGCTTAGCCTTCTGCTTTCCCGGACAGTCGGGATTGATGCAGTCCTCGGACTTTCCGAACAGGATCACAGGCGATCCGCAGAGTTCGCATTTCTTGTCAGTGGGAACTATGCTGCCCCTCGGCCTGAGTGGATAGGTCTGGGTGCAGGCCGGCCATTCGGTGCAGCCTGCGAACCTCTTTCCCGCCTTGGAATACATCATCCTGATCTTCCCCTTGCCGCAAGTCGGGCAGTCGCCGAGGAACGTGCGTTCGGTATTGGAAGAGCACTTCGGATCGATGCATTGCATGAGGGGAGGATTGCCCTTCCTGATGACCTTGAGCTGGGGCAGTCCGCAAACCGGGCACACGGATTCGGTCGTCTGGACCATGGCTCCGCGCGGAAGCGGGTAGGAACAGGTGCATTCGGGATATCCGTCGCACCCTATGAAGTTCCCGTTCTTCGATTTCTTGATCGTTAGGTTGTTGCCGCAGGCCGTGCAAAGTCCAATGTGCTGCTGGGTCCTGAGGGCCGTCTTGATCTCGTTACCTATGGCCTCTTTTTCTGCAGAGATCTTCTCTGAGACGGTGAACAGCATGTCCTGCGATTCTTTCACTACGCCGTCGAGGGTGCTTTCGCCGTTGCCGATCTTCACCATGTCAGATTCGAGTTTGGCGGTCATGTCAGGTTCGGTTATCCCTCCTCCGTGTCTCTCAAGCGCTTTGGTCAGCGCAATTCCGCCGGCCGTGGGGATGAGGTGGTTTCCCTGGACATAGTTCCTGGAGAAAAGCTTCGCGATAATGTCGTGCCTGGTACTTTTGGTGCCCAGCTGAAGCCTGTCCATCTCCTGGATCAGCGAACCCTGGTTGTACCGGAATGGCGGTTTCGTCTCCGATTCTTCGATGGATACGGAGCGCACATCGATGACATCTCCGACCTTCATTTTCGGTACCGAGGAATCCTTTGACTTGATGTATTTGCCGTAGTATTTCTTCCAGCCCTTTGATTTTTGTTTATAGCCTTCGCATTTGAACTCTTCTTCGTTCACTTCGACGGTGCATTCTGTGATCTCGGCTACGGCCGAAGGAGCGACGGTGGCCATAAACCTCCGTACTATGAGCTCGTACAGCTTCCATTTGTCGCCCTTCATCTTTGCCGAGCTGGCGGCCGCGGTGGGGTAGATGGGGGGATGGTCGGTGGTGCGCCTCTTTCCTTTGGAGGGGTAGATCTTCTCCTGTGCCAGTATCTCTTCTACCTCGTCTTTGAAGTCGGACTCCCTGAGTTTCTCCAAGACGCCGCGTATGCTGATGCTCTTCGGATATTCGGTGTTCTCGGTACGTGGATATGAGATATATCCTCCTGTGTAGAGGTCTTCTGCCAATTTCATGGCTGTCGTCGGGGGGATCCCGATCTTGTTCGCCTCGACCTGCATCTGGGTGGTGTCGAAGGGCGGGGGCCTGTACTCCTCCTTTTCCTTAATCTCGAATTCGGTCACCGTTCCTGTTTTTGCAGAGGAAGTGCGGGCCAGAACATCCTTGGCGTTCCCCTCTTCCCAGAAAGGGTTGCCGGCGTGCTGACCCTGGAACGCCAGGATGCCGAAGCGCCCGACGACGTTCCAGAAAGGCTTGGACTTGAAGTTCTCTATCTCCTCGTTCTTGTCGACGAGCAGTTTGAGAGTGGGGCTCTGTACGCGCCCGACGGACATGAAGTTATTTCCGACCTGCCCTGACGCTAGGGAGATCTGTCTCGTGAGAACGGCGCCCCAGGTCAGGTCAATTATCTGCCTGGCCTCTGCGGCGTCTGCCAGGGGTTTGTCCGGAAGTGCGAGGTCCGAAAAAGCAGCCTCGATCTCCGACTTAGTGAGCGCGCTGAACTTTGCCCTTCTGACCTTGGACATATCGACGCCCGCGGCGACAACTGTCTCCATGCCGATGAGCTCCCCTTCCCGGTCGTAGTCGGTGGCGATAATGATCTGATCTGCAGAGTCAGCGGAATCCCTTATGTTTCCCAGAATGGATTTGACGCGGACGGTCTTCACCTGTGGCGCATAGACCAGATCCGTGGGGGTCCCGTCGGACCAGTTGTTGTATTCCGGAGGATAGTCGAGCTCCAGTATGTGCCCCCTGAGACTTATGACCTCATACTCATCGTCTCCAGCAGAGAAGGAAATCACCGAAGCCCCCCCGACCTTTTTGGTGGAATAATTGCCGTCAGAAAGGATAGTCGATATCCTCCTGGCAGCGTTGGCTTTCTCAGTGATTATCAGTTTTTTCATCGGACAAGCGACACATTAGGCATTATTTAACCATTGGCGATTGGCATTATGCATGCGTAATGATATCTGATTAAGTACTGCGCACGCGGTACGACACTGTATGTCCGTAGAAGCGATAATCGAATCCCTGAGTAAGCATAGAGGGGTCAGGCAGATAGTCCTCATCGACGAAGAACTGATCAATGTCATAAAAGACGAGGAGAGCCAAGTGGTGGGCGCCCTCGGCATGCCCATCGAGAACGAGGCGATGCTTGAGTGCCTTTCGAAGGAGATCAAGCTGTGCATCTACTGCGATTATTCTTTCGAGCATCCCGATGACAGCATAATGTTTATGAAAGACGGAGAGGGGAACATCGTAGGCCAGGACGTCGCCGAATGCAAAAAGTCCCAGTTCGAGGAGAAAGAAGGTCTGATCTGGCTTTCGGAAGACTTCGTTCTGTACCCCAATGCGGACATGGGGTCGGAGGTCCGGATGGTCATGGTCTCGCAGAGATACCATGGATTCTCAGAGGAAGACGGCGTTTCGGAGGCCCTGCTGTTCTTCCCCGCTACCAGTACCGACTGCATCATCAAGTCCCGGTACGGATACCCTCAGGACCCGGAGGTAGGAACGGCCATAATGGGCCTCAGCCTGATGTAAGGTCACTTGCGTGCGCCCAGGTGGTGCATGTTGCCAGACTTGGGGGAGACCATCGTGAGCCTTCCCCTGAGCACGCCCTTTATCGACGTTATCTCCGAGGCCAGCTTCTTGAGGGAACCGAGTTTTCCCTCTACAATGAGTATCTCCATGCAGCGGTCGTGGTCCAGGTGAACGTGTATCGACGTGTTCACGTTGCCCGAGTGGTCGTGCTGGATGTTGGTCAGTTTGTCCCCCACGTTGGTTACGTTGTGGTCGTACACCATCACGATGACGCCCACCATATGCTCTTCCTCGTTCTTCCACTCGCTTTCCGCCAGAGAATCTCGGACCAGGTCCCTTATCGCCTCGGACCTGCTTACGTATCCTTTGCTCGATATCGATTCGTCGAACTCCTTCAGAAGCTCGGGCTCAAGTGAAACACCTATGCGGGTGACGCCGTCCATGGCCCCCAATCGCAATCAGGCAGTAATAATACTGTCGGAAGTCTTGCACTCTAAGCGCATAAAGATAGGCGACAGCGGGTTTTATCATCCGTCGACGGGATATGTGGCCGTGAGCGTATATTCTGAAAGGGTCGGCAAGGCCCTGGATTCGGCAGTAAGAAGAGCTGTATGCGGCAAGGATGTCGCAGTGGCGTTCTCGGGAGGTCTGGACTCCGGACTGGTCGCTGCCCTGGCATCAAAATACGCCCGCAATGCGGTTCTGTACACGGCGGGGTCCGACAACTCGTACGACATGGAGAATTCGGAAGAAGACCATACCAAACTCGGCCTTCAATGGAGGCGCATACGCCTTTACGAAGGGAACATCGAGGACATCTTAAGAGAGATGGTCCGTGTTACCCGCACGACCTCCCCGCTGACCCTTTCGTTCGAGGTCCCGACGTTCTGTGTCACCAAGGAGTCTTCGGAAAGGACAATACTGGGAGGAATGGGCTCGGACGAGCTCTTCGCCGGATATCATAAGTACATCGGGATGAGAGAGGACGAATTCAGGAGGAAAAGCTCGGAGGACATGGAAAGGCTTCTCACCGAGGTCGTCGAACACGAAGACCGGGCGGCGGATTTTTTCGGTAAGGAGATCGTCAGGCCCTTCACGGACCCGGACGTGATCGAAGCTGCCCGCTCAATACCGTTCGGAATCCTCGAGCCGAGGGACGAGAGCTCCAGGAAGGCGGTCCTGAAAGAGCTGGCCTCAGAGATGGGCCTGGATTTTCTTTCGACAAAAAGCAAAAAGGCTGCACAGTACGGTTCAGGGACCACAGACCTGATCAAAGCATCAGCCAAGAGGAGAGGCATGACCCAGTCCCAATACATCTCCGAGATATGCAGAGAAGAGCTGGACTGATAGTTTATATCGGATTCCTGTAATCAGCTTTCGTGAGCATTGAGAAAGCAGACAAGGAGAAGTTCCTTGACTGGCTGTACGGTCTTAGCGTGCACGGGATAAAGCTCGGGCTCAGAAACATCGCTGAACTGCTTCGTCGCATCGGTAATCCCCAGGAATCATTCAGAAGCATCCATGTGGCAGGGACCGATGGAAAGGGGTCGGTCTGCGCGATGATATCCGGGGTGCTTATCGACGGAAAGGTCAGGACAGGGCTGTTTACGTCCCCCCACATAATGAACTTCAACGAGAGGATATCTGTCGACGGGACACACATAACCGACGAGGAGCTGGCATACATGGCTTCGGTCACCGTCCCCCATGTCAGGTCAATGGCCGGAGAGGGCATGCTGTGCACCTTTTTCGAGGTAACCACGGCCATAGCTTTCCTCTATTTCAAAGAAAAAGGAGTAGAATACGCAGTTGTAGAAGTGGGGATGGGAGGAAGATACGATGCAACCAATGTCATAGTGCCAGAGGTCTGCGTCATAAACAACATAAGCATGGAGCACACCGAATATCTCGGCAATACCTTAGAGGAGATCGCTTTTGAGAAGGCGGGCATAATCAAGGAAGGTGTGCCCTGCGTAACGATCAACCCGGAGCCCGCATTCTCGGTGATAAAAAAGGTCGCAGAGGAAAAAAATGCACCACTTACGCGCGTTGACCCGGAAGACATCGGTCTGATCTCGGTCTCCGAGGAAGGAACATGCTTCACATACAAGGAAGAAGAGTATTTCGTGTCGGTCCCCGGAAAGCACCAGGCCAGGAACGCTTCCTTGGCGATAGAGGCTCTCTCCAAGACAGGCATATACGGTTACAGGTGCAGGTGCAGGATCAAACCGGGGCTCAGAAACATCAACTGGCCATGCAGGATGCAGCGGGTCGAAGGTACCCCCTTCATCGTGGACGTTTCCCATACCTTCGCCGGCTCTTCGTGTCTGAGCTCGGATGTCGGCGACATATACGGAAAGGTCCTGGTCGTCTTCGGGATACTGGGCGACAAGGACGTCGACCATATATCCAAGAACATATCCGAAATTTCCAAGAGGATAATACTGACAAAACCGGACTCCGTCAGAGCTGCACCGTTGGATAAGATATCGGAGACCATGGCCAGATACTCGGATGTTGTAGCAGTGAAGGGCGATGTGGCAGAAGCCATGGAGCTGGCCCTGGCAATCCGCGAGTCCGATGAATTGATATTGGTGACCGGCTCTTTCTACATGGCCGGAGATGCGCTGAAGTGGTTGGAAAAGACATATCCTGGATCCTCGACACGCTGTCTGAGGAGTACAAAGTCGGGGCATACCCCGGAAGGTCCTCGGAAGGTCTGAACCCGGAGTGGCCCTGCGACCCTTTCCACGTGCTTATAGCGACGATACTGTCCCAGAGGACGAAGGACGACAACACCCGAAAGGCCTCCGACCGACTTTTCACAGCATTCCCCACGATGGACGCTATAGCGGAGGCGGACGTCGGAGAGGTTTCCAATCTGGTGCGGCCCGCGGGATTTCCCAATCAGAAGGCCAAGGCCATCGTAGATTGCTGCAATATACTGAAGTCGGAATATGGCGGGAGAGTGCCGGACGAGACGGAGGAACTCCTCAAGCTGCCGATGGTCGGAAGGAAGACCGCAGCATGCGTAAGGTCCTATGCCATGTGCATACCTGCGATATGCGTCGATACCCACGTCCACAGGATAGCGAACCTGATGGGTCTTGTGAAAACGAAGACCCCGGAGGAGACGGAATTCGCCTTGATGGAGATCACCCCCGAAGACAGGTGGACCGACATAAACAGATACCTCGTGCGCCACGGACAGGAGGTATGCAGACCCAACCGTCCGCAGTGCCATATCTGCAAAATAGCATCGATGTGCGATTCCTGCACCCTTTGAAACGCGCTCTATTTAATAACTTACGGTGTTACACAGCCTCGTGCACGAGGTATCTGTCATATCGGGCATGGTGAATGCCGTTATCGAGGAATTGAAAAAACATGACGTCGCGTCGGTCACAAGCGTCGAGATCGTGATCGGCGACCTTACGCAACTGGGCGAAGAGCAGCTTTCGTTCGCCTATGAGATAGTCACAAGGGGCACGATACTGGAGGGGTCGGTTCTAAGCATTGAGCACGAGCCTATCGAGGTTTCGTGCGACGGGTGCGGATACAAAGGCCCCGTCACTATGCTGGATGCCGGAGATTTCAGTTCGCACGCGATACCTGTGCTCTCCTGTCCGGAATGCGGAGGCCACGTGAAGGTCACGTCGGGACAGTCGTGCTGCGTCAGGTCTTTGGAGATAGAGGAGGCGGATTGATGTTCAAATACAGGGACGAGGCGACCGCGAAGCGCATCGTGGAAGGCATCAGAGAACTGAATGTCGAATGCAAGATAATGCACATATGCGGCACGCATCAGGACACCATCGTCCGTTTCGGCCTTGACCAGATGCTGACAGATTCCGGCATTCAGATCTGCCAGGGACCAGGTTGCCCGGTCTGCGTCACGACCAGCAGGGAGATCGCAGAAGTTATCACCCTTGCGAAGAACGGCGTCACCGTTACCGCTTTCGGGGACATGATGAGGGTGCCGACCCCCATTGGTTCTTTGTTCGATGCCAAAGCCGGCGGGGCCGACGTACGCATAGTATATTCGGTGGAGGACGCCGTGAAAATGTCCAGGGACCTCGGCAAAGACATGGTCTTTGTGGGAGTGGGCTTCGAGACGACCGCCCCCTCAACCTGTGTTCCTCTCAACAGGGACGATGTTCCCGAAAACTTCTCGGTATACAGCTGCCACAGGATATGCCCTCCCATAATTCAGGCGTTGCTGGACATGGGGGAGAACAAGATAGACGGTTTCATAATGCCCGGCCATGTTGCAGTCGTGACCGGACTTGACATGTTCAAGCCATTCTCGGAGAAATACAAAGTGCCGCAGGTCGTCGCAGGTTTCGAGCCTCTCGACATTTTGATGTCATGTTACATGCTGGCAAAACAGATATCCGAAGGGAGGTCGGAAGTAGAGAACGAGTACACCCGTCTCGTCAAAGAGCACGGCAACAAGAAGGCCAGGGATCTGATGGACCGCACATACGAGCCGGTGGACCGGACCTGGAGAGGATTCCCTCCGATCAAGAAAAGCGCTCTGGCACTTAAGTCTGCGTACGCAGACCACGATGCCACCAAAGTGCACGAGGACATAATATCCAAGACTCCGCAGGTGGAGGAGGAGGCAAGGGGATGCAGGTGCGGAGAGGTGCTCCGCGGACTGATAACATCGGAGCAATGCCCCATGTTCGGGAGGACCTGCAGACCCAGCAACCCCAGCGGACCATGCATGGTGTCCGCGGAAGGCAGCTGCAACATAGCTTACAGATTCTCAACAAAGAGGTGAAGATCATGGAACCCATATGCGCGCCCAAGATGGGCAAGAAGAACGTTATGATTGTGACCAACGACTCCGAAGTGTTCCTCTCAAAGAAGCTGGAGGCGGCCGGGGACATATTCGGGGGCCGTGTAACCGAGGTAAGAGATTTCTACAAGAGCCTGGAAGCCGAGTTCGGCAAAGAAGGGAATGGGAAATGCAACATATCTTTCGGTATAATATCCACTTTGTTCGGGCTCGTTCCAAGCACATATGCCATTTCCTGCTACACGTATGCAATGTCCAACAAGGAGCAGTACGAGGCCGCTCAGGCGAGAAAAGACTATGCGGGCGTCCTCGAATATGTCTCCAGAGGATTCGACATGGTGGTCGTCTGCGTACCGAAGGAGATGTTCAGGATACTTCTGAACAACAACGCCCTACACGACGGCAAGGTCGTCGCCGTGACATCGAAGGAGTTCGAACCCATATGCAGGGAGAGGAACTGGACGTTCCTAGAGAGGAAAGGCGCAAGGATCGGGAAGGAGAACGCGGAGAAGATAAGGCAGAAGGTTTCAGAGCTTAGCGCCTGAATACCCTCACTCTTTCGCGCATCGCACCGTCCGCACGTCGAGACTCCCTCACTTTGCGTACCGTAAGGTTCTGGACCTCTTTGTCGAGCCTGCCCGAGCCGAGAAGCTCCTCGGTCTTTTCCTGATATTCCAGGTAGCAGTAGGACAGCGCCCAGGCCGCCCCCATTTTGTAATAATATCCATCGTTGCTGAAAGCCGACAATCTTCTGAGGACGCCGTCTATGTGGTCGTCGTCCAGGAATTTGGCCAGCATCATGACGGCACCGAATCGCATCTTGAATTCTTCGCCGGAAGATATCATCTCCCCGCAGAAATCCCAGAGTTCACTCCGGATTTCAGGAGAGAATTTCCAATCTCCGCAAAGCATGTCGCAGACAGCCCAGTTATCTATGGAAGGAACAAATTCTTTTGTAAGTGCCAGCCTTTCTTTCTGGGGCATTTCGGCATTGGATATTATCAGTGCGGCGACGATGTCCTCCTCCAATACCGAGGCCTCTTCGGAAAGATATGAACGCCAGTCTCCTTTCATCAATTCGGATGATATCCTTCTCAGGTCGGGCATCCTCACGCCCACGATCGGCTTTCCGCTTTTGATTATGGTGCTGTTGAATTCCCTGTATTTTCCGTCGCTCTGATCATGAAGCATCCCGAGGATACGGGTCAAAGGAATTCTGCCTCCAACTTCAGAAGCTTGTTCTTCATCATCTTCCCTCCGGCATACGACCCGATGCCACCGGAAGATGGCACGACCCGGTGGCAGGGTATGAAGACGGGTATCGCATTCTTACCGCAGGCCGTTCCCACCGCTCTCGATGCCCCAGGGCTTCCGATGTCTGAGGCGATCTCGCTGTAGGTGACCGTCTTACCGTAGGGTATCTCCAATATTCTTTTCCATACCGCTTTCTGAAAATCAGATCCATCATAGGAAAGGGGAACGTCGAAGGCCCTTCTGCTTCCCGAAAGATATTCTTTGAGTTGAGATGCCGCCTCCGCTATCGCGTCAGTCTCCCGGTCTATGGCGCAGGGAAGGTTGTTGCAAGGCAGGTATAGCCCGCAGATATTGCCCTCGCCGTCTTCGCTTATGCTGAACTTTCCGAAAAGCGTCACATAAGTGAAAGTGTACCTGTCTGTTGTCAATCGGTATCCTCCTGAATGTTTATCTTGCACATCACATATAGGATTTTGTGATAATCTGCGCCAGCAGACGTACAGATATACCTGCTTTTCACTCGGAATGGCTTATTAACAGGTTGAGGGCAGGTTACGCCATGGTCCGTAACCCCGTATGCGACGAGGTCGTCTACAGGGTCGACCTGGACCGCAGGAGCGCAGGATGCCTTTATTTCATCTCGAAGGATCCCAGGCCGATATTGCCGTACCTTGATGAAATCATCGGAATGGGTTACGAAATGATATTCCAGGTGACGATAACTCCGTATGGCAGGGACCTTGAGCCCGGGGTTCCCAACAAGGGGTCCGTTGCAGACGCGTTCAGAGAGATTTCGGAGAAAATAGGGATCGAACGCACCATGTGGCGCTATGACCCCGTGATAATCGACGAAAGGCATAATATGAGATATCACGAAAGAAAGTTCCGGCTTCTCTGTTCGGAGCTATCGGGTCATACCGAGAGATGCATCTTCAGTTTTTTGGACATGTATCCCAAGTTCGAGGAACTGAAAAGTGCCAGGCCTCTGTCATCGTCCTCCCCTCTCCAGAGAGAGGACTTCATGAGGATGGCAGGTGCCATATCGAGAGAGCACGGGATCCATGCGAGCGTCTGCTGCTCTCCCCGGGGATATCCCGAGTACGGGGTTGATAACAGGGGATGTATCGATCGGGAGACCATGGTATCCCTGGGGATCCCCTTCGAAGATATGCCCGGGAATATAAGGGACGGTTGCAGATGCGTGAGGAACATCGACATAGGCGCTTATGACACATGCATGCACAACTGCGTCTACTGCTATGCCAACCGGGCCACGGAAGACCGGCGGGCATCTAAGATATACGACCCCGCTTCGGAGATGCTCTACGGAAAAGTCAGAGATACGGACACCGTGACCGAAATCACGGAAAGGCGCTCACGTATCACCGATTTCTGAGCCGATCTCCCTTTGCATCCTCCTTTTAGAGAACAGCGCGGAATCCATGAATATGACCCAGCAGATCTCAACCACGATCGAGGTGGCTATTGCGACCATCGCTATTCCTACAGCGGGCCCCATCGTCGCGGCGCACATCGCTATGGCAATCCCCTTGTTCCTGTAAGATACCATCAGGACATCGGTAACACGCTGGTGCCAGTCGATCCCCATTCTCTTCTCGGCGTACTCGACTCCGGATCCGAGGGCGAAAGTTCTAAGGCCTGCGATCAGCACGAAGAGGAGGAGAGGCGTAAGTTCTCTGGGGAAGTTCGTGGAACTGACCGAAAGTATGACCAGGAACGAGATGAAGAGGTTCATCATGATGGACATGGTGGCCCTTTCGATCTTCACCTTGGTAAGCAACCTGGAAAGTACCAGTGGCACACCGATGATCTCCACCACGGTGATGATCACATCGGTCATGTCCACCGTCTTGCCCAACGTGACGTAGATAATGAAAGGTATCCAGAGGAGGGATGCGATATACACGAGAATCGTTCCCCTTGCGGCATGTTCCATGTCCCCTCTGAGGATGTAGGAAAGAGGGGCGACAGAAGCGGCGAAGGGAGCAGCGGCGACGAAAACCAGGCCTGCCGAGTACCCTCCCCAAGAGGTTTCTTTCATCAGGAGATAGCCGGCAAGGGGGATGACGGCCGCAACCACAAGGCCCAGCAGCATAGCGCGGGTCACGGAGCGGCGGTTCTTCACCGGGTCTAGATTCTTGTAGGGTATGCGCGAGAGCGAAATGGTCATCATAACCGCAAGCACTAAGACCGTTATGTCGCTCCTGACCTTCGGGACAAGCACATCTCCCGGAAAATAGCCGGATACATTAAGCAACAATGAAAATATCAGAGCGACGGACATCACTATCGCGCTGCTAGCGAGAACCTCTTTTGCCCTCATGCAGTCCGTCAGGTTAAGGTTATGTAAAAGGATTGCGTACGCATCGAAACATGGCAAAGGTTGCACCCGTGAAAGCAGGGTGGTATAACGCGTTCAGGCCCTGGACCCTTCACGGAGCGGTCGTACCGGTGGTGCTCGGAGGCGTTGTGGCATTCAACGACGGGTTCTTCAACTGGTGGATTTTCATATTGGTCCTGGCCGGCGGGATACTGCTGCAGTCTGCGGCCAACTTGCTCAACACTTACGGGGACTTCGTCAAAGGCACGGACACGGAAGAGAACCATTCCCGTTCACCTGAGCTGGTTTCAGGAAAAATGAAGCCGAAACAGATCCTTGGCGCAGGACTTGCCTGCCTTGCCATAACCGCCCTGATCGGAACAGTCTTCATATGGTACATAGGATGGGGGATACTTGCATTCGGGATCCTGGGAATACTGGGTGCAGGGTCGTACACGCTCGGAGTCGCATACAAATACAAGGCGATGGGCCAGGTGAGCACTTTCTTCCTGATGGGCGTACTGATGCCTGCAGGGACCTATTATACGATGGCCGGCGCGGTTTCATTGGAAGCAATCATCCTTGGTCTCCCTAACGCCTTTACAATCATGGGAGTCCTGAGCGGAAACGAGACAAGGGACTACTACAGTGACAAAGAGGCCCGCGTAGGGACGCTTTCCGGGCGCATGAGCTACCAGGGGGCGCTCAGATTCTATCGCACGGTGAACGCCATGTGCTACCCGGTACTGGCTGTAGCGATCTTGATCGGGGCGGTCCCATGGGCCTGTGCTCTGGCTTTCGTCGCCCTCATCGATTATCGCAACCTTCGCATCAACTCTATGAAGGCTCCCGAGGACAAAAAGTCCAGCTTCATGCTCGTACCCGAGGCATTCAACCACAATTGGCACTTCGGCGCTTTGCTCGCGATAGGTTATTTAATAGGTGTGTCGGTTGTTCCGGTGCTGATTTGATGGACGACGAAAAGCTTGGCAACCAATTCGACGGCAAGGAAGTTTACGTCAAGGACGTTTTTACCGAGATAGCATCCTACTACGACGAGATGAACAGCATAATGTCCATGGGAATGATCAAGCGCTGGCACAAGTTCATGATGAAGAAGCTTGGCAATCTTCAGGGTAAAAGATGCTTGGATGTGGGCACGGGGACCGGAGAGATAGCTTTCCTTGTCGCGGGCAAGGCGGTCGGCGGTAATGTCGTAGGATTGGACATAACCCCTGCGATGCTGGAACTTGCGAAAAAGAAGATGACGGACCTCGGGATCGATAATGTCGAGTTCGTAGTCGGGGACGCATTGGACATCAATATGCCAGACGGCATGTTCGACGCGGTCACATCCGGATATATGCTTAGGAACGTTACCGATATACCGAAGGCCGTGGGAGAGATGCACAGGATGCTGAAGGTCGGCGGCAGGTGCGTCGTCGCAGAGCTGGCTAGGCCCAGCAACAGGCTCGTCAAGCCTTTTTACAACTTCTACATGAATCATGTGATACCTCACTACGGCCGCAAGTACGACAAGGGAATGGCCATTGACGGAAGGCAACCGGCCTACGACTGGCTCACTTCTTCGATAGAAGGTTTCCCCTATGGGGAGGCGATGGTCGAAATATTCAGGGAGGCCGGGTTCAGAGATGCCAGGTGCTATGTCAAGTCTTTAGGCGCAGTGAACATCTACGTTGCTTCAAAAGAAGAATGATGTTTGTTTTCCGGCCTTCAAGGCCGGAAAAGTGTTTCATGGTTTCTTTTTCGGGCACTCGTAGAACGCTTTGATGGCTTTGTAAAGCATCAGAACGTCCGCCTTGGATACAACTTCGAAAGGCGCGTGCATGGAAAGGACCGGAACCCCCATGTCCACCGTGTCCAGGTTGTGCAGCGAGATCTCCGAGGCGATGGTTCCGCCGCCACCCGCCTCGATCTTACCCAGCTCCCCGACCTGCCAGGGTATTCCCGCCACGTCGAGGATGCTGCGAAGGAAGCTCATGGTCTCAGCGGATGCGTCGTTTGTAGAATATTTACCTCCGGATCCAGTGTACTTGGAGACCACCGGGCCGCGGCCCAGATATGAGCAGTTGGTCGGTTCGTATACCTCCATGAATGCCGGGTCAATCGCGGCGTTCACGTCGCACGAGAGGCACATGGACCTCTGGAGTATGTGACGGACCTTCAGGCCGTAGGTGTCGGCGATGTCCTCCATGAAGTCCCGGAAGAAGAACGAGCGCATCCCAGTGTTTCCATCGGACCCTGTTTCTTCCTTGTCGGCGAACACTGTCAGGGTCGTGAACTCCGGATCTTTCGCATCCAGTTCGGCCATCAGGTTGGCGTAGGCGCAGACGCTGTCGTCCTGGCCGTAACCTCCCACCATAGATCTGTCTAGGCCGAGGTCGATTGGCCTGGCGGCGGGAACGGCGCATAGTTCGGCGGAAAGGAAGTCCTTCTCTGAAATACCGTACTTCTCAGACAGGATGCTCATCATGTTGAGCTTTACCTTGTCGGAGACCTTTTCATCGTTGTAGGGCCATGAACCGATCAGTATGTTCAGGTTCTCGGGGTTGAAAGCCTCGGCGACCGGCTGTTTCATCTGATTCTTGGCAAGGTGAGGAAGCAGGTCCGTGACGCAGAATTGAGGCTCGCCTTCTTCCTCGCCTATGCATATCTTCACGGTTTCGCCGTTGTTTTTGCAGACGACGCCATGCAAAGAAAGCGGGATCGCGAACCACTGGTACTTCTTGATTCCGCCATAGTAGTGGGTTTTGAAATAGGCCATACCTGTGCTCTCGAACAGCGGGTTAGGTTTGAAATCGAGCCTGGGGCTGTCTATATGACTCACTCCGATGCGCATTCCCTCGGAAACGGGCCTTGAGCCCATGGTCACAATGAGGAGGCCTTTTCCACGGTTGTTCATATAGAACTTGTCACCGGGAGAGTACTTCTTGCCTCTCACATACTCGGTGTATCCCTTGGACTCGAGGATAGGTACGGTATAGTCGACGACCTCGCGTTCGGTCTTGTTGCAAAGGAACTTCTTGTATCCCTCGCAAAAATCTGTTGATTCTCCCAGAATGGAGTTGTCGATCTCCCCAAGTCCCTTGGGCTTCATCAACAGTTCTTCAGCGAGTTGTTGACCTTTGGTTTTTTCTTCATCCATGGCACGTCAATAACGGTGCTATACTTGATTCTTTTCAAATTACCCAATGGCAATATTGCAGAAATCGGATATCATTTGGAAATAATATGTCATAATTCACATAAATGACATTAATAAATTTAAAAATGTCATTAATAATGTCTTAAATATGTCATTAATATTTTAGTATTATGTTATTAAAATGACACTATAATCGGTATCTTTATATCATAGAATTGAGATTGTTATTCTGGGATGCGTAAATGCGCTACGCGGAAGGTAAGGCCAGCCGGCCGGAGGGGATGGGAACAGAGAATATGCCCCTGCAGGACTGCCTTCCCCTGAAATTCTGGGAAAATTATTCAGCCTTTGCGAATTCTGGCGGCGGATCTATAAGGGTCATCAACAAGGGGGGCTTCGATTCCGATTCAGACGAGGCTATGGCCGAGATAAGAAAGGGTCTTTTCGACCGTTCTGTTGTAAGCTCCAATATCCTGATGGGGTCCGATATCGTAAAAACCCCTGATGGTTTTCTTGTGAAAGTCCCGTCTGCCGAAAGACGTGTCCGGCCGGTGTTCATCGGCGATTCGTGCGAAACAGGCACGTTCGTAAGGTCAGAGGGTAAAACCGTAAGATGCTGCCCCGAAAGCATCAGATCGATGATCAGGGACAGTATCGACCCAGGCTCCGACACGGAGCCTACGTGCTTGGACATTTCCATCATCAGAACAGACTCGGTCAAGGCCTTCAGGAAGTCGGTGAAAAGCAAGGGCCACATATGGGAGGGACGCAGCGACGACGAGTTTCTATCGCTTACTTCGTCTGCGGCAGATTCGAATGGGTGGTTAAGACCTACGAACGCAGGGGTGATCCTCTTTTCTGATTATTACACAGCATCATCGGCATTTCCCGGCTATCGACTTCGGTACAGGGATGATGAAAAATATTTAGACTCCGAGGATGGAAGGTGGACGGGGAATATTGCAGATTACTATCTGGAGGTCTCAGATACGATAGATATTCATCTTCCGGAGATATCGGGACCTGTCAAAGAGTTGATAATTAATGCGCTGGCACATTCTGATTTAAATTTCGGTGACGGGGTGTCCGTGGAACTTACCGAAAGCAAGCTTACGATTTGCAACTCAGGAATCTTCCGCGCCGGGCAGGAGCAGTCTTTAAAAGGTGCCAAGGACCGCAGGAACCCCGCAGTCGCGAAGCTGCTGGGCCTGGTATCTCCGTGCCGTGGCCTCGGCAGGGCATTATCGGAGATAGATGCGGCGGGATACGAAGCCGTCATCGAAGAGGACCATAGGTACGGTACCGTAAAGGTCTCTGTCTTCGGACGGGGTGCTCCCAGAGCGGAGAGGGGCCCCGTGGCCGAAAGGATACTGGAAGCCATATCCCGCGACCGCAACGTCACCGTAGGACAGTTGTCTGAAATGATGGGCCTGAGCAGGCGTCAGGTCGAACGCCATATCTCGGACCTCAAGTCTGACGGTTCCCTGGTCAGAACCGGAAGCCGCCGTTCCGGGTCCTGGAAGGTACTTTGATCACTTCGGAACCGTTCCGCCCGAGCCGCATGAGCATGACGGTCCCAGTTCGTTTAGCGCCGGAGGCTTCGAGCGGTCGACGCTCAGGACCCCGTCGGGAACATTCAGGAAGTCTGCAAGGTCCTGGTCCGAAATATATTCGCCCATCGCTATCGCCACTCCGTTGTATTCTGCGATCGGAAGGGAATCGAAGCCTTCGGATTCTACGATATCCTGCGCCTCTCCGTCTCCTGCGACATCGGCCGCCGTTCTGCAGTCCACATACTTCAGTTCGATGCCGTTCTTTGCAAGGGCATCCATGGACCTCTTGAACCTATCGTAATCGGAACGGAGCTTGGAACGTGCGCCTTCCGAATCAAAAACCGTAAGTATGTTGTCCATGGACAGGTATCGTGCTAGGCGTATTTTACTTTTGCAATTTTTCCGGAAAAGACGGGAACGACGAAGTATATTGTTCCTGAAGTCCATATCGACCATATGTCGGTTTTCAGGAAGGTCGGTTATTCAAAAATATTCAGATTGGACGATCTTGTTTCGGAAGGGAAGGGCCAAACCATAAGCTATGGCGTGTCTTATTCCCGATCAGCCGAGATATACGTGTATTTCCTGGACGAGGGAGAGGAGATCAGCGAGATGAAGGCCCCATATCAGAACATAATACTGGCACTTAGCGGGAAATTGCACATTGGTTCTGAACCTCCTGAAGATATATCCGCGGGCGAGGTCTACATTATCCCAGAAGAAACCGATGTGAATATTTCTGCGACAAAACCAGTTAAGTATGCAAGCATATTACTTCCCATGGAAGGGGAATTGATCAAGAATATCGATGTTTCAACCAAGATGGCTGCTAAAGAGATGGTGGAATACCGTCCCGGCCAGGTGGTTAATCTGACCCTCGTGAAGAGGGATAATCTGAATTTATCTGTGATCGCTATCGACGAGGGCGAAGGCCTGAACGCGCATACCGCACCGGGAGACGCTTTCGTCGTGGCTTTGGACGGAGAGGGGGAGATCGTCATCGGCGGCAAGGATTTCCGTCTCAAGGAAGGAGATTCCATCGTCATGCCGAAAGGAGTGCCGCACTCCGTGAAGGGAGTGACCCGGTTCAAGATGCTTCTTGTACTGGTCAAGTGACTCCGACGAAAAGTCATCCTCCCACGGGCCGTACGGGCTTGCGATGCGGTAGGGGAAGGCCATTATTCGATGTACCGGGTGTTGCAATCTTCGGTGAGATCCGAATATAATACTATATGGCCTGCCGCCCGATCGAGAGGGCGACTTCCCGGCGCGTATCCGGACACGGTCATCAATTCCAAAGATCTCTGAAGTTATTCACGATCGCAGACTGTCCATGAGACCTCTGATCTTCAGGTCGATCCGGTCGATAACCATTAGAAGAAAATCGTCCCCTCTGCCCCTGGGATCTTCCAGTTCCCAATCCTCTGAAACATCGGCATGAACATGGGGGCATGAAACGCCGCACCCCATCGATATCTTGACATCGATTCTCGGAAGCGAGTCCAGATTTTTTGGGTACTGGGTCTTCTCCATGTCGATATCGTATTTCTCTTTCATCAACCTCACTGCATCCTTGTCGATGCACAGATCTACATCCGTGCCGGCAGAATAGCTTTCAAAGACATCTCCCGCGTAGTGCTTACCGAGGGCCTCTGCTATCTGCGAACGGCAGGAATTGTGTACGCATATGAAAGCAACTTTGGGTTTATCATTCACTTTCTTGGCCCCTTCACTTTGGTTTTTCTGCCTCGATGATATATGAAGCGACAAAGTCTTCTGAATTTCTTCCAGGTTCCCAACTTCTTATGATCTCCCTGCTGTTGTCTTTGGGCACCATCCGTATATTGATGAAACCATTTTTCTTCAACATTTCTTCCAGCCTGTCCGCCTGCTCCGCTCCTGCGATGCAATTCGAAATGCTGGACAGGTCGTTTCTGACCTCTTCCGGGATTTCTGCTGTGGCGACCACATCGGATATCGAAAGCCTCCCGCCACTCTTCAGAACCCTGTACGCCTCTTCGAAGACGCGATTTTTGTCCGGGGAAAGGTTGATCACGCAGTTAGATATGATAACGTCGATGGAGGAATCTGCGACAGGGAGATTCTCTATCTCTCCCAGGCGGAATTCCACGTTGTCGAAACCGCATTTTTTTGCATTATTCCTTGCTAGTTTGATCATTTCCGGTGTCATATCGACCCCGATGACCAATCCGGTCGCTCCAACCTTTCTTCTGGCCAGGAAAGAATCGAAACCTCCCCCGCTTCCCAGGTCAAGGATTCTTTCTCCCTCTTTCAGAGATGCGATCGCAATCGGATTCCCGCACCCCAGCCCCATGTTGGCCCCTGTGGGGATA
Organism: Methanomassiliicoccaceae archaeon UBA370; assembly: GCA_002505345.1. GTDB lineage: Archaea > Thermoplasmatota > Thermoplasmata > Methanomassiliicoccales > Methanomethylophilaceae > VadinCA11. The sequence goes on along the minus strand of DAUY01000011.1, from coordinate 136,493 downwards.
CCATCGAGGTCATCTTCCGAATAACCCATCATAAGAGACGCCTCTTTGATTTCGATGGGGCTGCAGCATCCGATCCCCCCTCCGCAGCATCCTTTGGATTCTCCCCTTGCCACATCCGAATAATCCTTTCTTACCGATTCTCTTATCTCTTCTTTGTCTTTCATGAGACCAACCTAAAGTTCTGCTGCTTTCCGATTACACATCACGCTCTCGTTTCCATGTCTTCACCGACGTCCTGCGGGAACCTTTTCCTTGTCCTGTTCACGATTTTCACCAGGAGAAGCATCACCGGTACTTCCGTAAGGACTCCAACCGTGCACACCAGGACGACCGGCGAGCCGGGACCGAAAAGAGCTATGGCCACGGCGACCGCAAGCTCGAAGAAGTCAGAGGCGGCTATCAGAGAGACAGGGGCCGCGATTCTGTGCGGCTGTCTGGTCCAGATGCAGAGGCCGTAAGTGAGGCTCCAGGAGATGATGTTCTGCAATATCAGTGGAACTGCGATCAGAAGAACGAACAGAGGCTGTTCGACTATTACGTCTCCTTGGAAAGAGAAGATCAGTATGAGCGTGAGCAGAAGGCCGACGCTGGTGATTCCGCCGAATTTCGGAACGAATTTTCTGTTGAAGTATTCGATGCCCTTCTTTCTTATCATCAAGATGCGAGTTGCCACACCTGCGGCCAGAGGCACGACCACGAACAATACGACAGAAAACGCCAGCGTATCCCAGGGAACGGCTACATTGTTTATTCCCAGCAAAAGTTGAACCAACGGGATGAACAGTATAAGGATAATGATGTCGTTGATCGACACTTGCACCAACGTGTATGCCGGGTCCCCCTTGGTCAGGGCGCTCCAGACGAACACCATTGCGGTGCACGGTGCAACTCCCAGGATCACGGCCCCAGTTATGAAGTCCTGCGCAAGGTCCGCCGGTATCAGCGGTTTGAAAATAAATGCCAGGAACAGCGTTGCGAGTCCGAACATAAGGAACGGTTTGATCCCCCAGGTGCTACCGGTGGATATGAGGATGGCCTTGGGATGCTTCCTGACGTTCATGACCGATTTGAAGTCGACCTTCATCATCATCGGATAGATCATCAGCCAGATCAGGATTGCAATGGGCATGTTTATGCCCGCGACCTCCAGCGACTCCAGGAAGTCCGGTATCGCGGATGCGAATTTACCTATGAGGATCCCTGCTGCCATGCAGAGCAAAACCCACAGCGTCAGATACTTTTCGAAAACACCGATGCCCGATCTCTGTTCTTCGCTCATAAAATGCCCTCATATTTACATGCGGATCTTCAGCACTCCCTTCCGCATCTGCTCCTGCGCTCTTCCAGCCTTATCAGGTCCGATTTGTACGGTTCGGATATGCGTGCCCTGTCGACCAGTTCGTCGAGCAGGCGGTCATCGGCGCCGTGCGCGATGGAATAGTGCACCCATTGGGCCTGCTGGCGGTCTGTCACCAGCCCAACGGCCTTCAGGTTCTTGAGGTGCCTCGACGCCTTGGTCTGTGTAATCTCCAGCGTATCCATTATATCGCATACGCAGAGCTCTCTGACCTTCAGCAGACTTATCATCCGTAGCCTGGTTTCATCGGACAGCGCCTTCAAAACATCGATAATATTCTCCATCGTACACCGTTTGAATTTACATATTCGCATATTCGAATATACGAATTAATTACGACTCGTCATATTTAATACTTGTTCAATCGACCTTGAAGAATGGAGGAGGAGATCGAGAGATCTTACGACATCTTATCTTTCGGACGGGCGAAAAGCGGACCAGCAGAGAAAAAAATATCGTGAGGGAGAGTGTTAATAAACCAGATCCCCGGTAGATATGATGCCATGGGGGTCGGTAAGATCGAAGCATACATCGATATGGAAAAATGCCCTTCGTTGGAAGAGTACTGCGAACCGATGAGGAGGTGCCCTCTCGGCACTATACACAGAGAACAGGACGATAGCGCCGCGATGGGATGGCGTACTTATGTCGATTCCACGAAGTGCGACGGATGCGGACTGTGCGTCGATCTATGTTGCGGCGACGCCATCGAAATCAGGTGAACAAAAATTCTCGATCTTCCGATATAAAAAATATAGGAAGACGATGTGCCAGCAAAGCAATTGTATGAGGCGCTCTGGTCCTTGCTGTTAAAAAGAACGGATACCTGAAATATTATTGGTATACTTGTATAAAAACAGTGAAAAGAGATATCCCCCGCCCTGATGGGCGGGGGTTAAAATCAAAAGTTTTAGCTTACCGCCTTCTTATCACCATCACTGCCAATGCGGCTATTATCGCTATTGCGGCGGCGGAAGCCCCGACGTACAGGAAGGTGTTGTCCTCGGTCTCGGCATCGCCGGAATCATCACCATCACCATCATCATCGTCGGCCGCTTCTATGGTCAGAGTTCCTGCCACGTATGAGAACTCGTAGTTGTCAGCAGAACCTCCTGCAGGTGTCAGGGAATATGTTCCAACCGCGGTGTTGGAGTTGCTGACCGTAGGGGCCGAATAGCCGTCCGCGTCGGATGCGGTCTCGTCTCCAACGAATCTCGTTACGGTGACGGTAAGCTCCGGATCAGTTCCATAAACCACCGTCTCTCCCGAGTACGTTGCGGTAAGGGTGGCCTTCGCGATGGACCATGTGACCGTCTTGTTGCTCGTGCTTCCGTCGGACCAGGTATCGTTGATCGTATCCGATAATATGGCCGTGGCAGTATATGTTCCGGAATCGGTGCCCGTGTTGCTGCCGATATAGTAGTCATAGCCATAGGCTACGCCGATCTGCTCCGAGCCGTTGTAAATCAGGCCCGTGATCGCCGTGGGGATAGCCACGGTCGGGGCCCCGTCCCATATTATCCTGGAAAGGTCAGCAGTCGTATATGCCATCGGCGCCCTTTCGGCAGAGTTGGTGATAACCTCGCCTCCTGTCCTCAGCGTGAGGCCGGTAGAGTCGACCGTGTTTTCGGTCAACAGTATCTTCGTCACGGTGCCGAAGGCACTTATCTTGGTGAGGTCGACCGCTGCAGGGCTGTCCACGACAACCGTCGTCGGAGCGGGGATCTTGTTAAGGATTCCCGTATAGTCTGTAACGGTCGAGGAAGCACCTCCCCTGATCATCACATAGGTGAGGGCATCGCATCCCGAGAAGGCCGTGATCTCCATATCTATGCTGTCCGGCATTGTGACGGAAGTCAATGATGCGCTGTAGCTGAACGCATAAGCATCAAGGGAATCCACGTCGCTGGGTATCGTTACCGATGTAACCGAAGACCAAGCGAATGCGTACATTCCTACGGAGGTCACGCCGTCGGGTATTACGAACGATCCGCTCCTGGCGCAGGGATACTGCACAAGGGTCGTGCCGTCTGCACTGTACATGATTCCGTCTTCGTCCATATAGCTCGTGTTTTCATCCGCAACGAATGCGTTTTCAAGGTCCAGGCAGCTGGAGAACACTCCGTCGCCGATGGAAGAGACATTCTTCGGCACAGTCACAGAGGTAAGCCCGGAATCGAAGAATGCCAGGTCGTCGATGGAAATGAGGCTGTCGGGAAGCGCTATCGTCTCTAAGTCAGAGCAGCCGTTGAAAGCCCCGTTCCCTATAGAAGTGACGCCTTCCTGTATAGTTACAGAAGTCAAAGCAGAGCAGCCGGCGAATGCGCCGTCGCCGATAGATGTCACTCCGTCCGGTATCGTAATGCTGGTCAGTGACGAGCAGTCATTGAACGTGCCCGAACTGATCGAAGTTATACCGTCAGGTAAAGTTACCGTGGCCAGAGAAGTACATCCGCTGAACGCACTGCTTCCGATCGACGTTATGCTGTCCGGAATCGTCACAGATGCAAGGGGAGTGTAACCAGAGAATGCATCGTCGCCGATGGAGGTGACCTCGAAGGCCGCGCCTTCGCTGATGAAGTAGCTGACGATTGTTGCTTCTGTAGCCGTGTTATCATAGAGCCCAATAACCTGTGCCGTCATGTTTGCCCTGTTCACCTCGTACTTCACGTTGGTGTCGGATGGCACGATCGTTGCTATCTGTATCCAGACCGTGCGGCTCTCGGCTTCGAAAACATTGCCCTCTATATCTTCCGGATCTGTGATGGTAGTTCCGCTCATATTCTTGAAAGTGAGCCCGGAGATGTCATGGGTGGCTGCAGATTCCAGTATACCGATCTTGGTGATACGCTCGATCGATGCAATGCTCTCGAGACTGACCTCGGCCGTGCTGTCGAATGCCACCGATGTTATGGTTTCCGGGAGCAAATTGATCACATTGGTATAATCGGTCACCGAATTGCCGAAAAGCACCAAGGAATTGAGGCTGGTGCAACCGGAGAACGAATCCGATGCTACCACAGAGGTCATATCTGGCAAAGCAATCGAAATAAGCGATGTGCAGTTCGAGAAAGCTCCGGTGAATATGCTCACTACTCCCTCAATGCTGACAGAAGTCAGGGTCTCATTGTTACTGAAGGCATAGGAGTTAATGGAAACGACCGCGTAGGAAGTTGAAGAATATACTACGGAAGCAGGAATCGTGACAGAATTCTTCGGCGTCCCGTCAGCACTTAGGCCTTTGACCGTAGCCGTACTATTTGTGATGTTTAAATCATAAGTAAAATCTCCGATTTGGGCGTCTATGTTGGAAGCTGTTGCAGAGGCTTCTTCGATGTCGTTGACGAACATTGCCGAGGCGCCGAGGCCCAGCGCCAAGAATGCCGTTGCGACAAGCAATAACACAGTCTTCCTGAATTTCCGCTCGTTCGCGTACATGGTTAAATATCTGCCCCTCTTGATATAACCGTATCGCTAATTATTAATATGAAAAATATAAGATAAATATATTTTTCGTTGAAAGATATATAATCTTACGTTTTCAGAGGGTTTACGTTGTTCATTCGTCGGACAGACTTCCGCACGAGGGGAAGATGAAAAAGAAATGTGCAGAATCTCGGAGAACGACACCACGACGCAGATTGGGAAATCCGCAGAACCCTCAAACGGACGGAGAGAGGATCATTTTCAGAGAAAAAGAGTGCGGATGCCGGGATTCGAACCCGAGTTCTAACCTTGGCAAGGTTAAGTGATAACCAGCTACACCACATCCACAGTGCATTTCCACAGATTGGCTTTTTAAATATATACTTTGCCGTTGCTTTATTTCCTTCCAGTCATTATTATAAATACAGCGGGCATACCGAGTGGCGAAATTGAGCGTTGTCTGTGTTGAAGTCACAGGCTGTTTAAGTTCGGATCAAGTGGTATGATGATCTCAAAATTCACAGACTTAGGTATTACAGAAGAAGTCGCCAGAGCTATGGAGGACATGGGATGGGAAGAGCCCACTCCTATCCAGATATCGGCAGTCCCGATCGGGCTGTCAGGGAGGGACATGTTCGCCCAGGCCCAGACCGGAACAGGAAAGACGGGTTGCTACGGGTCGATAATCCTCGGCAAGATAGATGCGCCGCAGAAGGTCCCCCAGTCGATAATACTCGCCCCCACAAGAGAGCTAGCCGTCCAGGTCTCCGAGGAGATGTCCAAACTCGCCAAGTACACCGGGCACGTTTGCGTCCCGATATACGGAGGGGCCAGCATCGAGGGTCAGATCAAGAAGCTGAAGACCGGCGCCGATATCATAGCGGGTACGCCTGGGCGCGTCAAAGACATGATGTTCCGCAAAGAGCTGAACCTCAGCGCCATAAAGGTCGTGGTGCTGGACGAGGCCGACCGCATGCTGGACATGGGGTTCATCGAAGACATCGAGGACATACTGCGCATGATGCCCTCAAACAGGCAGACCCTGCTGATGTCCGCCACGATGCCGGAAGGCGTAAAACGGCTTTCCTACGACTACATGAGGGATCCGAAGGAGATCAGCGTATCCAGGGACGAGGTGGTCCTGGACCTCACAAAGCAGTATTATATTTCCGTCGGAAGAAGGAACAAGTCATGGGCCCTCAGCAGGATACTGGATATCGACCAGCCGAAGGCGATCATATTCTGCCAGACAAAAAGGATGGTCGACATGCTGATCGAGCGTCTCGATCAGTACAAGTATGTCGCCGAGGCTATCCACGGCGACATGCCCCAGTCCAAGAGAGAGAAGGTTCTCAGGGACTTCAAGGAGGGAAAGGTGCAGATACTCGTTGCCACAGATGTCGCCGCAAGGGGACTCGATGTGGATGACATATCGTACGTGATCAATTACGACATGCCCGAGGAAGTGGAGACGTACATCCACAGGATAGGGCGTACGGGAAGGGCAGGCAAGGAAGGTACCGCAGTGTCCTTCGTAACCGCCGAGGAGGAGCACCTCGTGCACGAGTTCGAGCTGCGCACAGGGATGGAGATCACCAGGAGGGAGGTCCCGGACGCCGAGGAAGGAAGCAAGGACACCATACGCATGGTCGTGGACTTCGACCAGGCCGCGGATGTTTTCGGCATGGTCAAGTTCGAGATAAACCTCGGAAAAAAGGACGGTTTCGGAAAAGTAGGGCTTTCCGAGTTCATCATCAGGAATGCAAGGATAAGAGAGTACTCCATCGGGAACATCGAGATCGGCAGCAAATCATCGGTCGTCGAGGTCCACAAGGACTTCGGAAGGAAGATGACCTCCGATCTGACAAAGATGAAATTCGATGGGAAGAAGATCACCGTGAACGTCGTTCAGTGACCTTCTTCCCTTATTTTTTTTTCAAAGTTCGATAACGATCAGGATTCCGCCCACCTGAATCGTCTCAACGGCCTTTCCGCCGAGCGTGAGACGTTTATCCAGTTCGAAATATTCGGGACCCAGTTCGTAGACTTCGCCGGCATCGACCTTCACCGATCCGTCAGCGATCTGCTTTGCGACCTCCGAAGGTTCCATGGCCGATATCGCCGCTACGATGGCTTTCGCCGCAGCCTTGAAAGTCGGGCCCAGTTTGGAGTGGACCGGTTTGACGCCCACGACCTCTTCGATAAGCTCCGCAGATTCCGCGATTTTTATCTCCGATGCCTTGGCGGTCTCGGAAATGTCATCCCTGGCACTTTCCAATATGGACGATTCCGGACCTATGAGCTCCAAAAACGCTATCTGGGCGTTGAGAGGCATCTTCTTATTGGACTTCCATGCGCGTATGGCCGCAACCACGTCCTTGAGGACTTCTCCCGTCCTTTCCGCTTCCTTGTCGGAAAGGATGGGCTCCGGCCATTGGGCCAGATGGATGCTGGCATCTCCTTCGAACTGCCTGAAGACCGTCTGGTACAGTTCTTCCGTAACATGGGGCATGATCGGTGCCATGAGCTTCAGGGAGCCGTAGAAGATGTTGTATAGGGTGAATTTAACAGCCTCGTCGTTCCTGCCCTTGGCCATCTCCACGTAGTGGTCGGCGAACTCGTGCCAGATAAATCCCTCTATTGCCTTAATCGCCTTGTCGAACTGATATTGCTCGAAAGATTCCGTCGCCTCTGAGACGGTCTCGGAGTACCTGCTGAGTATCCATCTGTCCGAGACACGCAGTCCATCGCATTCCTTTTCAGGCTTAGAATCGAAGAAGCGGGTGACGAACTGTCCAAGGTTGAATATCTTGTTGCAGAGCTTCCTTCCGCGTACCACGTCCGGCTCTCTGAAGGCATGGTCTATCCCGAGCGAGCAGGTCGCCGCATAATAGCGGAGGGCATCCGCGCCGTATTTCTCCAGTATCGGAACCGGGTCGATCACGTTCCCTACAGAGGAGTGCATCGGGGTGCCGTCGGGCGCCATTATGAACCCGTTGATCATCACTTCCTTCCAGGGTATGCTTTCTGCGATCTGCTCCGAGCGCAGTATGGAATAGAATGCCCACGTCCTTATGATGTCGTGGGACTGTGGCCTCAGCGACATCGGGAAAAGCTTCCCGAACATCTCATCGTCCCTGTGCCAGTATGTGTTATAGAGTGCTGATCCGGAAGAATCCATCCATGTGTCGAAAACGTCGGTGCATCCCACCAGTTCCCCGCCGCACTTGGGACATTTATCCACCGGCGGCCTGTCTTCCACCGGGTCGCAGTACAGCTGCTCTTTTTCGGCGCATACGGCATGGCCGCAGTCTGCGCACTCCCAGACGGGTATCGGTGTTGCGAAAATACGCTGCCTGCTGAGCACCCAGTCCCATTCCAGGGATTCGACCCAGTCTATCAGGCGTACTTTCATGAACTCGGGGTGCCACTGTATCTCGTCGGCGCGTTTCAGGACCTCTTTCTTGAATTCGAGCGTTTTCAGGAACCACTGCGGGACCTGAAGGTACTCGATAGGCGTCTTGCACCTCCAACATATTGAAACCTGCTGAGGATTGTCGATCTGTTTTACCAGCAGCCCGGATTCTTTCAAATCCGCGATGGCGGCCTCTCTCGCCTCTGCCACGGGCATGCCCCGGTATTTTCCGGAGAGCTCGGTCATTTTTCCGGTCTCATCGATTCCTTTCTCCATCGGCAGATGGTATTTCATGACCCACTCTAGGTCGTCCTTGTCGCCGATGGTGCATATCATCACGAAACCCGTACCGTAGGCCGGGTCCACTTTTTCGTCCGCTATTACCTTTACCTTCTTGCCGTACAGAGGGGTGACGAGCTCTTTTCCGACAAGATGCCGCTTATCCGCATCGTCGGGGTGGACGGCTACAACCTGGCAGGTGCAAAGCAGCTCCGGTCGGGTAGTGGCTATAAGCACGTATTCGTCGGTGCCGGCAACTCCGAATTTGATGAAATTCAATTTGTTGACGTTGTCCCTGTATTCCACCTCGGCATCGGCCAGGGCGGTCATGCACCTGGGGCACCAGTTCACCGGGAAGTTGGCCTTGTAGACCAAATTTCTTTTGAAAAGTTCCACGAATGAAAGCTGAGTGATCTTCCTGTAATAGGGTGCGTCCGTCTGATAGTATATGCTGGGGTCCATGCTCTCCCCGAGCTTTTCGAAATCGCGGGTCATCTCGGCGATGAAACCGTTTGCATAATCGCTGCACAGTTTGCGGTACTCTTTGCGTGGAAGGTCTAGTTTAGTTATGTTGTACTTCTTTTCGACCTTCACCTCGATGGGCGTCCCGTTAACGTCGAAACACAGGGGGAAGAAAACGTTATGCCCCCTCATTCGCTTGTAACGCGCCGCGAAGTCGGAGATCGAGTAACCGGTAGCATGTCCCAGATGCAGAGATCCGGAAGTGTACCTTGGTGGATTGTCTATGCTGAAAACGGGTTTTTCGGACTGCGGGTCGAAATGGTAGACCCTTTCGTCCTTCCACATCTTCTGCCAGCGTCCCTCTATTGAAGCTGAGTCGTACTGCGGCATGTTGAACAGGGCACACTATAAAAGAGGGTATAAAAAAAGGTTGTGAGGAAAAAAGTTTCACTTCTTGCGCTGGCGGAACTTGACCTTGGAATCCTTCATGGACATGACGGACTCGGAGATCTTCTTCATAAGATCGGATGCGGTCCTGACCAGGTCCCATCCAACTTCCTTGTAGTTCACGACCTTGCCCCTCATGTACAGCCTCGCAGAGATGCTGTACTTGGCCGAGCCGCCGGTGTCGTTGTACCTCGCGACGTGGAGCATCAGGCTCTCGGGCCTGTAGACCTTGCCGATCTTCACCATCTGCTCTTCGATCACTTCGTAAAGTGCTTCGGTGGCCGCCTTGTCGTCGTCCTCGAGGCCGCTGATCTGTATGAACATGAGCTCCCTCTCGCGGCATGCGGAGATTATCTCGATTATGTCATACTGCGTAAGCACTCCGACGAGCTTTTCTCCTTCGACCACGGGCAGCGTCGAGATGTCGTTGTCGACCATCAGGGTCGCAGCGTCCTCCACGGTGTCGTCCCAGTTGACTGTTATGGCGGGATTGACGCTGACCGATTCCACGGTGATCTGGGCCTTGGCGTTCTTCTCGAGGTCTCCGATGATCTTGTTCTCGTTCCTCCAGTTGTTGTCGATGATCTCCCTCATGCCGACCACGCCTACGACCTTGTTCTCGTTGTCTACGATAGGTATGGTCAGAGTGTCGAGCTCCTGCATCATCGCGAATGCGTCGGACAGCATGGCGTTGGCGCCCACGCTCTTAACGGGGTTGGTCATGATCTCCCAGACCTTGATCTCGTTCAGGACCTTGATCCTGGAGGCTATGTCGACCAGCGCTCTCCTCGACACCACGCCGATGATCTTCTTTCCGGATATGACAGGAAGCTGCCTGCAGTTATTGCCTGTCATCTCTTCTGCGATCTTCGTGACGTCGTCGCTCTTGCTGAGCATGGGAACCCCCCTGATGAGGCCCTTGACCTTGGAGTCCATGTTAGCGCTCTTCTTTTTCAGGATGGTGGTGTAGCTTATCACGCCCATATACGTGCCGTTGTCGACTACCGGAACGTCCTGGTAGTTCGTATCCCTCATCACCGACAGGACGTCGGATAGGCGGTCTTCGGAACCAACGGTCGGGAAGTCGTCGTCCATGATCTCTTCGACGGAATTGGCGTCGATTTGTGACCTGAGCATCGAAAGCCTTCTCGGATCTTCTAGATCTTTAATCACCATAAACAAATCCTCCGATCTACATCGTGTTCAATGTCTATAAAACTTAGTTCGGCAAGCCAGCATTATGCTGGCAAAGAAATGAAAGGGGGTTTTTTTGAAGTTTAGAGGTCTGAGAAGCCGAGCCCGCCCACCAGGTTGCGGACTGTTTCCGCAGCCTTGTCTGCGGGGATGCGCTTCTGGTCGCCCGTATCCCTCTCCCTTATGGTGACCGTGCCTTTGTCGGGGCCCTCGAGAGACTCATAGTCGACCGTGATGCACCATGGAGTGCCTATCTCGTCCATGCGGGCATACCTCTTTCCGATGGTTCCCGATCCATCGTAATAGGCCTCGGTCATAGTCGAGTGCACCTTATCGTATATCTCTTTGGCAAGCACGTCGAGGCCGTCCTTCTCCATAAGCGGGAACACTCCCACCTTTATCGGCGCAACCTCTGGCCTCAGCCTCAGGACGGAATATTCCCTCTTCTCGTCATAGAAGTATGAATGTTCCAGCAGAGAATAGAATATTCTGTCCAGTCCGTGGGAGGGCTCTATGACATGGGGGACCACGCGCTCTCCGGTGACCTTCTCGGTGACTTCTTTGACTTCGAAGTACTCGCTGGTGAGAACGATATCTTCTCCGCTGATGTTCAGAACGATCTTCCCGTCCCTGACGTCTTCCGGTGTCTTAGCTTCCAGGGCGGCCGCGATATCTTTGGCCTTGCCTTTGAATGCCGGTCCGAGCATCCTGTGGTTGGCCTGGACCTTCATGAATGTCATCTCTTTGGGTTCGTCGAACCTGTCGAAGTGCGAAAGGTCCGAACCGGAGAACTGCGAGTGCCTGGAGAGGTCCCAGCATCCTCTGTCCGCTATACCTGTGATCTCGGTCCAGCCGTAGGAGAGCAGAACCTCCGCATCCCAGCAGTCGGCGGCGTAATGGGCCATCTCGTCCTTCAGGTGCTGCCTGAACCTGAGCCTGTCGGCATCGATGCCCAGGCGCAGAAGGAGTTGTTTCGTCGTACACACGAAGTAGGCGAGCACGCGGTTCGCGATTATACCCTCTTCCACCGCCTGTCCGACAGTCTTCACCACAGTATCGGTTCCGGTGTTGGGTACAAGTACGAGCTCCTCGTCCTCTACCTCGGGGAACCTGGACCAGCCCTTGTCGTGAGGGTCGACGAAAAGCTCCACCTCCATCATGTTGAACTCCCTCATCCTTATCATTCCCTGGCGGGGGGAGATCTCGTTTCTGTACCCCCTGCCGGTCTGTATGACGCCGAGCGGCAGCTTCTCCCTGTTGTAGCGGTAAAGGTTCTGGAAGTTGACGAATATCCCCTGGGCAGTCTCCGGCCTGAGATATCCCACGCGCGCGGAGCCGGGCCCTATGGTCGTCTTGAACATGAGGTTGAACTCTTCCACCTTGCCGAGGTCACCTCCGCACTCCGGGCATTTGATGCCGAATTCGGAGAAAGCGCCCTCGAGCTCCGCAGGACTCATGGTGTCCGGGTTCTCGCAGAAATTCTTCACCAGATGGTCGGCCCGGAAAGGAAGCTGGCACTGTGTGCAGTATGTCATGTAGTCCGAGAATTCGTCCACATGTCCCGAGGCCTTGAACACTTCCGCGGGGTTGACGGTCTCGGAATCTATCTCCACAAAACCTTCCCTTCCCTTGTAAATGTCTCTCCATACCTCGAGTATGTTGTTCTTCATCGTGCATCCGAGCGGTCCGTAGTCGAACATTCCGGCCACGCCGCCGTAAAGCTCGAAGGAAGGCCAGATGAAGCCTCTGCGTTTGCAGATGGCCATAAGCTCGTTTCCGTCTGCCTCTTTATTCATTGAAATTACCAGTCAGTGCCATTAAAATATCGACATCGTAGACCATTCCGATCAGTTCGTCCTTTGAACCTCTGACAGGTATCTGCCCGAAGTCGTTGGCCTTCATGATCCTGGCGACCTCCGATATCGAGGTCTTCTTGTAAACTGTCATGGGGTTCCTAACCATGAAGTCGCTTACAGCTTTCTTCTGGTCGAGGTATTTGTCGGTTGCAGTGTAGAACAGCGGGAGCACGTTCCTGTAGCCGGCCAGCGATGTGTCTTCGATTCCCAGCGCCTTCATCGCCTCAGGGTCCCCCGACTGGTCGCTGAACAGGTCACGGTCGGTCAGTATCCCAACGAGCTTCCCGTTCTCGTCAAGTACGGGAACAGCCGGTACGTCGCTGACCCTCATTGCCGGTATGGTGTATGAAAGCGGGTCGCTCTCCCATGCGGTCACGCATGTGGTGTGTATCGCCTCCTCGGCCGTTATCTTGCTGTTGAGTGCCCTGACAGAGTCCATGAGGTCCGTAGGAGTGATTATTCCGACGAGCTTACCGTCCTCTGTCACGGGGAGTCTGTGGATCCTTTCCTTGAAGAATATCTCGGCGGCTTTGCTCACCGGCGTCTTGCTGTCGACATATATGGGGTTCTTCTTCATGATCAGCGAAAGCTGGTCTTCCTCGAATTTTCTGAAAAGGTCCCTTCTCGAGACCACCCCTACGAGTTTTCCGTCGGAACCCCGGATCACCGGAAGTCCGGTCAGGTCGTTCCTGACCATTATGTTGATTGCGTCGTTTCGTGTTCCCGGCACCTCTGCGACTATGGGTGCCAGAGTCATTATTTCGGATACTGTTTTCATTGTTTATCAGCCTCAGGGGACCTAACCACCATTACGGGGCATCTGGAAGCTCTGACCACTCTCTCGGCCACGCTTCCCATTAGGAGTTTTGACATACCGGTCCTACCAAGGGTCCCCATCACTATGACGTCGTACTCCTTGGAAAGTTCAAGTATCACTTTAATTGGAATTCCTTCGGCCAGTTTGATCTCCACGCTGACCCCTGTCTCTTTTCCGAGCTCTTCGACGAACTGAAGCGCATTTTTGCCTTCCTTCTCAAGCGTGCGGTAGACGTTCATGACGGCGGTGTCCATCGGGACATTGGTGAAGATCGTCTGGTCCATCACGTAAAGGGCGGTTATTTTACCACTGCTGAGTTTGGCGAGGTCCATGGCCTTCCTCACGGCCGCCTTAGTGTATTCGCTTCCGTCGGTAGGAACAAGTATCTTATCGAAAACCATCTCAATCACCCTTTTTTCTCTGTTTGTAGCGCAGTATGCGTTCTGAGCTCCTCAACATCCCGGCCGCGGTCCCGTCCTCGGAGGGCAGAACCGTAATATCGGCGTCCATGCCAGGTCGGAGCCCGATTCTTTTCCCATCATATAATAGCTTTCTTCCGTTTGACACCATGGCGCCCCATAGGTTTTCCGGGTCGACCTTAAGGTCGCCAAGGATCGAACAGTACTCCCTGGCCTCTTCTCTCATGTCGGGGGTGCAGATCATGGCGTTGTCCGTTCCCAGGATGACGGTGTTGTTGCATTCACGCATCATAGCCAGCGGGGGAGTGAGACCAAAAAAAATATTGGATCTCGGGCATGTTACGATGGGAACGTCTTCGTCGGCGCATCTTACGAGGTCCGAGCGTTCAGCGGAGGCCATGTGTACGACGAATGAAGGTGAAAGCGCCAATATGGAGTCTATGTCCTCCCTCGAGCCTTCGCTGGCATGTATGGCGAACATCTTTCCTGAACGGACGGTATAGTCGGCTACTGCCTCAGAATAAGATGCTGGCACATCGTTAATGCCCGATAGCTGTATGCCGTCTGCATACCTTAGGATTTCATCCAGTTCGTTAGGGTCGAACTCGAGCGAAGACGGCCTTCCGAGTATGAATGCTTCGGGTACGGACCCTCTAAGCAACATGCTGCCCTCGACCCCACCTTCGCGGAAGTCAATGAAATCCCCTATCCCATTCATATGTGCCAGTTTAGAAAAACACTTCATGTCGCAGGCTATTTTTTCAGGGGATGATCCCTTCAGATATCTTTCCTTGAGGCCGTCTGGTCCGACCAGTTCGCAGAGGGAGATTTCCTTCGGAGCCTTCAGGCCCGAATCGGCGCAGTGTGTGTGCCCGTCCACCATGGGAGGGACGATGACCCCACTAGCCAAAGGCTGGGCCGGGCATCTTCCCTCCGAGACCTCTGCGACCGTGCCGTCCTCTAGACCGACGTATCCTTCGACCGCTCCGTCATTCGTTATGACGGTGCCGGAAAAATAAATCATGAAACTCAATGGCCTTCATAAGATATTTTTCTGTTGCTACTAGCAAAGTACAAATACGGATTTTTTTCATACCATGGTAGGTGTTCAAATGCCGAAAGTAATAGCAGATAAGTGTACTGCCTGCGGAGCATGCGCCGACGTGTGCCCTCAGGACGCAATCGCCATAGATGATATCGCAGTCATCGATCAGGATGCCTGTGTGGACTGCGGGGCCTGCGTTGACGAGTGCCCCAATGATGCAATCGTCGATGAGTGAGAATAACAATTCCGGCCGGCAAGGCCGGTAAAACAGTTTACTTTTCAGGCCCAGTACGGTTTCTTCGAGAATTTGTATGCCATCTGCACGGCGTTCGCGGCCTCTCCGCAAGCCGTGATTATCTGCTTGTATTTCCCGGGGTAGTCCACCACATCTCCGCAGGCGAATATGCCGCGTCTGTTCGTAGACATGTCGGGTTCGACCTTCACCAGACCTTCGCCGGTAAGCTCCAATCCCCATTTGGAAAGTATTCCCAGGTCCGACTTGATTCCGATGTTGATCACTGCCAGGTCCGTCGGTATCTCGAAGGTCCTGTTGTCCTGCTTCACGGTGACGGATTTCAACTTGCCGTTTCCGTTGAAGGATAGGGTCTCTGCGTTCAGGACTTTCAGGATGTTGCTCTTTTCCAGGCTGACCACGTTCATCTCGTCCGCCCGGAACTCCCCTCTTCTGTGTACGATCGTGGTGTCGGTGACAGAGTCTGCGATAAGTGCCATCTCGATGGCGCTGTTTCCGCCTCCGAACATGGTAACCTTCTGACCCACAAGCTCTTCCTTGACCGGCAGCAGATATGAAACCCCTTTGCCGAAAAGCTCGTCTTCTCCGGGAACGTCCATCTTCCTGGGGTTGAAATCGCCCATTCCTATGGCTATAATGACCGTAAGCGTGTGATATTCGCCTTTGTTGGTAACGACCACAAGGTCCTCTTTGCCCTCATTTATCTCGAGCACTTTCTCTTTTTCTCGGATCTTGCACTCCAGGTTTTCGGCCTGGGCATAGAGGCGGTCGGAAAGCTTGCGGGCTTGCACGCTCTCGAAGCCGGGGAAGTTGTGCACCCCCTTCTCCGGATATAGGCTGACAAGCTGACCGCCTACGCGGCCAGATTCGATAATAAGCGTATTCATCATCTTGGACCTGGCGTATATGCCCGCGGTGAGACCCGCAGGGCCAGCCCCGACGATGATAACATCATAAGTCATTCAGTGGGCTATATGTTGTCCATATAAAAAAATGTCTAAATGATAGGGCATCCAAATTCGAGATTCGAAATCAGATTACGGATTTGTCAGTATTTTTACAGAAAATCGTGGGTTGCATAGAGGATACCGACATATTCCGTATCCGTTGCATGCTTTGCACTGCCCCTTCTTCCCCGCCAGGTTTAATATCTTCAATGCGATTATCAAATGGTGATAAAATGGAAGAAGAGGGATTTGCCGACGTTCTGCTCAACATGGTCCTGGATGAGATAGATGACCTAATAATCATCCATGATTCGGAGCACACGATCGTATGGATGAACCGTGCAGCCCTCAAGGTCTTCAACAAGTCCGCCGACGATGTCATAGGCATCAAGTGCTACCGTCTCCTAGGGCGCACCACATGCTGTGTGGACTGCAATGTCATCACTATGCAGGCACCGGTACACTGCAGCAAGCCCCGTGTGATACCCGGAAGCGACACTGAATATTCCTGCACGTCGATACCGTACTTCAAGGGCGGAAAGGTCCAGCTTGTGGTACAGCACCTCAGGCCCATTGAAAAGCCATAAATATGCACCGGCCGTTGGAGCCATCATGTTTGAATTAGCCGAGTTCTCTGTAGTAATCGCCAGTGTAGCCGCTCTGATCGTCATCATCTGCGCCTATGACATGACCGGTTCAAAGGGCAAGAACAAGTCGAAGCTCAAAAAGACCAAGTGAGGATTTCGAAGCCCGTCGACGGGAGCCGGCTTCTAGGATAACACCGCTGTAACTTCCTGTTAGATATACTTTTGTTACCGTTTATGATTGGTGATAAATCATGGTAGCAATCCCCAAGGAAGTTCTTGACATAATGAACGACAAAGGAACGACAAAGGTCATGGTGACCGCGAATGCGGCCGGACAGCCTCACGCTATAGTATGCGGAAGCTTTGGAACCATCGGCAGCGACGTCATCACTGTCGGCGAGATCCTGATGAAAAGGTCCGCAGAGTACATGGCCGAGAACAAGAAGGTCGCCATCCTGGTCACTGCGGGCCCCAAGGCCTTTGAGATGCAGGCGACAGTCCTCGGGCGCGAGGAGAAGGGGTCGGACGTAGACAATTTGAACAAGGCCCTCGCAGGCGCCAACATGCACGCGAAAGCTCTGTGGAAGTTCAAGGTCACGGCGGTCTACGACGAAGGGGTAGGTCCCAACTCCGGAAAGAAGATCGTCTGATCTTCAGGACAGAAACCCTTCAAACTACTTTCTTTTCTTTGCATTCGGATTAAATATCTGCCGTACGGTGCCTTTGTCGTGGACTTGAAACAGGGCTCCCGTGCCGCTCAGATGGCGTTTTTCATTTCGGCTGCAGTCGCATTCATCGGACTGGGGATGTATCTTATGGGATACGAGGGCTCAGGTGTCGCTTTGCTCATAATCGGAGTGGCCGGCATCGTGATGTCGTTCGCCGTGCTGAAGGTGGCGATGATGTCGAAGATGATGATCGACATGAAAAATTCGAAAAATCAAAAGCGTAAGTGAATACGTAAAAGGTTTTAGATCGCAGTGAACTTGAAAAGCTCAGTATCTCTGGCGCCTGCCACCGTTGCCGCCGTCCCTGTCAGCGGGGCGGTGCTTCTGGAAGCAGTCCCTGCAGTAGACGGGCCTTCCGTCGGTGGGCTTGAAGGGCACCTGGCACTCTTTTCCGCAGTCGGAGCAGGTGGTGTCGAACATCTCCCTGGGCTCCCTGTTGTCTCTAAATCCTCTGTTCCTGTCGTCTCCGTAGGCCATATTTTCTATCTCCTATGTTCTTTCGGCCCCAATACTACTTCCTAACTCTTCCCTACGGCGTACAGGGAGCTATATCAGATTGCCTAAGTTTGGATTGACGTTCTGGATTTAAAGGTTTGTATAAAACAGGTCAGCATTCGGGGCATGACCACAGCCCGCGGTAAAGAATCATCTGGGCACCGCATCTTGGGCACAGGTGCCCGGGTCCGCCCTGAATGATGGTTTTCGAGGCAAGGTCCTCGGACGCCCATCTTATAAGTTCCATTAGTTTGGAGGTCCTTTCTGATTCTTCGGCGCCGTAGTACTGCAGGTTATCAGACTCGTTGTAGAGTCTGACCCTCATTTTTTTGAGGGCGGCCGAAACGTTGCCGGCTGTCTTTGCGTCGATCTTCTTCTGGGAAGAAACGTTCTCTCTGTAGCGTTTATCCAGGTATTCCATGGAGACGGTTATGAAACGGTCGAAGGCATCCTCCTCCGGAGGCAAGGGAACTGACAACAGCATGTCGCGTTTGGGTAACAGTTCCGGATAGCGTCCGATTATGCGTTCGAGGGCGTTGAACAGCTCTTTGCGCATCTCCCCGCGAACCTGGCCGTATATCCTGCGGAGATCGTCGATATCTTCTTTCCTTCCGAATGCACCCATGAGGGATGCCGCCTTGGAGAACTCTTCGCCCCTTGAGTGTTTCAGAGAGTCCATGAGGGAGGGGATCCTATCCTCGGCATCGGAGACCGCATTGAGGTATCCGATGCACGCACCTCTGACCTTCTCGGTGTCGGAAGAGCTCATCCTGCGGACGGCGTCCGCGGCGGCGGGCTCCCTGACATCGGTTAGCAGCATCAGTGTCTCAGCCCTCACATTCTCGTTCCCATAGGAGAGGTACCTGAGCAGCACGGGGGCGTACTCCGGCCTGTAATAAGCGACCAGCCAGCGGTCTTCGGATATTCCTCCCGGACGGCCGGCCTCTATCTTGTCCACGCCTCCCAGGAAACGCTCCAGATAGTTTACCCTGTTATCCGACATTCGGACACTTCCCGGCACACCGGAACGAAGGGATCACTCTATGTCTTCTCTGGAATCCAGGGCCTTCTTCAGGATGGAGACCTCTTCGTTAGAAAGAGTGACTCCTTTTCCCATCTTGGTCCTGTCGGGGGACCACTCTCTTATGTCGTATTTTGGTTCCCTCTCGTTCCAGCTGATTAGGTTCAGTTCTTTGGTCCATCCCTTTGAAGATTGGGATAGCGTCGCTATCTCCTCGACGATTTCGTATGTAAATTCGCTTGCCATAGCGGTCAGCTCTCAGACTCGTATATTATTATAATATAAATAAAACTATTACAAAATAAAATTACGACAATGAACGACTTCGTTTAATAATGCAAAGAAATGATAAAATAAAGACCCAGCAATGTATTTTTCCATTTTGTGCGATTATTATAATGCCTATGTAATTTAGAATAGTATTTATACTCCATTCGTCGGTTCATAAGACATGTCATTCATTGACAACCCTAAAAATTTCGGACTGGCGGCCGTGGTTATCGGTATCGTCAGCATACTGGCAGGAATCTTGGCGATCGTAAACGGAGCGCTTGCCGATCCGATGGCGACTGGCTCAGTCGTAGCATCTATCGGTACGATCCTTTACGGTGTCCTGATTCTTGGGATAGGACTGCCTATTTATAGGGGCGAAGACACGAATGCTTTCAGCATTCTCGGTAAGTTCGTAAACTTCGTCGGACTTGCGACTATAGTCGTCGGAATATTCACTGGAGCAGGACTGATGATCGAAGATTCCATCACAGCTGGAGTCGTTGAGATAGTCATTGCCCTGGTCCTCGGTCTGATCCTCATGTGGATCGCGAAGAGGATCACCGACGGCACTGCAGACACATTCGACAAGATCATCTGGATTATCCTTGTGATCGTGTTCCTTGTGCTCACCATCGTCTCGCTCATTGGAATAGTCACTCCGTTCCTTTCGGACATGTCTGCCATCGATATGGCGATAACTGCAGTCCTGAGCCTCTGTGAATTCATTCTTTACGCCTTCCTCCTGGTCGCCGTTCTCTCGAACGACGTCAAGAGCAAGATGGGAATGTAAGCACGAAGCCCATACCAGTAACAAACCCTTTCCTTTTTTTAATCAAATTGCTTGTTTCTCGCCTTTTGGAGCCCCTTCATTCATAACCATTATATTCCATTGTCGCTTAATTGAAGCGTCAGTTTGACATGGCAGGATTAAAAAAGTGTCCCTTGGTGCGCTTGAAACGAACGGGTTGATCTGAGATGGACGTAGGGCTCGTCGTTATCTTATCGGTAATAATATTCACGCTCCTGCTGGGCGCGGTGTATTTCTCTATTTCTGAAATGGCCTACTCCAGTGTCAACAACATACGCCTCAAGAAGCTGGAGAGTGATGGGGCCAAGAACGCCAGCAAGGCGCTGGCACTGTCAGACGACTTCGAGAGGCTTCTTACGACCATCCTTGTGGGAAATAATATACTCAACATAGCGGCCTCCACAACCTGTACGATGCTTTTCACCGAGCAGCTCTTTCCCCACAATCCTGCTTTGGGTACAGTCGTCGCGACCGTTTTCATGACTCTGATAATACTTACTTTCGGAGAGATAGCGCCGAAGAACATTGCGAAGAGGAGGGCAGAGCACTACGCACTGAAGCTGGCAGGCTCTCTGTCATTTGCCGTGACGGTATTGACGCCCGTCACATGGTTCTTCATAAAGCTCAGCTCGGTGTTCACAAAGGAATCCAAGAAAAAAGCCACCCTGACGCTCACAGAAGACGAGCTGGTGGTCATGATCGACGAGATCGAGGAAGAGGGAACACTGGAGAAGACCGAAAGCGAACTCATCAAGTCCGCTATCACATTTGACGACACCCCTCTGTCCGAGGTATACATACCCAGAGTCGACATAATAGCTGCAAGCAAGGACGTAAATATGGACGAGCTAAAAGAGCTGTTCACATTCACAGGCTACTCCAGGATCCCGATCTACGACGGCAGCATCGACCGTATAATCGGAGTGGTCAACGCCAAGGATTTCTTCAGAAGGGTCGTGAACAACGACAACTTCAATCTGATCGACATAATAAGGCAGGTGAAGTTCTTCCAGGAGTCCACCAGCATAGCCGAGGTCCTAAGCACCCTGCAGAAGACGAAGGTCCACATGGCCGTGGTCCTGGACTCCTTCGGCGGCACCTTGGGGATCGTAACACTGGAAGATATCATCGAGGAGCTTGTGGGAGAGATATGGGACGAGAGCGACGATGTAAAACTCCCTGTGGTAAGGGAGGCAGACGGCTCATATACGGTCATCGGCGATGCCAACATCTACAATGTCATGGACGACCTGGGGCTTAGGTTCGATCCCGAGGATTATGTGGACTACAATGTCAGCGGATATATCCAGTACAAGATAGGCGACATTCCATACAGAGGAGCGGTGGTGGACAATGAAAAAGTTAAGATCACCGTGAAATCGATCAAAGGCCGCCGTGTAAAGGAGGCCCGTTTCGAGGTCAAGGAAGCTCAGGTGCCTGCCGCGGAAGAGATCTGAGGTAATTTCTCAGGATGTCCACCGCGAGCTCCCGTTTGGCGGGATAGGAAGCTACTTTGCATGTCAGGGATATTACGTCCCCTCCCGTCGCCACCGAGTAAGTGCCTGAGAATGCCTTCTGCTTGTCCAGTCTGACATAGAATGTGCAGTCTTCGTCGGTGCGGTCTTCGAGCTCTGACAATATCCGGTCGACGGTCTCATCGCCGAGCCTTACAAAGATCCCATCGATGTCTTTCTGCCTGGTGATCTCGGCATCCATTATCAAGGTGATATTGCCCATCTCCCCCTCGACCACGTCCTCGTTCCATTCGTCGGTCCCGATGAACGTTCTGAAAACTTCGGCTATCCTGCTTCTGTCCTCTGTGGCATAGCACATGACTCTGGCTCTTACCCATCGGAAGACGGGCTGCATCACTCCTCCCCCTTGGGTTTGGGTACGGCCTTGGGGAGAAGCTCCGCAAGCTCCTCGGTCCTATAAGAGGACACAGCGACCACAGACCCCTGCGTGAGAAAAACAACTCCTGTCTCGCATCCTGCGCACAGGTAGTTGCGGTAACGCAGACCGCGGAGACCCACGCCGGCGAAGTTCCTAATCTCATTCATCACACCGTAACGGCGGTCCCTTATCTTTTCCATCCTGTAGTTTCTGGTCTTGAAGTACTTGATCACTACCTTGTCGTCATAAACATCGGTTTTGAGGACTAATAATCTGGAAAGGAGGAACATGAATGCCGTGACCGCCGCCATCGCGACGAAAAGCCACCAGTTGACCCATCCAAGAGAGGCGCTGATGAGAATGAATGCGTCGGTGGGCACGAGTATGGCGAGCAAGGCCCTTTCTGCCATGACCGGGACGACTCGTATCCTCTCGCTGAATATGGGCTCCATGGGTGCACATGGCCGGTTCCGGTTATCAATTTTCCGTATTATCTGGTAGTATGCCGCACGAGGGGAATGTTTATATCATACTTCTTTATTGAAGTCCCTTATTGGGCCCATAGCTTAGCCTGGATGGAGCGCCCGGCTGATAACCGGGAGGTCATGTGTTCGAATCACATTGGGCCCACCACTTTCCATCTGGCTGGTCGATTTTTTCGCTCGAATAACGGCTTCTTTCGTTTTTCATCATTTAAACCTTTCTCCTTATAAAGAAAACTGTTTCATCGCGGCGCTCATATCGAAGAGGTCGGCGCCGATGTACTTCAGAGTTTGATCCACGGAATCGTGGCCGAGCATGGCAGCGATGGTCTCGATCTTGACCCCGTCCCTCCATAGCGTCCGACCGAAGGTCCTGCGGCACATGTGGTTCGACAGGTTATCGATTCCTGCCTCGATGCCCGCGTCCTTGACCCTGTTGCTTATGGCCGTTCCTCGGACGGGATCATAGGATCCGAGTGCCTTGCCGCGCTGCCACAGGAGCAGCGTTTCGGGGACCTTGACCGTTGGTTTGACGGACTGCGCCGCAGAGATGAGCCTGGCCCTCTCCGCGGTCCACCGGCGGTAGATGTCGTCTGTGGCGGGGTGGTAAGGCATCTTGCGCAGCTTGCCCCCTCTGGGGCCCTTGCCGTTGATGTATATGACCGAGCCGTCGAAGCTCGTGGGCTTTAAGCGGATGACCTCCACTCTGCGCATGCCGAGGCATAGCTCGCAGTGTATGATGAGGTCGGTCATCGGATCTAGCCGCTGCCGGGCGAGCCGGATCGCATTCTCTCTCGGAATCCAGCGGACGTTAGGACGGGTATCCGAGGGATATCTGATATTGGCGTCAGCCACGGCCGTGACCCCGTAGAACTTGGTTATACCGGCGAGGGCGGCCATGTAACCCTGGACGGTGCTGACGGTCAGGTTCTTCTCTACGAGCTCGTCAGCAAGCCACCGGACGTTGTCCAGAGTCACGTCCCATGGCATGACCTCCTTGCCGAGGCCGTCGCGGAACGTGTTGAACACCGTCGTGATCGTGCTGCGGTAGAATCTGAGGGTCGATTCTGTCAGGCGACGGTCATCGTCCAGATGGATCACGAACTTGCTTATGGCAGACTCCATGGATTGCGGATATTGAGCCATCATACATCCTCCCCGGAAGCGCTCTCACACGCATCCACCGGGACTCCCACCTGCTTGATTATCAATCCCTGACCGCAACCGACCAGCCAGTCATTTAGTGTTCTCAAGGTGTCGGACTCGGAATATCCGAGGACTCCGCCGTCGATCGGCTCAGGGTCGCACTCTTGGTCCGCGCCGCCAGCAAAAAAGATATCGTAGTAGACGGCCCCGAAAGGCTCTTCCTCATCGTCGTCCCAATATGGATCCATCCATTCGTGGCATTCGAGAATGTTGCAATTGGCGAGCCTGTATAGGCCCTCGTAGCCGGATGACAGACGACGCCCTGCGATCAAGTCGTACGGAACCGAGCACGCCAGATACGATGTCCCAGCAAAAGATATGTGCGGATTGGTGAAGAAACGTTCGAAACGATGCAGATACAGTGGCGGAGAATAATCATGGGCCTCCATCCAGTCGAGCATGTCTCCGGCAGATTGGAACCCTTCTTCCTTCCATAAAGAAAGAATGGAAAGAAGGTCTTCGCACTTATCTATGGAATTAATGATGTAGTACTGACCGGCAATGGAGAACCGGTCCCCGACATCCGCCTTCCGACTGCGGCGAAGAGTGGTTGTTTTTTTCCCGTAGAGTATCGGACCGACGAAACGATCTTCGAACTTCAAATCGATGACATCGATGGGCCCATGGGCGCCGTCCTCCCCGACATGATAGGCGATCATGCGCCCGCCTCTGCGATGGTTTTGAGCCTGTCGTCGGCGATGCGTACGCGGCCGTCCGGAAAGACATACGCCGTGAGCGTCCCCACGCCGTCCGGAGTGCGGCGCTTCCATATCTCCGGAACGGACAGCTCTCCGTTCTTCTTCCGCAGCTCGGGGATCCACAGGACCCATTTGGTAGTCGGAAGTCCGTTTCTGGCGCAGAGGGCCATAAGACCGGCTTCTCCTGGTGACCTCATTGTTCCGCCTCCGCCGAGGGCCTCTTGCATGTCCCGCATTCCGGACATTCCTCGCTGTCCAATGGGATCAGAACCTCATTGGTGCAGTACGGACAATACTCCTCCGTGTACTCGGAGCCGTCAGACCGACCTTCGGTTTTGAGCCAGTCGATGAGGTAGAGAATACTGTTGCTCAATACTGTGCGGACCTCTCCTCTGAGAGATATAGCGGCCATTCCGGAGCTTTCCAGGCCCGGTTTTGCGATGTAGTGGCCGCGCGGAAGTCTGTTCTCGACGATGTATGATATCAGGGTTTTGCGCTCGACGGGCGTGGCATAGGTCCCGAATTGTTTGAGCAGAGAATAGATCGGGTCGTTGAGCGATGTGGCGATCATGCTCACGCCTCCATGGGGATGCTGCAGCCTGCATACATTTCGTCGAAAACCGCCCAAGCGAAATCGCGCTTAGCGGCATTGGACGCTATCGACCTGATGAGCCGGGGGATATCTTCCGTCTGACGGGACGCCATGGCCGATCTGATCTGCGCAGCAACCTGATCCACATGCTCCGGCAAGGCCCATATGTATAGATGGCCGCTCTTCAGTCCGAC
Source organism: Methanomassiliicoccaceae archaeon UBA370 (assembly GCA_002505345.1). Lineage (GTDB taxonomy): Archaea > Thermoplasmatota > Thermoplasmata > Methanomassiliicoccales > Methanomethylophilaceae > VadinCA11. The sequence goes on along the minus strand of DAUY01000011.1, from coordinate 111,599 downwards.
CAAGTCGCCTGAGGAGGTCAGTGCGTCGCAGGCGGCCTTGATCTCCGTCGCCGGAGCGCGGCAGTAGTCCCTCAGTTTAGATGTCTTGCTCGGTCCGTTTGCCATGACGTATGCGAGGATCTTGGACCCGAGCGCGGGTTTTTGTGTTTCCATATTTCTCACTCCTGTACGTGTGCTGGGCGAACAGGGCGGAGAAGGGAGGGGTCCTCAGAAGTTGCACGCGAAGAGGATTGCCCCCTCCTTTTGTCTCCATGTGTGTGTCGTGTTTGTCGCCGCGTGCATTGCGGTGCAACTTCGCCGATTGTATCGGTACATGAACATGTACATAACGAGAATAAATAAGTTCCTGTACTAGAACCTGTACAAAACGGTATTTGTTCAATAACCGTAACATACATCATGGATTACCGGGGACTAGGATTCGATGCCGAAATCCTTCTGTTTCTTTACCGGAATGGTCGTGTAGTTCGCAGAGCGTTCAAGGAGGGGGGCTTTAGTTATGATGGTGCAAAAAAGGCTCTCGAACGCTTCGAAGATGCTGGTCTGACTAGGTACGAGGCAGTCGGCGACTACCGGGATACCGTATACTGGTCGCTCACAGAAAAAGGTGAGAAAGCGGCCGAAATGCTGGCCGCATTGGATGAATTTATTCGGACCGGGTGACATCTTTTCTATTGCACGGGCAGTCCATCGCCCGGAAGCTCAGCCCGAGCTCTACGATCAGTTTCTCGCTGGTGGCATGGCGCAACGTGTCCTTGAGGTCTCTGATCGCCCTGACGATAGGGCAGTTGACGCATACTTCGTCATCTATGTTTTCGACGATCTCCATGTACAGGGTGTCGATCAGCTTCTCAACCATTAGGTCCATGGTATTAACATGACTACAGAGGTATAAATTCGGGAGCTGGGGGGGTCCCCGAATCTGCCGATTCCGGCTTATATCATGTTCGTGGCCGACGCTCAGCCGGCGGGTTTGGGCATGGATCCTTTATTCCGCCGGAATTCCATCATGTGGCACATTTAATCGGTCAAACGACCGCATCCGACACCTCTTTTCGGCCCTCTTTATGACACCCCTCCCCCGTAGGGGGAGGGGTGGCAATATCTTCCGCGGCGGGCACGCTCTGCGCCGCCTGCTCGATTACCGCGTACTCCATGTCCGTCCGTCCCCGGTCGACCATCTGCATCTTGAGGAGGATGTCCTCGTTCTTGATCGCCCTCTGCAACGCACCGGCGGACTGCCTGTGCAGCAGGATCTGACGCAGTGGGTCCCCGACGTGCATTATGTCGAGATAGGTCTCTAGGCGCAGATAGGTCTCGGCATCATCCGATAGGATGACCTCGGGACGCTCCTTGACTGTCTGCTTGGCGGCCATCATCGCCAGGAGGGCCTTCAGCTCCTCCGACGGCGTGACTATTACGTCGTCCTCCCTCATCCGGGGATCACTCCATAGTATGGCTTCGACAGTTTAGGCTGCCACCATGACGGCGGCTCGTTGTAGACCATCTCCCAGGTCGTCGTGCAATACAGCCACCCTTTAGGGTGGAGCTCGGGATTGGCTTTGGCATATTCGGACAGCATCGTGTTGGCGACCACCTGCCGCGTCTTGATCATAGGGCGCTCGTACTCCAAAGACAACGGGTCCATGTGTTTGTGAAACAGGTAGATGTCCTGGGACTGCATCATCAGGATGTCCAGCATCGAGGAGTTCTGGATCGTCAATATGAAGAACAGTTCGTGATGGGACGCGATGGTCAGAAGCTTCTGCAGGTCCTTGTTGTCCCGGGAGGCGTGGTCGCGAGCTCCAACGAGCCATGCGGCATCGTCGATGGCGACCACATCCCGAGAGGGATGGATGAGGCGGGGGAAGTCGTCCAGCTCCTCCGGCCAGCGGACCGAGCGATAACGGGACGGAAAATTTCCAGCGACGAATCCCTTGGGGTAGTTGATCATCGCTACATTTCTGTCGCGCAGCGGCTCGGATGCCAGCAGCGCGTGCATGGAGACCGTTTTTCCGTGTTGCCCCGTCCCAAGCAGGACTATAACGCCGTGCCTCACAGAGGAGAGACGGCGGCAGATCTTCGTCTCACAGAACGGAGTCATCATCGGAATGATCCTCCTTCTCGGCATTATTCTCCACCTTGTCGCGCGGCGTAATGACGCGGTTTATCTCCGCAGCAAACGCCTCGATGTGCTTCTGTGCTATGCTCAGTGCGTGGACATCCATCTCGGTCGAGAGGATCATGTTGGAACGTGATGTGCGGACCAGCTCGTCGAGCATCTGGCCATAGCGCTCGGGAATGCAGGCGACCATTATATCCGAGTACTCGTCGGTAATGGGATACTCGACAGTATTGGATGCATGGTCGTAGGAACGCAGGATCTCCACACTGAGTCCTCCGGGGGTGCGGAACGCTAGGGATGGACGGCCGACCTTGGCGGCATCCGCCCAGCGTTTCCTTCCGATGAAAAGGGGCGCCACCTCTCTCTTCTCAATGTTTACGACAAGGGCGAGCTTTGGATCGCTAAAAGCCATTTTACGGCCCCAAAAATTGAAGACCACGACCCCGGCGATAAGAGCACCCAGATAAACCCACTTGAAGCCGAAGAATACAAGAGCTCCGCCGATCAGCAGGACCGGGAGGAGAATAGTCCACTCCGTGAGCTTCTCTAGGCCCGTAGAGAGCTGACCACGGGCAGATTTCAGTCTTCCGCCGAGGGCCCTGCCGGCCGAAGCATCCTCACTCGTCGAAGGCGTCGGACCACCCCCTGTCCTTCCGTTTTTTCCAAAATGCGATAAGGAATGGACTCGGCGCAATGACCAGCAGGATACAGCCTATCGCAACCTCGCGCTCCAGCTGGACAAGCTCCCCCGGGTCGATGGATATTGTGTCTCCGGGGTCCACTATGCCGATGGCCGCAGAGGACGACCTGACTATTGACAGCGTGATTTTAGTAACATCGCCATCGATGGTCCATGTAATGGACTGGGCGGTCGACTCGGCGTAGTTGCGAACAAATATGTAGTGTCCCGCGGCAAGGTCTCCGGCTATGATGGTGCCCGCGGAGTCGACAGCATCCACCGTAGCTGCCGCGGGCAGGATCAGATGCCACTCGATCGTCGGGTAGGCAACTATCGAGCCCTCCGAAACGGAGAGCTGCAGAGATCTTCCCTCCAGGGCCGATATGCCGAGTATGGTCGGCTCGTCCACCGGCACAGGCTCGGGAGAGGCCTCGGCGCCCAGAGTGATCGGCTCTGCTGCGTCGACAGAGTCGACAGCGAAGCCGACGGCGCCCATGGCGGCGATGAAGACGATCGTCAGAATTACGGCTATGCGCATCAGCGGGACCTCCGGAGTTTGGGCTTATCGAGTATGCCCCACACGATCATAGAACCGGCGATCAAATCCAGTATCTTCTTAGCGGCATCGACAGCGTAGTCTGTTCCTCCGACCGAGAGCTCCAGCCCTGCGCCGGCGACCAGGTCGGCCAGCATGGACGACGTCAGAAAAAGAATGACGCCCGCTCCGATCAGCCAGAGCTTCATATCAGCGCCTCAGCAGCACGATCAGCGCCAGCACGGCTACGACGCCTATTATGATCGTCAGCGTGTCCCCGAGCTGGGATATCGCATCGAGGATGGACTGGGGGACCGACTCGGGCGTAGTTGCATCCTCCACGGCCTCGATCACATCCCTACGGGCGGCCGCTCCGCCCAGGATGATGGACGTCAGAGACCCGCTGACCAGCCCGCCTAACACGCTGACCGTCTTGCGGACTCCGAGCACGTCGAGTATGGGACCGAAGACGGTTCCGAATAATCCCAAATTAAGACCTCCTTTTCTTTTTTTTCGGTTTAAGAAGCGCTACGGCTCCGACGAACACGATCAACGCAACTGCTACTACGATCAGGGACGATATATCGTTGAGCGAGTCGACCACGCCAGAGTAGTCCGGCCCATCCTTGATTCCGAACAGGCCGAGGATGGTCCCCAGTACATCGACCCCGGTCACGTGATGGATAATGTCCTTGCCCGACGCGAGCCAGACACCGGCATCAGCTACGCTGAAGATAGTGAAAAGAGGCCCGAGCAGCAGCGGCAGCACCATCAGCGTCGCCCCGGCTTACTCTTGCTGTAGTAGAGCGCAACGGCGATACCAGCGACGGCGGCGAGGCCTATGACCAGGAGGCTGCTATCTCCGCCACCTCCGCCGCCGATGAGGCGTCCTCCGTTGAGGAGGGACCCAGCAAAGAGACCGGTGCTGGCCATGAATCCCCCCTTCCAGCCTATCTTAGTTGCCGCCTTGCCGACCATTGTCCAGAGGCTCATGAGGATCACCTCACCAGATGTTTGCCGTTAGTCCTGACGAAATTCCAGGCCATGACGGCGATCATACTAACCATTCCGAAGACAAAGAGCGAGGCCGCGGTGCTCACACCGGTGGCGCCAAGAATGATCCAATCTAGCAGTCCGGCATAGTGCTGCGCAGCAATTGCTACACCACATGCGGCCGCGGAGAGGGCAAATCCGCCCCAAAACCCGATCTGCCGTTTGGATCCTACGAACATCATAATGGCCAGCGCAACGGCGCCGACCACAAGGCACATCGCGAGGACCATCGTCAGATCGTACTGCGGAATCGCAACAGCATCAATATTGAGCGAGTCGAAGCTGACCATCAGGCACCCCTCCTCTTAGGTTTTGGACCGGTATAACCGCCGTTGAGGCCGAAATACGGAGTAGCGAAAAGCGCGCAGATCAGCAGCAAGGCTCCGGTTGCGCCTACGATTATTTCGCCATAGGCGATCGTAGAAGCCGTATAGGTTTCCACAGTAACAGAGGATCCCGTAGTAAGTCCACCGTCATAAATGATCATTAGGGACCATGTGTCATATTGGGAGGCACCTAGTTTGGCGCGATCTATGGAATCAGCATCAATTACCCACACACCAGGAGCCGATTCGATCGCATAGATATTATGCCTAGGATGTGTCGTTGGCGAGGTCGACGAGTTTACACTAAAGTACGAAGATGTAGGCTGATCTCCATCAATAGTTATAGTCATCCTATCAAAATTAGGGATCTCGGTAGGAGCCACAGAGTGAATCGAAATCATTCTTACACTCGCAGCATCCTCTGGATTAGATACCGTGTAGAAATATGAACCATCATTCATAGACGGATACAGAGAAGCAAGCTTGGCTCCAGTTTGCCACACCCCGCTAGTGTCGACGTAGGTAATCGCCAAATTATCCTCATCCTCGAACGGTATATTTTTAGTCATTACCTGGGAGCTCATGCTGTCATCTATCACCGATACAAGCGCCGGAGCGGCGCAGATCAGGATTATGGCCATCAGGGACATTATTTTTGCATTCTCGGGAATCCGAGGGACACGCAATTTAATTTTTTTGAATTTCTTCATATTTGAGGACTTCCGCCAGCCCAGTCTATGCCCGGCGCCAATGCGTCGTTGCTGCTGGGATGGCGAGTCACATTACGCCATTGATGGTTTTAAGTCGGAAATGAAGCAATATAACGAAAAAATATCAGTTGTTTAAATAGTTTCATCGACAGAATCC
>DAUY01000011.1:0-105980 GCA_002505345.1 Methanomassiliicoccaceae archaeon UBA370 | reverse complement strand
GGGGTGGGGGGGGGGGGGGGGAGTCACATTACGCCATTGATGGTTTTAAGTCGGAAATGAAGCAATATAACGAAAAAATATCAGTTGTTTAAATAGTTTCATCGACAGAATCCATGTCGACCTGCGACAGGAGCGCGGACACCTGCTCTGGGTCTGTCGAATACATTATAGCGACAACGCATATTGCGCTGTCGATTATTTCCTGCTTTGGCTTTCCGGTGAGAAGACTCAGCTGGTCAATCAGATTGGCCGCCTTGTCGCGGATGAGCCACCGGCGGAAAACCTTGGGCCGACCCGTGTCGGGCAGATCGGCCGGCACCATCTCTAGCGTCATCTGGACGCGCTGACCGTTCTCCGGGCGAGCGATCATGCCGATACCTCTGCCCAGCGGACTACGGGGTGATCCTCGATTTTCTCGTATTGACGGACCGTCCTTCCGGTCATATGGTCGCGCTTTCTGCCGCATATCCTGATCTGACCGTCATTGAGCAGCTCAGTGATGCGGTTGCGGACGTTATCGATGCTCATACCTGTTGCGCGGGCCACGTCGTTGGACGACATGCGGGGATTGGCAGCTATGCATGTGTAGACTCTGCGCTGGCGCTCATGCAGATCTGGTATGGAATAGTAAGCTTCGATGGATGTCGGAGACGTCATGTGACCGCCTCCCCTCCGATGCCATAGTCCATGTCAGGGCTCTCTCCTCCGCGCCAGTATATCATGCGGTCGACAACATTATCAGCGAATTCCTCCCAGAACACGCCCAGGAAGGCGAACTTGGGCTCTTCCGACTCTGTCTCGACCTCTTCCTTATCAGCATGTAGCAAAAACCTTGAAGATGTCCAGAACCTCTTGTTGTGCGCCCAATATAGGGACTGGATATCGTATTTGTTTTCCGAGTGTATCTTGCCGTCTTTGCCTTTCCACTCGGAAGACGTCATCGCCAGCGTCGCCTTCTTCAGATATTTTTTAAGATAGTCGGTGCCAGATCGCATTCTGGTCGGTCTCCCGGTACGAGGGTCCACAGGACGTGTCTTGAGCCACTGCCACTGGCGACGCTTGCCGCCACGGGCGATCTGGTTGTGCAACGCGTAGATGTAGACTATCTCGGCCTGCCCGATGCGTGACCATTCTTCGGATATCTTACGGACGTCCATCAGATAATCGACGAATATTATCGCATGGCAGTGCATCAGTCCGGACTTTGTGTACTCGAACGCATTGATGTACTTGGGACGCTTGCCGCCGAACTTTTTCGTTATGAAGGACATGAATTTATTCCATGACTTCGAAAAGGAACGATTGGCCTCCCAGAGATTTTTGAAAAGCTTCGGATCGGTCGTCAACGTGAGGAAAACCGCCTTGCGGTACTCACCGAGAGATACGTCTACAGCATGGTCGAACTTTTTGAGAGAGACCGCGGCTTTCCGGACGTCGTTGAAGCGTGTCGAATATTGAGACCCGACAATCTCTCCCTCGTTGGAGATCAGCGCAATGATCTTTTGCGACACTTCGTCGTCGTAGGCCGCGAAGTACGAGTTGATCATGTTCCGGTCGGCATAATCGAGCATGTCGACCCCATGCAGCAAATTGATCGCGGCCAGCCTTCTTCCGGTCGCGTTTTTCGGTACAGCCAGATGGTCATAAGAACGGACCGTTTTTCCATCAGAATTTGAGTGGTTTTTGCCTTGGTTGGAATTTTGCAAATACCCCTTATCAAGTAAATAACGTGTCGCGCGGTCGTTGCGGATCACTTGTGCGATCTGCGGACGAAGAGCACGGAGTAAAAGGAGACCGTCCTGCTCGGAAATCGTCGCAAGACCACGGATTTTGAGCCTTTGGAAGGCACGATACAGCGCTTGATAGTTCGCATCCTTCGTTCTTACGCGGTTTTTTTTGAGTTGCGAGTATCCGTTGAGTACCACTGGTATGTTTACAACGTCGCCCGGCTCTTGGAGTGCCCGGGACAGAATATAGCGCTCATCGTTAGTAAGCTGAGAAAGGCCTATTGTAATCTCGGGATAAATCCAATCGAACTCCCTCTCCTCGCGCATTGCGATCTCCGCCGGAGTGAGCGGGATCCGATGTTCGCCGCCTATAGGCTGTTGTTCCACCGGATAGAGCTCGTATCTGCCGTCTGAGGGCTCCCAGGGCCTGTTACGGCGTTCTGCGGCCTCCTCGCGCATTGCGATCTCCGCCGGAGTGAGCGGGATCCGATGTTCGCCGCCTATAGGCTGTTGTTCCACCGTGTACGGAGGAATCATTGACGTTCCTCCTCGAAGCAGGGGCATTTGCCAAGCATTCCCAGGTTTGTCAAAAAATTGAAGAAATCCAGGGTAGGGCAGATGTGGTACAGGTCGCAGTACTGATACTCCGGAGGATAGTCCTCCTTGCCTATCCAGTGGGCGCATTCGTCGCATGTCTTGCGAGCCGTGATCGCCTCGGAGTAGACGCCGTCGATGATATCGTAGTCTTCGAGCTCCGCTTTACGGCTCAAATATCTGACAGCACCCGAAAACGTTGAGAAAATCTCAACGTTACATTCCATCCCTTTAGAATTGTCCAGTGTGACATAGTGTCCATTCTGCTCCGCGATCATCATCTTGGGCGGCAGATATTCCCCCGCATACCAGCAGTCGATGTATCTCTGAATTTCACTGAAATCAACTATGTTGGGCCGATGGTCGAACGTCATTCGTCCACCTCCGTGACATCTTTGTCATGATACTCAGACCAGATCCGATGTTCGCCGTCTATCGGCTGTTGTTCCACTGTGTACGGAAGAATCATCGATCTGCCTCCCACTCGGCATCTCTGACTTCGAGGTCGAAGACTCCGTCGTACACGCTCCTGATATGATCGCCCCAGTCCGCCGTCACCTTACCGCTCCTGTACCCTCCGTAGCGCATTTCGTTGACGCGGTCCAAGCTCACTAGAGTGGCCTCGTTCCCGCGGAAGTCGACGATCTTGGATCCGAGCGGGACCTGCTTCCCCGTTTTTAGGTCGTAGGCAACGAGGGTCATGCTGACACCTCCACCTTTAGGACCGGGGCATCTTTGCGCATTCCACTACGGAAATTGCAGTATAGCATGGCCTGGTCGCACTGGTCTAGGAGCGGACACCCTATGCACCAGCTCGATGATGCGAGCTCAAGAGTGGCCGCGCATGCCGTGCCCGGCTTGAGGGGACAGAACGGCATTATTCTGCCTCCGGGGGATTGAGTTCGGAGAATTTTTCAGCGTACAGAATCGGATCGAATTCCCGACCAAAAAAAGAGAGGGGCCAGATCAGGTCAGAGGATAGAGAATCACATTGGGCCCACCACTTTCTATCTGGCCGGTCGGTTTTAAGAGAGAATACATATCTCCCCGATGAAGCCGATCAACCACTAATTGATTCCATCGATCTCCATTCGGCGGCGCGCACGCTTCAGGATCCCGCCGATAAGACGGTTCTTCTAACGAGAAATCATGAAGATGTACGTTTTTTAAAGGCCTGTCGAATCGGTTAATACTAAAATTCAATCGATTCTGCGGCCTGTATACTTCTATCGCCTGGTCCGGTTTTCCTTTTTCTCGATGCTCGGTTAACAACCGGACGATCGCCCCTCGACGTTCCGTTATGATCGAACAGATAGGAAGATGGTGCATTTTGTGTGTATATGGATGTAACTTGGGAAAATTATAAATATTGTATATCTCATATTAGTGGATGCACGCGTGGGAATCGCACGGGCGGAATAAGACGATGGAGAAAGATCCCATATCGGGAAAAGCTGCTCACTTCCTAAACGCCCAGAGCCCCACAGCATGTGGATGACAAGCCTGAACGTCATTGACGATTCTGGTCGAGCCACCCATGTGTGAAGATTCCTCATAAGTTGGGGATGAAGCGTAAGGTGTCCGATGATTCCGGGAAAACTCCCTGGGTGGAGCAATGGCCCGGAAATGGTGACGAGCCGGCGTAAGGCCCCACGCGTGCTACCTCTGGATTTCTCAGAACCTTATGTTGGACGTCACGTAGCGCAGAAGGTAAATGTCTTCGAATTTTGCCGAGGGCACCGCGGCTTTCCCGAGGAACCCCGTCTTGTCCCATCCCTTTCTCGACAGCGTCTTCATGCGGTCCATAATGTTCTTCACTTCGGTTGCCAGGCCCGGATCGTAGAAGTATGATACTATCGCTGCCGGTAGCCCATTCTTAGTGAAATCCACTATGTTACTCCAGTTCCGGTCGTTGATGCCGTCGTCGATCTGCGACAGCCTCCGGCGGACGTCGGCCATATTGGAATCGGCGATGCTCCGGAGGGTCTCCGCCGGCGTGCCGCTCACGGTCCTGCGGACCCTGTCCCGCATAAAGGAGATATCTCCCGTGAATTCTTTGCCAAGCCTGCCGTATGAGAAAAGGCCCGTCAGCTCCTGTTTGGATGCGTTGAAGATGCTGTCTGCAGTTATCATGGCCCCCGTGTCCTCTGTCCCGGAGTCCGGAACGGCGGGCCTCTCCGAAGATGCGGGGGTACCGCATCCGGGACAGAATCTCACATCGTCGTCGAGGGCAAATCCGCAAACACCGCAATATCTCATGTCACGTGATGATTTCTCCGCAGATTTTAAATTAACTGAACAACGGCATATGAAGACAATAATGTAATTTTCCGTTTTTCGAGACAGGCATTCGGTCGTTGCATTAATAAGCTGAAAAAAGTTAAGAAGTTTGATTCGCCCTTCGACCGAACTACCTCAGGCGTAGTTCTCCATATACTGGGCGTGCGTCAGCGGCACCCAGGCCGTGGTGATCAGGTCTATGTTCCCATAGGCCAGGCCAGTGTACATAACTCCCGCATCGACAATGGTCAGAGTCACGGAATAACCCACGTCCTCTAACAGGTTCTTAAGGACGTTGGAGCTGCCGATCGCACATGCCCAGCTGACAAGTCCAATCTCGATGTTTCCGCGGCCACCCTGGTATTCCACGCCGTCCATCCACCTTTCCTTGGCATCCGGGTTTTCATCTATCCAGCTCCGGGTCGCCTCGCCGACGGACATGTCGTCCTTGTTGGATTCGATATATGCCAGGAGCCCGCTGAACTCATCAATTTCGAAAGAGTATTGCTCCATTATCTTGGCCAGTGTCGGATCCTCGGCCTTCATCCCGGGCCTAGCCCAGGACTCGATGGATTCCGCCTCGCCGTAGACCAGCTTGGGGTCGTCCAGGTACACCAGGTCATACATGCCGGTCACCCAGTGAGGATCCCACAGGGTAACGACTATGTGGTCCCCGGACTTGTATGCGGTATCGAGGGCCGCCAGCATCGCGGCCTCGGAACTCGTTACGAAACTCAAACTCAGACCATACTCGGCAACTGCCTTTTTCGTCAGTTCCGTTATCCCGGCACCCGGATCGATACCGACGATCTTATTGTCGAATACCGATGCATGACCGTTCAGATCGGAGATGGAAGTCACGTTCAGCAATTCTGCCGTGTATGCGGGCACCACAAGTCCCGATATGGCCCCGTCTTCGAGCACCGTCCCCGTCTTCTCTATTTTTTCGTCGTAGGATTCGCCAGCATACAGATAGGTTCCGGTGGCCAGGAACGCTATCACTACGGCCACCACACCTATCTTCAGATATCTAGTTTCCATTTCTTACCTCCTGTATTCTTATGCTATTGCTTTTTCTTTGAAAGACTGGGTCAGCCTGTCCAACGTCACTGCGATCAGCACTATTGCCAAGCCTGCCTCGAATCCCATGGCGATGTCGATCCTGCTGAGCGCATACACGATATCTCCGCCTAGTCCTCCTCCGCCGATCATTGCGGCGATGACGACCATCGACAGCGAGAGCATTATGCACTGGTTGATGCCGGCCATGATGGAGGGCATAGCGATAGGAAGCTGAACCTTGGTTAGCTTCTGCCATTCGGTCGATCCGAAGGCGTCCGCGACCTCGTTCATCTCCCTGGGGACCTGTCTTATGCCCAGGTTCGTAAGCCTTACGACCGGGGGCATTGCGAATATGACCGTGGCGATCACACCGGGGACCGCTCCGAGCCCGAAGAATATGACAGCCGGTATGAGGTACACGAACGCGGGCATGGTCTGCATGAAGTCCATCAAGGCCTTGATGACGGGATTCGCATTCTCGCTGTTGGCCGCCCAGATCCCCAAAGGGACCGCTATGATAACGGCTACGGCAGTAGCCACAATCACCATGTTGAGCGTGACCATCGAGCTCTCCCAGTATCCCATCCACCAGATTATGCAGAAGGCCGCGCCGATGAGCAGCGGTAGGACGATGCGTTTGGTGATCAGCACCGAAACGCCTATTAGCACCAGTATGAACAATGCCGGACCGGGATAGTTCAGAACGTATCCCAGCAGTTCAAGTGCCAGATCAAGGATTTCTTTGAACAGCGTCAGCAGCCAGCCGAAGTAGTACTCTATAAAGTCCACAAGCTTGTCCGCGAAGACCCCTACGGGAGAAGACATCATTCCTCACCTCCCGGCCCCATGGTGTCGGCGGCCACCGAAGGGCTCACCACTCCCAGGAATACACCGTCCCCGTCCACCACGGGGATGGGGAAGTCCGTGGTCACCATTATCTGAATCACCTCTTTCATGGGAGTGTCCGGGCCCACCGAGGGAATCTCCCTGATGACCACATTCGAAAGGTCTTTGTCTCCCGACTGTACCGCACGGAGCACGTCGTCGGACTCTACCATTCCGAGAAGGCGGTTGTCACGGTTTATGACCAGCATATCGTTCCTGTCCGAGCTGTCCATGAGCTTCAGCGCGGTCCTCGGGCCCTGTGTGACGTACAGGACCCTCCTGGGCTTCCTCATGAACAGGCCCGCGGTCAAGATCTTGGTCCGGTCCACTTCTCTGACGAAGCGGTCCACGTATTCGTTCGCGGGGTTCTGGAGTATTTCTTCCGCACGGCCCACCTGTACGATCCGTCCGTCCTTCATGAGAGCTATCCGGTCCCCCATCTTCAGGGCCTCGTCCAGGTCGTGTGTGACGAATACCACGGTCTTACCTAGTTTGGACTGTATCCTGATGAGCTCGTCCTGCATGTCGCTCCTGATGAGGGGGTCCAGGGCGCTGAAGGCCTCGTCCATGAACAGTATGTCCGGGTCGGTGGCGAGGGCCCTCGCCAGCCCGACCCTCTGCTTCATACCGCCGCTGAGGTCGGAGGGCATGCTGTTCTCGTACCCCGAAAGGCCGACGAGATCTATCGCGGTCTTGGATTTTTCCAGGCGCTCCGATTCGGGGACGCCCTGCATCTCGAGACCGTAGGCAACGTTGTTCTTGACATCCCTGTGGGGCAGCAGCCCGAAGTTCTGGAAGACCATGGACATCTTCTCCCGCCTCGCGATGCGAAGGTCCTCTTCACCGAGGGCTGTGAAATCCAGCCCGTCGATCAGTACCTGCCCCGACGTCGGTTCGACGAGCCTGTTCATGCAGCGTTCCAAGGTAGATTTTCCGGAGCCCGACAGCCCCATGAGCACGAATATCTCTCCTCTCATGACGTCGAAGGACACGTCATAGAGGCCGACGTTGTTCGGGGTCCTTTCCTGCACCTCCTCTTTGCTCAGGCCGCCCTCCAGGAGTCTGAGCGCTTCCTGGGGGTGCTTTCCGTAAATCTTCGATAGGTTCCGCACCCTGATCATGATCTGATTGCCCTCTTTGTCCGTCGGGGTCTCCGCTCCGCCGAATATTTCCTTCGCGGTCCGTACTTTTTTAGGAGGGGGGCGGTGTTCTTCTGTAAAATTCTTGACTGAGCCCTTGATGCGGGCTCTGATCTTTTCCATACCGACCGTTATACGGTCGTGGAACATGTTGTCCACAGCCTTTATCGGTCTTTTTCTCGTTGTTCCAGATGACATTTTTATTCCCCGATTTCTTCGGATCGGAGCATTCAGCCCTGTCGGTCGGAAGAGGAACAGCGCATCCGCTGATTGGGGAATCCAAATAATGAGGGATCTCAGTCGCGCCCCGCAATCCCGGAGGTCTGCGGACCGTTGAAGATTCCAGGTTTCAGCGGATGAACCTTTAGAAGCAAACCCGCTCTATGAGCAAACTCACTTGCTTTCTCTGACCGGCACTGACAATACTCCGAGATCAGGACCGAGGTGAAAACCGTTCGTTTCCCCTCGGTCAAGGTGTCTCTTACTAAGAGAGCATCTTATTTAAAATTTAGGCATTTTTGATGATAATGTCTAATTTTCTCTAATAAAATGATATTTTGTACTGAAATTCTCGGTCCATCCGAAATTCCCGGAATGGTACCACATCACGCCTGAACGGATAACGGCATCCGCTCCGGGTCCTCGACCCCTAACAGCTCCAGTATCTCCCTGACGTGCTTGGCCTCTCTATACGTATACTCAGGCCGCCGTCATCGATGATCCTGTACGTCCCGGTCGCAAGGATCGCGTTGTTCACGGTCAGGTCCTTTAGCTTGCTCTCGGAGACGAGCGCGTATTCCAGATATTTCGACATCCACTTCGTCTTCTTCGCGAACGCATTTGCGGAATCGGTCATTCAGCCGCTCGTTATCGTGTCAAAAAGGTCAAGAAGCACGATTCCGACCTCGGGCGTAAAGACCTAAGATGGATCCTTATTCATGCTGTCGACTTTGGTTAGGATCACTAAGCAGTCTACCACGCAATTCAACAGGAGTTTAAGAGGGGACCGAGAGGAAATTGTATAAACATGGCCCCGGACCTTTGTTTTTTGCCGTCGCGACCACGCCCCGTCGCTCCCCTTCGGGCTACCCTCCCGAGTACGGTTTTTCGGCGTTCGAATTCCGGTGGACCGATCGTTTCCGCACTCCGGTCGTCACACCGTTTCTTCCATCTGCCGAAATACTATGATAGGAAGCATCACAAGATGCCTGTCATCTTTTCTCCAGATCCTTCAGGAACCACTCGACCGATGTCTTGTACATCTCGGGCCTTTCGATATGGTGCATATGCGTAGCGCCAGGTATGACAGCCATGCACGCATTTCCGAACGCATCCTTGAAATCCTTCACCGTTTTGACGTGCGCTTCATCGCTATCCCCGCACGTGAGAAGGACCGGGATGCCTATCTCCTGAAGCCTGGGGTACAGGTCGAATTGCTTCAGGCTGCCGGTGACCGTGAACTCGCTGGGGCCCCACATTCTCATGTAAACATCCACGTTCATGCCTTCCATGGAATTTACCAGATAATCCGGCCACGGATCGAGGTTGCAGAGGAATTTCCTATAGTATTCGGTCACGGCTTCGCCGTAGGCGTCGCCGTATTCCTTGTCTATTTCTCCTCTCTCGATCGCTGCGATCGCCGAATCAGACAGTGCCGCAATATTGCTCCTCTGGTCCATTTCCCACATCGGAGAGCTCAGCAACGGGCCTGACAATATCAGCCCCTTTACTCCTTCCGTCCCCCTTTCCAGAATATAAGAGCATATCAGCCCGCATCCCCAGGAGAATCCGACCAAGACCACATCGGTGAGGCCCAATTCTTTCCTTACGACGCCAAGCTCCTCCGTGTAGGTTTCCAAAGAATACTGTCTGTCATCGGAAGCCCTGTCCGATCTTCCGCAGCCGAGCTGGTCGTAGAAGTACACGGGCCCTCCACAGGAAAGATCGCTTACGGTCTGAGGCATGCTGAGGAATCCGGGGCCTCCGTGCACGACGAGCAGAGGCACACCTTTCCTTTCCTCTCCGTATACGCAGCTCCAGATCTTCCCGTTGTCCGTGGAGATGTATCTTTCTTTCAAACGGGCACCGCTCATAGACCGTGTCCTCTCTATTTAACCGATGTGAGACCAGGTCACGGAGCGTTCATGAACGGTGTCTAAAGGTCTTAAGTCGATTCCTTCGCATGAAGCAAAGGGCCTCGTTTCTATTCGGCAAATAGGTATGAATTCCATTGTGCATGGTACAAATTTAATGCCCTGTCCTCAGATCCTTACACTTCCAAACACGGCCGGTTCAACGGCCTCACGTTCGGGCATCGTAACGGCTCTGTACCCGAGGTGCGTTTGACCGTCGCGCAGGAAAATGAAATGATAAAGCAACCTGGCAAACGGCAATCGCCATGCAGATGAGGGCTGTAAAATGGTGGGCCCGCCCGGATTTGAACCGGAGTCTATAGCTCCCGAAGCTACAAGTATACCAAGCTAGCCCACGGGCCCGACTGTTGCGGGTAGTTCGCATCATGATAAAAAGATTTGTGTCTAAAGGGTTTACAGTATCATCTTGCGCAGCACGTACTGAAGTATCCCGCCGTTGGCCAGATAGTCGATCTCCGCCGGGACGTCCGCCCTGCATACGACGTCGAACTCCAGCTTCATGCCTCCCCTGTAAGCCGTCACGCCCACCAGGCATTTCGGCTCCAGCCCTTCCAGGTCGATATCGAACGTCTCGGTGCCGTCCAGCTTCAGAGACTCCGCGTTCTGGCCGTCAAGGAACTGAAGCGGCACTATGCCCATGCCTATCAGGTTCGAACGGTGTATCCTCTCGAAAGATTCGGCGATTACCGCCTTGATGCCCAGCAGAAGGGGCCCTTTGGCCGCCCAGTCTCTCGAGCTGCCCGTACCGTACTCCTTCCCGGCCAATATGATCAGGGGCGTCCTCTCCTCCATGTATCTGCCGGACGTCTCGAAAATAGTGTCGACGGTCCCGTCGGGGAGATATACGGACCTGCTGCCCTCGGACCCCGGGACGAGCCGGTTCCTGAGACGGATGTTGGCGAAAGTCCCGCGGACCATTATATCATGGTTGGCCCTGCGGGAGCCGTAGGAATTGAAGTCTTTCTTCTCCACTCCGCGTTCCAGCAGATATCTTCCCGCGTCGCTGTCGGCAGGGAAGTCTCCAGCCGGCGAGATATGGTCGGTCGTGATCGAGTCTCCCAGCATCGCGAGGCATCTTGCCCCCTCTATGTCCCTGATGGCGGGCTCTTCGAAAATGTCGTCGAAGAAAGGAGGGTTCCGTATGTAAGTCGACTTCTCGTCCCATGCGAACAGCGGGGACTTCTTGCATGGGATATTGTCCCATCTCTCGGAACCCTTGAACACGTTGCGGTATTCTTTGGCAAACGTCTCGGAGTCCACGAACCTGTTCTTTACGTCCTCTACGTCAGCGTCGTCCGGCCATATGTCCCTCAGATAGACGTCCTTTCCTTTTGCATTCGCTATCGGTTCGTTTTCGAAATCTATGTCGATCCTTCCCGCGATGGCGTATGCGATCACAAGAGGCGGAGAGGCCAGATAGTTGGCCTTTACCAACGGGTGGATCCTGCCTTCGAAGTTGCGGTTGCTGGAAGCCACCGCCGCTACGGCAAGGTCGTTGGCCTTTATCTGTCTCGACACGTCGTCGGACAGCGGCCCGCTGTTGCCTATGCACGTCATGCATCCGTAGCCGCATACCTGGAATCCAAGATTTTCCATGAACGGGAGCAGGCCGGAGTTCTTCAGATATTCGGTGACCACTTTCGATCCTGGAGCGAGGGAGGTCTTCACGAAGTCCTTCTTCTCCAGTCCGAGCTCGCACGCCTTCTTGGCGAGAAGCCCCGCCGCTATCATGACCGACGGATTGGCAGTGTTCGTGCACGAGGTTATCGAAGCGATGACCACCGAACCGTCCCCGAGCATCCCGGACACGGGCTCTCTTTTCTTATCAACTCCCAGGTCCTTGAGGGATTTTGCGAAGTGATCTCTCATCTCGGAAAGGGGGATGCGGTCCTGGGGCCTCTTGTGCCCGGCGAGCGAAGGCTCCACGGTCTCCAGATCGAGCTCCAGCAAGTCCGTGTACTCCGCCTCCCCGTCGTACCACAGGGTCTGCTCTTTGGCGTATTTTTCCACGGCGTCGATATGGGCGGAGTCCCTTCCGGTCAGCCTGAGGTACTCTATCGTGTTGCCGTCTATAGGGCAGTACCCCATGGTCGCTCCGTATTCGGGCGCCATGTTGGCGAGGGTGGCGCGGTCAGCCAGTTCCAGCCCCGCATAGCCGGGGCCGCAGAACTCGACGAACTTGCCCACGACCCCTTTCTTCCTCAGCATCTGCACGCATGTGAGGACCAGATCGGTGGCGTTGACCCCCGGCCTGAGCCTGCCTTTGAGCCTGAATCCCACCACGTCGGGCAGCTTCATGTAGCTGGGCTGCCCCACCATTACAGCCTCGGCCTCGATCCCGCCCACGCCCCATCCGGCCACTCCTAGGCCGTTGATCTGTGTGGTGTGCGAATCGGTCCCGAAGCATGAATCCGGATAGGCGGTCTTGTTCCCGCAGCTGTCTTTGACATGGACGACCGGAGAAAGGTATTCCAGGTTCACCTGGTGGCATATGCCGTTTCCCGGAGGGACCACGCGGAAGTTCTTGAATGAATCCTGCGCCCATTTGAACAGTGCATATCTTTCTTTGTTTCTTTCGAATTCGAGCTCTTCATTGAGCTCCCGAGCGTCGGGCCTGCCTGCATAATCGGTCTGTACCGAATGGTCGATCACCAGGTCTACGGGGACCAGCGGATCTATGATGGACCCGTCGAACCCCAGGGCGTCCACCGCCGCCCTCATGGACGCCAGGTCGGTGACGGCAGCTCCGCCGGTGAGGTCCTGAAGCAGGACCCTTGCCGGAATCCACGGTATCTCGTCGTCCGAATTCTCTTTCGGATCCCAAGATGCGGCGGCGACCACGTCCTTGTCGGTTATGATCTTGCCGTCCCTCTGTCTGAGCATGGACTCAACTATGATCTTGATGGAATAGGGCATCTTTGAGAGGTCTTTGATTATTCCCTTCTCTTCAAGCTCCCTGAGGCTGTATATGTCGATCTTACCTTCGTCGGTATCGATTGTTCTGATACATTTTCCTACCTCGGTCATTCTTTATCTCCTGTTTCCGGTTAAACGCGTGTGATATAATAAACTTCGAGTAAGCGCACGCTTGGCGAACGATGGATATCGTACGCCATATCCGCAGCCTGTCGGCCGATCGCAGACAGGCTCCGCCTGGTTTGAAATATCGGTAATACGTCGCATCTCCGATGGCATCGGAAACGGACGTCCTGATTTGGATACAGGAGAACATGTCCGGCGGGATAACGGACCCGTTGATGGAATTCGTCTCATACTCGGGAGATTACGGTGCGATCTGGTTGATCATCGCCGTTGCGCTGATGATCTACAAACCGACCAGGGAGGCCGGCGTCGTGATGGCCGCAGCCGTTCTGATGGGGCATGTTCTGAACGATTGGATGATAAAGCCCTTGGTGGAAAGGCCCAGACCGTTCGTCGAAGATCCGTCGCTGCTTCTGATCATCGATCCCCCCGGCGGATACTCCTTCGCATCGGGACATACCGTAAAGGCCTTCGCGGCCGCCTTCGCACTGTTCATATATGACAGAAGATGGGGCTCTTTCCTCGTTGCATACGCCGCTCTGATGGGCTTCTCGAGGATCTATCTTATGGTACACTATCCTTCAGACGTCGTGGCGGGGGCCTTCATCGGAATAATGTGCGCCGCCGCGGCATACGCGGTCATGAAGCAGATCAAAAAAAGAAAATTACGCCCCGGCGGCGAGGCCGGGGGATGATGTTCACTCCTTATCCCACTCTTCGAAGAGCTGGGCGATGCCCTTTTTGGCTATGGACCAGCTGGGGACCCCGCCCGTAAGAACCGCGACGTTGACGGCCTCGAGGATCTCCTCTTTGGTGGCCCCGTAGTTCTTTGCGACCTTGGCCTGGGGGTAGACGCAGTCCTCGCAGGACCTTATGCAGACGCAAGCGAGGGCGATGAGCCTCTTGGTCTTCTTGTCGAGGGCGCCGTCCTCGACTATCACATTGTCCATGTTGTGGATGAGTTCGATGAGCCCGGGGTCGAGGTCCTTGATGGCCTTCAGGGTGTTGGGGGCGAACCCTCCCATGTTGTCGTACATCTGGCAGTATTTCTTACCGCTCATGTCGCACTCGGAATCTTTTTTACACGGCATGCGTGCGAATCAGCAAGACGGCATAATAAACCATCGTAACTAACTGTGAACTGGTAATGTCCGCCGAAGCGGGCCGATGAATGATTTTCGGCCTGCGATCCGTAAGATGGTCCGAGACGTTTCAGAGTCCTTCTCTGCCCATCTCTTCTTCTACGATATCCCTTATCGCGCCGAAGCTTTCCCGGCTGTTGGCCGCTATCATGGGCCCCTCCGCGTCGTACGATTCAGGGCCGTCCAAGGAACCGCAAACTCCCCCCGCCTCCCTGACAATGAGGGCGCCGGCGGCGATGTCCCAGGGCTGAAGGGTCGCTTCGAAGAAGATATCGATGCGCCCCTCTGCCAGCAGCGACAGTTCGTAGGCCGCCGTTCCGAAACGCCGTATGTCCTCGCACAGGGGCAGGACGCGCTCAGATATCCTGAAGCACATCGGCGACCTCTCTTTCTTGTAGGCGCTCCAGGATGTGCAGAACATCGAATTGGCCAGAGGCCTGTTCGAAACGTGTATGGCCCTACCGTTCAAAGATGCGCCCTGTCCTTTTCTGGCGCAGAACATCTCGTCCGTGTAAGGCTGATATACCACCCCGGCGACGGTCTCCCCATTCATCCGGAGGGCTATGGACACCGTGCTGACCTTCAGGTCCCTGGCGTAGTTGGCCGTACCGTCTATCGGGTCGACTATCCATACAAGGTCCCCCTCGCCGCTCCGGCCGTCCTCCTCTCCGACGAACGACGAGCCGGGAACAAGTTCCGGAAGACGTGCTCTCAGGAATCTCTCGACCTTGAGGTCAGCGGTGGTGGCCAGGTTCTCCCTGGTCCCCTTTGTGCTGATCATTAGGCCGTCGCGGTCCATCATTATCCTGCCCGCTTCCCTGGCAGCTTCAGTCAGTCCGCCCATCATGAACACGGGACGGGCCGATCCTTTATTTCACTTTACCTTTGGAACCATTATATCCACATAAGCGGGTGTCCGGGCGATGGAAGACGAAGAATGGGAAGCGCTCGTGAAGAAGCTCACCCTTGTACAGCACGAGCTTTACAGCGAGGGGATACCAGCGCTGATAATTCTGGAAGGATGCAGCGGAAGAGTTATCGGAAGGATTGCAGGCGACCTGCTGAACAAATTGGAACCGAGAGGTATCAGATACAGGCACTTCGACCCGGAAGGCCTCTCCAGTCCCAAGGCGCTTCTCAATTTCCTCGCTTCCACTCCGGGAAAGGGGCAGCTCGGGATATTCGACCGCGGATGGTACTCCTTCATCGCAGAGAATCTGGAGAAGGTCACGGGCGAAGGGCTGGACCGCATGATAAACGATGCGAACATCTTCGAGAGGTACCTGGTGGACAACGGTGTAATGGTCGTTAAGCTGTTCCTGAAGTCGGAAGCCGACAAGGTCGAGGCGCTGTCGGACAGATTCGGTCCCCGCCATAAGAAAAAATCGTTCCTGAACGACGACCACCTCGACACCGAGGTCTATTGCGGGAATATAATGAAAGAAGTGATCGCGAGGACCGACACCCCGTACGCCAGATGGCTGGAGGTGAACATCGACGAGCCGGAGATAACTGCTTTCAACAGCATCGGGGGGATCACCGCCGCACTGTCTCATAAACTCAGGTACCCTCCCTTCTCGCCTGCCGAGTACACCACGCCCATGTGCGGGAACCCCCGTAAGACCGCCGACATGACCCTGAAGGCAGAGGGTTACAGGGAGAAGCTCAACGATTATTCGAAAGAGCTTGCGAGGCTTCAGTCGATACTCGCGGTCAGCGACCGTTCCCTGGTGGTCATCTTCGAGGGACGCGACTCCGCAGGGAAGGGAGGAAGCATAAAAAGGCTGGCCCATGCCCTGAATCCGAGAGGGTACGTGGCCAGGTCGGTGGCGGCCCCGACCGCGGAGGAAAAAGACCATACTTACCTTTGGAGGTTCTGCGCCGACATGCCCTCGGACGGACACATAACGATATTCGACCGCAGCTGGTACGGCAGGATGATGGTCGAACCGATCGAAGGGTTCTGCACCCACGAAGAGTACGTCAGGTCCGCCAAGGAGATCAACGGCTTAGAGAGGTCGATGATCGACACAGGCGCGATCATAATCAAATTCTGGATGGAGATCAGTCCCGAGGAGCAGCTGAAGAGGTTCAACGCCCGCATGGAGGACCCGCTCAAGAACTGGAAGATCACGGACGAGGACTGGCGCAACCGCGAGAAGTGGGACGTCTATACCGATTACATAGACGCCATGATCGAAAGCACCAACACCCCCGAGGCGCCCTGGTATGTCGTCGAATCAGACGACAAGAAGTACGGGAGGCTTAAGGTCATGAAGACCGTAATAGACGTTCTGGACAAAGAACTCCATAAGCGATGAGTACGTTGATTGACGATTCATTACTTCGACATAATTAAATAATAAACCGCCAGTCTCAACGGTATGACGGATGAGCTCAGCGAGAAGATCGCAGGAGAGATATCCATGTCGGCGGAGCCCGGCAAGATCGTCCGAAAATGGAGAGAGGAGTTTGGGCTCTCACAGCAGCAGCTTGCGGATAGGATGGGCGTTTCCAACTCTGTGATAAGCGACTACGAGTCCGGAAGGAGAAAGTCCCCCGGCGTAGCGGTCGTGAAGAAGATGGTGGAATCGTTCATCGCCTTGGACAGGATAAACGGGTCCCCGGTCGCCACAAGGTATATGCCGGGGATGAGGAACGAATGTATTCTGGCCATGGAGGAGTTCGACAGCGGGGTAGACCCGGAGGTCATAATCTCCGTCGTTTCCGGTAAAAATCTGAACACGGACAGGACTCCCTCCAAGAAGATCTACGGCTACACGATCGTGGACTCCCTGAAGGCGATAGTCAACCTCAGCTCCGAAGATTATCTCAAGATATACGGCTGGAACATCGAGCGCGCATTGATCTTCACCAACGTGCACTACGGCAGGTCCCCCATGGTGGCGATAAGGGCGCATCCCCTTACCCCCGCAATGGTGGTGTACCAGAGCCCGGAGAACACGGACCTTTTGGCTATCAAGCTGGCAAAGCTTGAGAAGATCCCGCTCGTGGTGACCGAACTGTCAGTGGAAGAACTAGTGAAACGTCTGAACAAACTAAAGGAAGGGAAATGAATGGATGTAGGAATTGTAAGCTACGGAGCATACGTCCCCCGCTACAGAATCAAGCCTGAAGAGATCGGGCGCGTCTGGGGCGCGGACGGAAAAGGAATGGGGAAAGGATTGAAGATCGATCAGAAATCTGTGCCGTCGCCGGACGAGGACGTAATAACGATATCGTCCGAGGCGGCCAGGTACATGATGCAGAGGGTACCGGAAGTCGACCCCAAGGAAATCGGCGCCGTTTATGTAGGGTCCGAGTCGCACCCTTATGCGGTCAAACCCTCGTCGGGAGTCTTGGCCGAGGTTATACAGGCGACCCCGGCTCTGACGGCCGCGGACCTCGAGTTCGCATGCAAGGCCGGAACGGCCGGCATACAGATGTGCATGGGCCTCGTGGGCTCGGGAATCGTCAAGTACGGAGTGGCCGTCGGAGCCGACACATCCCAGGGAGCTCCCGGAGATGCCCTTGAATATTCCGCGTCCTCCGGAGGGGCGGCATTCCTCATCGGTTCCGAGAAGATCATAGCCAGGATCAACAAGACCTTGAGCTTCACAACCGACACGCCCGACTTCTGGAGAAGAGAGGGCCAACCATACCCCAGCCACGGCGGGAGGTTCACAGGGGACCCGGCCTACTTCAAACATATAGTATCCGCAGCGAAGATGATGCTGGAGGACCGCAACACCAAGCCCGAGGATTATGACTACGCCGTTTTCCACCAGCCCAACGGGAAGTTCCCCGAGAAGGTCGCGAAGATGCTGGGCTTCACCCCCGAGCAGATCCAGTACGGGCTGCTCACGCCGTCCATAGGCAACACTTACAGCGGAGCGGTACCCCTGGGACTCGCCAACGTTCTTGACAAATCGAAGCCCGGCGACAGGATATTCGTCACGTCCTATGGTTCCGGTGCCGGAAGCGACGCCTTCGACATAACCGTGACGGACGAGATGAAGAACTACAAGAGAGAGAACGCACCGACCCTGGAGAAGGTCCTGGAGAACCCAGTGTACCTTGACTACGCGCTGTATGCGAAGTTCAAGGGAAAGATCATCATGCCGGAGTGATTAAGATGAGAGAAGTAGCAATTGTTGGTACAGGCGTCACCAAATTCGGTGAGCTTTGGGACAAATCCTTTAGGTCGATAGGCATAGAAGCGGGCATAAAAGCCATCGAGGACGCCGGCATGTCCGGTTCCGAGGTGGACGGGATATTCATCGGTAACATGTCTTCCCGTTTCATCAACCAGCAGCACATCGATGCTCTGATCGCCGACTATTCGGGAATGGCCACCAGGAACGTCCCCGCCGTAAGGACCGAGGCAGGAGGGGCATCGGGAGGAGTGGCTTTCAGACAGGGGGTCATGGCGGTCGCGTCCGGAATGCACGAGGCGGTCCTGGTCGGAGGAGCCGAGAAGATGACGGACCTGGACGACGCATCCACAGCGTCCGTCATGGACAGCACCGCCGATGCCGAGTGGGAGGCCTCCATGGGCCTGACGCTCACATCTCTGTACGCCATGATAGCCAGGCGTCTGATCTATGAAGGGACCGCAACCCGCGAGGAGATAGCTTCTTTCGCGGTCAACTCCCACAAACACGGTGCACTTAACCCCAACGCACAGTACAAGAGCCCCATAACCTTGGACACCGTCCTCAGGTCCGGCCCGGTGGCCGAACCACTGAACGTGTTCGACTGCGCCCCCTATTCGGACGGTGCGGCAGCCGTTGTGATGGTGCCCCTCGACGTAGCGAAGAAAATGGGCGTGGACTATGTGAAAGTAGCCGCAGCATGTCAGGCAAGCGATACACTGGCACTGTTCCAGAGAGAGGACATAACCACCTTCAAGGCCACCACTTCGGCGGCCAAGGAAGCTTACAGGATAGCGGGAATCGAGGCCAAGGACATATCCGTGGCGGAGGTACACGACGACTACACCGTAGGAGGAATAATGGCGCTCCAGGACCTGGGCTTCTTCAAGAAAGGAGAGGCGGGCAAGGCCGTCCTCGAGGGACAGGCGGAGCTCGGCGGAAAGATAGCCGTGAACACATCGGGCGGGCTGAAGGCAAGAGGTTACCCTGTCGGCGCATCGGGCGTCGCACAGATCGTAGAGATTGCGGACCAGCTCAGGAACAAGGCTGACAAGAGGCAGGTCGCCAACGCGAAATACGGGCTCGCCCAGTCCGTCGGAGGCACAGGCTCTGCCGTAACCGTCAGCATACTGGAGGCGATCTGATGGCAACAGTGGCAAAAGAGTGGAGGGAGATCCCCGCCAGATACAATCTGGAGGGGTCGGAGTGCGGAAACTGCAACAGGAAATTCTTCCCCAAGCGCAGCATGTGTCCTTTCTGCAGGAGGAACGGGTTCGGGAAGATGCACCCGTATCAGGTGTCCAGGAAGGGAAAGGTCTTCACCTTCTCGGTGATACACGAGGCACCGGACTGCAACAGGAACCTGAAGCCGTACGCGGTGGCTATGATAAGGACCGACGACGGCCTGCTGATATCCGGTCAGCTCGTCGACGTAGACCTTTCGAAGGTCGAGATAGGGATGCGCGTGCGCTCGGTGCTCCGCAAACTGGACGAAGACGGTGCTTCAGGCGTGATACACTACGGGTTCAAGTTCGTTCCTGACCTTTGAACGGGCCCTCCAAACCTTTTACATCATTTTCAATACTTCATGATGTCAACGGATGCTATCTTTTCCAGGATCAGGTCAGAATAGGGGATCGTACTTTTCTTAAGCCCCATGTTACGGGCGGACTCCTCTGTGCATTCTACGAGGGAATCATCTCTCTCCGCACCTATATCCGAAAGTGCCAGGTTCTCCGATCCGCCGATTATAAGAACAACGAATGCGGTGTCACCGTCCTTTGGGCTCATCTTACCGAGAGCTCGTCCGATCTGTCTGTCGGCCGATGCGTAAAGTATCGTTTCGGTGAGTATGCCCCTGGACCTCTGGGTTCCCTGAGATAAAGCTCTCTCGGCATGCATGTAGGAAGAGATCGCATGGTCGGCTCCGCAGATGAAGTCAGGATCGAAAACAATCGCCTCGGCCCCCATGGCGATGAAGTGTTCCGCAACCTCCTTCGGAGACCTTCTGCATCTGATGCCTATCACTCTGAGGTCGGCCATATGGACCGATATCCCGACCATGGTTTTAATTTTGCCCACCGTCCCGTGGCCGAGCGGATAAAGTATATCAAATACTGCGCGGTACGGCAGACCGAAGGAATCTTTCCAGGACGCGTTCAGATGAAAAACGAATGGATCAGAGTGGCTGCACCGGCCACCACCTCCAACATAGGGCCCGGGTTCGACACTTTCGGACTGGCCCTCATGGAACCTTATGATGTGATAGAAGGCAGGAAGACAGAGTCCGGTCTCTACATTTCGGAGATATCCGGACCCGGGAGCGAGATCATCCCCACAGACCCGGAAAGGAACTCGGTCTGCATTGCAGCCGCCGAGGTTCTGAGGAGGTCGGGAGAGAAGTTCGGTATCGAGTTCAGGATCAGAAAGGGGATAAGGCCGGGCAGCGGTATCGGGTCTTCGGGCGCATCCGCCGCAGGAGGGGCATACCTGGCACACCTCATGTGCGGAGAGAAGCTCAGCCAGACCGAACTGGTTCTTTGCGCCGCACATGCAGAAGACGTGACTTCCGGAGGATTCCACGCCGATAATGTGGCACCATGCATCGTGGGAGGATTCACCGTCATAAGGTCCTACGAGCCCTTCGAGATGATCTCCATCAGGCCCCCTGAGAACCTGGGCCTGGTTGTAGCCCTCCCGGACATTTACGTCGAGACCAAGGAGGCGAGGAAAGTCATACCCAAAGAGGTGCCACTGAAGCATCTCGTGTTCCATGCAGGCAATGCGGCCTGTCTCGTACACGGTATGTGCACCGGCGACCTGGGACTTGTCGGAAGGTCGGTTCAGGACCTTGTTTCGGAGCCGTTCAGGAGCCACTTCGTACCTCATCTGAAAGAGGCGGAATCCGCGGCGTTGTCGCACGGTGCTTTGGCCTCGTTTTTGGGAGGTTCCGGGCCCTGCGTGATGTCTTTCTACGACAAGAACACCCACGACGGAAAGATTATAGCGGAAAGCATGAAAGACGTGTTCGTGGATGCGGGTATCGGTTGTAAAACATGGGTCACCGATTGCGGCGTTGGTTGCAGGAGGATCTGATATGATGAATCATAAAGTAATTTGCTGGGACTGCGGAGCGACGGTGGAAGACCCCTTCGTAAGCATATGCCCCAGATGCGGCGGGCTGCTCACGGTCAAGATGGACCTTGAGAAAGTAAAGGAGAAAAAACCGGCAGACCTTAGGAAAGAACCTTTGGGGGTGTGGAGGTATTCTGACTTCCTGCCCGTCGACCCTGCCCACAAGATCTCGATACAGGAGGGAGGAACCCCTCTTTACAAGACGGAAGCCCTCGCCGAACAGGCGAGCGTCAAAGAGATGTTCGTGAAGTTCGAAGGGCTTAACCCCACAGGATCCTTTAAGGACCGCGGGATGACCGTCGGAGTGACCCGAGCCAAGGAGCTCGACGCAAAGGTAGTCGGTTGCGCTTCAACAGGAAACACCTCCGCGTCCCTGGCGGCCTATGCGGCCAAGGCGGGGATAAAATGCGCCGTGTTCCTTCCGTCCGGCAAAGTGGCCGCGGGAAAACTGGCCCAGGCTCTTTTCTATGGGGCGAAGGTCCTTTCGGTGGACGGAAACTTCGACGATGCACTTGCGCTGGCCAGGAAGATGGCCGACGAGAAGAAGATATACCTTCTGAACTCGATCAACCCATACCGCCCCGAAGGCCAGAAATCCGTCCTCTTCGAGATAATGGACCAGCTCGAATACGGAGTGCCAGACAGAATCGTCCTGCCCGTGGGCAACGCGGCGAACATCTGGGCCGTATACAAGGCCCTTACCGAGCTTGAAGAGGTCGGATGGATCGACAAAATGCCTATGCTCACAGGCATTCAGGCAGAAGGTTCCAGCCCCGTCGCGAAGGCATTCTCAAGTCACGAGGAGGACTTTGTCCCCGTGGAGAACCCCGAGACGCTCGCTACCGCGATCCGCATCGGAAACCCGGTCAGCGGCAGGAAGGCCCTCATGGCGATCTACGGCACGGGAGGATATTCCGCCACGGTAACGGACGAGGAGATCGTTTCCGCCCAGAAGCTGACCGCAAGGAGGGAGGGCGTGTTCGTGGAACCCGCCTCCGCAGCTTCTGTCGCAGGGATACTGAAGCTCAGAGAACAGGGGATCATCGACAGGGACGAGAGGGTGGTGGCGATCTGCACCGGAAACGGCCTCAAGGACCCGGACACCGCTGTCAAGTACAGCGAACCGCCGATAAAGTGCGCCAACTCCGTCGCTGAAGTGGAAAAGATCCTTTCCAGGTGATCAGAAGTCGAGCAGGTTGGACTGCTTGGAAACCTTTTCCCCGCAATATTCTTCGGCCATCGCGTCCATTTCCTCCGCGTCGGGGTCCCAATCCGGTAACGGCGCGACCGTCCCGGAAGAACCGCCGGCCTGGTTCTTAAGGCCCTTTGCCAATGAGGGCCCTATACGCGGAAGAGATGCCAGCGTCTTTTCGTCAGCGGACATTATGTCGGTCCTGTTGCGGTATCCCGCGTCGTAAAGTATCCTCGCCCTCGTCCTGCCGACACCGCGGAACGATACCAGGTCGATGAGCTCCGCCTTCACACCGTATCTTATCCTTGTCAGCAGAGGTCTGATGGCCCTCACCGAATCAGGCCTGATGATGAACGCGATCTCGCTCATCGAGTACATTATCCAGTCCATCATGTCGACCCTTGACCGTATGTCACCCGGGCCAATGCCCATGGTGTCGGTCATGACGTCTTCGGGAACCTCGGATATCCAATCCTCGGTCATGGCGGACACCTTGAGGGCGCCCATGAACACTTCGTAATTGAACTCCGGGTCTTCGAAAGGATCGAAGAGGCATTTGCCCTCATACTCTTCCGCAAGCGCGGTAAGTCTGTTTTCATCGCTCTTCTTCGGATAAAGTCCCATGACGTCGGGGGTCAGCGCAACCGCGAGGAGTATCGAGAACACGTCTGTGCCTTCCTTCATGTTGTTCACGGCATCCCTGAGTATCACTGCTGACTTGGGATCTATATACAGGTCCGAGATCCTTTTTCCGAAAGGCAGTATCCTCAATGAGCTGCCGTTCTTCTCCACCATCTCCTCCCTGGCAAGAAAATCGGTGACCTTCTCCACCACGCCTTCCACACCAAAAAGCGAAGAAGTGCTTCCATAGAATGTGGACTGCAGGAATTCGACTATGTCTTCGTCCGAGGAAGCATCGCCCGTGGCGATCAGGCCCAGTATGTGGCTCCTAAGAGTGACTTCGTTCCCCAGTTTGGATGTGAGGCGCTCGGTGTCGTGCATGATGTAATCGTACATGAGACGGTCGCTGTCGCGCTGGTTCTTCGCGATGAGCACGGCCTCGCCGTAGGGGTCGTACCCCGGCCTTCCCGCCCGACCGCACATCTGCTTAACCTCCATTACGGATATGGGGACCATACCTGCGTTGGATTCGAACCTGCCGGTATCTCTGACTATCACCCTCCTGGCAGGCAGGTTGATGCCTGCGGCCAGAGTGGGCGTCGCGACGATGCATTTGATGTTTCCGCTTCTGAAGTTGTCCTCGACATACTTTCTCTGTCTGTATGTAAGGCCCGCATTGTGGAATGCAGTACCCGATGAAACGCAATGTGCCAGCTTTTTTCCCAGAGATGTGGGTTCAGAACCTCCTTCGAGCAAGTCCGTATCCTGTTTCGAAAGTGTCCTGCCTGCAAATTCGGCAACGTTCGGAGCGAACTTGTTTGCCAGGGATTCCGTGGACCTGCGCGCGTTGACGAAGACGAGGCACTGGCCTCCTTCCATGATGGTCTGTTTCATCAAAGCCCAGATCTCGTCTTTTTCTGCAGGTACCTCCTTTTTCTTCATGTCGTCGAATGTTATCTCCCCATCGAAGAACACGCCCTCCCTGAGCGGTACAGGGCGCCAGTCGCTCCTCACAAGCTTGGCCTCCAGCCATAGTGCCAGGTCTTCTGCGTTCGATATGGTTGCAGATAGAGCGATTATCTGGAGGTTGGGATTCCTCCTCATAAGTTTTGTAAGCGCAACCTCAAGGGTGGGCCCCCTCCCCGGGTCGTGGATCATGTGGATCTCGTCGGCTATCACAAGTCCGACCGAATCTATCCATCTGCTTCCGTGGCGGATCATCGAATCCGCCTTCTCAGATGTCGCCACGACGATGTCGGCGTCCTTTATGCCACCGTCATCCGAGTCCAGGTCGCCTGTGCTCATTGCAACGGTGAATCCGAGGTGCGAGAAGGATTCCAGATCATCTTTCTTTTCCGAAGCCAAAGCCTTGAGAGGCACGATGTAAAGGACCCTTTTGCGCTCGTTGATGACCTTCTTCATCGCCGGAATGTAACCTATGAGCGATTTGCCTGAAGCGGTAGGCACCGAAACCACAAGGTTCCGTCCTTCAAGGGCTATCGGCAGAGCCTCGGCCTGCGGAGGATGAAGCTCAATGAAGCCGTGTTCCCGCAGGGCGTCAGCGACGTTGTCAGGAACGTCGAGCTCATCGAATCTCATACGCGGGCATACGGGACGCGATAATTAACCCTTATCGAAGCATTTTGCACAATCGTTAATTATTACTTGGCAATATAAAGGCGAAATGGATAAGAGAGCCCTTCTAGCCCTGGTTTTTGTATCGCCGCTTTTGTTCCTTCCGCTCGTCACAGCCGACAGCTCGGAAGCCGGGACGGCGGATTTCACTTCATATTATTCGCAGCTCGAAGATGATGAGAAAGCAGTTTACGACGCGATAACGACCGTCCCCTCCTCCGATAACGGATGGTCCGTCACTCTCGCCTCGGAAGCAGACGCAAATTCCGTAAAGCATGCCGTAGCGGCGGCATACCTGGACAACCCAGGGATGATCTGGCTGTTGAAGGTGCCAGGTGACCTGGCAGGATCATATGTATATGACCAGTCCTCGAGGACCGTTACTTTCTCGCTGCCGGAAGGTGTTTCAGAGACCTATGAGCAATCGATGGCCGATTTCGCAGGCAGCATAGAGATACAGGCAGACACTTCCGTTTCTGAAGCCATGAAGCTGATAGATTCCAAGCTCAGGAGCTCGGCAGCGTACACCGAGGACACGGACAATCCCCTCTATTACACGGCATACGGCGCCATGGTCCTCGGAAAGGCCAACAGCTTCGGCTTCGCCGCCGCCGTGAAATACTGCGCCGAAAACTCTGCGGCAGATTATGATGTTGCGATCGTATGCGGAGCGCTCAACGACCCAGACGGATCGTATTCCCATTCGTGGAATGCGGTAAAGGGCTCCGAGGGATGGTACGGGGCAGATGTGGGGCTAAACGAGTCGAAGAACACCAGCCACTACCTGATGGTAGCTTCGAACGACCATGGGTATAACACCGATTACACATTCGCCGCATCCCATGACCCAGATATTTCAGGCTTCATGGAAACCGGTTCGGTGATCAACTCGCCCGAACTGTATTTCCGTCCGGCGGAAGTCCCTGTCGAGCCTACCTTCTTGGATAAGTACGGGGGGGGACATAGTTATAATAAGCATTATCGCCGTTCTCTGCGTAGCGTTAGCGTTTTTCGCCAGGCGTCAGTGACCATATTTAGTAATATTTATATACAAGTGCATACTAATTCAAGGAGAGTAAAGATGGAAAACAAGGCAGAAGAGAAGCCGACCGACGAGCCTATAGAGAAGTGGATCGACAGGCAGACCTTCAAATCCACAGAGGATATCGTAATTCCCGAGAAGATATCCGATCGCGTCATCGGGCAGGATGTGGCCGTTGAGGTCATGAAGAAGGCGGCTTCTCAAAAGAGGCACGTGATGCTCATCGGCGAGCCAGGTACCGGAAAGTCGATGCTGGCGAACTCCATGGTGGAGTATCTCCCCAAGGAAGACCTCCAAGATGTGGTGGCATATCACAATCCCGAGGATTTCAACGAGCCCAGGATAAGGACTCTCCCGTCGGGAAAGGGCAAGGCCATCGTGGCCGAGCAGAAGGCCCATGCGGCCGCCATGAAGAATCAGAAGAGCTCGATGTACATCTATGTCAGCATGTTCATAATCGTACTGGGTCTTATGGGGTCCATATTCTTCAACAACTGGACTATAATGTTCATCTCGCTGTTCAGCGTGTTCATAATACTGCTGTTCCTCAGGAACCCCAACCAGAAGACCGAGGTCATAATCGTACCCAAGGTCCTCGTCGGACATGATCCGGGCGACATGCCCCCGTTCGTCGACGCCACGGGGGCCCACGCAGGAGCATTGCTCGGTGACGTCAGGCACGACCCGTTCCAATCAGGAGGACTTGAGACCCCGTCGCACGACAGGATAGAGCCCGGCGACATACACAAGGCCAACAAGGGGGTCCTGTTCATAGACGAGATAAACATGCTGAGGATGGAGTCCCAGCAGGCTCTTCTCACTGCGATGCAGGAGAGGAAGATGTCGATAACCGGCCAGTCCGAACGCTCGTCCGGGGCTTTGGTGAAGTCCGAACCCGTTCCGTGCGACTTCATACTCGTGTGCGCGGGCAACCTCGACGCTCTGAAGGGAATGCACCCCGCCCTCAGGTCAAGGATCAGGGGGTACGGCTACGAAGTCTACATGCGCAACACAATGAAGGACACCGACGCAAACCGCACGGATCTCGCAAGGTTCGTGGCCCAGGAGGTAAGGAAGGATGCCAAGATACCGCACTTCGACAGGTTTGCGGTGGGCGAGATAATCAAGGAGGCCCAGCGCCGCGCAGGAAGGCGCGGGGAGCTCACACTCAGGCTCAGAGAGCTTGGAGGTCTGATCCGCGTCTCGGGAGACGTCGCCGTCAAGAGGAATGCACCGTTGGTCACGAAGGAAGACGTCCTTGAGGCGAAGGCTTCGGCCCGCGGGCTGGAGCAGCAGATAGCCGACCGTTACGTCGAGGCGAACAAGGCATACACCCTCTTCAAGACGGAAGGGTCCACGGTGGGGATGATCAACGGTCTTGCCGCCATGAACTCCGATTCGGAGATGTCCGAATTCGCGGGCATAGTCCTGCCGATCGTCGCCGAGGTAACTCCGGCCCAGATCAAGAAAGGAGGACGCATCGTCGCCACAGGACAGCTGGGGGTCATAGCCAAGGAGGCCGTCGACAATATATCAGCGGTTATCAAGAAGTACACTATGACCAATCTCACGGACAGCGACATCCACCTCCAGTATATCGGAACATATTCAGGGGTCGAAGGCGACAGCGCATCGATCACCATGGCCACAGTCATAATCTCGGCGATGGAGAACATCCCTATACGCCAGGACCTGGCGATGACCGGCAGCCTGAATGTCCGGGGACAGGTGCTCCCCATAGGCGCGGTCACCGCAAAGCTCGAGGCCGCGGCGGTTTCGGGCATCAAGATAGCCCTGATACCCGAGAGCAACGCGAAGGACGTCCTCATCGAAGACAGGTTCTACGACATGATGGACATCTATTCCGTCTCGAACCTGCGCGATGTCCTGGAGTACGCCCTCGTCGACTGCCCGACCAAGGCCCAGTACTTGGAAAAGCTGCTGCCTCTCACCCCCGACGGAAAGTCCACGGCCAGGAAGCTGGAGCGCCCGCCCAGGTATGAGAGCAAGATAGATAAGGCGGAGATCAAGCCGCCCGTCAAGCCCAGGAAGGAGCCGGAACCGGAACCGGAACCCGAACCGGTGCCCGAGCAGGACAGGGCCACGGGCGGGGCGCCCTGCGGAGCCTAACGCTTTAACTCAGGAGAGATATCACCCATCATGTCCGGAGGACACGGGTATGACAACTATTCGCTGATGATAGGCAGGTTCCAACCCCTTCACAGGGGCCACCTCGAGGTGATACGCCAGTGCGCTTCCGAGTCGGACAATCTGACGATCGGCATAGGCAGCGCGCAGTACTCCCACTCCCCCGAGAATCCTTTCACCGCCGGGGAAAGGTATCTGATGATAGAGAACACCCTCCACGATGAAGGGATCTACAACTATTGCATCGTGCCCATCGAAGACATAAACCGTTATTCGGTCTGGGTAGCGCATGTTTCGTCAATGTCCCCGCCGTTCTCTTATGTGTACAGCAACAATCCCTTCACACGCCGCCTCTTCCACGAGTCGGGTTACAGCATCAGGGAATCCCCGATGTACAACAGGGACGAGTATTCCGGAACTGAGGTGCGCAGGCGGATATTCGCCGATGAGGACTGGCGCGCTCTTGTGCCCGGGGCCGTGGCGGATGTCATAGACGAGATAGACGGCGTAGGCCGCATCAAGGACATATGCGGGGGGAGCCTATGACTTCTGCGCTGAGGAAGATGTCCTCTGCGCTCAAGTCAACCGGTTCCACGCTTTCCATGGCAGAGTCCTGCACAGGCGGCCTGATATCCGCAAAGATAACCCAGTCGCCTGGCTCATCGAATTATTTTCTCGGATGCGCGGTTACCTACAGCAATACTTCCAAATCACGAATCCTCGGCGTTTCTAAGGATACGCTCGTAAAACCCGGAGCGGTCAGCGAAGAGGCGGCCATAGAGATGGCCGAGGGTGCCGCCAAAGCGTTCCTTTCTGATTACGCCGCGTCGGTGACGGGGATAGCGGGGCCCGGCGGGGGCACCCATCGAAAGCCCGTCGGCACCGTATGCATAGGGATAACCGACGGAAGGCGCTCTATGGCCTTCACGAAATGCTTCGAGGGCACAAGGGACGAAATCAGGGAACAGACCGCTGAAACGGTCTTCGAGCTGCTGGCTGATTTCATCGCGGAGAAGATATGAGCAGGTATTCCAGGCAGGAAAAGCTGTTCGGCGCCGAAGGTCAGAGAAGGCTCTCCGAGGCCACCGTCTCCGTCGCAGGATGCGGAGGGCTGGGAACTTACGTCTCTTTGCTGCTGGCATCTGCCGGCGTAGGTAAGATGAGGCTTGCAGATTACGGGGTCCCGTCGGAAAGCGACCTGAACAGGCAGTTCTTCTATTCAGGCAGAAAGGGGTTCAAGACCGACATACTGGCCGAAAGACTCGGAGAAGTCCGCCCCGAAATGGAGATCGAAACATTTCACGGATTCATAGACGATAACAACGTCTCCGAAGCCCTGGGGGAATGCGACGTGATCGCCGATTGCATGGACTCCATCGGTTCCCGTCTCGTCCTCAACAGCTACGCTGTTTCAAAAAACATACCTCTGGCACATGGCGGTATCGACGGATTCTACGGGCAGGCCACTTTCGTGGTTCCCGGGAAGACCCCATGTCTCCGCTGCATACTCAGAGGATCCAACGGAAACATTCCCGATTCTTTCGCCCCGGTGGTATCCATCGTGGCATCGGTACAGGCTTCGGACATAGTCAAGCACATAACCGGCACAGGAGAGACCACTGCGGGGAAGATGTTCACAATGTTCGCAGGCACGAACGAATATGACACAGTGAGCATCAACGCGGACCCCGACTGCCCTGTATGCGGACGTTCGCGGCCTTCTCGCTGAAAATAAATATCCCTCATCCGTTTGGGCTGATATGGAAAAAATAATGACGGGGAAGGTCAAAGAGGTCTACGGCGTAGACGATGATACGCTGGAGTTCGCCTACACGGACAATATCTCGGTTTTTGACAAGATAATTCCATCCAAGATCCCTCACAAGGGCGAGACGCTCTGCAGGACGGCCAAATTCTGGTTCGAGATTCTGACCGAGAAAGGGATCCATAACCATTACATCAGCGAGCCTGCCCCGGACAGGATGAGGGTGAAAAAGGTCGACGTGATCAGGGACTACAGCAAGATCGACGGCAGCACAGTCAACTACCTGATCCCGCTGGAAGTCATATGCAGGCACTATGCGGCGGGATCGCTGATGGACCGTATCAAGGACGGGAAGGTCACCGCCGAACAACTGGGGTTCCCCAAAGGACACACCGTGAAATACGGGGAAAAGCTCCCCAGGCCGTTCCTCGAGGCTACCACCAAACTTGAGGAGCACGACATGAACCTGACCGATGCCGAAGCTAAGGAGATGGCCGGTCTCACCGATGCCGAATACGATGAGATAATGGCCACAGTGCTGAAGGTAGACGGCATCATCGCCGAAGAGGCCGAGAAAAGGGGCCTCATCCATTGCGACGGAAAGAAGGAGTTCGGTTACGACAAAGAGCGCAGGCTCATGGTCCTGGACACC
Organism: Methanomassiliicoccaceae archaeon UBA370; assembly: GCA_002505345.1. Lineage (GTDB taxonomy): Archaea > Thermoplasmatota > Thermoplasmata > Methanomassiliicoccales > Methanomethylophilaceae > VadinCA11. Next base: position 75,612 of record DAUY01000011.1, on the reverse strand, counting down.
TTCGGCACTCTGGACGAGGACCGCTGGTGGGATGCGGAGGAGTACATGAAGGGCAGAGTGGCAGAGCTGTCGAAGGAGTTCGTACGCCAGTACTACCGCGAGACAGGATACCACGCGAAGCTGATGGAGGCCCGTGAGAAGGGGCTTCCGGAGCCGGACATACCTCCTCTCCCGCAGGACATCATCGACCGCACCAGCAAGCTGTACGTCGGCATGTACGAGAGGATAACCGGGGAGAAGTTCTGATCAGAAAAGCTGAACCAGGACGACCGTCTCCCCGAAGGGGCAGTCGGTGTCTCCCTCCACGGTCTTGACGGTGAGCTTCTCCCCGTTGATACCCGACGGAGGGTGGCACCTGAACCAGTTGGCGCAGCATCTCATCTTGCAGTCTATCTCCTGGAAGGTGACCTTTCCGCCCTCGATGGCATTCTTCTTGGGCATGGCCGCAGGGGTGGTGGTCTTCTCCACCTCGACGACCCTCAGCTTTTCCCCGGTCTCAGGACAGTCGTGGGTCTGTGCCCTCAGCGCCTTGACGAAGTAAAGGGAGCCCCTCTCCAGATTGAGGCACACGCTCTTGAGCTTGCAGTCCCGGCATCCGTCCATGGGCCCCAGGTAATAGAATTCGAACCCTTCTTTTGCAGAATTATCAGATACAAACGTGATGGTGACCATTTCTATACCTCAGATGACCCCGGTGGCCTTGGCCACCTTGGCGGCGGTCTCGCGGTTTATGCCGTTGCCGAGTATCGTGAATCTGTCCTTGCGTATGCCGGCGGCCAAAGTCAGCGCTTCTATGACCTCTTCGTCCTTCAGCCCTATCTGCCTTCCGGTGGTGGGCGCCCCGATGTTATCGAGGGCGTCCCTGATCACCTTCCAGTCTCCGCCGTGCAGATACATCATCATGATGGAACCTACGCCGCACTGCTCCCCGTGCATCGCACGTCCGGGATACATTATGTCGATGGCGTGGGAGAACATATGCTCCGACCCGCTCGTAGGCCTGGAGCTTCCCGCGACGCTCATGGATATTCCGGAGATTATTATCGGCCTGAGGGCTATCCATACGCTCTCCTCGAGGTCGGGACGTATGAGCTCCGAGTTTTCCATTATGGTCTCCGCTGCATAAAGCGAAAGCGAGTATGCGGAACGGCTGAAATCCTCGTTCCTCAGCCTTCTGGCAAACTCCCAGTCCTTCAATGCCGTGAGGTTGGAAATGACGTCGGCGCACCCCGACGCCAGGAACCTGTAGGGCGACTGGCATATCACGTGGGTATCGGCCAGGACTCCCAGCGGGGATGCTGCCGAAACGGATTGCGGACCGATATCCATCTTTAGTGTCGCGCGGTCCGAAGCCATGCCGTCGTGGGCGGCGTTGGTGGGTATGCTTATGAAAGGTATGCCGAGGTCGTCGGATGCTATCTTCGACAGGTCGATCTTGCTACCGCCGCCTACTGCCAGAATGAAAGTGGATTTCGTCTCGGCGGCCGCCGTCTTGACCTCTTCGAGACTCTCCAGGGTCGCGTTCCCCGTCTTCAGAACGCTGACCTCGTATTTGCCGGACATGTAATCTTCGATGGCCTTCCCAGCTACGGAATAGGTGTTCCCGCCGGTAACCATCAGTCCGGCCTTACCGAACCTGAAAGAAGCGCACATCTCAGGTAGTCTGTCAAGGACGTCGTGGCCGATCAGGACGCTTCTCGGAAATTCCATAATCTTGGCTTTGTCAAAGTCATCCATGTTTCTCGTCCCTATGACATGATAATCTGAAACATATAAAAGGAACACACCGATAAGACGCTGTGGAAAGGAAGGTTTTGATAATCTGCGCCTGCGGAAGCAGGAGCGGTTTCACATACACTATGTGCTCCGAGGCCAGGGACGGATTCCTGGCCAAGGGCTTTGGCGTGGAGGTCGTATACCCCATAAAGATGAACATATCGCACTGCACAGGATGCGGTTCCTGCGAGAACGGCCGAGGGTGCGTGATAGATGATGACATGAAGCGGATCTACGATTCTTTCGCAACCTCGGACATCGTGGTATTGTGCACCCCCATCCATTACAGCGGTTCCTCTTCGGTGATAAAGACCGTGGTTGACAGGTTCCAGACACTTTGGCCAAAGGCTTCGGCGGGACCGAAGTACATGGCCTGCATGATGTGCGGAGGGGACGCGGAACCCGAGTTCAGGGGCGCGATGCACGTTTTCAAGGCTCTGGCAATAACTGCCGGCTCCGAGTGGCTGGGAGACCTCAGAATATCCGGAACGGACTCTAAGTCTCCCTCGGACATAAGGGAAGAATGCAAAGAGTTTATTTCCTCGATATCGTCAGGCGCGTTCATGTAATTATGATTGTGCCAGACAATCTGCTTTCATAACAGTTAATGCTGTTATCCGTTCCATAGAAAGTATTATACGGTCTAAAACAGAGTTCGTACCGAGGTTAATCATGGCTAAATTCAGAGCAGTATATCATTGCAAATTGTGCGGTAACTACGTAGAGGTCCTTTATTCCGGAAAAGGCGATATTTCCTGCTGCGGCGAGGTCATGGAGCTCGTCGAGATAAAGTCCGCGGATTTCGCTCTCGAGAAGCATGTACCGTACATAGAGAAGAAGGACGGAGGCGTGCTCGTCAAGGTCGGAAAGGAGACCGCCCACCCGATGACGCCGGAGCACTACATAGTCTACATCGAGATATGTGCTGACGGACTTCTCATGCGCCGCTACCTGAAGCCCGGCGACAAGCCCGAGGCCTTCTTCGAGACCGACGCAAAGGAGATCACCGCAAGGGAGCTCTGCAACGTTCACAGCGTCTGGAAGTCAAACCAGTGATACCGGGGTGAAATCCCTTCAAACCCTTTACCATTTCATACCCAATATGTTATAACCCCACTTCATCATCTTCGCCCGTCCAGGGTGGTATCCGTGGCAAAGAAAGGGATCAACAGCAACGCCAAGGCGAAAGAGAGACATGCGGCCATTGCCGCAGACCGTCGGAAGGAAGAGTCTGAGATGAAGAACAGGCTTTCCGAAACCAGGTCTCGCAACAAGGCGGCGGTCAAGAAGCGTCGCGAGCAGATCAGAGAGCTGCCCAAAGGGGAACGCGCGGCCGCTAAGGAAGACCTTCGCAGGTCCATCGACGAACTGAAGGCGCAGGAGACCGCCGAAAAAGAAGCGTACAAAAAGGTCGTCTCAGAGAGGAAGGAAAGAGAGCGCAGGAGTGACTGAGGCCGTTCCGAGAAACGTCACCGGCTCGGCTGTCAACCTAATATTTATATACGCTGTTTCTAATTAGAATCCAACCGTCTGAGGTCATGAAATGATCTTCGCACAGCACATCGGACTTCTACTTATCGAGTAAGTCAGTGCGAGCTATGACGGTTTGGTGGTTTTTATGAGAACTAAACAAACCAGTGTAAGCGCTAGGGATATGGAAAAAATGCTCGCCGTGAGCCCATACAACAGGATTGCGCTCGAGGGCACTGAGCACATCGAAGGTGTCATGATATTCGACACCACCCTGAGGGACGGAGAACAGGCCCCCGGGATAGCGATGGGCCCCGAGGACAAGATCCGTATAGCCGCGGCACTGGACGACCTCGGTGTCGACATGATCGAGGCGGGTTTCGCGGCCTCTTCCGAGTCGGAGAAAGAGACCCTGAAGAAGATCGCAGCCCGCAGGCTGGACGCGAACGTGTACAGTCTGGCACGCAGCACCAGGTCGGATATAGATGCGGTCATAGACACAGGTCTGGACTGCATCCATACTTTCATAGCGACTTCGGAACTGCACATGAAGTACAAGCTGAAGATGACGCCCGAACAGGTGAAGGAGAGGGCGGTCCAGACCGTGGAATACGCCAAAGATCACGGCCTCGTCGTCCAGTTCTCCTGCGAAGATGCCACCCGCAGCGACCTGGGCTTCATGAAGGACGTGCTGACCGCCGTACAGGAGGCGGGCGCGGACTCCATCAATATACCGGATACGGTGGGGGTGATCACCCCCAGGGCGATGTCTTACCTGATATCTGAGATAAAAAAAGTGGTGAAAGTGCCCATCGCGGTCCACTGCCACAACGACATGGGGCTGGCCGTGGCCAACTCCATCGCCGCGGTGGAGGCAGGGGCGAAGATCTGCCATGTATGCGTCAACGGCATAGGGGAGAGGACCGGCAACGCGGCCCTGGAAGAGGTCGCTCTGAACCTGTTCGCCAACTATGGGATCGAGACCGTGGAACTGTCGAAGATAGGGCAGACGTCCAAACTGGTGGAGCGTATAACGGGCTTCCCGATGGCATACAACAAGCCGATAGTCGGGCGGAACGCATTCGCACACGAGTCCGGGATACACGTCCACGGCGTCATGAGCAACACGGCAACATACGAGCCGTTCCTGCCGGAGCTGGTGGGTGTTGACAGGCGCATCGTCATCGGAAAGCACTCGGGCGTACACTCGGTGCAGGGCAGGCTGGACGATCTGGGGATAAAGTTCCCGGAGGAGCACCTGCCCGAGCTGATGGCGGCCGTCAAAGAGATGGCCGTAGGCGGTAAGCAGATAGATGACGCCGAACTGCTGACGATCGCCGACCACATAATGTGGAAGAAGGTCATAACCGACAGGGCCGTCAGCCTGGAGGAGTTCGCGGTCTTCACCGGCAAAGATATAACATCTACCGCCACAGTCACCGTCGACATCGCGGGCGAGAGAAGGACCGTGTCCGAGACCGGGGTAGGTCCGGTGGACGCATCCATCAAAGCCATAAGAAAGGCCGTCAACGATAAGATGTCCATGGAAGAGTACAAGCTGAGCGCCATCACGGGGAAGAGCGACTCCATATGCGAGGTCACCGTAATGGTTAAGAACGTCCAGGGCGACGGGTCCCTGTCCGTGGGCAAGGCAGTAGGGCTGGACATCGTCGAGACGTCCGTGGATGCCACCATGGCAGCCATAAACAGGGATTACGCCAGACAGAGGAATGATAATGGGAAAGACAATTGCTGAGAAGATACTCTCAGAGAAATCAGGTACGGACGCCTATGCGGGCCAGATCGTAGTCGCCAATGTCGACTACGTCATGGTAAACGACGTGACAGGGCCGATAGCCTTCAGAGAATACGAGAAATTGAAGACGAAAGACCTCAAGAGGGACAGGCTGGTCCTGATACCCGACCACTATGTCCCCAACAAGGACATCCTTTCCGCGGAGCAGGCAAAGGAGATGAGGGAGTTCGCCTCGAAGCACGGCATCGAGAACTACTACGAGGTAGGGAAGGGAGGCGTCTGCCACCAGGTCATGATCGAAGAAGGTTTCGCGGCCCCGGGAAGGCTGATCGTAGGGGCCGATTCCCATACCTGCACGTACGGAGGCATAAATGCGTTCTCCACGGGCATTGGTTCGACCGAGGCCTGCGCCGCATTCACCACCGGCCGCCTCTGGTTCAAGGTACCGGAGACGATCAAGGTCGAGCTGACCGGCAGATTCGTCAACGGGGCCTGCGGAAAGGACCTGATAATCCAGATAATAACTGACATCGGCGTCGACGGTGCCAACTACAGGGTGTTCGAGTTCCACGGGCCGGGAGTGGCAAACATAACCGTGTCCGACCGCCTCACCGTCTCCAACATGGCCATAGAGGCCGGAGGAAAGGGAGGGATATTCCCATGCGACAGCCTCACCGAGGAATACATCAGGGGAACCGCCAAAGGAGCGTGGAAGGCCGTCGAGGCGGACAAGGACGCCAAGTACCACTCGGTGCTCAGGTACGACCTCTCCAAGATAGTTCCGATGGTGGCGTTCCCCCATCTCCCGGAGAACGGACGCCCGGTCAAAGACGCCGACGTCAAGATCGACCAGGCATACCTGGGGTCGTGCACCAACGGGCGCATAGAGGACATGAGGATCGGGGCCGAGGTCATCAAAGGACGCAAAGTGGCCGACGGGGTCAGGTTCCTCGTCGTCCCGGCGAGCCAGAAGGTTTTCAGGCAGATGATCGACGAAGGGATCATGCAGGTGTTCCTGGACGCTGGGGCGTTCGTCTCCGGACCCACATGCGGAGCTTGCCTCGGAGGGTACATGGGGATCCTCGCCGCCGGAGAGAAGGCGGTCTCGTCCACCAACAGGAACTTCATCGGAAGGATGGGGGACAAGAACTCGGAGGTCTACCTCGCAGGCCCGGCCGTGGTGGCCGCTTCGGCAGTCGCGGGAAAGATCGTGACCCCTGAACAGCTGGAGGGACAGTGATGGACAAGATCCAAGGAAAAGTATGGAGGTTCGGCGACAACGTCGACACGGACCAGATAATACCGGCCGAGCGCCTGGTGTCCGCGAACCTGGACCACCTCAACGACTTCATATTCGAGAAGGTAAGGCCCGGATTCGCCCAGCAGGTGGAGAAGGGGGACATCATCGTCGCGGGAAAGAACTTCGGATGCGGGTCCTCAAGGGAACACGCCCCCCTCTCGCTGATCGAAGCGGGATTCTCATGCATAGTTGCGGAGTCCTTCGCACGCATATTCTACAGGAACTCGATGAACATAGGGCTCCTGCTGGTCGAATGCAAGGTCGACGCCGCGGAAGGGGACGTCATATCGGTGGACCCCGACAAGGGCGAGGTGAGGGCGGACGGCAAGACATACGAGTTCCCCCAGTACCCTGCGTTCATAAGCGAGATGGTCAGGGCCGGCGGGCTCATGAATCTCGTCAAGGAGGGAAGACTATGAAACATCTAGCCATAATACCCGGAGACGGAATAGGAAAAGAGGTCATCGAAGCGGGCCTCGAGGTATTCGACGCTGTGGCCGAGATATCTACTTTCGATTACGACGGCGAGCTCTTCGACATAGGCGCGGACAGGTACCTAAGGACCGGGGAGCTCCTTACAGACGAGGACATAGACGGTCTCAGGAAGAAGGACGCGATATTCTTCGGGGCAATAGGCGACCCCAAGGTCCGCCCGGGAATACTGGAACAGGGTGTGCTCCTGAAGATGAGGGCCGTTTTCGACCAGTACATCAACATGAGGCCCGTGACGTCCTGGTTCCCCTTCGTCCCCCTTAAAAGGGAAGTGCCGTTCAACATGACGTTCCTCAGAGAGAATACCGAGGACTTCTACATGGGCGCCGGAGGAAGGTTCGGACCTTCGTTCGGCGGGAAAAACGTGAGCCTGAAGGTCAAAAGGGAGCTTTATGAGCTCGAGGTGGACATGAAGGCAGACCCATCGAACGACGACGATTTCGCGTTCGAGATAGGTTTCCTCTCGAAGAAGGGGATAACCCGTTTCGCCGACTACGCTTGCAGGTTCGCCATGGCCCGCGGGGACGACAAGATAACATTGGTGGACAAGTCAAACGTCATCACCCACATGTACGGCATGCAGAGGGATATCTTCAGGGAGAAGGCAGACCAGTACGGGCTTGAGCTGGAGTTCATGTTCGTCGACGCCATGGCAATGGCGATGGTCGTACGCCCCGAGACCTTCGGCACGGTGGCCGTGCCCAACCTGTTCGGCGACATACTGACCGACCTGGGAGCGCAGCTCCAGGGCGGACTCGGAATGGGATGCAGCGGAAACATCAACCCCGAAGGGCTGAGCATGTTCGAACCCATCCACGGCTCCGCTCCGGACATCGCGGGACGCGGCATAGCAAACCCCATCGCGGCAATACTGGCCGGCCAGATGCTGCTCGAGGACCAGGGGTACCCCGGCGAGGGAAAGCTGATCCACAACGCGGTCACCGAATGCCTCAGGGAGAACAAGACCACTCCGGACCTGGGCGGCAAAATGACCACCGAGCAGGTAGGCAAGGCCATCGCAGACAAGATCCGCGAAGGGAAGAGCAGATGAACACCCTGGACCTCAGGGTCGAGTACGGATCCCCGGAGACGGCGGCGGCCGTGGCGGCCGCGCTGGACCCGGACAACGGCACGTACGTAGAAATGGAGGTCCGGGAAAACGTCATAAACTTCAAAATGGAGGCTAAGTCGGCCGGTTCGCTCAGGAACACGGCCGACGACCTCCTCGCCTGCCTGAAGATCGCCGAGGAGGCTTCAGGGCTCGTCAGAGGTCCCGCTGCGGACCTTGACGGCGACCCCTCTCCCGAATGACCCCATTTCTTTTCGGGTCATCATCGCCCTTCCGGTGGCCAGCACCCTGTCGTTCCTGTCTGTTACGATAACCTCCTCCATGGGCCTGATGCCCGGGTCGCAGTCTATGACGAACTGACAGAACGCGTTCCTCCCCTGGGTGACGTATGGCACGGAATCGTCGTTTACCACGACCCTCATGTAGGGGGCGGGGACCGCCGCAGCGATCCTGGCCGCGCCCTCCGCTTTGAGGGTGTACATTCCGTCGCCGGCCCTCATAGACAAGATATGCTCCCCGTCCGAAATTACGTTCCTTATCTTGTTCGTGTTCTTGCTCTTCACGAGCTCGACCTTGCCTCTGAAGAGCGCCTCGGTGGCGATAATGCCGAACTGATATCTGGATACGGCCAACGCCCTGAGCATGTCGGCATCGTACTCCAAAGAGCCCGTGTCTTCCACGTTCTCGAGTTTTACGGTATCTTCGAAGTCGTATCTCTGCAGGAACTCCATGGTGAGGCCCATGGACCTTCTGTCGGTATCTCTGTCGGTTATCGAAGGGAAAAGCGACTGCGACATGGGATAAAGTTCATCCAGTTCCGCGGGGACCGGCCCGAACGAGGTCACCACCACGGGAGTATAGCCGTTGCGCCTGGCTATGTCGAATTCATTGGCATAGGAACGGCTGTACGGCTTTCCTCCGTTGTCGGGAAAGAGCATGACCCTGTTGGAAGGAGGGACGTATCTGGTCATCAGTCTGGACTCGTACCTCTGGAACACCGGGCGGTTGTATGTCTCCGGACCTGTGTAGAAAAGGGCGCCTTCCCTGCTTATCGGGTCGTACGCCTCCATGAACCTGCGGTACTCCGCCAGCCTCCTGAGCCCGTCCAGCATCGCGGGATGTGCCCGGCACCTGATCTCGGCAAGCTCCCAGAGCCTGCCTTCGCGTATGTACCTCTTGACTATCTCCAGCTCTTCCTTGATCTGGTGGAGGTTGTGCCTGGCGATAAGCGATTCACGGTCGCGGTTCTTCATCTTCTTCAGAGCTTCCAGGGTGATCCCCCTGCATGCGGGGCAGTCGCAGTCCAAGGACTGCATCTCCTGTAGCCGGAACGTCCCGTCCACGAACATCAGCCTGTCGTCCCTGGCGAACTTGGCGTAAGAGGCCGAATCGAAAAGGTCGCAACCCATCAGGGCGGCGAATGCCAGCACCATGGGGTGGCCGGCCCCGAAAAGATGTACCGGACGTGCAGGGCTGAGCCCCATCTTGGAGCTCATGACGACATCGACCAGTTCCGAGTAGCGGTATTGCTCCATCAGCGGTACGACACCTCCAATGGGGTGGACGTCAATTTCCATTTCGGCCATTTTCTCTGCGCAGTATGTCCTCAGGTCATTGTATATGGAGCCTTGTATCACTCCGTTCAGAAGCATTTCGCCCTTCATCGCGCACGCTTCCTCCGTCCTCTTCAAGGTCTCTTCGGTGGCCCATCGGGTTTTCTCCTTGGACCATTCGGGCTCTGTGAATATATCGAGCACCGTCCCGATGTCGGTCCCGATGCTCTTCTGGAATTCTATTATCTCCGGGTTGGTGAGATCGACCTCTCCGTACATGTGGCTCTGGAACGTCCCCGAGTCGGTCATGATGATGCCGTCGAAATCCAGCATCTTGTGGAGGCCTTCCGCCTGTGCCCTCTCTTTCAGTTCGGGCGTGTTCTTGATGATATAGGAGTTGGTTATCAGCGCCCCGAAGCCGAACTCGTCGTGGAGCTCCCGTGGAGGCACCGTGTTGATCTTGGGATTGACCACAGGCAGGAGCGCCGGTGTTTCTATGGAACCGGAAGACGTCTCGAAGCGGCATATCCGCGCCATGCCGTCTCTTTTCAGAAGCTCGAAGTTCGCCATTCGCTCACATTATCCTGTCTTTCGTGGCGTCTGAATAGGCTTTCGATATGGCGTTCTTCATCAGGACGTCGGGTATGTCCTCTACGAATTCTTTTTTCCAGTCGAGGACAGGTCTTTCGAACTTTATCAGCGAGGGCCTTCCGGAATCGCAGGCATCCTCGCTATCGAGCATCCTGATCTGTAGTCCGTTCAGGATGTCATGGATGTCCTTTCCGTTTATCACGACAGTGTTCTTTCCCTCGTACGCGTTATCGACGTACTGCGCCGAAATATCGGCCAAAAGCATCTCCGCCACGAGGCCCATGAGGTAGTTCTTCATCTCCTCTACGGTCTTCCTCCTGATGATGCTGGTCTCCGGGGGTTCCGCGGAATGCCTGTACTCTATGTTGATCATCGCCATGTCTAGCCTAACACAGAGTATGTTAAAAGGGTTATTGACGCTTGGTTCTGGGTTTAGTTGAAATACTATCTAGACGTACGTTCGGACGTATGGCAGGACGCGATCCGGACGACCGCAAACTGGTGGTCCTTGTGAGGAACGACCTAAAGATGACCAAAGGAAAAATTGCAGCCCAGGTCGCACATGCGGCCGTGAACTGCGCCTTCGCGTCTAAAAAGAAGGATGCCGCGAACTTCAGCGCCTGGTATGATTCCGGTCAGGCCAAGGTCGTCCTGAGGGTGGACTCCGAACGGGAGCTTTTCGAGTTCAAGTCCTTGGCGGAGGCCCTGGGCATAACATGCTCCCTCATCACCGATGCCGGAAGGACTCAGATCGAGCCCGGTTCGATAACGTGCCTCGGGATAGGGCCCGAGAAGGTGTCAGTACTGGACAGGATCACCGGCGAACTTAAGATGCTCTGATCCTGCGTCGAAATTGGTCCTGAGCTCTCTCACGAGGACCTTGAGGTTCTCGTCGGTCATCATCGGGGACCTTATGCAGACCCCCGACGCCCCCTCCGCGGAGACCTTGGCGATGTTGTAAGGAGTTATGCCGCCTATGGCGTAGACCGGGATCCTCACCGATGACAAGACGTCGGTTATGAGCCCCGTCCCCTTGGGAACGGCGTCCGGTTTGCATTTTGTTTTGAAGACAGGGCCCGCTATCAGATAATCGGCCCCCATGGCCTCGGCCTCTTTGGCCTCTTTGACGGAATGGACCGAAACTCCGACAGACGAGAATCCATCCCTTTCCCTAAGTTCGCGCATCTTGCCCAGAGGGAGCTGGACGTTCTCTATGTTCAGGGCCCTCGCGGTCTTCGCATAGGAGTTGACGCACATGGGGATGCTGTACTCGGTGCATATGGCCAGGCACTCCGTTGCCAGATACCTGTACTCGGGTTCGAGAAGGCCCTTCTCCCTCAGAATTATCATGTCGACCCCCGATTCGGCAACAACCGCGATCTGGTCCGCGAAAGGCCTGGCCATTATTCTCCGGTCGGTCACGGCGATGATCTTCGCTCTGGATTGCATTGCCTCACCTCATTCAGACTTTCACATAATCGTTGAAAACGGGCTGTTTTCCGTTGGCCACCAATGCTTTGACGACCTCATCCAGGTCTCTGGGGTCGGATATGTCGAACTGTGCGTCCCCCCTCTCGGTGCCCGAATGCTCTCCGATTCCCACGCTGACTCCGGCCGACATCTTCGTGGCGCATATCCCGACGATGTTGTCCCTGAACCCGGGACGCTCCCTGGTGGAGATCGTCTGCCCTGCAAAAGGCATGAACAGGCGGTAGGCCATGGCGACCTGAAGAAGCTTGGACTCCGTGACGCTGTTATCCGCGTCCTCGTGGTGGATGAACGGTCTGAACCTCGGAAGGGAGAATGATATCTCTGCGTGGGGGTATTTCCTCTGAATCTCCATCGCATGGAGGCCGCAGGCGAACGTGTCCCTCCTGAAATCCGAAAGACCCAGCAACGGAGCGAAACCTACACCGCGCATCCCTCCCATCAGGGCGCGTTCCTGGGAATTGAACCTGTAGGAGAATATCCTCTTCCTGCCTCCGGGATGGACCTTCCCGTAGACGGCGGTATCGTACGTCTCTTGGAAGACGGTGACATAGTCTGCGCCCATATCATGCATCCTGCGGTACTCGCAGGTGTTCATCGGGTAGACTTCCAGCCCTATATTGGAGAAATGCCTGGAGGCCCTCGCGACCAGGTCGGCGACATAATCCGGGTCCGAATGCACACGCGATTCTCCCGTCAGAAGCAGTATCTCCCTGAGGCCGGTGCATGCTATGGCCTCCATCTCCTTATCTATCTCGTCGCCGACGAGTTTGGCGCGTTTTATGTTGTTTGTGCTGTTGAATCCGCAGTAGACGCACCTGTTCGAACAGTAATTGGAGGCGTAGAGGGGAGTGAAGATGCTTACCGAGTTTCCGAAATGTTTCATCGTCTCTTCCCTGGCCCTCCGGGCTATCTTCTCGAGCAAAGGCTCTGCCGCAGGCGAAAGGAGCGCTGCGAAACCATCCGGGCCGATACCGTCCGAAGAGAGGGCTCTGAAGACATCGCTTTCAGAGTAATCGTCGGGACTGTACTCAGAGGCGCGTTCGAGAACCCCCGTCATAAGATCAGGGTCGATGTGCTCCATTCCCTCTTCGTAGTCTTCTGCGTCCGTGAAATCTCTCATCTCATCTGTCCTCGAGGAAACCGGTCAGAGGACTGGAGGCCTCGGCTCTGTGTTCAAGGACCCTTCCCGGACCGGAAAGATATGCCAGGCGACCGGCCTCGATGGCCATCTTGAACGCCCTGGACATGGCCGCCGGGTCTTTGGAGGTGGCTATGGCGGTGTTCGCCATTATGGCGGCGGCCCCGATCTCCATGGCCTCGCAGGCCTGTGACGGCCTGCCGATCCCTGCGTCCACTATTATGGGGAGGTCTATCTCTTCCACCAGTATCTTTATGAAATCTCTCGTCAGAAGGCCCTTGTTGCTTCCGATGGGGGCCCCCAGGGGCATTATGGCGTCCGCACCAGCATTCTCCATGTCCCTTGCCGCCGACAGGTCCGGCATCATGTAAGGCATGACGATGAAGTCCCTTGCCTTGAGCAGCCCCACTGCTTTTACCGTCTCCGTGTTGTCCGGCAGGAGGTATTTCGAATCGCGGATTATCTCGACCTTGACGAAATCCCCGCATCCCAGCTCCCTTGCCAGCTCCGCAATGCGCACAGCCTCGTCGGCGTTCCTGGCCCCGGAAGTATTGGGCAGAAGCGTCACTCCCCGCGGCATGTAGTCCAGTATGTTCTCCATCCCTCCGGCGTTCGCTCTCCTTACCGCGAGGGTCGCCATCTCGACGCCCCCGTTCTCTATCACCGTCCGTGTCATGTCGAGGCTGAACTTTCCCGATCCAAGGATGAATCTGGACCGGAACTTCCTCCCTCCGATGTCAAGCAGGTCTTCATTCAATTTTTTCATCTTCCATTCCGTATATCAATCTCAGAATTAAGTTTGCCTGGTGTCCGGCGCATACGGCAACTCTGGGCGCATGCATGTCGCCGGTGTCGGATGTGCCGTCGCCGCAAACGTAAAGCTTTTCGAACACGTGTTTTGTCCTTATTCCGTCCGGGGAGTCCCAACCGGAGATCCCTGAGCCTGAAACCAAATATGTGCCAGGCATCTTCGTGAGCACCGTGTTGACAAGCATGGCCTTGGCATCTGCGGTGTCGAGCGCCTCGCAGACTATCTTGCATCCCTCGAACACTCCGGCTATGTTTTCCTCATCGAGGCGTACGTCGTGGGCTTCCGGCTCGGCCTCCGGGTCGATCATCTTCAGTATTTCAACGCAGGCATCGGTCTTCTTCATGCCGAGATGCCTCCTGAAGTACGCCTGACGGTTGAGGTTGGACTCTTCCACCCTGTCAAAATCGGCAAGCACCAGGTCTCTGAAACCGGATCTCACCAGCATGACAGCCACGTTGGACCCTAAACCGCCGAGGCCGGCGATCCCAACTCTCAAAGGCAATTCATCCGCCCCCGACGAAGCTGACTATCTCCATCGAATCCGTATCTTTCAGTACGATGTTCTTGTAAGTATTTCTCGGAGAAACGGACCCGTTCAGTTCGACCGCGACCCTGGACGTGTCGTATCCGGCGGAGACGAGGAATTCATGTAACGTCGTCCCCTCCCGGACCTCCATCTCCTTTCCGTTAGCTTTCATTGGAAATCCTCCGGTTGCCGTATGACCTGATGGCTTACAATATCTTTGTCCGACGGATTTCACCGACGGGGGATGTGGGGCCGGGCCTTCAATATCATGTCCCTGAGGTCGTGGGCGGCCTCCCTTACGTCGTCCTGCGCCACGACCGCCGAGACAACGGCCGCCGCGTCGGCTCCGGCGAGCATGACGTCCTTTATGTTGCCCCGGTTTATACCGCCGATGGCAACCAACGGGATCTCTGGGATCTCTCTCCTTATGTTCATTATCGCGTCGAGCCCTACGGCTGTTCCCGCATCCGGTTTCGTCGAAGTTGTGAATACGGGCCCTATCCCCAGATAGTCCGCCCCGCCTTCGTACGCCTCCGTCGCTTCGCGGACGTTCGAAACGGAAATTCCGATGAGCGCATCATCGCCCATCAGGCGTCTCGCATCGTCAAGGGGCATATCGTCCTGGCCCAGATGGACGCCGTCGGCGCCCGAGGCCAAGGCAATGTCAACCCTGTCATTCACAATGAAGAATCTGCCCATTTCGTAAGCGACCTTCCTTATCTCCTTCGCCTGTGAGAGCATAGCGCGCCCGTCGACCCCTTTCATCCTGAGCTGAACCGTTTCGGCACCGCCCTCGTACGCAAGCCTGGCAACCTCGGCGTCGGTCCTTCCTCTCGAAAGCGAAGAATCGGTCACGACATACAGATCGATCATGACGGCCTGATGGGAGTCGGAAGTATAAGTCCATCGCAGGAGCCGGAGGGCCGCGTCCCACGGCCGATGAACGATAAAAAAGAGTCGAAGCGGGCAGTGCCCGCTTCATGGTTTAGAATCCGCAGCGCTTGCTGAGCTCCGACGGCATGTACATGTCGCGGACGGGCATTCCGGCGGTCTCGGCCTTTATGCGGGAGACCAGCTCTTCGGTCGTCATGTCGACGTCCCTGTTCTCCGACCTCACGTAAACCTTCAACTGCCCGGACTCGATCTCTTTCTCTCCGATCACCGCGGCATAGGAGCACCAGTCCTGCTTGGAAAGGCGGACCTTCTTTCCGACCGTTGCGTCGGTATCGTCCACGGAGACGCGTATGCCGGCGGAGCGGATGGCCTCGGCCGCCTTCAGGGTCTCTGCGACGCATTCCTCGTTCTTCGCCATGAGCCTCACCTGCTCGGGGGCGATCCATACCGGGAGATATCCCGGGATGCCGGTCTTCTCCAGGGCGACGGCGGTGTCCAGCAGGGTGTACATCCATCTCTCTATCGAGCCTATGACGGCGCAGTGGAGTATCACGGGATATTGCTTCTCTCCGTTCTCGTCCGAGTACGTGATCCCGAACCTCTGAGCGTTGCCTACGTCGATCTGGACGGTACCGATCTCTCTGGGCCTCTTCATCTGGTCCAGCATGTGGTATTCGATGTTCACGGTCCAGTAGTAGTTTATTCCCTCGGGGTAGATGTGTATCAGGGCGTCCCTGCCGTGGTCGTTGCACAGCTTGAGGATGAGGTCCTTGTTGTTCCTGTAGGCCTGCATGGAAGAGAAGTTGACGAGCATCTCGTACTCCCTCCCGATCGCCTCTATCTCGTCGTATATCTTGCCGTCCAGGAAACGGAAGCTGTCCTGAGCTTCCGGGACCGTCCTGCACATGACGTGGAAGTCGGGCATGTTGAGCCTTCTGGTCCTGAAGCAAAGCATGGTCTCCCCCGATTGCTCCATCCTGTATGAGTCGGCCACTTCGAAGGCCCCGAAGGGCATGTTCCTGTAGCTGATGTTCCAGTTACGGATCATCGCGAACTGCTGGTGGCAGGCGGCGTATCTGAGGACGAATTTCTTCTTCCCGGTGTCGACGGTGTAAAGTCTGTCGCCGAACAGGTCGGCATGCTCTTTCACGGCCGGTTCGTCCAGGGAGAACATGTTGGTACCTTTGACGTTGTAGACGCTGAATCCGGAACCGTTCACGATCTGGGTCGCATAGTCGGAGATCAGGTCGAACATCATCGCGCCGTGTGGCGCAAGGCACATGTGGCCCGCATCGGACATGGACTCCCACTGTATCCCGAACTTCTTGCAGAGCCTGAGGTAGTCGGGCTCCTTGACCGCGGGCGCCTCTTTTCCGAGGGCCTCCTTGTCTATCATGTACCTCATGCATTCGGATGTCGATTTGTAATCCTCGATGCGGACCTCCTCTCCATCGGGGGTGAGCACGAAGTATGCGTCCTTTCCCTTGGGAGCGGATTTCTTTGCGGCCTTCCCGGTGAAGTCCCTGGAGAGCTCCGACAGCGGGTGGCCTTTGCATTTGACGTCGAAGGATTTGTACCATCCGAACGGCGCCCTGACAACCTCGGTCCCGTCGGCGGCGACCATCTTCTCGACCATGTCAAGAAGCTGGATGCTGGCCTTGGGCTTTGCCAGGTCTTTGCTCAGGTGGGCGTACGGATAGAGCATGATGCGCTCTGCTCCGACCTTCTCCTTGGTGGCGAGGATGTCCTTCGAGGCCTCAGCGGCCACGTCCTGAAGGGCGTCCTCGTCGCTGCTCTCTACGGTTATGAACGCAACGAGTACCTCTTCCATCCTGCCGTTGTGAAGGTTGTCGGGTATCTCCTCGGCGACCTTGGTCTTCTCCTTAGCTTCGAACTCCATCGAGTCCGCGTGAATATACAGTGCTCTCATGAGACCATGTCCTTATCGGCCCCGTCCCCACAGAAAGGGCGGCGCCCGTGTCTGTGGATGAGGGGGGATGTATTAAAAACGTTTGAGCGCGCGCCTACGCTACCTTTAATAAATGAGTTCCATTCGTCACTCCGACATGTCATCGGAGCAGAAAATGAAGAGGGAAATAGAGCCGATAATGGCCATAAGCGCAGTCATTTTCCTTCTGGCGGCAGTCGCCGTGATCGGCGTGTTCGTCAACGACAATTACATCTCGGGCTCCGACAAGGCAACGGTGGAGCCCGGCTCCACGGTCACCGTGGACTACACCGGGTCCCTTTACGCCTACTACGACGAAGAAGGGGCGTTGATATTCGACACCAATGTGAAGTCCCATTCCGAGAACTATCCGATCAAAGGCGACTTCAGCAAGACCACGTTCTCCGCTTATACGGTGACCCCCGGGAGCGGCGGGGCCCTCTCCATGTTCGAGAATGCCCTGATCGGCCACAAGGTGGGAGACACCGTCAAGGTGACCATACCTTCTGAGAGCGGATACGCTTCGAAGAGCACGACAAGGGGCGAACAGTTTACGGTGGCCGCCGTGCAGTACATGTCTCAGGACATGTTCACTGACCTTTACGACTTAACCGTCGAGTCCGGCACCATCGTGGAGTTCACTACGATCTACGGATGGGAGGCCACTGCCGTCTATTCCGACGACAGGAACGCGGTGAGCATAACCAACAGGCCCGTATCTGGCGAGACATATGAACTCGCATCCAACGAGCTTAACGACTACGGAACTGCGAAGCTCAATGTTACAGCCGTCGGTGAAAACATCGTATGCGACATCGTCATCGAAGGGATCGACGGCCAGCCTTACAAGACGGTATGGGTCGACCTGGGGTCCGAGAAGTTCTACGTTCAGAGCGATGACGGGTCCGTCTTCACGATAACTACCGACCCTTCGGCAGGGGAGACACTTTACTTCGTCATCAAGATAAAGTCGATCTCTTAAGAGTCATAAACCTCTTAAAAACGGTCTCAGAAGATTGATTCGACCTTGCCGATAACGTCTCTTGGACTTTTTCCGAACACCCTGATCAGGCGTTCCTTTTTCGCGTCGGTGTCGATTATCGCATCGGGGACCTTCCCTGCCTTTTTCACAACGTCGCCCACAAGCGAGTCGACGGACTTGTTCGACCTGCGGTCGAACTTGCCCACAGTGAAACCCAGCTCCTCCATGATGTCAGCCGTGTCGCTGCTGTATTTCAGGTTCATGGCGGACCTTGTTTCCGGGTCGAATTTTATCATGCTCAGCAGTATGTACCCAAGCTGCTCGGCCGTTCCGAATTTGACGGGGCCGTTTTTCTTGAGCTTACCGTTCGATAAGGTGATACGTCCCATTATTGCGGCCACATCGCCCGGTTCATCCGCACCCGGTGCGGTGTAGGCTATGTTTATCCCGTCCTTGGGCACTAAATCGGAAGGCAGGACCTCCAGGATCCTGGAGGCGACGGCCTCCAGCTCGTCGACCACTTCTCTTGAGGGTAGGCCCGCATCGATTCTAACAATGGGGTTGACCACGTCGTCGCCCTTTCCTATCGCGTATTGGGTCTCTATGGATTTCTGTATGAGCTCCCGGGACTTCATGACCGAAGATGCGATATTCATCCCCTTGGCGCAGTTGGCCGTGATGAACGAAGAAAGCGTGCATCCGCTGCCGTGGCCGGATTTGTTAAGACGCGGGTATTCGAATTTCTTGATCTGAGAATTGAGATATAGGTAGTCCACGACCTTCTTGGTGTCCATATGCCCCCCTTTGAGGTAGACCGAAGATCCCTCTTTCCCTATGAGCTCGCAGGCCAGGGTTGCGTCGTATTCGTTGTTGATCACTATGCCGGAGAGCGTTTCTGCTTCGTATTTGTTGGGCGTGATGAGCTCGCAAAGCGGCATGAGATTTTTGCGTATGGATTCGGCGAGCCCGTTCTCGGCGAGAGATCCTCCCACCCCGGCTGTAAGCACGGGATCGATTATCAGCGGGACCTCATGTTCCTCCAGAAGCTCCGCTACAAGCTTTGCCGTCTCAGCGCTGTAGAGCATGCCCGTCTTCACGGCGCTGATCTTGCAGTCTCTGACGACGGAACGGAACTGAGCCTCAACGATTTCCTCCGGGACGGGAAATATCTCTGCTACCTCGCAGGTGTTCTGGGCGGTTACTGCCGTGACGACGCATACTGCATGCACATCCAACGAGCCCATGGCCTTTACGTCGGCCTGGATGCCCGCTCCGCCGACAGAGTCGGAGCCCGCGATCGTCAAAGCAACCTTCACGCTGCTGGATATGTTTACGGTGTATTAAAGAAATGCGAATTCCTTTTTAGGAGAGCGTCAAAAGTGATTAATAAACCGACCAGGATTAGGTGGCGTGAAAGTCTACAGCACGCATTTTGTCCTCAAAGGAAAATCCGATTACAAGGACCTCGCACCCGTGTTCCCGGACATCCTCGGAATGTTGCTCGAGGAGATAGGCCAGATACCGGAAGAGGAGGAGATAATGCAGATGTACATCGAAGAGAACACTTCAGACCTCAAGAACAACAGGAAGCCTGAGGGTTACAACCGGAAAGGAAAGGTCAGGCTCGTGTTCCCCATCGGCAGCAAAGAGTTCTATCTGAAAAGTTACAGCAAGGCCACAGACTTGGCCTCGATTTCGGACAGGGTATCGGAGATGCTGTCTTCCGCCGGCGTTAAGTTCGACGTCAAGAAGAACGACCGCATAGAGTTCGAGTGATCATCCCAGGAGCCTGCTCCAGCATTTCTCGTAAACCTGCGATTCGCACGTAACGAAGTTCATCCTGTCTTCGACAGACGACCTGGCTTTCTCTATCTGCACGGCGACGGACGAGGGAGAGGTTCCCCCGTAAGAGCTCCTGCGTTCGACGCACCGCCTGATCGATATCACGTCATAGACGTCTTCCCCTATCCTGTCGCTGAACTTCTTGAGGTCTGCCAACGGGACCCCCTCGAGCCTGAGCCCCTCGGAGATGCAGTGCCTGACCGCGGCCCCCACTATCCCGTGGGCCTCCCTGAAAGGAACGCCTTTGGTCACAAGGTAGTCGGCGAGGTCGGTTGCGTTTATCTGGCCCTTTCCCACGGCCTCTTCCATCCTCTTCGTGTCCACCTTCATGGTGGTGACCATCTTGTACATCATGTCCACGCAGTCGGCTGCGGACTGCAGGGAGTCGATGACCGGCCTCTTGTCCTCCTGCATATCCCTGTTGTACGTGAGAGGAAGCCCCTTCAGCATCGTAAGTACGGAAACCAGGTGCCCTACCGCTGACCCGGAACGTCCCCTGATGAGCTCGGCGATGTCCGGGTTCTTCTTCTGGGGCATGATGGAGGAGCCTGTGGAGTAGCGGTCGTCCATCTCGATGAATCCGAACTCCTGGGACGACCAGAGGACCAGCTCTTCGGAGAGCGAGGACAGGTGGTCCGCCAGCAATGCGGAGCAGAATACTATCTCGGCTGCGAAGTCCCTGTCGCTGACGGAGTCCATGGAGTTCTCTGTCGGCTTTTTGAATCCCAGGGACTCGGCTGTCATCTTCCGGTCTATGGGGAAGGTGGTACCGGCCAACGCGGCGGAGCCCAGCGGGCACTCGTTGATCCTTTCGTAGCTTTCGATAAGTCTTTCGGAGTCGCGCCCGAACTTGAACACATAAGCCATGAGATGATGTGCCAATGTAACAGGTTGAGCGTGCTGCATATGGGTGAATCCTGGCATTATGGACTCTGTATTGTTCTCTGCCACCTCGATCAGACCCATGCGGAGCCTCTCGATCTTCTCGACGATCTCAAGCACAGCATCCCTGAGGAACATCCTGAAGTCTGTGGAGACCTGGTCGTTGCGGCTCCTCCCCGTGTGGAGCTTCCCCCCGCCCGGGCCCACGATCTCCGTGAGCCTGAACTCTACGCAGGTGTGTATGTCTTCCAGGGAATCGTCTATCTCGAACTCTCCGCTCTCCATCTCTTCCGCTATCTTCTTGAGGCCTGCCGCGATAGCATCCGCGTCGCCCTTCGGGATGATGTTGCATTTTTTTAGCATTTTTACATGAGCCAGAGACCCCATGACGTCGTAATATCCCAACGCCGCGTCCACTTCCAGCGACGATGTGAACTTCAGTGTGGAATCATCCATTTCCGATTCGAAACGGCCGGACCATAGAGCCTGCTGTGTCATGTCTCTCACTTCTTCGAGTTCTTCCTGCGCACTCCGGCCGAAGTCCTTCCAGGGAGGCCCCAGCAGTAGATGAAGCCGACCGCCGACCTGTGGTCGAAGGTGTCCCCCTCGGCGTACGTGGAAAGACCCACGTCGTAAAGCGAGTTGTCTGATTTCCTTCCGACGACGGTGCAGCTTCCCTTGTAAAGCTTCATCCTCACAGTGCCGCAGACGGTCTCCTGGGTCTTGTCTATGAACGCCATGACCGCTCCGCGGAGAGTGTCGAACCAAAGTCCGTCGTATATTATCTGGCACATCTTCTGTTCCAGTGTGCGCTTGAACTCGATCGTGTCCCTGGGCAGGGTAAGCCCTTCCAGCGAGCGGTGGGCGGTGATCAGGGTAACGGCGGCAGGGCACTCATAGGTCTCCCTGCTTTTGATTCCGATGAGCCTGTCTTCCACGTGGTCGATCCTTCCGACGCCGTTCCTGCCGGCGATCTTGTCCAGAGCCTCCACCAGTTCCACGCCCTTCATCTTTTTTCCGTTCAGTGCGACCGGGACTCCCTTCTCGAACTCTATCTCGACATATTCTGGGGTTTCCGGTGCCTTCTCCGGGTCGGCTGTGTTCTGCCAGACGCCGGCAGGAGGCTCTGCCCAGGGGTCTTCCAGGGCGCCGCATTCGCAAGAGGAGCCCCAAAGGTTCTCGTCGCGGGAGTAGGGGCTTTCCTTCTTCACGATTATCTCGATGCCTTTCTCCCTGGCATACTCGATCTCCTGTTCCCTGGTGGTCGGGTGGTCCCTCATGGGGGCTATGATCTTCAGGTCCGGGTTCAGCGAAACGATGCCGACGTCGAACCTGACCTGGTCGTTGCCTTTTCCGGTGCATCCGTGAGCTATATATTTGGCCCCCTCTCTGTTGGCCACTTCCACCAGCTTTTTGACCATCAGGGGCCTTGCTACGGCGGTGCTCAGAGGGTAGACGCCCTGGTACATCGCGTTGGATTTCAATACCGCCCAGGCATATTCGTTTATGAATTCGTCCTTGGCGTCTATGAGCTCGGCCTTGAGGGCTCCGTTCCTCAGCGCGCGAGCGATGATGTCGTCCTGGCTCGGAGGCTGCCCCACGTCGATCGATACAGCGATGACGTCCAGGTCGTATTCCTCTTGGATCCAGCGTATGGCCACTGACGTGTCCAGGCCTCCGGAGTATGCAAGGACGACCTTGTCTCTGCCCTTCCTACCGCCTTTGTCGGAGCATTCTTTGTTTGTCATGTTATCTTCCCGCTCGATTGCCTTTTTTGTTTATATTGTTGTGGTAGGGACGCGGTCTGGCGCCCGGCCCGCATATTTTAGGGCCCTGCGCGGCTTTAGGCAAAGATGTCGTTCGAATGTACCGCTCGAATCCAGCATCCCAAACCGAAACGTTCCGTTAGAGCCAAATTGTCACCATAGATACGGTATATACAGCTTGTGTCTGAAATCGAACAATATCTTTTTTAACAGTATAACAATGCTCAGACACCATATAGGATCACGGGGATAGATGTGAAAAACATAGGTATAATCGGGGGAACGGGATACACGGGAGGAGAGCTCGCGCGCATACTTTCGCTGCACCCCGACGTCAAGATCGTTGCGATGACCTCCCGCCAGAATGCGGGACAGAAGGTAAGCAGCCTGCAGCCTAACCTCAAAGGGTACACGGACATCGAATTCACGGAATCCATTCCCGAATCGGCCGACTTGGACCTGGTGTTCGTAGCGACTCCCCACGGGGCGGCAATGAAGGTCGTCCCCGGGCTCATCGAGCGCGGCATCAAGGCGATCGACCTTTCTGGAGACTACAGGCTCCACGACATACCCCTCTATGAGAAGTGGTACGGCCACCAGCACACGGACCCGGATAATCTGGAGAAGGCCGTTTACGGGCTTCCCGAATTCTACCGCGACAGCATATCAAAGGCAGACCTGGTCGCCAACCCGGGGTGCTACGCGACTTCGGCGATACTTCCGCTGGCGCCCCTCATGCGTAGCGGTCTGGTCGAGGGCACGGTCTTCGTCGATGGTAAGAGCGGCACTTCGGGAGCCGGGATGAATCCTTCCTCCCGTCTGCACCACCCGACATGCGGCGAGTCAGTGATACCTTACAGCGTAGGAATGCACCGACACACCCCTGAGATAGAGACGGTCGTGGGCGACATCTCCGGGAAGGAGACCGACGTGCTGTTCGTACCGCATCTTGTTCCAATAGTCCGCGGTATAATCTCCGCCTGCTACATCCGCCTATCGGAGGAGGCAGACCAGGAGAAGCTCGACAGTATCTACCGCAAAGCGTACGAAGGAGAGTTCTTTGTCGATTATGTCAAAGAACCCTCCATAAGGGCGGTCGTGGCCTCCAACCACGCGCAGGTAGCCTCCCACGCAGACGGCGGAAGCGCCGTTGCGTTCGGGGTGCTGGACAACCTTGTTAAAGGAGCTTCGGGGCAGGCGGTTCAATGCATGAACCTGATGCTCGGGCTCGAAGAGAAAGAAGGGCTGAAAGCGCCCGGACTCGGAGTGTGAATAGATGAACACTATAGATGGAGGGGTTACTACCCCCGTAGGATTCAAGGCCACCGGAGTGCACAGCGGGGTCAAGTACCGCTCTCTGGACCTGGGAATGGTTTACTCGGAAGTCCCGGCGAACGCTTTCGTCGGATATACGAGCAACAACGTCAAGGCCGCACCGGTGCAGGTCATGATGAAGCAGAGCTCGCCTTTGCTGTCCGCAGTCGTCATAAACAGCGGGAACGCGAACGCGCTGACAGGGCGCCGCGGCATAGAGGACGCCATGGCGATGCAGTCCGCCGCCGCGGCCGAGCTCGGCCTCAAACCGGAGCAGGTCGGGATAATGTCTACGGGGCTGATCGGGCGCTTCATGGACATGCACAAGGTCCGCTACGGGATCAGCCGCGCCGCCAAGGAGCTCGACTCCGGAAGGGAGGCCGATGCGAAGATGGCCGAGGCGATAATGACCACCGACACCATGAAGAAAGAGTTCGCTGTCAGCGTCCGTCTTGGAGACGGGACGCTGGTGTACATAGCCGCGCTGGCGAAGGGAAGCGGGATGATCGCCCCCCATCTGCGTGTCCTCCACGGTACCACACTTTCCATCATAACGACCGATGCCAAGCTTTCTCCTGCGTTCGCCAAGAAATGGCAGGAGATACTGGACGACACGATGAACATGGTCTCCGTGGACGGCGACCAGTCGACGAACGATACGAGCATACTCATGGCCAACGGCATGTCCAAAAGCGGCGTAGCAGACGAAGACCCGGAGTTCGTCGACGCTCTCTCATATCTCATGACGAAGATAGCCAAAGCGATAGCGATCGACGGAGAGGGGGCGACAAAGCTGATAGAGGTGGATGTCTCCGGTGCCAAGACCAAGGATGAAGCGCGCACGGTCGTGAGGACAGTGATCAATTCGCCTCTTGTGAAATCGGCGATATTCGGATCGGACCCCAACTACGGGCGTATAATGATGGCCATAGGCAACAGCGGGGCCGAGTTCAACCTCGAGGAGATGCGCCTGACCATAAAGGGCGGGGACATGGAGGTCCCGATACTCGACGGAGGGGCGCCGGTGTTCCAGGAGGAACGTTCGGTAGAGGTGGTCCGCATGGCCATGGACAACAAAGAGGTGACGATAATCGTAGATCTTGCCGCGGGCGACGAGACGGCCGTGGGCTGGGGATGCGACCTGACCTACGACTACGTGCGCATCAACGCGGAATATGCCACATGAGGCGACAGAATGCTCTATCTTATCAAGTTCGGCGGTAACGCCATAAGCGACGAGGGAGACCTGTCGCGCCTCTGCGATGAGATCTGGGAGATGACGGATGGCGGTCACAAGGTCATCTTGGTCCACGGGGGAGGTCCCGAGATATCGGCCGAGATGGAAAGGCTAGGCATGAAGCCCACCAAGGTCAACGGGGTGAGGGTAACGGACGCCGACGGCCTCGAAGTTGCGGCCAAGGTACTTAAGAAGATAAACACCAGGGTCACCGACGCGCTCTATGCGGCCGATGTTCCGCATATCGGTATGCCCGCTTACGCATGCACCCTTTGCAGGAAGATGGAGCCCATCGCATACTGCGAGGACGGAGTGCAGAAGACAGCGGACCTGGGGATGGTCGGAGAGGTCGTAAGCGTGGACACGGGGATGCTCGGCGACATACTGAATGCGGGAGTGGTACCTGTGATATATCCGATCGGCTCGGACGGCATCTACGACCTGAACGTCAACGCCGACACCATGGCCGCAGGTATAGCGGCAGGCATGGAATGCGACGAGATGATCGCTATAACGGACGTCCCCGGGGTCCTGAAAGACGTCAAAGATCCAACTTCCAAATACGACAGGCTGACAATAGATGAAGCTCTGGCACTTATCGAGGACGGGACCATATCCGGAGGGATGATACCTAAGGTCGAAGCTTGCATAAAGGCGGTGCGCTCCGGAGCACGCGCAGTACGCATGGTCAACGGAAAGGACCCGGAAAACATAGTGTCCGATATATCCGCCGAAGGCGGCAAGGGAACAGTCATTACGAAGTGATAACATGTATTTCGAAGAAATCAAAGAGATGAGCCAGAAGTATCTTTTCCAAAACTACGGACGCATAGAGGTCGCGTTCACCCATGGAGAAGGACCGTATCTCTACGATACAGAGGGAAAGAAATATCTCGATCTGGTGGCAGGCATAGCTGTAAACGCCCTGGGATACGCGCATCCCGAGTGGGTCGCCGCCGTACAGGCCCAGGTCGCCCGCATGACCCACACGTCCAATCTTTACTATGTGAAAGAACAGGCCGAGCTGGCACAGCGCATATCCGAAATAGCCCCGGGTAACCTGGACCGCACGTTGTTCGTCAACAGCGGAGCCGAAGCGAACGAGGGGGCCATGAAGCTCGCCGTACGCTATACGGGAAAGCACAAGGTCGTCTCCGCGCTCAACGGATTCCACGGCCGCACCGCAGCCTCCCTGGGGGCAACCGGGCAGACGAAGTACCAGGAGACCTTCGAACCCCTGATAAGCAACGCATTCAGCTACTACGATTACGGGGATGCGGAGTCAGTCAAATCGGTGGTATCCAAAGACACAGCCGCATTGCTCGTCGAGCCAGTGCAGGGAGAAGGAGGCGTGACAACCGCCTCCAAGGAGTTCTTCAAGGCAGTAAGGGACATATGCACCGACTACGGCACGCTGATGGTGGTAGACGAAGTTCAGACGGGGATGGGACGCACCGGAAAGTGGTTCGGGATCGAGCATTTCGATGTCGTACCGGACATCATAACCATGGCCAAAGGGCTTGGGGGAGGAACGCCGATCGGGGCTTTGGTCTCAACCGACGAAATATCCAAGGTGATGACACCGGGATCTCACGGAACCACCTTCGGAGGCAACCCGATGGTATGCACTGCCGGAAAAGCCGTCATAGACATAATGAAGAAAGAGAAGCTCGTCGAGAACGCCGCGTCGGTCGGAAAGCGTTGGATGGACGATCTGAAGTCCGTCGGATCTTCTAAGATAAAGGAAGTACGCGGATACGGGCTTATCATCGGGATCGAGATGGATTCGCCCGAGACGGCTAAAAAGGTCCAGACGCACTGCCGCGACAACGGCGTTCTGGTCAACGTCTGCCATGGCAACGTTGTACGTCTGATACCGCCCCTCATAATCAACGATTCAGAGAAGGACAGGTTCACTGCGCTTCTGAAAGAATGCGTTTTCTGACATCTGAAAATCAAACCTTTTATCTTTTCTTAATAATTTTCAGGCCCTAAACATCCCAATTTTATAGTGCCAGATATAATAAGATCACAACTTGCGATGACAATATTCATTCAACCTAATTATGTTAGGTAGACCTAAATTTATATAGTATTTAGGTATTCCTAAACTTATGCAACAAACATGCAATGCATGCCGCAGTTCCTGCTGCGGATGCGTGAACGGAAAAGAATCGGAGGATGAGGGGCCGTCGGCCCCCTCCGCCGGAGGAATACCGCTGGCCATGGTCAGGGACGGGAGGTCCGGAAAGATAGTCTGCATCGCGGGAAGGTGCGAGCTGCGGAGATATCTCTCCAATCTGGGGTTCGTGGTCGGGACCGACGTGTCGGTCGTGAACACGATCTCGGGGAATCTTCTCCTTGAGATCAGAGGCACCCGGATAGCTATGGACAGGTCGATGGCCTCGAAGGTGTTCGTGATCCCGGAGGGCTGCTGATGGCCACGCTCCGAGAAGTGGCCTGCGGCGGTTCCGCCAAAGTCGTGCGTATCTGTGCTCAAGGTCCGATGAGGAAACGCATAATGGATATGGGGATAACGAAAGGTTGCACGGTCATTGTGAGGAAGGTCGCCCCACTCGGGGACCCGATGGAAGTCTGCGTACGAGGATACGAACTGAGTCTGAGGAAGAGCGAAGCAGAAGCGATAGAAGTGGAGTGAAAGCATGTCATTTTTCAATACTATACAGCGTGAGCTATGGACCGGGGGAAGCAAATGAGCCGCGTCATAGCTCTGGCGGGCAATCCGAACTGCGGAAAGACCACCTTGTTCAACAGGCTCACGGGCAGCTCGCAGAAAGTAGGGAACTGGCCCGGAGTGACGATCGACAGGAAGGAGGGTAGGATAAAGAGCATCGGGGCGGTATTGGTGGACCTTCCGGGAATTTATTCCCTCTCCCCGTATTCTCCGGAGGAGGTCGTCTCCCGGGACTTCCTGCTTGACAGCAGGCCGGATGCGATAATCAACATAGTCGACGCGACGAACATGGAAAGGAACCTGTATCTGACGAGTCAGATCTTGGACATGGGAATTCCCACGGTCATCGCGCTGAACATGATGGACACCGTCAGGAAGGACGGTACCGTTATCGACACCGAAAAGCTCTCCAAGGCGCTCGGGTGCAGGGTCGTCGGAATATCCGCACTGAAGGGCGAAGGCATGGAAGAGCTGCTCGAAGCCGTATCCTCGGCAGACGAGGCGCCTAGCCCGGTCAGGCTTTCCGGCCCTCTGGAGAAGAGCATCTCCGAAATCTCCGAGAATCTTAGGGATAAGGTGCCGGAGGAGCATCTCAGGTGGTATTCTGTCAAGGCCCTGGAGAGGGACGTTCTGGCGATAGAGAGGATCGGCGACTCCTGGAACAAGATATCGGAGATCATCGAAAAACTTGAAAAGGAGGAGGATGAAGAATCCGACTCGCTTGTGGCTTCCGAGAGGTACGGGTCTATAAGCGATATCGTGGCCTCCTCTGTGAAGACAAAAAGAACCTCGGGATCGTACACGACATCTGACAAGATAGACAGGATCGTAACCCACCGCTGGCTGGGACTCCCCATCTTTGCGGGCGTCATGTTCCTGGTTTATTATATTTCCATAACCACCGTAGGGGGATGGGGGACCGACTGGGTAAACGACGTCTTCTTCGGCGAATGGGCGATCCCCGGGGCCGCATCGTGGCTCGAGGGCATGGCCGTCGATCCAGTGCTTTCTGCATTCATAGTCGACGGGCTCATAGCGGGAGTCGGAGCGGTCCTTGGTTTCCTGCCCCAGATGCTGGTGCTGTTCGTCCTTCTCGTGATACTGGAGGACAGCGGATACATGGCCAGGATAGCCTTCGTGATGGACCGTGTATTCAGAAGGTTCGGTCTGTCGGGGAAGTCATTCATCCCCATCCTAATCGGTACCGGATGCGGCGTTCCTGGGATAATGGCTTCACGCACGATCGAGAGCGAGAGGGACAGGAGGATCACCGCGATGACCACAACGTTCATCCCGTGTTCTGCCAAATTGCCGATCATAGCCCTCATAGCGGGGGCACTGTTCGGCGGGTCTGCGCTGGTGGCCCTCGCCTCTTACTTCATCGGAGTGCTGGCTATTCTTCTTTCAGGGATAATCCTGAAGAAGTGGCCCTCTCTTTCAGGGACCCCGTCGGAGTTCATAATGGAGCTTCCGCCGTACCACGTCCCGGGCATAGCCACGGTTATAAGGTCCACGTTCGAGAAGGGATGGGCGTTCGTCAGGAAGGCAGGTACGTTCATACTTCTGGCATGCGGTATCGTATGGTTCCTTTCGGCCTTCGACTGGAGCATGTCGATGGTAGGTGACATCAACGATTCGATGCTGGCAGACATAGGCAATGCCATAACATGGATATTCGTCCCTCTGGGATGGGGCGACGAATGGCAGTTCTCGGTGGGAACCATAACAGGGCTGCTGGCCAAGGAGAACGTGGTGGGCACCTTCGGCGTCCTGTTCGGCTTCTCCGAGGTTGCAGAGTCGGGTGACGAGATATGGCCGATCATAGCGGCCATGCTTACGCCCATCGCCGGATTCTCGTTCCTGGTGTTCAATCTGCTCTGCGCGCCCTGCTTCGCGGCGATAGGCGCCATGAGGCGTGAGCTCGGGACCTGGAAGGCGACAGGTGCGGCAGTGCTGTACCAGTGCCTCCTGGCATACGCAGTTTCGATGGTGATTTTCCAGATCGGCAGCCTGCTCATATACGGAACGTTCGGCATCTGGACGGTCGCGGCCTTCGCGACGGTTGCGCTGATAGCATACATACTGGTCAGCAAGGAGCCCTTCGCCAGATACAGGCATAAGACCTCGGAGGCCGCGGCATGAACATCGCCACGATCGCAGTGGGACTGGCGGTAGCCATGGTTCTGTTTTTAGCGGCCTACTGTTCGGTCAGATCCTTCAGGAACGGGAAGTGCTCAGGGTGCAAAGAGTGCGGGAGGTGCAAGAGGAGGTGAACATGTACATTCGAGGAATCAAATAAACATCTTCAATGCTGCCGGTTACGCCTCCGAACTGTCCGGCAGCAGAAACGATTTACTCTGTTTTTGAGGAGCGGGAGTTCCAAAAACAATATGCCAGATATAAATATTCAATGATATTTATAATAATAAATCAATAATCCGATCAGTCAAAAGAGGAGGATGGACCCAGTAGCGCTCAGTATAATTCGGGGCGTCTCCTCTGAAAGTACTTGATGTTGCACATGTCGTAGGACAGTCCGTCGTCACGATCGAACCCTTCCAATTCGACGATGTCCAAGGACTCGGTCCCGTTGAAATTTTCGAAGATGGCGATCCCCTTCCTGTTCATGACGATAGTGCCTCCGCCGGATACCGATCCTCTGCCATTGTCTCCTATAGAATTGCAGGCCGCGACATACACATCGTTGTCCCAGGCCCTGGCGGGGAGATATCTCATCCATGTTTCTTTTCGTCTTTCGCCTCCGAGATTGGATGCGTGCGGTATGAAAATCAATTCTGCACCATTTCTCCTGAGGACAGAAAATATGTCCGGTATGTGTGCTTCCCAGCACAATGCGACACCTATGATGGCATTTTTTGTCCCGATTACAGGTATGGACCCTCCGCATGTGAAGCGTCCTTCCTCTCTTGTCCCCAGGTGCGTTTTGCGATATTTCACGTAAGTCCCGTCGGGGCACGCGATCAGCTGTGTCAGATATGGGAGGTCTTCGCCGTTCTTCTCCATGAATCCGAAAATAACGGCAATGTCTTTTTTGCAGGCGGCATTCCTGACAGTTTCGACCACTGGGTCATCATCCGATATTACGTCTTCCGGACCGTATTCAGAAGAATAACCCGTGAGGGACATCTCGGGGAAACAAATGATGTCCGTTTTTTCTTCTGCAGCCCGGTCTACGAACGTCATCATTTTTTCCAGATTCGCATGCAAGTCTCCCAGAATAGACCTCATCTGAACAAGAGCCAGCTTAAGATTTTTCAAGAGCATCATCTCTGTTATTTTTTCATCGGTCCATATTATCAGCAAGAATCATAGGATAGTACGAACGGTCCTTTTTCGTTCTTGATTATCTCAGCTTCGACGCCGTACACGTCTTTTATCGACTCGGGAGTGATCGTTTCCTCGGGGGCCCCGTAGCTGTATATTTTCTTGTTGCTGATCATCAGAACCTTATCTGAATATCTGAGTGCCAGGTTCAGGTCGTGAAGAGCTATTATCATTCCGCGGTCCTGGCCGTGGACCATCTCGCGCATGATCTTCATGGTCTCTATCTGATGCCTAAGGTCCAATGAGCTGGTAGGCTCGTCGAATATGTAGAAGTTAGGATTCTGACACAAGGTCCTGGCAATGAAAACCCTCTGGAGCTGGCCGCCCGATATCTCGTTTATGTACCTGGATGCCAGGTCCAGAACGTTCATCTTTGTCATCGATCTTTCTGCCATGTCCAGGTCTTCTTCTGTGTAATCCCAGTTTATGTATGGCCGTCTGCCCATCAATACGGTGTCGAGAACCGTCGTGAACTGTGAATAGTTGTAATATTGGGGTACGTAGCCCAAGATCTTGGAAAGGTCTGCTCTGCTGTAGTCTTTGATGTTGCGGTCATCGATGTTCACCCGGCCTGACATTGGGTCGTTGAGATTGCAGAGCGTCTTTATCAGAGTAGATTTACCCGACCCATTGGGCCCCAGTATAGAAAGTACATTTCCAGTGCATGTTTGGAAATCAATGTCCTCTATGACGGTACTTCCGTCGTATCCTTGTACAAGGGATTCCACCGACATCTTCATGCCAGATACCTCCCGTTCTTCCTTGAGACCAGCCAGATGAAGAACACTCCGCCTATGAGGTACAGGAGTATGCCTACTGGTATCTCCTGTGGGCTCATCAGGATTCTGGCCACCGTATCCGACAGTAGGAGTATGATCGCTCCCATGAGCGCCGATGCGGGTATCAGGTACCTGTTGTCGTTGCCGATCAGTATCCTGCATATGTGTGGGGCCATCAGGCCGATGAAACCTATCACCCCGGTGAATGCCAGACAAGCGGAAGTTATCAGAGTGCAGACGATAAGAAGGTCTCTTCGTATCTTATGGACCTCGATGCCAAGGCTTTTCGCCACATCGTCACCTCCGGACATCGTGTTCATGTCTACCGCCCGGCGTTCCAACAGGAAGAATCCCACCAGGACTATCGGGACGATAAAAATGATACTGCTCCAAGTGGCCCCCCACATCCCTCCCATGAGCCAATTCACTATTTCGCGCAGGGCGGTGTCGTCCGAGATGTATTTTGCGAATGAAACTCCTGCCTGGAAAAGATATCCTACGACCACTCCCGACAGCACCAACACGGACTGCGAAGCAATGTTGTTCTTCGAGATGATGAGCACCAGGGCCATGCTGAGCGTTCCGAAGAAGAACGCGAACAGTATCGTGATCAGTGTTTTTGCCGAGAATGTGATGCCCATCACATCAAGTACCCCGTAGTATGCGGACCCGAATATTGCGCTACCGAACGCAATAGCCATCGCTGCGCCGAACGACGCGGCAGAAGACACTCCCAAGGTAAAGGGGCTAACCAACGGATTTCTCAGGAGGCTCTGCATCACGGTTCCAGAAGCGCCGAGCGCGATACCGGTGAAGATGCATAGCAGTATGCGCGGCTCTCTGCCGTTGACGATTATGTCATAGTAGTATGGTTTCGAAAGGGCGAACGTATCCGGGGCAATCTGGTTGAACATACACGCCAGAACATCGAATGCCGGGATCCTCACCGATCCGAGGCTGAGGGATAAAACGACCATTGCCAGCAGCAAGGCCGCCATCACGGCTATGAACGTCTTCTTTTTTCGTGTGGACGCGTCATATATCGCTTTCACCCGAGTTACTCTGCCTTGAAGATCGGCTTTTTCTTTACTAGATGCCGTTTCTGTTTTTTCTGAGGCCGTCATGTTCTTTCTGCCCTCGTTTCTTCGGCCGTCCGGATCAGACGCCGTATTGGTAGAATAACTGCACAGACGTCCAGTTGGTTCCGAATGTGGAGTTGTAATCTGCAAGGGTATTTTCAACCGTCAATCCGTCGATATCAAGTTCAGGATAGATCAACGTGATGAAGTAGATCATTCCCACGAAGCAGCGCGGCCCGGACAGCACCTTGGAGTCGACCGTCTTGACGACCGTCATGCCGTCGAACATATTGCTGCTGTCTATCACCGGATGCGATGACAGGAAAGCCTCTATCTCAGATTGGCCCTGGTCGTAAGGGGTTGTGTTTCGAAGAACGAAGAGATCAATTCCATTTTCGTTATAATACTCCACTATGGACTCCTGGGATATCTGTGCCGAAGATGAAGTCGCCGAGCTGTCTATCTCCGAGATCGCATTTTTCAGGCCGCAAATGTCTTCGAGCATGCCGGACAGTTCTGCGGCGCCGGTATAGTATTTGGAACTGGCACTTGTGCCCATAGTGGCGACGAAGGTCTTCTTCTGGCTCTCGGTCAGAGTCGAGCTCGCATTTCTCAGTGTGTCAACGATTCCGTTGAAGAACTCCTCATAAGAATCCGCTATCGCCGTGGCCTCATCATCCCCGAACAGGCTGGCCAACTGTTTGAGGTCTCCGACCTGGGTGCTGAAACCGTAGCAATCCAGGAGGATGACAGTTATCCCCATGGATTTCAGCGCATCAACGTTCGTTATAGCCATCGAGGTGCATTGTCCTATGATGACCGTGGAGCCCGTGTTGAGCACGGATTCCGGGTTGGGAGTATTGTATGACCCTATATCGTCACACTCGGCCCACCAATCTTCTGTGGGCTTCGATTTCATAGTGGAACTTACGCCAACAACTTTGTCGCTGAGTCCGAGAATCGACAGGAACTCGGCCGCGTTTGTGTTAACCACGCAAACACTGGAGACCGGTGTCGGGACGACAACTTCCGTACCGTCGTTCTGCGTGATGGTAACGGTATCGTCGTCGCCGGACGATCTGCCGTTGGTGACCGAATATGCGGAAACCCCTGCGACCGCAATGATTATCACAGCGAATATTGCAATGTATCTTCTGTCCATTTTATCACCATTATTTTCGATAATCCGTGACCGGCAGTTTTTTCCCACATCGAAATGACCGTCTGTCATGAATATTGGATTATACATCCAACATTATTTATCGATATATAATGCCTATGTTCCTCATCATAGGTTGAAAATAATGACTGGCTACAAAAAAATACAATGACTTAAAGAAATATTGGATAATATTTCCAAGTATGAAAATAATCCAAAGGAGTCGGTGAAAGATTATACTTTATCGAGGGGAATATTTTCTCCCACCCATAACATTTCTTTTTGACTCGGACCTCTTCATATCAGGTTACAATATTGTCCGGTCATGAGAATGAATTTCTCAATCGAAGAGCAGATCATATACGTTAAGTCCGCATCTTACTGTGTAAATGACGATCACCATCGAAGTCCCGTAGATGTGTCGATTGTCCAGAAATACAGCGGTGAACATATCTGGGACTTTTTATCAATAATTTGTTCACAATAAAACATAATATACTTAGAAAATCATGTCCCGAGCATGTCCAAGGGATTGTCGAAAGAGAGTTTGGCGGAGAAGACCAGGGTATACATCGACACGCACCCCAGCATAAAGGACTGCGTGGCGAAAGGCCTAATCAACTATTCGTCCCTGGCACGTATGATAATGAAGGACATCGGCGTAGATAACGAGGAGGCGGTCATGATCGCCTGCCGCAGATACGCATCAAAGCTCAGCCTTACCACTAACCATGAAATGGACATACTGAGCGTCCTCAAAGACAGCAGGCTGGAGATGAGGACCAAGACATGCATCGTCACGGCGAAGAACGACTGGTCGGTCCTCCACAAGATGGACAATCTTTTCAAGGACCTTTGGAACGAGAATTCGATCATGCAGGTCGTACAGTCTGCATCTGCGGTGACGATCATTGCGGACAAGATGCTCAAAGACAGGATAATGGATACCGTCGGAAGGTTTAACATCATAAAGGTCAGAGAGAACCTTGTCGAGATCGTCGTGAAATCTCCTGAGAAGATTGTGGAGACCACCGGTGTGATCGCGTATCTGATCACCAACCTCTCCGATGCGGGGATCAACATCGAAGAGACCGTCAGCTGTTACACCGATACGATCTTCATCGTAGGCGAGAGCGATATGATCAACGCCTATTCCGTTCTGACCAAGTGCATCCAGTCCGCCGAGGAGACCGTAAGCGACTGACCGTTCAGCAAACCACGTTCAGCCCCGCCTTCCTGAGCTCTTCGAGGAACTCCTTCTTCCTGGAAGGGGAGATTATTACAGAGGAGGCGTTGCCGAATTTTATGCGGACCGTGTCGCCTGACATACCGTAGAACGCCGAGCGGTCGTCCTTTTCGGTATCAACGGACGTGATCTTCGAGAACGCGATCTCAATGCGGCCGTCGGTGGAATCGATCGTCACCGAGGTCGAGGTCACAGTGTAATATGTTCTGCGGTAAACGTAGGTTGTGGACACGAAGACGAACAGCATCACTGCAATACCAGCGACGCATACAATGGCCCATATCCATCCGTCAAGGGCCAGGAACCAAGCTAACGCTATGATCACGGCCAACAGAGGGGCGAGATAATACCAGAAACCGCGTTTTGTCCTGTAAACAGATTCAGCCACAAGTGTACGAATGGTCTTGTGGCATATAATTTTTTTACATTTTTGTCTTTTGATGATTAAAAGCTAGAGGCGTCATTTTTCCTCTGGTTTTTTATCCCATAACTCCGTCGGGTCTGCGTGGACGTAATATCGCTGGTAGTGATGCTGTTCGTACTCTTCTTCCTGTCCAATGTGGGATCATTCATTTTTGAGAAGATGCGCCTGCCCGGAATGATGGGAGAGATCGTATTCGGGATCCTCGCCGCGAACATCGTCATAGCAGGTCTCGGAGGGTGGAACCTCCTCGATCAGATAGGTATAACGGTACAGACGCCCACGTCGCCGGGTAGCGAGGGTTACAACGTCCTGATGCTGTTCTCCGAGCTGGGAGTGATATTCCTACTTTTCACCGTGGGACTGGAGACAAGGGTCTCGGACCTCTTCAAGGTGGGCAGGCCGGCGATATTCGCGGCAATTCTGGGTATCGCCGTGCCCTTCTCATTGGGTTTCATCTTCATGGGCCTGACCGGAGGGGACACGATGTCTTCGCTCTTCATCGCCACTGCACTGATCACGACCAGCGCAGGGGTCGCCGCCCACGTGCTGAAAAGCCTGAAGATGTCGAACACGACAGAGGGCAAGATCATATTGGGGGCCGCCATTATATCGGAGATCATAACCCTGGTCATATTGGCGGTCATGTCAGGATTAGCCGGAGGAGACACGTCGCCCTCCGGTGTCGTAACCATAGTTTTCAAATCGTTGCTCTTCGTGGTGCTGGCGCTCGTCGTATGCATCTACATTATGCCCAAGATACACGACTCCATCAACAGACACCGGGGACGCGAGCACCCGGACTGGACGATGCTTTTCGTAGGGGTCGGAGTATGCTTTGCCTTGGCGATAGCGGCAGACCAGATCGGTCTTTCGGTGATAATAGGGGCGTACTTCGCCGGTATGATGTTCGCTGATAATGCGGAAGAATGGCATCTCATCAAAGAAATCGAGCCCCTGAAGGAGTTTTTCATGACCTTCTTCTTCATAAGCGTGGGCATACGCGTAGTTCTGAGCGACCTTGCGTCGACGGAAGTAATCGCGTTCGCGGTCGGTATATCGGCAATAGCCATACTCGCGAAGTATCTGGCATGTTCGATAGGCGCGAAGGCCGGAGACCGTTCCCTGGACCGCAGGTCCATGAATATAATCGGTTGGGGCATGGTGCCGAAGGCGGAAGTGGTCATGGTCATCGCCACCATCGGAGTTATGTCCGGCGCATTGGAGTCCGTGACGTTCTCCTGCGTGGTCATAATGGCCATCGCCGCCACCACGGTGTCGCATTTCATGGTGGAAAGGGGTTTCCGTAAAAAGTACGGGGACGCGGGTGCCGACGCTTCGGCATAGGCGTGATGTCGATTGCGCACGTCGAACGATGCATCGATGCCCAGCGACCGGACAACGAACTGCCGAGGTAAGAGTTCCGGGAGCGGGCCCGTCGCGCAAGGTCCAGGTCTATACCGGAGGCGCGTTCACGGCTTAGGCCCGTCCCTTTGATATCGGGACATATTTCCGCAATCGTCGGGCGGGGTCAGGCCTCTGACGTTTTTGCTTTCGGTTTCAGCATGTACGCCGACACGGCGCCCGCGAGACAGAACAGCATTCCCGCGGCCCACGTCCATACGTATCCTTCGAAGCCGTAGTATTTCAGCCCGAACGCCTCGAAGACCACGAAACCGGAAAGTATCGCGGTTCCGAGGACGGGGCCGATGGAACCGCCGATCAGACGGAACATCGTGTTCATTCCCGATGCGATGCCGAAGTCCTCTGCGGGACTCGTTTCCACCACTACGTTGATCATGGAGACCATGGCCAATGCGTTTCCGACGCCTGCGACGGACATCGAAAGCACGATGGTCCAAAGCGCGGTGGGGAAGGCCTTCAGGAGTACGATAAGCATCAGGTCCCCGATGGCGAACAGGAGCATTCCTGCGGACAGGACCTTCATGGAATTGCCGGGTTTTCTGCACTATTTTCCCGCCAACGGGCCGAATATCAGGCCCATGACAGCCATAGGCATCATTATCAGGCCGATGTCGAAGGTATCCTCGATGCGGAATCCGCCGTAGACCTCAGGGCCGGCCAGGAAATACGGCAGCGTTTGGAACAGCATGAACATGGATATTCCGAAAAGGAATGCGGTCACATGGGCTCCCGCTCCTTTTCCGGTCAAAAGACCCAGTTTCATGAGCGGTTCCGCCGCCCTGCGTTCCCAGTACACGAACGATACCAGAGATACAATGAAGAATGCCAGGCATGAAAGTACCATCGTACTCGAAGAGCCTTGCTCCTCAAAGACCGTCAGGGCGATCAGCAGAGACAGTATGCAGACGGAGAGCATGCCCGCTCCGAAGTAGTCGACCTTCCTTCCCTTGACGAATATGCCTGCGTCGTTCACCTTGAGGTAGAATATCGGGATCAGTATGAGGAACAGCGGTGCCGTGATGTAATAGCAGTACTGCCAATCGAACCGCGACACGATCCATCCGCCCCCCAGCAGTCCGATTGAGACGCCGACGGAGAACATGGCGCTGACGATGCCGATCGACATCGGCACCATCTCCTTGGGGAAAGTGTCCCTGATTATGCCGTAGAATATCGGGAACATGGTCAGTCCGATACCCTGCATGGCACGGAAGGCGATGAGGCAGACGAAATTGCCATAGGTCAGCGCACAGCCTATCAGTCCTACGGTGTATATCGCCAGGGTGACGATCAGCATCTTCCTTTTTCCGTAAAGGTCTGCCAGTTTTCCGACGATGGGGTTCAGCACCGCGCCCACGAGAAGATATATCGACAGTATCCAGGGCACCCATCCGGAGTGGTCCGGGAAGCTCGAAGATATGTGCTGAAGGGCCGGAACAAGCATTATGTCGATGAACATGACCATCATCGCCACGAACGCCATCAGGACCAGCGTGGTCCTGCAACCCTTCATATCCTCGCCTTTGAAACCCATTGTACGACCCGTATTCCAGCCAGCCGTCTGCTTCATATTAACGTTTGCACCCCGGGCGCGACCTCGCGTCGACGTGGGGCCTTGCCGTCGGCCCCCGTCGCAGTTATAGACTATGACCATAATCTCCGCCGCATGTCCTTCAAGTACGGCGGGTTGAGAGATTCCATCGTGGACGCGATAAGGAGGGGCACCGAAGGCAGGAACGTAGGCGTCGCCTTCTCGGGCGGACTGGACTCGGGGCTCGCGGCCGCGGTATCAAAGGATTACGCCGATTCGGTCGTGCTTTACACATGCGGGACCGATACCTCACACGACGTCGTCATGGCCCGGGACCTGTCGGAAAGGATAGGCCTCCCCTGGGTCCACGTGAAGATTTCCCGGGACAACGTGGAATCCCTAATACGGGAGATGATGGCCGCTACTGACGTCCGGGACCCCTTCACCATTTCGTACGAGCTGCAGCTTTTCAGCGTCTGCAGGGCGTCCG
The DNA here is from genome assembly GCA_002505345.1 of Methanomassiliicoccaceae archaeon UBA370. GTDB lineage: Archaea > Thermoplasmatota > Thermoplasmata > Methanomassiliicoccales > Methanomethylophilaceae > VadinCA11. Next base: position 36,604 of record DAUY01000011.1, on the reverse strand, counting down.
GAGAGGACGTGATACTGACCGGTCAGGGCGCGGACGAATATTTCATGGGATGTGCGAAGTTCGTCGGTTGCCCGTATGCGGATTATGAGATATTCAGGAAAGACAGCGTAAAAAGGCTCTTGGAGGTGTCCGTCCCCTGCGAGAGGGCGATCGCGGCGCATTTCGGAAAAGATATCGTCTATCCGTACATGGACCAATCGGTTGTAACTGAGGTGGGAAAGATAGGCCCGGAGGTGCTGAGGCCCAAGGACATGGACTCCAGGAAGGCCGTGCTCAGAGAAGTGGCGTTAGACCTGGGACATCCCGTCATAGCCGAAAGGAAGAAGAAATCCTCGCAGTACGGCTCGGGGACCACCGATATAATCCGCGCGCTGGCGAAGGAGAAGGGCATGATGTACAATCAGTATATCGCGTCCATCTATGACGTAGTAAAAGGAAACGGCATCAGAATCGAAGATTCGGACATCTATTGAAAATAGCCGGTCCGCAGTCTGTAGGTTGCTCTTAGCGATCATCTCATCTTCGGCAACGGTGCCAAGGATGCCGAATGCGGATCCCTTCAGACAGAAACAAAAAGGTCACCTCGCTATGGCCGATGACGGAATGGACGCCGACGTTGTGAGAGGACACAATCCGATGTCAGCTGCCGTGGACGGGGCCCGGATATTTTCTTCGCCAAGGTTATGAAATCCGCTCTTCCATGAACGGCCTGTCCCGGACAAGATGGCAAAGTGCCGTCGGATCATGTCCGATAAGCATATGGACGATACAGGGATAAGTTCATATTGATTATTATCTATATTATGTCGTATGAACGCAGATGTTTTCAAGGCTTTTTCTGACCCCAACAGACTAAAGATTTTAGAAATGCTCGCGGGCGGCGAACTCTGTGCATGCAAGATCCAGGAAAATTTGCATATTACCCAGCCAACACTGTCTCATCACATGTCAACTCTGCAGAAGAGCGGATTGGTGATTGTCAGAAAGAACGGACAATGGTCTCATTATTCTATCAATGTCGATGCCTTCAACGATGTCATCGTTTACGTTTCGTCTCTCGTTCCCAAAGAAGAACGTTCGGACGTAAAAAGCGATTGCGAAGCAGTCGCACATTAATTCATTTAGATATGTCTATATAGATACTAATCTATCTTTAATTCATGGCAACAGTCGTCGTTGACATGAGGACTTGCGACAAGACGCATAGGATCACCGTCACCGCAAGGGAGGACGGGGATTTCGATGTCGGTATCGAGTCCGACTGTCCGAAGATTGAGGCATACGGTTCACGCCTGGGGAAGATATCGCTGACGGACCTGCTGGACCTCGAAGGTAGCCGCATAATGTCTTCCGATATGAGGCAGGACATATCGGCAAACTGCCTGTCTGCCATGGGCGTGATCAATGCCGGCTGGATAGAAGCGGGCATGCTCTCCAGAACACTGGTTGCCAAATCGGCGCAGAATTCGGTAAGATTCACGGACGGGGACGGAGGCTTATTGAAATGAGCTCTGTCTGGGATTTCTTCCAGGTCCAGGTTCTCGGGATGCGTTGGCTTAACGATCTGGTGGGTTCGCTGCTCACGGTCCTGGGGGTGGACATCGGAACACAATTAGGCGGTAGCATGCAGTTCTTCATCTACGATCTCATTAAGATCGTAATGCTTTTGGTAACCCTCATCTTCGTGATATCTTACGTACAAACATTTTACCCGCCCGAGCGGACCAAGCTCATATTGAGCAAGTTCAAAGGCGTCAAGGGAAATACCATAGGTGCTTTGCTGGGAACGGTCACGCCGTTCTGCAGCTGTTCGTCCATACCCATATTCATAGGTTTCACGAAGGCTGGGCTGCCGCTCGGCGTGACCTTCTCATTCCTCATATCGTCGCCCCTGGTGGATTTTGCCGCATTGACGATATTGATGAGTATTTTCGGCATCGAAGTCGCATTGCTGTACGTCGTAGTGGGGATCGTCATAGCGGTCGCGGGAGGGATGATCATCGAGCGCATGCGTCTGGAAGATCAGATACAGGAGTTCGCGCGTCCGACGGTCGCAGAGGGCCCCTGCGCCTGCTCCTGTTCAGGCAACGGCTCGAAACAATGGTACGAGCTCACCAGGAGAGAACGTTCGGCGGAATCCTGGATGCAGGTCAAGAACACATTGAGGAAGGTGTTTCCATATGCCGTAATAGGTGTTCTGATAGGCGCGCTCATCCACAATTGGATACCGACAGAAATAATACAGGACGTACTGGGAGAGAACAATCCATTCTCTGTGATCATAGCCACTTTGATAGGCATACCCGTCTATGCCGACATATTCGGCACGATCCCCATAGCCGAAGCTCTGTATGCAAAAGGGATCGAGGTCGGTACGATATTGGCCTTCATGATGGGGGTGACCATAATGTCGATCCCCTCGATCGTGTTGCTGAAGACGGTCGTCAAGAACAAGTTGCTGGCAATATTCATCGGAATATGCCTTTTGGGAGTTATATTGACCGGATACCTGTTCAATCTGATATTCTGAGGTGAAAAATGTTTGGAAAAAAGAAAACGAAGGAAAATGCAGACGACGCATTCGTGAAGATTCTCGGAACCGGGTGCAGGAACTGCAAGGTGCTGGAGGAGAACACAAGAGCGGCGATGGCAGACCTGGGAATGGAACAGGAAATAGGACATGTGACCGAAATCGCAGAGATTGTAAAATACGGGGTCATGCTCACGCCTGCCCTGGTATTCGGAAAGGAAGTGGTCTCGGTCGGCAAGGTTCTGAAGACTAGCGAGATCTTAGAACTGATAACAAAGAAAAAGGAGATGTTTGAATGAGGATGTTGGAAGAATTCGACCCGTATTTTACGGAAAAATTAGACGAAATAGATGCGAATTACAAAGAAAAGATGCCATTCGACGAGAAAACGTACCAGCTGATATGTTTCGCTCTGGCGATCAAGTCCCGTAGCGCGCCGTGCGTCAAGAAGCACTTCCGCGGGGCGATGACGGCAGGAGCGACGGTCAAAGAGATATCTTACATCTTGGCCCTGGTGATGCGCGAATCCGCAGGCGGGGACGATTGCTGGACGCACGATGTCCTGGGAGATTGGACAGAGTTGCTGAAAAGCGATTTCACCTGTCCCTGTACGAAGTGACGGCAAAGGGGGGCCGTACGAAGCATCGTAAACAGTCGGTGTCGCCGATCCTGCCGGTTGGAAAAATTCATTGAAAAATCGAATGGTTTTCGACTGAAAACAGGAAACCGGGATCTACAGCCGTACTGTCCGCATTACCGCCCATCGCGAAGCATGCAGACGGGCGCAGATAAGGTGGAACATGTTCGACATCCTCATGGACGATGTGCAAAATGTGCCCGAACTCCGTGAAATCGCCTGCATTGCGATCTAAGGTGCATATGTGAACCTGGAATCCGTCCCGTGAGGCATTGTGTCGGCCGTAAAGATTCCCGCCACCAGCAAAAGAGAGTGTTCCGGTCAAAGAAAATCCACGAGATGAAAACGACATATCCCTAATGAAATAACAGATTTGAAGTATGGCCCACACAATACAGTACGGAGCTGATGTTTCGTGGGGCTCTTCAAATCATACTTCGAAAAAAGAAAACAAAAGTATGACGAAAAGGTGAAGATCTGTTCCGAACTTATTTCGGAAGTTGAAAGGATACAGAGTTCCGTCGCCTGCCTGTTCTCTGACGCGGAGACGTATGTGGAACCGGGAGCAGATCTTGAACTGAGAGGAATGTTCGAAGCCCTCCGCATACCTTCCGATCTCAAGAAGGTGTCCGATTACAAGTCGCTCGTATCGAAGAGGGAATCCCTCAGGTCCGTCTTCCATGAACTAGACGGCAGGATCGTGGCACATAACGATGACCTTACCCGGAAAAGGATAGCCGAGGCTATGAAAATCATCGGCACAATCGAAGGAAGGTCTCCGGACGAGCAGCAATGGTCCTGCATCGTAAGAGAATTCCACAATCAGCTTGTGGTCGCCGGTGCCGGGACCGGGAAGACCTCCGTCGTTGTGGGGAAGGTCAAATATCTTCTTAAAACGGGAGGATGTGGTCCGGAGGACATTCTGGTACTGTCGTTCACCAATGCATCCGCGTCGGAGATGCGCGAAAGGATCCGTTCGGAGACCGGCTGCGACATCCGCGCGATAACATTCCACAAGCTGGGCAAGGACATAATCGCGGAAGCGGAGGGCAGGTCCCCGTCTGTAACCAACATCGATCTGAACGAATTCGCGGCCGAACAGATAGAGGTGTTTCTGAAATCCGACATATTCGCCAGGAATCTGATGAAGTACCTTCTTTTCGCACACGGTCAAAAGGAAAGGGAGAAGAAATTCGAGACCGAAGAAGAGTATCGGAAATACATCGTCTCTGACCCGTACGTGACCCTGAAGGGAGAGAAGATAAAGAGCCAGGGCGAACTGGACATCGCAAATTTCCTTTCTATCAATGGCATCGGATATGAGTACGAGCGCCCTTACGAAAAAGACACCGTCGACGGCAAGCACTCACAATACTGCCCCGATTTCTTTCTGACGGAACATGGCATCTATATCGAGCATTTCGGAATAGACCGCAACGGGAACGTTCCTGATTATTTTTCCTCCGAGGACGGAAAAACGCCCTCGGAGACTTACCGCGATTCAATGGAATGGAAGAGAAGGCTTCACAAAGAAAACGGAACGATGATGATCGAATGCTACGCCTACGAGGGGCCGGAGGGGACCCTCCTTGACAACCTCGAGAGGAAGTTGACGGAACACGGCGTGATTATGCGACTGATGTCGCCGCAGCAGATCCTGGATTCAATGGACGGGGAGATAAAAGGTGGGCTGCCCGAGCTCACAGCAAAGATAATCACCCTCATCAAATGCAGGGGCGGTACGGTAGAAGGCGCCCTATCGGGTGCCAAGCTGACATGGGGCGACAGGATGCTGCTGTCCATAGTGAAGCCGGTCTTCCAAGCCTACGAGCAGGCCTTGGCCGAAAGAGGGGAGATCGATTTTAACGACATGATCAACAAAGCGGCCTTGGAAGTACGGAACGGAAGGTACGCCAATCCCTACAGGTACGTGATAGTGGACGAATATCAGGACATTTCCACATCCAGGTTCAACCTTCTACGCAGTCTGAGGGAGGATCGGGATTACAGATTGTTCTGCGTCGGCGACGATTGGCAGAGCATATACGGGTTCAACGGGAGCGATATCGGCTTCACGTTCGATTTTATGAAATATTGGGGGCCGACCGACATCTGCAGGATCGAGAGGACATACCGCTTCCCCAGGGGGACCGCCGAGATAAGCGGCGAGTTCATCATGCGAAATCCGAAACAGATGAGGAAAGACATCCTTTCGGACATCGAGGGCGACGAGGTCCCGATGGAAGTCGTCATTGAAAAAACCGAAAGGGACGCCATGGGCACGATGTACCACATGCTCGATTCCTTTCCGGACGGGTCCACCGTGTTCATGATAGGACGTTACACTTTCGACATCGACAGATTGCGGAACACAGAGCGTTTCACGTCCTTTTACGATAAAACGACAGGGACGGTCCGTATGGTCTACAAGGGCAGGGAGGACCTCAAGATCAATTTCATAACGGCCCATAAGTCCAAGGGGTTGCAGGCCGACTACGTGTTCATAATCAACAATCTTGACGGCCACAAGGGGTTCCCCTGCAAGATAGCGGACGAAGGCATCGTCGGATCTCTGACAGGCGGAGGAGAATCTTTCCCGTTCGCCGAGGAGCGGAGGCTTTACTACGTGGCCATGACGCGCGCCAAACGTAAAACCGTCATACTGGCTGAAGAATCAAGGACGTCAGAGTTCGTCAACGAGCTGGAACATCGTTACGGCGACAGGCTGTCAGATAAAACGAAGATATGTCCGATGTGCGGAGGACGGCTCGTGAAAAGGAGCGGACAGTACGGCGAGTTCTACGGATGTTCCAATTTTCCGTCCAAGGGATGCAGATTCAAGAAGAAGATCTGATGGCTTTTCAAAATTTAGCAATCTGGCTAATTCTTCGTTCAGCGGTCGTCGTCGCCTTCGGGATGCGGGTCGGATGCGACTGCGACGTCTTCGCCGGCCCCCCGTCCGTCAAGTACCTTTTTATGTTCCGTGATCCGCCGGACATCCGGCCCCAGCAGGCCGGTCGCGGCCTTGAAGGTGAGTATCGCTCCGATGGCCAGCAGAGGCATCCCCACGGAATAGTAAACCAAGGAATCAGGCAGGAACGGGTAGATGGAGAACGCCAGGAAGACAAGGAAGGCTACGGAGGACATGGTCATGTTCTTCTCCCGGTACGCGGAGACGGCGGCGAACAGCATCACGATCCCGAGCAGGACGTCAAGCACCTCCACTCCTCCGAGGTCCAACGCCAGCGCGGATACGGAGAACGTCAGTGTGGACGATCCGAACATCAACGACATCATGCCGGAGGTTATCTTGCCGGCGGTGAGTCCCAGCGCGGCATAGTATAGGATTATCAACGACATGATCACCTTGGCGATGTTGTACGGGGTGCTAGACATGACTACAAAGTCCAGGGCCGCGTTCAGGTAGAACGCCCCGACCATGAAGGACAGCAGCCCCATGACGACGAAACCTCCCGTTCCCACCGCCGAATTGGCGACGGAGGCCTTCTCGTCCTCCTGCCATGGGTACGTTCTCTTGTCGGATACGATGGTATACCACGCGGACCATCCGTAAAGAAGCGATGTGACGGCCGATATCAGGCATGCTACGCCGATCCATCCGAAGGAAAGCCCCCCGATCAGCGAATAGGTCATGGCCCCCACAGCCATCACGCCGGTGCCGATGGCCAGCAGGCCGTCCCCCCGGAGGGCGAAAGATGCCGCGGGAAGCATGAGGAATGCACCGACCATCAGGTCCAGCGATGATATGTCGCCGCCGCCCAGCAGGGCGGACGCGGAGAACACGACCGTGCTGGTCCCCGATAGGATCAGCGCCAGCCCCTCGGGTATCGCACGTTTTGAAAGGACGTATAGACCTATGATGAGGACGAAGGACATCATTATGAGCTTGGCTATGTCGTACGTCATCGGTTCTGACAGATGGACGCCCGTCTGGAAACCTATGTAATAGACTCCCACGACGAAGTTCACGAGGCCGTAAAGTACCATGCCCGCGACTATCGCTCCGATGTTGTCCCGTGCATGATACGGCCGCGGAACGAATTTCCAGTTCATCTCAAGATCCTCTCCGCTGCGTCTGAAAAAGAGACGGCCGTTCGGTATCGCCAGTGTCGTAATTAATTGTTGCGAAGTCGTGTGTTTTCATGAAGTGTTGTCAAAATAATCATAGTCTAGCGCATTTCTTTGATCTGTATGGTAAAGAATAGGGTGGGAGCAACGGGCGAGCTTCATGAGATGTTACACGAAATAATCGTGTATGTCCGTTTTCAGGACGAACATCTTTTCCAGACCTTCCGGGTGATGAAGCCTTCTCACAGCATCCCGGCTTCCGATGCTGGACCGGTACGAATACAAGTTATCCGAGAATATGTGGTCGTAATCTCGTAACAGAAATCCGAGCAGTTTCAAAGAGGTCTTTTCGTATCGTTCGAAGGTGTATACAACGCGCTTTTTCGAAGAGTCTATCTTCGATATCTCCATACGGTATGGGATAGGGAACTTATGATTGCCGGCGGATCGCCATCTTACATACTCAGGCGCTCTCATCCTCGATGCAGAACGGGGTGTCGAGAGTCCCGTACAGGCCCTTGGGCGACATCACGTTGTTCATAATATTCCTAAGGCTTGGCTCTGTGCATTCTGCTTATCTGGGCCCCGTATATCAGATTGAAAATGAGCTCCATCGTCTTCTGGATGTTCTCTCCGGTCAGCGGCCCGCCGCCGTCCACGGTGATGAACTTCATGGGGGGACGGATATTTCGAAGATGTCCTTCTTCAGAGAGTACAGGTCTTTGCGCTCCTTGTTAAAATATCTCTTCATTTTAGAGACTCTGAAGTTCATATTGCTCTGTGGTTTTATATAGTCGAATGCTCGCGTCAGTAACATCAGCGGAATTGAACATAACGTCTTGGATGCGTTGACACAGCTTGTCCGGAAGAAGGGCATTCTGCAATCAAAGATCATCCTTTAAATCTTTAGTTTCAAAGCTGAGTTTTGGAAGATTCTTTACAATATCCATTGTTTTCACGCTTACGCCGATTACAGACAACACGAGCTTCAGTATGTACGTGCTATCTGCATACTCATTGGGATCGTTGACGATCTGGGAACCCTTGTCGACCGAATATTGATACTGGTCCACGAGCCATCCGAGCGCTGTGCGTCCGTTGATAATGTATTGGAACGCCTCTTCGGGGATGTTCTCGATTGTGATGTACTGGTTGTAGATCAGCTTCCCCTCTTCGGGGACGAGCTTCATCTTTTTCACGCGGCAGATGTCGGGCTTACCGATCGCATCCTCTATGCTCAGGTCCCCCGAAAGCTTCACCGTGCGGGGAAGTTCCACATCCTCGTAATTCAGATGGATGTCTGCAAGATCTTTTCCTGCCTGCACGAAGCGTTTGAAATCTTCTGAGCTGTCGACGAACCCGATTTTCGGCAAAGAAAGTTTTAAATCGTCCGTGAACGTCGCTCTGTATTCCGGCGAGTGGAGATAACCGTAGACATAGTAGAATATGTCCTCTTTGGTCACGCCAGGACCATACTTCGATCTGGCTGTTTTCAGTGCATATCCGCTAACGCCGTCGTGCCTTACCATGGACGGGGCGTCTTCTAAGAGCGACCTCTGTTTGTTCTTTGACCTTATTTCGCTGCTGTCCTCGTACCAGTAAAGTGGGAAGCATTGAGATTTGCCTACAATCTCAAGGTCGGTCATGCGATTTGTAATTAAGCACGAGAAGTCTTTTTTGACGCCTACGCCCGCTACGCAAATCAACAAATTCTTCGTTTCTGGTGTTGGGAATATGCGAGGCATTTGATATGGTGCTTCGTTTAGATCATAGTCGCAATCGAACCAAACTTTACAGAAAGGACGATAATTGGACCTTGTTAATGTAGATGGGTTGTAAGATAGTTTTTGTTTGTTTCTGAAAAGGTTGCTCACCGGTGTTGTCCACTTAACTCTGGTATCATTATAATCAATTTTTGAAGTCGATAGCTGTTCATTGTATCCTTCGACAAAATTGTGTTTAATTTCTGTTAGCGCATCTTTCGAATAGTTATATGCCCAGGCATCACGATTCGTCTTGAATCCATTAGTATATCCAACAAAAATGGTTTCTTCATTATACTTATCAAATTTCTTGTGGGTGTCTCCCGCGAGGGGCATAAGTGTGTTGAAAACCTCGTTGCGCTCGATCAGCCAATCGCCGTTGGGCTTCGGTTCTATCCTTTCTAATTTTTTCTTATTGGCCATTTCGATGAACGATCTCGAATTTATCAGAAGATTTAGCTTATCTGAACGTTTCGCATAATCCGGGGTTTTGAAATAATAGATGCTTGCCCTCCCCTTATGATCCCTGCGTTTGACGAGAAGTGTTATTGCTATTCCGACTTTGGAACCTTGTCCGAAGATTTTTTCCCCTTCCTGTCTCCAGCTACCGCTGTTCTGGTCTCCTCTGAGATCGAATATGAAGATCTTCGAGAATTCCTTCTCAATGGTTTTTCTGAATCCTTCGAATGCGCTGCCGGTCATCCAGCCACTGGGAGTGACGAAAGCAATGACTCCGTCCCTGTTGCCGATGCGGTCCGTGGACCAGCGGAATGCGCGAATATAGTTATCATAAACGGAATTAACATTTCCCTTCTTCTCGTGGAATAAGGAATCGTCCAGATACGTTTCACTGATTTTTTTATCGATTCCTAATTCATACTTTCTTTTTTTGGCATCATCGTTGGCCGATTTCTGATTGGCTCCATATGGAGGATTGCTGAGTATCAGAGTGATCGGTGTATCGTGTTCTTTCTTGATCCTCGTCTTGTTGCCTGCAAAATATTCCTTTCCCGTCAGATCCGTCTGGTTGTAGGTGCTGCCCGGCCTGCAGATTTCTTCAATGTTGAACGTATCTGTAAGGATGATATTATTGAACGGAACGTATGATTCTGGCTCCATGATGCGTGAGAATGTGTTCTCTATGTTCACCGCTGCGATATAGTAAGCGAGAAGGGTGATCTCGTTGGCGAACAATTCGTTCAGATACTTGCGCTCGAGATTCTCTTTCGTTATCAACCCCGTTTCCATCAATGTGGCTATGAACGTGCCCGCGCCGGTGAACGGGTCCAGGATGTTCACATTCTTGTCGTTGATATCGATGCCGAATTCTTCTTTCAGTATGTCGGATGCGGACCGCAGGATAAAATCCACGACCTCTATCGGCGTATAGACGACGCCGCTGATGACCTGGTCCTTCGGGAAGGCGTTCTTGAAGAACTTTTCATACAGTGCGGTGATCACCTTCTGTTTGCCTTCTTTCTTGTCGATCTTCGATAACGTATCCTTCACATTCTTGTAGAATCCTTCCAGCTCTATGCCTTCCAGAGCATCCTTTTCGCCGATCTCGTCAAGCATATCATTTATTGTGCCGGAGACAGGGTTCTGCTGTACGAACGTATCGTTGCCGAAGAGCTCCACGAAGATCGGTTTTGTTATGATCTGCTGTGCCAACATGTTTATCGCATCATCTTCGGACACATTACCGTTTATATTCGATCTCAAACCTTTCACATATCTATTGAATGCGGGCCGGAATTGCTTGTATCCGTGCTCTTCATGACGGCATATTTTCGTTAAACGTTCGATCAGATCGGGCATTATCACGGCAACGTCTTTGGCCCAATTCTCGATGTAATTTTTGTCCCCGACTTTCAGGACCAGCCTGGCCATCAATGCGGTCTCGAAGTCGTCCAGAAGATACTGCCTTGGTACCCTGCCCACATCGTAATCGTCCCCTGTGATGTCGGCCCTGCTTCCCATTAGGCGCGCGGTCAGCACCCTTCCGGTCTTTCTGCTGTACTGGAGCGTGTTCACTTCGGCCTCAAGTCTCTCATCGTGAGACCTCAGGGCGCGCAGGACCTGCCAGATCACATTATATTGCTCATCGTCGTCCAGAGCCGTATTTGCATCCACCCCCTCCGGCGCTATCACGGGAATTATGATGTAACCGTACTTCTTGTCCGGAGCCCTTCTCATCACTCTGCCGACCGACTGGACGATATCGATCAGAGAGTTTTTGTTGCTCAAGAACATTACTGCGTCCAATGCGGGAACGTCGACACCTTCGCTCAGACATCTGACGTTGGATAGCACCCTGCATTCCGGATCTCCTTCCTTAAGCCAGTTCAAAAGCCCTTCGCGCTTGAAGGCGTTCATGCTTCCGTCGATGTGCTTCATCTCGAGATCGACAGGAGCCATAGGAGATTCGGACAGACTGTTGAATATGTCTGTCAGGTCCTTCGAGGATGCGATGGTCCTCGTGAAAGCGACGGCGGACTTCATCCTCTCGGGGTCGGTATTCTTTACCGTTTCATCATAAGCCACATTTTTGGCCAGTGCGTTCATGCATCCCCAGACCTTGCTGGCCGTCTCGGTATCGACATCCATCCCATACTTCCGATCCTCTATTTTCTTTTTGATAAAGTCTGGCATATCAGACTCCTTCACGGTCAGGATCAGGACCTTGTAATCCGACAGCAGATTGCGTTCGACCGCCTCGCCGAAACCGATCTTATAGAACTCGGCACCGTACGTTTCAGGGTCGTCCATTGAACAGAGGGTTATCGATTCTTCCTTGGCGGTATCCTTGCCTTTGACGCCGTATATCCTCGGCGTGGCCGTCATGTAAAGACGCTTCTTGCCTGCGACGTTATTATTATCGTGTACCTTTGTGAAATGTTTCTCTTCTTTCTTGTCCACTATTGCGCCCGTTGTCCTGTGAGCTTCGTCGCATATTATGAGATCGAATTCGGGGAGCCCGGCCTTCTGAGCTTCGATGACGGCATCTATTGACTGGTATGTAGAGAATATGACCGTCAATCCTTCTCCAGCTTTGTAAAGTTCAAGTATTCTCTGAGGGTCCGTGGTAGCTGGGGCGCCCAGGTCTTCGATGTGCTCCCCCATGTCATCATCCGTCTTCCTCTTGGTGACCTTGGGATCCGAGCATACGGCAATGATATTCAGATCATTCTCTGCATTCGCAGTCCATTCCCTCAGCGTCTGACCTACCAGGGCGATGGACGGCGCAAGGAACAATACGCACCTTTTACCCTTGGCAGACAATTCTTCAGCGATCCTCAGTGAAGTGAATGTCTTACCGGTGCCGCAGGCCATTATCATCTGGCCCCTGTCGTTCTTTCTGTAATGTTCGATAGCTTTATCGAAGGCTTCCTGCTGGTGCGGCCTCAGCGTGTATTTTGCCTTCCTTGCATGAGCTCCGTGGATCCCTTCCTCTATTGCGGCCCAGTCGACAGGCGCATCCCTGAGGACGTTCAACCCGGCCCTCATCACGGGTATCGTCTGATTTTCAGTTGATGTTATGGCAGTCTCGGTCCAATTGTCTGTAGTGGCGAATACGAGCCTGCTGGAGAAGGTTCTGTATTCCCCTGCATCGTCCCTGAATCTCTTGCCGGAAGTGGATAGGAAGGTATCCAGGTCCTCCTTGGATACTCTGTGGTCCTCCGCATAGAATTTGCACTGAACCGCCCAATATTCTCCTGTCTTAGTTTTAGCAACCAGATCTATCCCTGTATCATGGTCGCTGATATCCTTACGAAATGGAAAAGTATTCCAGGTCCATACCTTTTCTAATTGTGAGGAATACAGCGGATCGGTCGTCAGATACCTTGCGATAAGTTCCTCGAAACGTGTTCCAAGATCTGCTTTATGGAAAGACATCTCACGGTATTTACTAAGAATATCATCGAACTGCATTACTTCACCTGTACGGATTAGAACATCTGGCAATTGGGTTGTCGTTTAATAAACTTCACATATTGTACTCATTCGAAAAGCAAATTCTGTGCGCTCGGTCGTTCAATATGATGAATGAATATCCGGTACCGTAGATCCTGTGTTTGAAGTGTCCGTCCTGTATATTTCTATTTACACAGGAAATGTGTGCCGAAGATTTTGTAGTTACTAACCCGGAATCAAATTATAAATGCCCACAAAGTTTCGAAGCTCTATGCGGGGCAGCGAATCGATGCCGGGTCGATTTTTAGATAAGATTTCCTCGGGATTCCATTATATCAGCGCAATTATGATTGGAAGATCGAGAATTACGAAAGTCTCTTCGATGATATAATCGATGTTTTTAAACTCTCCAAAAACTCTGAATCATGGATTCGCCAGTTGACGTAAACAATTTAATTTGTGATTTTTTAGTGTTGATTATATTGCAATAATAATGCTGGGGTCATGGTTTTCACCGATAATAATTTCGTAAATAGGGCTAGCATTGATATCATTTCTTCCAGATTACATGTAGATTCAAATTTCGTTTATCGAGAAGGTCTTCCCCTGGCGGAAATACTACTGCTAAAGTGGAGAAACTGAACGCCGACGTCGGCGTTAGATGGAAGAGCATCTCCAAATACAGAAAATGGAAGAGGAGAAGGAAAGGCGCCTTCTCTATTGTTCTGAAATGATTTTGAGAGCTATGTGATATCGATGTTCGATCTGGAGAAATTCGAACTCATACATCGCACTCTAATCAATGAAGATACAAACGGAATGTACGTCGAATCGATGAAGCTCCAGGACTTGAGGTTCAGAGTGAGGTCCACGGGAAGAAGCTTTTGGTGGAGTGCAAACACAGATCCAGGACAGAGTATTGGGGCGTCACGTCGCAGCTTCTGGAGACAGCAATTGGATCCATCATCGAGGTCAAGGAACAATCAGATCTCGAAAGTTTCCTTGGCGGAGGCAATTTAAGTTTCAGAAAGAGCACGAAGATCAACGGTCTCGATGATTTTGAATTGGTCTGCTTCTTGGTGATCAGATGAAATCCGGGCTTCCGGAATCCGCCGTTGTATATCAGCAACTGCCAAAAAAAGCTGTATATGAAAAATTCGACCTGACCGGTCAGGAAAAGTCAAGATTCGACCAATCCATACACAAGTGTCGCATGCTGGTTTTAAGCCTATTCGATCGCTGCTTCAGCGCAATCATTTATTATCATTCCCGGTCGTTTGGTACCCTATGGTAATGCCCACATATGATGAGCTGTTCGGTCACGTTCTCAATGCTTTGTCCGATGGGAAGGTCCATACGGCCATCGAGATCCGAGAAAGCATCATCCCCCGATTGAACTTGTCACAGGCAGAACTTGAAGAAGCTCTCCCCAGCGGCAGACAGACGAGGATATCCAACCGCATCGGGTGGGCGAAGACGTCGCTGATCAAGGCGGGGCTAGTGGAGAAGGCAGGATACGGAAAGAGCAGGATCACGGCAGAGGGGCTGAAGGTTCTAAGGTCCGGAGTCAAAGTAGATCTGGGTCGTCTGATGGGCTACGATTCGTTCAGAGAGTACCAAAACAACTCTGGCAACATGTCATCATCCGACGATGCGACATCCGATCACACGACCGACTGCACGCTCACCCCGGACGAGATCTTGGAGACGTCCGTCCGCGATCTGAACGAGAAGATCATCGACGACCTGTTATCCGAAATCGATGGCTGCGACCCCTCTTTCTTCGAGAAGCTGGTAGTGGACCTGTTGGAGAGGATCTACGGCGGAAACTTCAGCGAAAACGCCGAAGTGACCGGCAGAAGCGGAGACGAAGGCATCGACGGCGTGATAAAACAAGACCGCCTGGGATTCAACAACATCTATGTGCAGGCCAAGAAATGGAGCAATGACGTATCGAGGCCTGAGATACAGAAGTTCGCCGGGGCGCTTCAGGGGCAAGGCGCCACAAACGGAGCATTCATCACGTCATCGGATTATTCTAAGGCCGCCAGGGAATATGTGGGCAAGATAAGCACCAACACGCACATAGTTCTCATAAACGGACGGGACCTGGCCAAACTTATGATCGAATACGGCGTAGGAGTATCCGACAAGACCGTAATAACGATTAAGAGGATCGACACGGACTATTTCCATCCGGATAACGAATAAGAATCGTATTATTCACAGACGGTTCAATCGTCTTGTGGAAAAAAGGACGATATGATCAAAGTAATCCCCCATCGCCATTGAAATCCCCCAGTTTCACCGTTCGGGAATCAGAATTATATCCTACGGACATCCTCGTAATAGTCCGTATATGGTGCACTTCGTCGACGCTAAGACACTTGTGAACGCCCGCGGAGGGATGAACATATATCGCGGGTGCACCCACGGCTGCATCTATTGCGATTCGCGCAGCAGGTGCTACCGGTTCACGCATCCATTCGAGGATGTGGAGGTGAAGCGGAACGCCCCCGAGCTTCTCGAGAAGACGTTATCGTCCAAGCGGAGGAAGTGCATGATAGGCACGGGCTCCATGAGCGACCCCTATATGCAATGCGAGGAGGACCTGCGGCTGACCCGGAGCTGTCTGGAGATCATAGAGGGCCACGGTTTCGGTGCGACCCTGATCACGAAATCGGACCTGGTGCTCCGCGACATCGACCTTCTGGAGAGCATCAACCGCAAGGCTAGGTGCGTCGTACAGATGACGCTCACCACATACGACGAAGAGATGTGCCGCATATTGGAGCCGAACGTCTGCGGCACTGAAAGACGCTACGAGGTCCTGAAGGAGCTGCGGGACCGGAAAATCCCCACCGTGGTGTGGCTCACGCCCGTGCTTCCGTTCATCAACGATACGTGGGAGAACATATCCGGAATACTCGGTTATTGCGAGGAAGCCCGCGTGAGCGGTGTGATATGCTTCGACATGGGGATGACGCTCAGAGAAGGAGACAGAGAGTACTATTACGCGGCCCTCGACGATCGTTTCCCGGGTCTGAAGGAGAAGTACATCCGGACGTACGCGGACTCATACATCGTCCGTTCTCCGAACGCCGATAGTCTGATGAGGATGTTCAGAAGCAGATGCATGGAGAACGGCATCATATCCGACCCGGACGCATGTTTCGAGTTCATCCGCCGTTTTCCGGAGAAGAACAGGCAGACCACGCTCGATATCTGATACGGTGGCCGTATCTTTCACATTATTTCACCCAGGGGCCAGAATCCCTCAGGCGTCCCTGTCGTCCGTCGCCTAAAGGCAAATCATAAAGCCCGCCATCTGCATCGACCGCAACCATGAGGTCCGAAAGCGACATGCGGCAGGAAACCGTCGGCGACCGCTACGGATTCGACAGGTTCAGGGAGGCCAACGCCGGATTCGGCCGCGGAGAGATCGGCGTCAAGGAGTACAAGGGCATCTCGGGAAGATACGGCAGCTACGCGCAGAAGGGCAGGGAGAAGCACATGGTGCGCCTCCGCCTTGCGGGAGGAGATGTATCAAAGGAGAAGCTGAGGTTCATCGCCGACGTCATATCCAGATACGACGTTGAGATGGTACACGTGACCACATGCCAAGCGATCCAGCTCCACGGCCTCTCCGGAGAGCAGGCCTGCGGCCTGGCCGAAGAGGCTTGCGCCAACGGTATCATCACTATCGGCGGAGGGGGCGATTATCCTCGCAACGTGACGGCTTCGCCGCTTTCCGGCTTGGAGAAAGGTGAGTCGTTCGACGTCCTTCCTTACGCAAAAGAGGCGGAGAGATATCTGCTGGGCATCGTCGATGACGTAAAGCTACCGCGCAAGCTGAAGGTGGGCTTCTCAAACTCCGTCGCCAACGAGACCCACGCCACGTTCAGGGACCTGGGGTTCATGGCCAAACCCGACGGGACGTTCGACGTATACAGCGCCGGAGGGCTGGGCAACGAGCCGAAGATGGGCATTCTCGTCGCGGAAGATGTGGACCCGTCCGAGACGCTCTATTGCATAAAAGCGATGGTCGAAATATTCGTGAAGCACGGCGATTATAACAACAGGGCGAGGGCCAGGACCCGCTATATGCAAGACACGCTCGGAAGGGAGGGATACGTGAACGCGTACAGAACGGAGCTGGACGCCGCTCTGGCGGAAGGCGGGATGGACATCGCCGTTCACGATGCATCAGTGGACAAGAAGGGATCCGGAAATGCGAAGGGGAAGAGGATACGCCTCCAGAAACAGGACGGGCTGTATTACGTTTCGTACCATCCCATCGGAGGGGACCTGTCGCCGTCCAAGCTGAGGGAGATATACGAAACGATAAGGGACATGCCGAACGTGGGGCTGCGCACGTCCCCGGACCAGACGATCCACGTCATAAACTGCACCGCGGAGGAGGCGGAGAAGGTATCGTCAGTGACGGAAGACGGGGCGGAGACCCTTTTCGAATCGTCCGTTTCATGCGTTGGATCAGAAATATGCCAGCAGGGGCTGAGGGACTCCCGTGGGCTGCTTGAAGAACTCGTTAAGATGTCGAGGAGGAACAAGTTTGCCGACGGGGTGTTGCCGAGGGTGAACATCTCGGGCTGCGGCTCTTCCTGCGCCACGCATCAGATCGGGACCATCGGCTTCCAAGGTACGTCGGTCAGGGAAGGCGGTATGTCGGTACCTGCGTTCATGGTGTCCGCCGACGGGTCCCACATCGCGGGAGAGGAGAGGTTCGGCGGGCCGGTCGGGAAGATGAAGCAATCGGACATCCCGTTATTTCTGGAGGACGTCGGGAAGGCCGTAAGTGCGGCAGGGACGGACTACAGGTCGTGGTTCGATTCCGACAGGAGTGCGTTCATGGAGATCGCCGGAAAATATGTTGTGGGGGAATAAGAGGGAACGGCCGGAGCTGTACCGTGCCGTAGCCGAATGGTCCCCGGGCACGCTGAACTGAGCGTCCGTATTCAGCTCAGCACGTCGGACATCTCGTACACGACGCCCTTCTTCTGGGAGATGACCCACTTAGCGGCCATCACCGCCCCGCCCACGAAGATCTCCCTCGAATGGGCCTGGTGGCGCAGCTCGATGCGTTCGGAGTTCCCGACGAACATCACGGTGTGGTCACCGACTATGTCGCCGCCTCTGACCGCGTGTATTCCTATTTCTTTACCGCGGGGGCAGATCCCTTCGCGCCCGAAGACGAATTCTTTTCCGCCCATCTCCTTGCTGATGATCTCGGCCGCGGTCATCGCGGTGCCGCTGGGAGCGTCCTTCTTCTGGTTGTGGTGCGCTTCTATGATCTCCACGTCGTATTCGTCTCCCAGGTACCTTGCGGCTTCTTTGAGGAGTTTGAAGAAGACTCCGACGCCGATCGAGTAGTTGGACGATATCACGGCGGCGACGTTGTTCTTGATGACCGCATCCGTTATGTTGGTCTTCTGCTCCGCCGTCAGTCCGGTGGTGCCGATGATGAGGTTGACCCCGGCCGCCGCAGCGACCGGTGCGTTGGCGGCGGTCGCGACGGCGATTGTGAAGTCTATGAGCACGTCGGTCTTGCTTTCCTTGAGGACGGAGGACAAGTCCTTGGAGTCCGACACGGGGACGTCCAGCTTACCGACCCCGATGACCTCTCCTATGTCCTTGCCTATGTTGACGAGGTCGAAGGCCGCCGATATTTTCATTCCGTCGGTCGCCAGGAGACGGCGGATGATCAGGCTGCCCATCCTGCCGCAGGCGCCCACCAGCGCGACCCTGGTGTCGCTCATTGGAGCGCCCCCTCATGGGACGGGCGGATATGCGAAGAGGTCATGCGGGATTCGACTTTGATTTCAGTGCACATGTACATAGGAACGCAATCCGAACAGGGATATTTAACGGATGGCGTGGAGGGCGGAGAGGCGATACCAGATGCCGTCACGGGAAGGACGCGGACCTTCTCGTTTTATGACCCTAGGTCTTTCACGATTCGTTGCCGGACCGTCAACGGAAGCGGAAACAGAATATACAAATATCGTACGCGGAGAGCGATAACCGTATCGTTAGTCCCGGCGGCACTTTCGGAGGGAAATGAAATTTTCAAAACCGCGATGATTTTCACTTCAGATTTCCACGGCTTCACTTTGTAATGTGTGAAAAAGTTGTAATCCGATGTTGAAGTTTTACACATTCCGATGAATAAAATTTTAACATATCGATGGTAATTTTTGGAAATCCTTTGTATTTTCATCTTATTTTGAGCATATCCCAAGCCTGAGCAACACGCTGTATGGCGATCGAGGAGAGAATTCGATGTGTTCAGGGCATTCAGGCCCGAATGCCAAGAACGATCTCCTTCGTGTTTTGTCTTTTCAGACACGATGTTTACGTTACGGCCATCGTCTCCCGGTTCATTCGACCTCGATGTACGACCCGCGATGTGCGTTGCTGTTGTTGCGGACGATGATCTTCCTGTCGATCTGCTGCTTCAGGGCCTCTACGTGCGAGATTATCCCGATGAGCACGTCGGATTCGCTGAGCTCCATCAGCATCGCGATCGATGCCTTGAGCGTATCCTGGTCCAGCGAACCGAACCCCTCGTCGACGAACAAAGTATCGACGCGTATTCCGCCGTTGATCCTCTGGATCATATCGGACAGCCCCAACGCCAGAGACAGCGCCGCCATGAATGATTCTCCGCCGGAAAGCGTTTCGGACGGCCTCGACGTTCCGGTGTAGTTGTCGAAGACGTCGATATCGAGGCCGAACTTCGACCTTCCGTCCTTGGTTTCCTTGCGTGGGATAAGCTCGTACCTGCCGGAGGTCATCTTCCTCATCCTCAGGTTGGCGAAGTGCAGGACCCTCTTGAAGTAAAGCGACTGTATGAACGTCTCGAACGACATTTTGTCGCCCATAGCTCCGGAGGCGACGTCCGCTATCTCCTTGATCTCCTGCCGCTCCTTCGACAGTTTCGCCATGTCCTTGGACGCTTTATCGATTGTCTCCATTGCGTTTCTGTTGTTGGTTAGGCGTGTATTTACTGTTGTGATCCTGGAGTTTATCGCTTTGATGGCACCATCGATCTCGTCGATCTCTGAATCGAAGTACGACAGGTCGACCGGTTCTCTGCCATCGGTCTCCTTCGCAAGTCTTTCCAGATCTTTTCCGTTGATGCTGACCTCGTTGTCATATGTGGTTATATCTTCCTGCAGGGATTCGATGTCGGGTTCCTTGGAGAGCAATATGGCCGCGTTGTCGTCGTTGACGGACAGCCTGCGGTAGATATTTTCGAGCTCTTCTTCTTTTGATGATATCGATTTTCTCTTATCTTCGATCTGATCCTTGTAGCCCTTCAGCTCTGCCTTGGCGGAAGCCAGTTTGAGGTTTGTATCGTTCAGTTCTTTATCTGCGTCCGAGATGGCGGAGTCGATGGCATTCTTGGATTTTCTGAGCTCTTCCATCGCTGACAGCAACGACTCTTCGGAATCGTATTCCAGCCCTTCTCTCATCAGGTTCACCTTTTCGGTCTGGGCCACCAGGGTAACCTTCGAATCATTGAATTTTGTGTTTAGTTCATCCACGGCTTTGTCCGCTTTGGTTTTCTCTCCATCCAGAGAATCGTTGAATTCTTCACGGATCTCATCGACTCTTTTAGAAACAGGCTCGAGTTCCGTTTTCCTCTTTTCAGATTCATTGAATATGTTCGTCCTGCTTGCGGTCAGCTCTTCGAGGGCCTCGGCGACATCGTCGGCCGTGACGCAGACCATGCCCATGCCAGCGAGGCGGTCCTTGCAGTCGTTGAGGCTGGTATTTGCATTAGTATCCAGCGATGTGCACTCGTTGCTAATATTCGATACGGCGCTGCTCTGTGCTTCGTATTTTCTCTTCAGGACGTCTAGTTCTTCTTTAGTTACGCCACCCTCTGCGACGGTCGCCGGCGCGGGGTGGTGCTCCGAACCGCATACCGGGCAGGGCTCGTTATCCTTTAGCAGCTGTGCGAGAATGCCTGCCTGGGATGCGTAGAACGTGCTCTCTTTTTTCATATGCTCTTCACGGAGCGACGTCAGCTTCTGAGAGGCCTCGCCCAGCTCTTTCTGCTTTGCTTCGAGAGAACTGTTCGATGTTCTGTGTTTTTTCAGTTTCTCGCTTATGTCTGAAAGCGCCTTGAGGTCTTTTTCTGCGCTTTTAATCGAAGATTTAAGTTCGGATATTTTTTCTCCCACGTCTTCGTTCTCGTTTAGGAAAAATCTGTAACCTTTGATTCTTTCTGAAAGTACGTCTTGCTTATCCTTTGCACCATTTAGTTCTTTTTCGATTTGAGAGTGACTAAATGTAATCTTCCTGAGTTTTTCATCTTCCGAAGACAGCGAGGCGTACAATCCTCTCTCTGATTCCAGATTTTGGATGCGTCCCACCAGATTTTCAGATTCGGGCCTCTTGGAATCCGCTTCTTGCTTAGTTTTTTCCAGTGATTCGACTCTTTTCCGCAGAATGGTGACCTCTTTCTCGGCGCCGTTGATGGATTCTTCGAGTCCGGACACATCATTTTTCAAAGATAGGAGTGCGGACCTCGGCGCTTTGACTTGTGCGACGACGCTCCTGATGGATCTTAATTCCGTCCTCTTTCTTTCCATCCCCTCTTTCTTCAAACTCAGTTCTTTCGCCCTGCCGCGGGCGCTTTTCAGATCTTCGAATAGCCTGTTGATGCTCTCCGCTTCGGCTTTGGACTTTATCGCCAAGGTCATCTCTTCATTCTTTCGGCCTTGTTCGGCATTCAGCGAAGCGAGCTTATTTTCATCCGTTATGTTCTGTCCGCTCAGGATGTCGATGTACTCCTCGACGTATGCGGAGCCTTTGAGCTCCAAGTATTCTTTGTAGCGCGGGCAGCTCTCGTCGATTACGATGAAACCTCTCGCATTCTCTATTTTTGAGTCTGCGCTCTTGCATTTGTCGTTCAGGTCGCGGTACTTTTCCGACACGGACTGCTGGAAGGCTTCGACCGAGTCCGTGGAGAATATCTTGCGGAAGATCATCTCACGATCTTTCGTGTTTGTGTTCAGGACCTTCCTGAACTCGCCCTGGGCGATCATCGATATCTGCTTCCACTGGTCGTACTGGATCCCCAGTATCTCCTCTATCTTACCGTTCACGGAGGTCCACGCGGATTCGGCCCCTGATTTCCATGTCAGTTCGGCCTTCTGCTGCACGGTCTGCAGCTTGCTGCCGTCCCTGCTCGGGCGCTGGTACTGCGGTTTTCTGTATATGCGGTAGTCCGTGCCGTTGTGGGTGAAGTCCAGCTCGACGAACGTCTCAGTCTCCCTGGAGGCGAAGTGGCTCCTGAAGTCCTTGGCGTCGCGTTCGGAATCGGTCAATCGTCCGTAGAGTGCGAAGGTGATCGCGTCAAATATGGACGTCTTACCGGCGCCGGTGTCGCCGGTTATCAGGAACAGCCCCTTCCCTCCGAAGTGGTCGAAGTCGACGGAGATCCTGCTTCCGTAGGGTCCGAACGCGGACATCGTCAATTTATGGGGTATCATCAGATCAGCCCCGCATCTTGCATGGAATTTCGTACAACTTTTTTCTGCTCTTCCGACATATCCTTCCCGGACATCCTAGACCTGAAGAACTCGTCGAACTGCTCCTCGACGTCTATCTTCTCGAAGCGCTCCTCGTCTATCTCCTCGGTACTGCCGTAACCTTTCGGGAGTATCTCGAGCGAGATCACGTTGGGATAGACGTCCCTGAGCTTCTGCATAGGGTCCAGCGGGTCGTCCTCCAGCCTTACGTGGTAGAAGTCGTCCTTGTTCTCGGAGCGCTTCCCTTCGGCCAGTAGCCGGTCTAACGGACCTGTGATGACCTTCAGGTCCCTCAGGGGCCTCAACGGCACTTCCGTGACGGCCACGCCGTCGCCAACGTCTATCAGTGTAACCGATTTGTCCTTGGAGCATTCCGACGTCGAATATTTCAGAGGGGACCCGCTGTAACGGACAGTATCCCTTCCGACCGACTGGGGGATGTGAAGGTGCCCCAGCGCCACATAGTCGAAACGGTCGAACAGCGTGAACGGGATCATCTCCGCAGTGCCGACATAGGCGGACTCGGAATCGGACAGCTGAGGCGACGATATCCCGCCGACGAACTGGTGCGTTATCAATATCTTCTTGTTATCTCCCGATAGGTCCGTATGGGATATCGCAGAGTTCACCGCATCGCCGAAGGACGATATCTTCTCGTCCTTGTGGATCTTGGAGACGTTGATCGGTCTTATGAAGGGGAGCATGAACACGTCCACGGATTCGCTGTTCTTGTCAAATGTGAACTTATCGAGCTTACCGTCGAATACGCCGCATATGTGCAGTCCGGCACGGTCGAAGATTCTGCTGCCGAAGCTCAGCTTCTCGGGGGAATCGTGGTTCCCGCTTATCATGAATATTTCTATTCCGGATTTGAGCAGATCGGTCAGGAATCCGTCCAGCAGCAACGAGGACTCGCCGTTGGGCGATCCGCTGTCGTAGACGTCTCCGGCGATGAGGACGGCGTCCGCATGCTCGTTCTTTACTATGGTTGCGATCTGCTCCAGGATGAACCTCTGGTCCTCCTCCAGGTTCATCTCCTTGAGCTTCTTTCCGATGTGGAGGTCTGCGATATGGACGAATTTCATATGATCGTTCCGGAACGTCGTTTCAACTAATTAACCGGTATGCGTTTTTCTTATTGTTTTGTTATCGTCCAGATGTCCGGACGTATTGGTTTTTGGTATTTAGGATGCGGTGCGATGTTAACGATGGCATTCCTTTGGGTAAGAGTTCGGGAAGGTCACCGAACAGCACACAGTCAGCATAACCGACCTCGGAATGATTCGGCATCCCCCGGAGTTCCAATTCGTCCCCCAGTCTACATTCCTTGCCCAATTCAACCTCTCTAACGCTTTATCGATCAAATCCCTACGCGTTTGAAATTCGGGGTATGCCTTCTCATCTCGAGGCCCTTCGATTGTCATTGGGCCCTTTTTCAATCAGAAACAGCTGTTTCAGCGAATAGTAGGATTAAAGACGACGTTGCAATAGAATAAAGGTCTCCCATCGTCAGATACGCCAGTATTGGAAAAACATATAGCTCTTTGAATAATCTGACACTATTTATTCAGAGAAGAGGGTATTGACTTGAATATTATTACCCTTTCAGAATCATCAGAATACAATGTGGAATAATCTGATTTGTATTCCTGTCACCGGCATATAATGAAATATTCATCCATATGCAAATTAAAAAATTCCACCTCGATTGTGTTAGACTTACAAGACCAGAGTTACAAAACATAAAATAACTAAAAATGCGGAGTGGGGCCTAACAGGTAAAACCCGTTCTCCCCTCTCCGATATTACTACGCTTTTACACTATTCAAAACTTGTGCTATATTAACTAAGAAACACATTTCAAAACTGTGAATTTGACATGTAAGATTATTTTCATTGATGAATCCGGTGCAGGAACGATTAAATTGAACAAAAATAGCCTGTGGGTGACTGCTGGCATTTTGTCCACACTATATACTCATGGCACTCTAACGGATGATTTTCAAAAAATGAAAGAAAAATTGATGAGGAATCCTTTGGAGGAATTCAAAGGGAGCACTGTGCCGAAACATCTACTGGATGGAAAAACAGAAGAGGATGTTGCAATTGAAATATCTAATCTGATGAGGAAATATGACATGACAGCCTGGATAACGGCGACAGATAGAAGCTATGCTCAAGGATCTGTAAGAACATTTGTACCGTCAAACCCGAAAGGACTGCAGGCAAAAGACATCACAAGAGAGCTCCTGTTGGAAAGAGTGTCAGGATATGTGAATTTACATAGTGATGATTCCTGCATATACCAGCTGATCTGGGATCTTTCAGATGTAAGCGAGCTGATCGACTTTAGCGCTGTAACCTCAGAATATGTAAACCCTCACAGTAACAAATCGTTGAACATGCAAATAATTCCCAAAATTCTTGGAGCGCTATCCCACGATTGGGTCGAATTGCAAATAGCTGACATTTTTTCCAACTTTGCACTAAACCACATTGCAATGGGAAAATTCACTGATGCCGATGAAAGGAAATCCCAGGCGTTTAAAGAATATCTCTATCCTATGCTTGCTAAATCAAATAAAGGAACAGATGGCGTTGGGTGGAAGACTCTGGGCCTCAATCATTTGTTCCCCCAAAACAATGGCCGAACATAAACAAAGATGTTTGAGAAAGGAAACGGGCACCAATCCATAAACGTCCATTGATGAGTCCGCTTTGAACGAGGAAGGCCCCATACCGGGCCCCCTCACATTAGAGGCGTAATAATGTTGAATATCACGAACCTGCTATTATTTAACGCCCCAGAGTACTGATTGACTTTTAAATCATGCGAAGTTAAGCACTTCCGAGATTGTTTTTCGATGAGGGTTTCGGCCCTGATTTTTGACGTTCCTATGAGAACATTCGCGATCTTTCTCGCGATTCCTTGCTTTTTCTTCTGGTGCAGAATCTTTCTGGAGAAAGCTACCGCTGACAGATCGGCATATCCCTGCGGAAATTATCGGGCGGTTTGCAGGATTACAGGATGGCGTTGAACACCGGTCGCAACAGGACGTACGAGGGGCTGCAGGCAGCCTCCGCTCCGGCCCTTGCGCTCTTCGAGCAGTCCGGATCACGGGAGCTGATCGGTTCGAAGTTCGACATCGATCCAAGGACAAAGCTCACTCCCGGCAATGCGATGAAGGCGATGTTCGGTCCGATGTTCTCGACATCGGGACGCAGCCCGCTCTTCACGGTCCGGAACATGTGCCGTTCCGCACCCGTGGACCTGATGTTCGGCAGGAAAGTCGGTTTCGATTCCCTCGGTGCGAGAGCGTTCGACGGGAACCTGAACGCTCTCTTCGGGAAGGATCTCGGCGAATTGTCGTACGAATGCTACGCAAACTGTGCGAATCCTACTCGCTCGATTCGTCGGTGTACAACATCGATATGACGAATTTCGGCGTCACATCGCTGACGAAGCTCCCCGACATCTCCGGGGCGACGGTGCTGCTGAGTTATCTCGGACAATACCGCATCGGGCACGCGTTCAGGCTCATGAAGGACGGGTCGGGCATCGACAGGGTGTACCTCCACAGGCCGTCGGGAGAGAACGCTATGATGTCCGTCATCTCCATAGTGGCGATGATGTGGGACGCGGTCGACGCGGTTCTGAGGGATCCTGGATTCGGCAGGACCCTCGCCACGGTCATCGACGATACCCATCCGCTGACGGTCGTGTTCGACCGTGGCAAGGACGAGGAGTTCTCCGAAGGCGACGATGTGCTCATCGGTATGTTCCCGGATCGCTCCAAGGTCCCGGGCGTCGACGTGGACCGCATATTCTCACGATATCCTGCAGATATCGGGCGTGTTCTCAGCGGACGCTATGTGATTTGCGGGATAATCGAGGACAAAGTGCTGAATTCACGTTATATTCGCTATATAAATGCTTTATAAACAAGATCTGCTCAGAAAAATATAGCTACACGATTGTAGCTCGTCATCCGGGAATTACGGCTGAAAATGGCACCTATAATGTCCCTTATCCCACGGTCATTGTGAAGTTTATTTTGATTTAGCCTGAACTCTCGTATTCTGTGTAGTGGTCGTTTCGGGTGTTTCCTGGGGCTGAAAGCCCCTGGAAAGACCCGAACGACAGGAAGAACATGATGAAAAATGCAGAACGATCAGCGAATGCTCAACTGTCAAATTAGTCTGATTTCAGAATCATCTATCGAGCTCAGGCGATAATACCGAATATCTTCCCGAAGAGATCTTCGCCGAACTGCTCAGCGAAGTCATAATGCCGGCGATAGAGGAGATGATCACCGATTCCCTGACAAAACCAAACGCTTCATGCAACCCTGCCGAATGCAAAGGAGACTGCAAATTCTGTGAAGGAAACAGTATCCGCAGATCGTATGCATCCAGGGAAAGATAATCAGAACAGACGCAAAGAGAGAATGCTGAGGCGAAGAACATGAACATCAAGGCAATGGTCATTCTGGCCATGCAGTATCGCACTCACGTCCTTCGTTATTGTATCTGAAGGATCCGAAGATGCCGATCTTCCCGAACATGACCGCCTCTACGAAGCAGTGAATGCAACGTATTGCACAAATTCATCAACCGTATCGTTCTATCTTTCTGATCACGGCGGAGAATACGATCGCCGATGTCAGTGGAACATCATTGTTTTTGAGAACTTCCGGTATCGAAACGTTCGCAGCAGGAATTCTGAACGGTCCTGTACGCTTCCTGATACGGAATGCCGAATCTCTTGCAGATCTCCTTCAGACTTTCATATTCAGGATAGAAACGCTTCGAACCTTCGAAATCACAGACTTTGACCAGGACTTTCCCGTACGGGGTGTCGACCTCTTCGGCCCTTCTCTTCAGGGAGGTTCCGATCATCTCCGCGCGCCTTATCCCTATGGTGGTGGTCTCGCCGAAGATCACGCGCTCCATATCCTCTACGGAATCCTCCGAACATATGACCTCCAGCAGATATGCGGGACGATTCTTCTTCATATACACCGGAATGAAATGAATATCCCTCGCGCCCGTCTCCATCAGACGGTCCATGGTGTATCCCAGGGCCTCTCCGCTGCAGTCGTCGATGTTGCATTCGAGCTTCCATATCCTGTTGGGAACGGGTCTCTCCTCGATGATGAACGCCCTCAGTATGCCGGACCTGTCCGTGACCCTCTTTCCGGAACCCATTCCGGTCCTCACCACCGTATGTGCCTTCGGCATTCCCTTCTCGGTCCTGACGGCGGCCACTATGGCCGCGCCCGTGGGAGTGACGAACTCCCCTTCGGAATCCATCGGGTGCATCGGTATCGAGTGCGCCGAGACGATGTTGACCACCGCCGGCACGGGGACCGGGATGATCCCGTGCCGGCATCTGATCGATCCGTGTCCCTCGTAGAGGTCCGAGACGTACACCCTGTCGATGTCCAATGCATCGAGGCAGTATGCGACGGTCAGGACATCCACGATGGAGTCCACCGCACCGACCTCGTGGAAACGGACCTTGTCCACGGGGACACCGTGGGCCTTGGCCTCGGATTCCGCCAAGATGGTGAATATCCTCGCGGCGGTATCCTTGGCGCGTGAACTGAGGGACGAACGGCCGATGATCTCGAAGATCTCGTCCGGACCGCGGTGTTCGTGACGGTGTCCCCCATGAGCATGGTCGCAACCCTCATGGGAATGGCAGTGTTCCCCGTGTTCCGCGTCGTGACCGTGAGCATCCTTTCCGTAGAGGTATGCCATATCGTGATCGTGGTTGTCGTGCTCCAATATGACATCGAAGTCGCAGACATCCAGTCCTGACCTGACCGCACGGCTGACCTTTATATCGAATCCGTCGACACCGAGGCCGTTCAGTGCCCCTTTCAATCCCTCGACATCCACACCCAGGTCGATCAGGGCACCTGCCGTCATGTCACCGCTTATGCCCGAGAAGCATTCAAGATACAGCGTACGTCCCATGAGCACATCACACTCAGAACGGAGGGTTGCTCTCGAATCTCTCGACAACATCCTTGAGCATGTCTATGATCTTGATGTGCTGGGGACATTCGTTCTCGCAGTTTCCGCATGCGATGCAGTCCGATGCCTTTCCGTGGACCTTTGTAAGGTTCAGGTAATAGGCGCTTTGGATGGAGAACCCCGCGGGATTCGCCAGAACATCGGTGTTGTACAGCGAGAAGTACTCAGGAATCGCAACGTCCCGGGGACAGCTCTTGACGCAGTAACGGCAGTTGGTACAGGGTATGGCTATGGTGCCGTTGATGATGCTTGCCGCCCTGAGGGCCACATCCTTCTCTTTGTCGTTCATGGGCTCGAAGTCCTTCATGTAGCTCATGTTGTCCATGAGCTGGTCGATCTCGGACATTCCGCTGAGAACGATCCCGACCCCGTCATGGCTTGCCGCGAAACGTATGGCCCAGGACACGTCCGACAGTCCGGGCTCGTACTCCCTGAATATCTTGGAGACGTCCGCGGGGACCTTGGCGAGCATCCCTCCCTTGACAGGCTCCATGACTATGACCTCTTTTCCGTGTTTCACGGCGATATCGTAGCACTTGTGCGACTGTATTGCAGCGCTGTCCCAATCGACGTAATTGATCTGGAGCTGGACGAAATCCACCTCGGGGTGGTCGTTGAGGACCTTCTCGAGAAGTTCCGCATCGTCGTGAAAGGAGAATCCGATCTTGCGGATTTTGCCCTCGTCCTTCATCCTCTGCATGAACTCGAACGTCTTGAGCTTCTGGGCAATGGGGTAGAAGAGGTTGCAGACGTTGTGCGCCATGTAATAGTCGAAGTGATCGACCTTGCATTTGACGAGCTGCTCCTTGAAGATGCGCTCCTGGTCCGCCTCGGTCCGGATGATCATCAGCGGCATCTTCGTCGCCAACGTGAATGAGTCCCTGGGGTGCCTAGGGGCCAGTGCCTCTCCGATGGCGGTCTCGCTCACTCCGTCGTGGTACATGTACGCGGTATCGAAGTATGTGAAACCGTTCTCCAGGAACGCATCCACCATCTTCTTCAACTGCTCCATGTCGACGCTTGTCTGATCTCTGCTGTCCTTCAGAGGAAGGCGCATGAGTCCGAATCCCAATTTCTTCTGTTCCATTTCAGACCACCTTTTTGTTTGTTCCCCAACAGGTTTCAAATCAGTTTCAGACCGTTTATCCAATCGTTCACCGTCTTCGCGGAGGAACCGACCCTGCTTCCGTAGATGTCGAGACCGTCGAGGACCTTCGAATCGGGGCATGCCGCCCTGAGGTCCCTCCCGCTGCTGCCGAGACCGCCGCCCTCATGGGTGCAGAACGGTGCTATCGTCTTTCCGGACAGGTCGTACTCCTCCAGGAACGTGAACACGGCCATCGGCATGGTGCCCCACCAGTTGGGGTATCCCAGGAAGATGACGCCGTAATCGTCCATATTGCTCATGTGGGACCTCAGTTCGGGCCTCGCCCCCGCTTTCTGCTCTGCCTTGGCCACATCCGTGGTCTCAGCGTAGTCCATCGGATACTCGTGCACGGTCTCTATGCGGAACATCGTTCCGCCGACCTTCTCGCGTATCATCTCGGCCACCACCTCGGTGTTTCCCACGGAGAGGTTCTTGATCGAACCCGAAACGTAGTTGTTTCCCTTGCGTGAGAAATACGCTATCAGACACTTCTTTTCGCTAATCGTATCACTCCTTTCATCATCATTGTGCTTTGCTCGGACCCAATGCTTTGAACGCGGTCCGTTTTCCGCTCATGCAACGCCATACGTAGATCGAACCCTTGACGGCCCATCTATCACCATCGCCGCCCATGTTCCCACCATGCCCATTCCGCACCAGACGCTCAGCACATATGCGAACATGATGCGGCAGGCGATCATCGTGATGATGCTGGATACCATCATGGAATCCGCCAATCCCACCGTGAACTCCAGACCCGGTTCCGCCATCAAAGGTACGAACAATATCATCAGATCGCGGTTGGAGAACAACCTGCCGGAACGGACGTCTCGCCAGTCATATCAGTGAATGTATCAGACCTTGAGCCCCATCTTGTACGCCTGGTCCATGTACGGGGAGCCCTTCACTTCCCCGACCTCATAGAGCCCCTTTCCGTAGATGACGCCCATCTCCTTGGGATCGTTGGTGCATGCCGCGAATCCGCGGAAGCACTCCAGTGTGCAGTCCATGACCGTATCGCTGTCCTCTGCGGCCGTCATGATGTAGTAGAACTCCTTGTTCTCGAAGCGGGTCCATTTGGCCACCGTACGGTCGATGACCGCCTTGAGCTGTGCATCGATCGAATAGAAATACACCGGGCTCGCCATGACCAGAACGTCTGCCGCGAGCATCTTCTCCAGGAGGGCGTTCATTCCGTCCTTTATGGCGCATTTCCCGTCGTTCTTGCTGCAGTAATAACATGCGTTGCAGTACGAGATCTCCTCGTCGCGGATGAACACCTTCTCGACGTTGTTCCCGCTCTCTTTCGCTCCGCGCATGAACTCATCGCAGAGAACGTCCGAGTTTCCGCCTTTCCTGGGGCTTCCGGACAAAATCAATACATTTTTGGCCATTTTGATACCTCACTTGAAGTTGACTCAAAGTATAGACGGGATATATTTATAGGTTGTCAAATCAAACAGAATCGATCGTTTCGACAGATACCTAACTTGGAGTCAACTTTAAATCATACGGCCTGATAGACCTAACGTACGTCCGCGTACAGGACATAGAGATGAAGATTGCCGAGGTCAGCAAGAGATACGGAATACCCCAGGAGACGCTTCGTTACTATGAACGGGTGAACGTCATACCTAAGATAGCCCGCGAGAACGGCATACGCAACTTCACGGAAGATGATTGCATATGGGTGCAATTCGCCAAATGCCTCAGGGCTGCAGGACTTTCGGTGGAGGCCATAATAGAATACCGCAGACTCACACTCATAGGCGATTCCACGATAGAGGCACGTTGCGAACTTCTCAAAAGCGAACGCGAGAAGCTCATCGATCAGAAGAGATCCATCGACGAGGCCCTCGAACTTCTCAATTACAAAGTGTCCCGCTACGAAGAGGCCGTCAAGACCGGTGTCCTCTCATGGGATAAGAAATAATCATTTATCGAGCGTTTTCCGCATCAGCGCGCGACGGTCTCGATCGTCTTCCCGATGCAGTCCCCGGCGGTGACGGCTATCGCGCCGCACAGGTTCATCTACCAGAAGAAGTGGTGCAGAACGGCGGTCCCGCCGAAGGCCTGCGACGACCCTTTCATTCGCGAAGCGCCTCGGGCAGGCGCCTCTTCTCCTGCGGCAGCTCGGACACAAGGTCTGCTATGGTCGTCTTCGACAGCTGGTCCATCATCGCTCCGACGGCGCTGTCGAAGCGGGACGACAGCAGGTCGTGTATCTCGCCTCCCACCGGGCAGCGTGCGTTCACGGGGTACATGCGGAAGATCTCATCCGTGTCGTCCCCGTCGACGGCCGCGAACACATCGTAGAGCGTGATGTCCTCCGCCGGCCTGCCGAGCTCAGTCCTGGCCTTGCCCATGCCCGGCTTCAGGAGGCCGGCCCCGGAGAGCTTTGTGAACACGTTGCGGACTATGACGGGGTTGCACCCGATGCTGATCGCCGCGATCTTGCTGGTGATCCTGTCCTCGTTGAAGAAGGCCACCACGAGCAGGATGTGGATCCCCACGGTGTACTGCGAGCCTATGTGCATCTCATTCCCCGAGCATCGACTTGCACTTGGTGTAGAGGCAGTCCGTGGACCGGAGGGTCGCCCAGCCCTCCTCCGCCGTCTTGATCTTCAGGCGGGTCCTTTCGGAGATCTTCCGGAGATCCTCGTCGAAGTGCTCGTTCCCTATTCCGGTGTCCAGTTTCAGAATGTACTTGTAGTCGCCCAGGCTCAGGAGCCAGCGCATGTACCCGTCGCGCCCCGGCTCGATACCCAGGACCTCCCTCATGTCGTCGGTGAGACTCTCCTCCGCCATGGCGTTGGGGTGGTCGGCGTTCATGAAGTCATCATAGTTCGAGGCCATGGACGGGAAGATGTAGAGGTGCCCCGTGTATTTTTTCTGCATCTCGTTGTACTTGGGGCCGCCGGCTATGTTCACGCCGACGCAGTCGTGGCAGAGGTTGCCCTCGCCGTCGCAGAACATGGCGGCGGGCTTGAGCCCGTTCTCGGCGCACCATCCGGGGATGTCCCAATTAAAGTTGCCGCAGGTGCCCAGATAAAAGCCGAAAGCATCCGCGTAGGGCTGCATTTCCCTGGTGTAGTTCTCCACGGTGGACTTCAGCACCTCGGGCCTGGAGTGCAGGCCGAGGTCCAGCATCAGGACCATCATGTTGAACTTCGAGGGGTCGGGGCAGTACTTCCCGGCAAGGAGGTCGTCGTATCCGATCGTCTCGTAGGGCACCGATTCCTTCTCCAGCTTCCTGCGGAGTGAGCCGTTGTTCTTGTTGTCGATGATCGTTATGTACTTCTCTTCGGCATCCTTCTCGATCTCGAAGACGAGGTTGTCGTCCAGCATCGGGCATGCGATTATTCCGAGTGTTCCATGTGTCATAATTTTTATTACACATAGCGAGCATATAAAGATGCCGAATCCTCGGACGTGATGCCCGCGGACCCGGCCAAAATGTACGATAAGTTATCGGCATTCATACGCAGATATCCGGATTGTTCCGTCGATAACGGCGACATTGTGCATGTCGAACGCAAGCAGAATGCGTTCACGTTCGCATACAACCATGCGGGGTGTTTGTCATGTCGGCATACCTCCCTGCATACCTCCCGCTCGTGTATGGATCTTTCCGACAGCTTGGGAATCCTCCTGCCCTATCTACTGCCCTATGCGGAGGATGGTCAGGTATGATGTGCAACGGTTCGGTCACTTTGGATAAACCGGGAATCCGATGCAAGAAGTCACATGTTTTTGCTGAATGCAGATCTGACCGACCAGCATCATCACATGTTGCCGACGGAGAGTATCGGGTCAGTAACGGACATGAAGTATCTCGCCATCTCCTCGGGAGTCTCCCTCAGACCGTTTTCGACCCACCACTGGACCATACTTATGAAACTACCCGAGATATGATTGACCAGGAAATCCATCGGAACGCTGTCCGCCGGCCGGACTCCGTCCAACATGCGCATCGCAAGGGATTTGTTCAGATACTGTCTGAAGAATGTCAGCAACAGGTCTCCGCTCTCGGAACTCAATATCCCCAAGATATTCTTCCTGCTATCTCTAAGATGATACAGGACGTGCGTAACGGCCGTCGTGGTATCCCTGCCGTTCGCCGAGAAGTCATGCGTGTTCTCCGCACGGGGCGCGTCTGAAAAGACGTGGTCGAATATCTCCGCGCACATCTCGCGCAGAAGATCGTCCTTTGTCGGGAAATGGGCATAGAACGTTGTCCTGCCCACGTTGGCCGCATCTATGATCTCCTGCACGGTGATCTTGCTGAAGCTCTTCTCCGTGAGCAGCATGCCGAACGCATCGAATATTGCATCTCGTGTCTTTTGCTGACGTCTGTCCATGATAAAATCCAACCGAATAATGTCCTTATTCTATTCCATAGCGAACATTCATTATAAATTATCTTGGAAACGGTTAAATCCCCTCGATATTTACAGAACATTATGTTCTATATCGAATATATTATATTGTTAATTACGG
The DNA here is from genome assembly GCA_002505345.1 of Methanomassiliicoccaceae archaeon UBA370. Lineage (GTDB taxonomy): Archaea > Thermoplasmatota > Thermoplasmata > Methanomassiliicoccales > Methanomethylophilaceae > VadinCA11. Next base: position 2,418 of record DAUY01000011.1, on the reverse strand, counting down.
AGGATTGATGAGGGCGTTGAAGAGATTCGTGGATACGCTCGCAGGCTGGAAGATGACTGTCGTGTCCGGAATATTCCTGGCCGTCAGCCTGCTGCTGTCGGTCTCGGGCATCGAGATCTGTATCGAACCCGCGTGGATATCCGTCATCATAAGCGGCATACCTCTGCTGTATCTGTCCGTGTGGAGGATCGTCTACAACCGCGGGATCAGCAAGATCTCCTCGGCACTGCTCATAACCATCGCGATAGCGGCCGCCGTCTACATAGGAGATCTGTTCGCGGCAGGAGAGGTCGCATTCATCATGTCCATCGGTGCATTGCTCGAAGAAAGGACCGTGAACAGAGCGAAGAAAGGTCTGCGGAAGCTTATCGACCTTACCCCGGTACAGGGACGCAGGATCAGAGATGGCACGGAAGAACTCGTCCCGGCGGAAGAGATCCGCCCGGGCGACACCGTCCGTGTATTGCCGGGGGAGACCATCCCAGTGGACGGGATGATAATCAAAGGGGAGACATCCATCGACCAGTCGATCATGACCGGAGAATCGCTTCCGGTCGACAAGACGGTGGACGACGAGGTCTTCTGCGGAACCGTGAACCGTTTCGGTACCGTCGACATATCAGCCACCAAAGTCGGCGAGAACAGCTATTTCCAGAAACTCGTCCGCATGATACGGGAGGCCGAGAACAGGCAGGCCCCAACACAGCGCATCGCAGATAAATGGGCAAGCTGGCTCGTTCCGGTCGCAGTGATTATAGCCATCGTTGCAGGTATGGCGACGAACAACATCGTCACCACCGTGACGGTACTGGTGGTATTCTGTCCGTGTGCCCTCGTCCTTGCCACACCGACCGCGATAATGGCGGCGATAGGACAGGCTACCAGGCACGGTGTCATCATCAAGTCCGGCGAGGCCCTGGAGAAGATGGGCAAGGTCGACACGATAGCCTTTGACAAGACAGGCACCCTGACATACGGCAGATCGGGGGTCAGCGATGTCATGCCCGCCTCGGCGGATACGAGCGAGCAGGAATTACTATCTATCGCGGCCTCCGCCGAATCGCGCAGCGAACACCCTCTGGGAAAAGCCATCGTCGCCCTGGCGAAGGAACGGGGCATATCGATCTCGGAACCCACGGACTTCCATATGGATGCAGGTAAAGGCATCGTAGCACGGGTGAACGGCCAGAGAGTCGTATGCGGAAGCGAGAGATACCTGCACGAAAATGTCATCTCGATCACCGATGACATCCATACCGATCTAGACGTGCTTCGCGATCAGGGAAAGGCATCGATATTGATCGCGGCCGACGGCACCTGTATCGGCGTGATAGGCATATCTGACACACTCCGTCCGGATGCGGACAGGATGATATCCGACCTTGGAAAACTGGATACCGAGGCCGTGTTGCTGACCGGAGACAACTCCAGGACCGCAGACTATTTCGCACGGAAGGTCGGGATAACCAACGTCAGGGCAGAACTCCTGCCCGGAGAGAAGGTCGACAGCATCCTATCAATACGGAAGAGTGGCAGGAATGTCTGCATGATAGGAGACGGCGTGAACGACGCACCCGCACTCAAGACGGCCGATGTCGGCGTGGCGATGGGGGACATAGGCAGCGATATAACGGTGGATGCCGCGGACATCGCATTGGTGGGAGGGGACCTATCCAAGATCCCATACCTAAAATGGCTGTCGAACACCACGGTAAGGACGATAAGTTTCAGCATTGCCCTTTCCATGGGCATAAACTTCGTTGCCATAATCCTGTCTGTGTTGCAGATGCTAACACCGACCACCGGCGCATTGGTGCACAATGCGGGATCGTGCTTCGTAGTACTGATAGCGGCGCTGCTGTACGACAGGAAATATCCGGGATTCGAAACAGCCAGACCAGAAACAACCATGACGGCACCCGTCATCAGAACGTCTGGATAAGATAGATGGCGGACCCGGCCGGGCCCGCCATCACATCCCGGAGCCGTTCGATCATTGCAAAACCGCACCGTGAACGGTTTCAACGTGACGATGGCACCTTCCTATCCAGCGGCTTGGTGGCGCATCTCAACGATCCGCTGTTGCCGTTGTGTACGCTGAAATGGACCATGTGCACCCCGATGCCCCTTTTCTCGAGTTCTGACCTCAGGTACGAATTCGGCTATAATCTCAATTCCAAGAGCATTAAAGAACTAATTGCAATCATCCACGTCTCGCCGCTATGCTCCCGGGGCATTCGAGCATCAACACGACGAGCAAGTATTATATGAAGAAGAACGACGAAACGAGGAACGCCATGGGGATGTTCACAGGGAATGTCGAGAGGGATGCGCAATGAGGATGTCATGTACGCAGTCCGAATCTCACGATCCGAGGCCGTGTGTTCTGTGGATCGACCTGAGCTCGACAGGACCTGA
>DAUY01000016.1 GCA_002505345.1 Methanomassiliicoccaceae archaeon UBA370 | reverse complement strand
TCGTAAGTGTCAAACTCGGGTTTCAAGGTCATCTTCAGCAGAGGTTCTGAGCAGATTGCACCCAAAACAAAGGAAGATCAGATCCATTCCATAATCTCTGTTATATCTGATGGCAATGGCCATTCATATGCAGAGATATCCGAACTAACAATGATGCCGTTGTCCAGAGTAAAGAAACACATGGCCGATCTTCAGAAAGAAGGAAGGATAAAGAAAAAGAACAATGGAAGAGATTCTGGTTGGAATATCAGAGATTGAGTCTGTTCGGTTCTCAAAAAGGTTCCTGGGAACTTTTCAGGAACTTTTCTAAAGGTGAACATGTATCCAGCATACAACAAATCAGTAAATCTTCGGAGAACATTTCTCTTGAAATATGCCATTCAGGACGCAGTTTACAGCAGATTCGGTTCTCAAAAGGTTCCTGGGAACTTTTCAGGAACTTTAAAAGATATATTGATTTTTCGATATAATTCGTAACGATGATCCTAGCAAAACGATAAAAATGGAAAAATGCGGATCACGCCGAAGCATGATCCGATTGGTTTCAGCAAGGTCTCTTCTTAACCACAATGAAACTGACATCTTCAGATCCGGTAATCTGCTTGATCTCGATCTTGCAGTTTGCGGACTCCACACGGTCTTCCGGATCGTCGTCATCCTTCCTGTCACCGTTCCTGATGGCATCCCCGTAGAGCTCCAGGGCCTTGCGCCTCTGCTTGTCATCCACCATGGTGTAGTATCCCAAAGTTGTCGAGATATTCGAGTGACCGAGGATTGACTGCAGTGTCTTCGGATCCACGTTGTACTTGGTGATCAGGATCGTCGGCAACGTCCTTCTGATCATGTGCGGCGTGATGTGGGCGATGCTGTACTTCTTGCACAGCTCGGACAGATGGCGCGATATCGTATCCGGGAACATGGGCTTCTCCGGATCTTCGCTGAAGGTGAAAACGAATCCGCGGTTGCAGTGTTCGTACATTTCGTAGAGGGCCATCCTGTCGTCGTGCATCAGCGGTATGGAGCGGTTGGACATCTCCGATTTCGTATCGTCGAGTATGACGCCCAGTTTCGGCGTGTATACCAGGCTGTGCCTGATGTATATCGTTCCCTCGACAAGATCCACGTTCTCCCATCTGAGTGCGGCGATCTCCGATCTCCTGCACCCGGTGTGGAGCATGAGGCTGTACAGCGTTCTCCAGAAAGGGGTCTCCATCTGAAGGCATTCCTGGAAGCGGAGCACATCGTCCTCGCTCATGGCCTTCCCGTCGGGGACCTTCATCCTCGGAGCGATACCCCTCCCTACGGCCACGTTCTTTCCGATGATCTCGTCGTCCAGAGCAGAGGAGAATACGCCTCTGACGATCCTGTGGATCGATTGGATGGTAGAGTCTCCGAGGCCCTTGTCGGAGAGGCGTTTGTAGAACTCCATAAGGTCCAGTTTCGTGACGGATCCTATCTGTCTTCTGCCGAGATCGTCGCGTACATGTCTTCCGTAGATGGCGATGTAATCGAATACGGTCTTCTCGCGGACCTGCATCCTCTTCTTCCTGACGAACATGGTGTCGAAATAGTCGTTCAGTGTGGTCTTGGGTCCGAGATCCCCATGCGACATGGAGACCGAGTCGTAGAACTTCTTGCGTTCGGCCAGTAACCACTGGAGTATCTCGTCGTTCGTCATTTCCGGTTTCGGATGCAGGACCTTGGAATGCTCCTTTCCGTCGACGTCTTTCCTTCTTAGACGGTACACGACCGTTCCGTCGGCGAGGATCTTCATGATCACATTCTCCATATGCGGATCGTACGGTCCTTCCGGTGCCTTTGTCTTTCTGGCCATGATATCACCACTTGTTCCCGGTCATGATCCTCTGGTTGCCGTCCGCTCCATAGCGTATCTTGTAAGCATCCGGGCGGTTGGCCATTTCCCTGACGAAGATCTCGTCCTTCTTGCGTGACAGTTCCCTGTTCACGAGGTTGAGCTGGAACGCGTCCAGTTCGAAGTAGTTGAATTTCGCCAGTTTCGCGAATTCCTGGGGGGTCGAGTGCAGGTATGCGTTGACGTCCCTGATGATCGTCCAATCCTCGATCATCATGTTCAGTGTCTTGAGCTCCTGAGTCACCAGCATTTCGTCGTACTTCTCGACGGACTCGGTCATCCTGACCGGGTCCTGTTTCACCGGGTTGTCAACTAGGTACGTCGCTTTGCCGTCAAGATTGCCGGACACGATTGGATTGAATGTCTCGATGGAATAATCGCCCATGCTGGTGACCGTCTCGCCGTTGCGTGCCTTAACAAGATTCGTGACGGCCTTCTCGGTCATGCCGTACTTCTCCACGCCGTCGCTCACTTCCGGCGATTGGTATTCCTCTCTGCCGATGAGCCATTCGAAGCTCACTTCGAAATACTCCATGATCGCGAGGATGTTCTCAAAACTCGGGTATCCCACGCCTTCGAGGTATTTCCTCATGGTCGTATCTGAGATGCCGATCTCGCCGGCGATCCTGTAGAGTGTATATTTCTTGCCGTCAGCGTCGCGTGTATTGATCCTCTCATTATAGAGATGATTGAAACGCTCAGTAAATGTTGTTACTAGATGTTTCAATTCGTACTGTTTCATGAAGATACTATACGTTACACTACTATTTAAGATGAATCACCGAATAATCATTCGGTTCTTGTCGCTGATATGCCGTTATTTGGTCTAACAATTAATACTACTTTTTCTAACACCGCATCCAGCATACCGAACCGAATCCCACCCTTTTCTCACATATGCCGATAACTCGTCTGCGAATACTTTCGCAGAAGAGATAGCATGAAAGACATAAAGAAAGTTACTGTAGTAACACCAAACCTAAGCGACAGGATACCGGACGAAGAACACGCATACCTGCAGCCCCTGTTCAGAACGATCAAGGGAGCGGTACGGTACATCCGCGAGCACGATCCGGATTCGACCATCACCGAATATTCCGTCAGACGTGCCGTCGATGAAGGCGATATCCCTTCAAGGACCGTCGGCAACAGAAAGATAGTAGATGTGTACAAGGTCATCAGGTATTTCGAGGCGTGAGGATGGCAACGGCAACGATTGCCGCCCGTCTCCGGCACCGTCATTCTGCTACGGCCCCCTGTTCGTCGAACCGGGGCCGTTGCGGACGGTTCGGATCCTCGCGCGCACACCTCTATAAAGAAAAACCTCGCGTCTTCCCGACGTCCCCGTCGAACGGCCCTATCGGCACTGTTCGCCCCACGACCGAACCGACCCGAACTGTAAGGGGGCATGTGCCTGGTTTCTGAAGGTGATGTGACCCCCGAACGCATCCGCATCGCAGTGCTGCTGCTCGGTCTAGATCGGGAGGAGAAGCCCAGGACCCAAAGCGAGGTCTGCAGCATCTCGAAGCTCTCGAAATCGACTGTATCTTCTCATGTGGCCAGACTGTTGTCGTCGGACTTCATCACGAAGCTCACCAACGGCCGCCTGAACATCCTCTACGGCAGGGGAAGGAGATACGCGATCCTCGAATCGCAGATCAACGGCAGGATCCTCGCAGAGATGGCCGCAGAAGCATCGAACACCCTCAACGAGGGGGCCGTTACAGGCTCTGAGCAGAAGGTCGCTCCGCCGATCACGTTCCGGGTGCACATCCCCGGAGCATGGTGCAAGTTCCGGGTGGAGAAGGAAGGTCTCATTGAAGAGGCGAAGTTCAAAGAGGGATTCCCGCCGCAGACCATCTTCGGGAAGAACGGCAAAGCAAAGAACATCCGCGGATCCGAGAATTGGTACGGGAGCTTCGTCATGGCCAAGGAAGGGGCCACGATGAAGTATCAGCTCCGCTACCAGAGAGGGAAGACCTCATGCTTCTTCTATATCAGCATCGAGGAAGGCCTCCTGGTCGGACGCTACGACGTCCTCGACGTGGAGATCGTGAAACGCAAGTTCCTCGCCGCATGCTTCCCCATGCTCGCCTGGCTGGAGAAACATGCCGAATGGAGATTCGAGAAGGACGGCACCGGGAATTACGTGATGCTGAACGAGTTCACGAAGGACCGTCTGCATTTCGCCGGCGTCGGTCCGTTATTCGACAAGATCATTGACTGCTGCGGCGGGGAGAAGTTCGGTGTCTCGGGGGAGACGGGCGCATGGATAGATTCCAGCCCCGGTCCCATGGAGGTGGAATTCGGATCCGAGCAGTATGTAGCTGCCGTCATGGGCCTGCCGAAGACCTCGGCAGAGGTCGAAGCTCTGAAGAAAGAGCAGCAGGCGATATGCGGGCAGATCACCGAGATCAAGCGGACCCTCAATGAATCCCTCGGGATCGTGGGGCAGGTCGTGCGGATCCAGAACATGTCCGTCAAGTCCCTGATGGCGCAGGTGCAGATGAACGAAGCATCCGACGCTCCGAAGGAGAGCACCTACGTTCCTTCTGCCGAATTCAAATCGGGAGGGATGTACGGATGACCTGCCTGATGGACATCGACGAATGCAGGCGCATGATGGCCGAGGGCCTTCCGGACGAGGTCAAGACCTTCGACCTCGATGATCTGCTTTTCTTCCTGACAAAGCTGGACGTCGAGATCCCGGAGGACAATATCGCATACCGCGGAACGAGGACATCCAGCTTTTCGATGATGAACGCCCAGATGAACTTCGTGGACGACTCGAAGCGCCTTCAGCGCATAGCGAAGGGCGGCAGGGAGTACGAGAATCCCGAGCTTATCGTGGCCAGGATGCGTTCATCGTGCATCCGCGTCATGGTATCCGCGATAGAGGGCATGGCCTATGCCGAACGGTTCCTGGACGATACCGGGAGGGATGGATGATGGCCAGACCGTACATCGAAGAGACGGTGGATCTGGATCTCTCCAAGGTCACGGCATCGGAGATGATATCAGAAGTGGAGCGTCTCATGAAGGAGAATCCCGAGTCGGAGGTTTTCCTGGACGGGGACAGGCGTGCCATCGTCCTCAGGAGGCCCCGCTGATGGCGTCGCCTTATGCAGGGATGACCGCGGTGCTCTATGCCCGCGTGTCCACCGATGACAAGGGACAGGATCCCGAGGTCCAGGTCCTGAAGATGAAGGAGTGGTGCGAGACCAACGACGTTCAGATCCTGGGGATATACCGCGAGGAGAAGAGCGGCAAGAACATGGAGCGCCCGGAGATGGACCGTGTCATCGGCCGCATCGCCAGAGGCGGAGTGAACATCCTGCTCGCCTTCGATGTGTCCAGGATAGGCAGGAACGCCAGCGACGTGGACAAGATCCGGAAGACCGCGGGTTCGTACAACACCGTCATCCGCTATGTGACCAGCGACGTGGCCCCGGAGACGGGAGCGGGACGTCTGATCAACGGCGTGGAGGCATGGCAGGCCGAAGAGCATCTGGTGAAGCACCGGAACGCCGTCAAAGCGGGAATGGACAAGGCCAAGGTGTTCGGCACTGCCTCCGGCATGCCGATCGGAAGGCCACCGACGATCGTGGTCACGAACGGCGTCAGATCGAGAGAAGCGTTCTCCGATGAGAAGCCGAAGCCGATCGTGGACATCGACCGCGTGATGGAGCTCGCCGACAAAGGCAACTCCCTCTCCGCTGCTGCGAATGCAATAGACGTTCCGCCGTCTACGCTCATCGAGATCCTTTCGAGGATGGGACTCCGCGAGGAATACGAACGCCGCAGATCCGAATGCCCCGTCACCGTCGAACGTATCATGGAGCTCGCCGACCGCGGCATGAACATGATGGAGATCTCCGCGATGCTGCAGTGCTCCGTCTCGACGATCCGCGAGAAGCTCATCGCAGCAGATCGCCTTCCGCAGTTCCGGAAGACCGTGAGGGCTGTCCGCCGTCTACGGAAACGGATGCCAACGGAAACCTCCCCTAGCTTATATACCGAAGAGGAGGGCGACGGGGGTGTCCGACCATGACGGTAAGGGATTCCTTTGCGTCGGAAGCGTACAGGTTTCCGAGGAACGCGGACACAAAACCGGGGGGAAGAGGAGATGAGCGCTCCGGGAAAGACCGAGCGCAGCTGGTACCTCAACCCCGATACCGCGGACGCTCTCCGGTTCGCCCGTCTGTGCGTTCCGAAGGGGACGCGGTACTCCGAGATCATCGCGCTCTCTACTTCGTTGCTCTTCAACGAGATTCAGAAGATCAGCGACGAGGAGGGTGTGAGCGTCGGCAAGGCGGTCCGGATGCTCTTCGAGAACATCGGCGAGAAGGACCTGACGATCAGCATCACGATCTCGCCCGGCAAGGGACAAACCGTTTCGGAAATTTCTTCAGAGACTCACGAGGAGGATTCACAATGACAGCGAAAGCTATAGACTGCAAAGAGAACGGAACCGAGAACGAAGCGAGGGAGAAGCTGAGGGTGGAGATCCCGCAAGAGGACATGGAGTTCCTCGGTGCGCTGATCCACCCGCAGCCGCCGAAGGAAACGTACTCGGAGCTGATGGAGAGGGTCACGGCACTGGTGTGGACATCGGACTTCGAAGATGCGTTCTCGATCCGCATTTACGAAACGCGCATGGTCAGCGCCGTATTGGTGGCAACAGAGGGATGCGACTACTGCGATCCGCTGAGGCTGATGGTCCACGATCCGGAGACGGGAACGGAACACAGCCTTGTCTGGGAGGACGTGGATTTCATCCGGAAGACCGAGGAAGGGATAGAGGTCTCTGGGTGCTGCACATTTTGGATGGACGGCGAGACCGTGAAGCGGAAGGTCTACGATCTTCTCGTGACCGAAGGGGGGATCTGATGAGCCCCGACTTCGATTTCTGGGATGATGAAAACAAGGAGAGCGAAGTGAGGTTCAGCTGCGCCGATCTGAGGGTCATTAAGAAGAACGGCGTCCAGTCGTGGGTGTGCGGCCGCCCCGACAGCTTCGGAAGACCGTGTGCCGGCTGGGCCTGCATTCAGAGGGAGGGATCCGAATGATCGAGATGGAACGCGATCTCGGAGACGTGGCCGTTCTTCTTAGGAAGATCCTGACGGTCGAAGGGACGCTGTCGGTCCGGTACGACTACGGGAACCTGGTGTTCATTCTCGGCCCTCCGGGCGGAATGCGTTTCACCGGGAAGATCCCGTTGTCGACCGCCCGTCGGATCCAGGAACTTCTTAAGGAGATCATCGACGATGCGGAAACGGCAGAGAAGGAACTGAAGACCGTGAACATGAACGATGCACCCGTATCGATGTCCAAGGAGGATGAACTATGACCTCAGCCGGAGGAATGAAGCATGCAAGGATCTCGTGCAGCGATGCCTTCAGGCATGATCCGGAGCGGATCCTGTGCCTCGATATCGAGACCACCGGCCTGGACCGCCGTTCCGACGACATTCTGTCATTGGCCATAGTCGACGGCACTGGAGGCGTGAGGTATCACGGATACTTCCGTCCGCAGCTGAAATCGGAATGGCCGGAAGCCCAGGCAATCAACCACATCGATCTCGGGGAAGTGAAGGATTCGCCACGGATCCGCGACGAGGCCGAACGGATCTCCGAGATCCTTTGGAGCTCAGAGGTGCTGATGGGATACAATCTCATCTCGTTCGACCTTCCATTCTTGGAGGAAAAAGGAATCGCCGTTCCGCCGAGACCGGCATGCGACGTAATGCTCGAATACACCGAGAAGCACGGCGAATGGGATGAGGATCGTCAGAGATACAAGTGGATCTCATTGGCAAAGTGTGCTTCAGATCTTGGAGTAATATTCAGACCACATGATTCCTTGGAGGATACGAGGGCCACACTAAAGTGTGCAGAGAAAATGCTGTAATAGGTCCAAACTACTTTCCTCGCGTTCGGGACTATAACGCATTTCTTTATTTTACTAGAATGCTCACTATTGTATCAAATCAGCTAGTATGATTTCATGTCGACATTTTCGTATAACATCGTTAAGATTAAATCTTGTTACACCCGATGCAGGTGCATGTCTTCTCAGACCAGATATTCTGCGACGTTGCCCGCGAATCCTTTCGCGTTCCATCAGACCAGAACAATCGCTGAGATCATGCTGAGATGTAATGACAGGTCCGCAGTAAAGAATGAAGTTCATGAAGGGAACCTTCTTCAGATAAAGACAATCAGCAACGAAGACAGCATTTTCAATTATGTCTACAACAGAATGAATCTGATTTCAGATTCGTTGAAGAAAATAATCATAAATGGGGATGAGGCGGACGGGAGATTTGTTAATCTCATCTCGATAATGAATTACGATACGCTTTTCAAAGAATTCGTCGAAGATGTGTACTACGAAAGGCTGATCGACAGGAATCCGGTCACTGATTACGACATCATGTCCTTCTTCGAGAAGAAGGGAAGGGAAAACCAAACAATAGCTTCTTGGAAATATGTTACAGTTTATAAGCTGAGAAGGCTCTACGCCCGTATTCTTTTTGAAGCTGGATTGCTGAAAACATCTACGGGCAACAGGGTGGTATGCACCCCGTATGTCAGCCGTTCGACAATTGATGAATTGCTGAACGAAGGGTATGAAACATACATTAGAGCAACGTTGGGATACAGATGAAGGTACTTACAATCAGTGAAAGACTGAACAGGATCAAGGATGTGATCATCCATGATCCGTTCTTCGGCGGCAGATCTTTGAGCAGTGGTACCGGTGGATACATTTTTGATTATGATCCGCAGGACGAGCTTGCTGTTAGGGAGTTCATTGACAATTTCAAGGACCGGAAGGACCTGGGATTCGATGTTCAGGTCTTCGATCTTTTCGAGATAATGGTCGGATATCTTCAAGACCAAGGCTATCTGGAATCCTCTTTTGAGATCGAAGAGGATTGCAGGGGCGAGGAGGAAGGGCTCGGTTATTTTGTACGCGCCATGACAGACGTATTACAGGCGGATAGTCAGAATGATATCTTCATTGATTACATCAAAAAGAATGCTGTTTCCGGTAATGTGATATTCATTACAGGTGTTGGAAAATGCCATCCGTTCATTCGTTCACATAAGATCTTGAATAACTTTGACAGTAAGCTGAACGGCGTCAAGACGGTGCTGTTCTACCCCGGTGTGTACACATCGGACGAATTGAAACTATTTGGAACGATTCCGAGCGAGAATTACTATCGTTCCATGAGTTTAGTAGAGAGGACTGAGTAATATGTCGATTATTGGAGAGATGTTTGAAAAGGACATTGATAGACCGATGAATCCGGTCATCAAGGTCAGCGACCAGACCGATGAGAAAGTGATTTTCCAGGAGCTTGATGAATACGTTGTCACCAAGGAAATCGATGAGAATCTGGAGAAATTCTACAAAGGGCTCATTGATGGCATCAGCAGAGATACAGACAATATCGGTGCCTGGATATCGGGTGATTTCGGAAGTGGAAAATCACATTTCCTGAAAATTCTGTCGTTCCTTCTCAAGAACAGTATCATTTCTGGAAAGAAATCTACCGAGTATCTCCAGAAAAAGGTCTCTCCTCCAGTATATGCATATATGCAGGCCATGGGCAAGAAGAATGTCGAAACGGTCCTCTTTGACATAGATGCCGAGAGCAAGGAGGGGCAGAATGCCGATAACCTTGTTCAGATCTATCTCATGGTGTTCAACAGAATGCTCGGTCTGAGCACGGTCCCATCGGTTGCAGATCTGGAGCGCCATATAATCGATGAAGGGAAGTACGATCTCTTCAAGTCAAAATATCAGGAGATCTCCGGCAGATCCTGGGAAGATGAAAGGACCAAACCGGCATTCGTCCGTGGCAGGATCGAAAAAGCACTGGTGGCTGCAGGCGTATATGGGGAAGACGACGCCAGGGACATCTCCAAGAAGGCCTCTGAGAAATACGAGATCAGCGCCAGCGATTTCACTAAGCTGGTGAAAGAGCACTGTGACAAGATGGGTGAGAATTACGTTCTCCTATTCCTTGTGGATGAGGTCGGACAGTTCATTTCCGGAAATACTCAGCTCATGCTGAAGCTGCAGACAATAACGCAAGAGCTGGGAACCGCATGTCGCGGACACGCATGGAACGTTGTGACCAGCCAGGAAGATGTTGACTCCATCGCCCCAGATATCAATAATAAGGATTATTCCAAGATTCAGGGGCGCTTCAGCGTCAGAGTAAAGATGTCCTCCTCGGATGTTAAAGAGGTCATCGAGAAGAGGATACTGTCCAAGAAGGGGGATTATGTCGATGAGCTTCAGGCTTACTACGATGGAAACCGCGACGCGATCCACAACAAGCTCAATTTCGACAATGGCATGAACATCAGGCTTTACAAGGACAAGAAAGAGTATTCGGCAACATATCCGTTCGTTCCGTATCAATACCAGATGCTGCAGACCATGCTCACTCAGCTGAGGAATAAGAGCAGGGCCGGCAAGAACATCAGCAATGCTGCACGTTCGATGCTGAAGACCTTCAGGGACACAGTAGTTGCATACAAAGACAAGGATTCCAAGACTGTCATTCCGATGTATGCGTTCTATGATTCGCTGACCCCTGAATTGGATAGCCCAACGCTGCAGGTGTTTTACAACGCTACCAAGAACGACGCCCTTACCGAATTTGACATCAACGCCCTGAAGACACTGTTCCTTGTGAAGTATTACGACGGATTGACAACTTCTGTAGCGAACATAACCTCGATGATGGTCTCATCTTTCGATGAAGATAGGATCACACTGAAGAAAGGTGTCGAAGATTCACTTGAACGCCTAACCACTCAGAATCTGGTTCAGAGGAACGGCGATACCTACATGTTCCTGACCAATGAGGAGCAGGAGGTCAATATCGAGATCAAGAGGGAGACCGTAGACATCGGCAAGCGTATTCAGGAGATCTCTCGTGTGGCATTTGGTGAGATCCTCGATCTCAGTGGCAAATACCGTTATGACGGTACACATCAGTATTCATTCAATAGGATCGTCGACGGAGAAAACGCCGAGAATACGAGTTATGAACTGAACTTGTCCATCTCCACCCCTGCGAGGAAAGTAGATGGTGCTACGCTTGCGATGGAATCCAACGGCTCCGTAGTGCTGGAGCTTCCGGCCGATGACCGGGTCATCATGCAATGCAATGAGTACATTTCCACCGAGAATTATCTTCGTAAGAATATGAGCTCGGACCTTCCGACGCAAAAGAAGATGATACTTGAGGCTAAAGAAATGGAGCTGAAGGCCATGAAGGCCCGCTTCAAAGATCTGCTCACCGATGCTCTTCAGAATGCCAAGATATATGTCAACGGGTCTCAGTCGACAGATATCAACGAGACCAACCCAAAATCTCGCGTGGATAAGGCAATGGGAAAACTCATTACTGCCACGTACAGTAAAATGGATTACATGAGGAATCCGAAGAATAAAACACTCATCGAACAGATCTTCAAAAACAGGACTTTGTCACCATTTGATGAATGTTGCGGTAGTGAGAAGCTTGCAGTCAATGAGGTCATAGATTTCCTCTCTATACAGGCAAGGTCCAATGCCACAGTCCGCATCTCCAATATCATGGAGAAGTACAAGAAGAAACCGTACGGATTCACAGATTACGACATAGAATGGATCCTGGCGCTACTGTTCCGCCATAACAAGATCGCACTGGTCTACGAAGGCGTGACATACGACGGAAAGAAAGTAGATTCGAGCAGAGGTATCGATCTTGTTACGAAAACAAGAGATTTCGACCGTGTCGAGATAAAATTACGTGAGAGTGTGTCTTCTGCGTCGATCAACAGGGCAGCGGATATATTCAAGACGATTTTAGCAAAATCGATGCAACTCGATGAGGGCGCGCTGGTCACTGCCATCAACGACGGTTCTAAAGAGATCATGAGTGACATTGATGGGTATCTGGGACAGATTAAGTCGCAGCCAAAGTATCCCTGGAAGAGCGAACTCGAACAAATGCGCTCATTATTGAACGATACTGCCAGTGCCGGCTCGCCTGATCTCTTCATTTTCATTGATTCGAATGAAGATGCCCTTAGAAAACTCCGTTCAGATCTGGACGACAAGAGATCCTTCTTCGCTGCCGACAGTCCGAGAAGAAGATTGTTCGACAGAGGGCTCGATTGCCTTGCAGCCTATGAGAAAGATGCATATTATGTCTCGGATGAGATGACGCGTATAAAGGGATTGATAGATTCCGCTCTCAGTTCAGACAATTTGGTAGATCTCCCGAAATTGAATACGCTGTGTGCTGAGTTCAATGATGCCTTGGAAGGCATCTTGAATAAAAGCAGGGCCGGAGAGGTTGAAAAGCTCAATGGAATAAAATCCTGGCACGAATCGAAATTATCCGACCACTCGGAACTTATCGATGAACTAAGTAAGTATTATGAACAGGCCAAAAATGACATTGGAAATACAACGTCATTGTCGGATTTATATGCTGTTTCAACTGGTTTCAAGATGAAGGCGGCCGATCTTGAAAGGCGGATACCGAAAAAAGATACTCCTGCAACACCCCGTGGACCTGCTGAACCCAAGGCTGCCCCTCGCAGTACAATCTCCGTGTATTCCCTCTTGCCTAAGATCGAGGTCAATGATAAGAAAGATGTGGATGAGATCCTCAACACGATGAGAGACAGACTGAACGAAAAACTGAAGGCTGGTCCTTTCGACATTAAGTTGTGATCACATGGACAAGAGTGCTATTGAGAAATTTGCAGTGACTGCCAGGGTCAAACTCAGACAATCCGTGGAGCAGAGGATGGCTGTTCTCGGAATAGGGGCGAATGGTGCTCTTGCTTCGGTACAAATCATTGGCGATGTCGTAGTGGTAAATCTTAACAATGGCATGGAGACCCGTTTAACAAAAGAAGAATCCTCACATCGCGACCAACTGATCAAGGAGGTCATCAGAGCAGGATATGATAATGTCGTCGAATCTGTTGCATATACGTGGTTCAACAGGCTCATTGCTATAAGGTATATGGAGGTCAATGATTACCTTCCGACACATATTCGTGTACTCTCATCTGCTATTCCTGGGAAGAAGGAGCCTGACCTCGTATCGCAGTGTCTTTCTGTCGATCTGTCATTCAGTACTACAGAGAAAGAACGCATATTGGAACTGAAGAACAAAGAAGAATTGGATAGATTGTTCGTATTGCTCTTTCTGAAGCAATGTCAGGAACTCAACAAGATCCTTCCGGAACTGTTCACAATCACCAGACCATATGAGAACATTCTTTTGAAATTGTCGTTCACGGATCCAGACAGTGTTGTCAGAGATCTTGTAGACAATATCTCAGAAGACGATTTCAAAGATGCAGTACAGATTATCGGATGGATGTATCAATATTACAATACAGAATTGAAGGCCGATACATTTGCCAAGCTCAAGAAGAACACGAAGATTTCCAAAGAGAGAATACCTTCGGCAACGCAGTTGTTCACCCCCGATTGGATTGTCAGATACATGGTGGAGAATTCCGTTGGACGTATCTGGTTGGAAGGTCACGATGATCTGGACCTTAGAAGTAAATGGAAATACTATATCGATGAGGCTAAGCAAGATTCTGAAGTTGCAGAAAGATTAAAAGACATCAGGAAAGACAGAAAAGGAAAATCCCCCACATCCATCAAGGTTATCGATCCATGCATGGGCAGCGGGCACATTCTAGCTTATGCATTTGATGTCCTGATGCAGATCTATTTGTCATATGGCTACTCCGGGGCGGAATCAGCCACGTCCATCGTTGAGAACAATCTTTACGGATTGGATGTAGATGACCGTGCCTATCAGTTGGCATATTTTGCTGTGATGATGAAGGCACGTCAATACGATCCGAAGATATTCGAGAAGAACATTCATAACAATATACACTCCATCATAGAGACGTCCAACATCACAGATGGTGATCTTTCCGGTTATGGGAATACAATGGCCCCATTAGACCGCCATTCTGCTGTAAATGATATCAAGTACATTCTGGGGTTGTTCAAGAATGGCAAAATATTCGGTTCGCTAATCGATGTTCGGGAATGTAATTGGCAGCTGATCAAGAGATTCCTTGCAGACAGGAGGATCGATATAATGGTAGATCCGACGATTCATGATAAGATCCAAGAAGTCGTGGAGGTCGCCAAAGTACTCTCGCAGAAGTATGACATCGTTGTCACGAATCCGCCGTATATGGGTTCAAGTGGAATGGAATCGGAACTAACTGAGTACGTTAAGTCAACACATCCAGATGCTAAAGCCGATCTTTTTGCATGTTTCATTGAAAAAGTCGGAGGAATAACGAAAGTGTATGGGATCTACTCCATGATAACAATGCACGCGTTCATGTTTTTATCGAGCTTCGAGAAACTCCGTAATAAATTGAGTTCTCAAACATTAATCAACATGGCCCATCTTGGGTCGCATGCATTCGATGAGATTGGCGGAGAGGTTGTTCAAACGACATCATTTGTAATGATGAATACTGATATAAAGGGGCATTTTGGAACCTACATAAGACTCGTAGATGGTGCAGGAGAAGCAGAGAAAGAGCGTATGTTCTTCGAAAAAGAACGGACATTTATTGTAAAGCAGGAGGAATTTTCTAAGATTCCAGGTGCGCCGATTGCATATTGGGTTAGTAAACAATTTATAGATAATTTTTCCAAAGGAATCTCTATTGGGTCGATTTCCGATTATACAGGTTCTCAAAATATAACTGCTGACAATGAGAAGTATCTAAGATTCTTCTGGGAAGTGGATAATAAGAAGATTGGCCCTGGAAAAAAATGGGTTATGTATGCCAAAGGTGGGGATTCGAGAAAGTATTACGGCAATCTTATTCATGTTGTAGACTGGTCTGATTCAGCACGTAATTATTATGAAACAAACAAAACTTCAAACTTATTGGATAGGAAATTGTGGTACGGGGAAGGGATCACTTACACAATGCTCAGTAGTAAAGGTGCCAGTTTTAGATATTTGCCGAGTGGATGTGTATTTGACAAGGGTGGCCCATCTATATTGTCACTCGGAAATGTGTTGTATTATGCACTTGGATTTTTAAATTCGAACGTAGCAAAGTTATATCTTAATGCACTAAATCCGACAATCAATCTTCAAACTAAAGATGTGAATAACCTTCCATTTATTGTTGATATCGATTCTAGAGAAGAGATTTCTTCTATGGTACAAAAATGTGTGAGTTTGTCTGCTGATGATTGGAATTCTAATGAATATAGTAGTGAATTCACCATCAACCAACTAGTTGTAACAGGTGTTGACAAAGTATCAACGGCAATCTCGATTAATGACAGTAGTATAGAGAGAAGTCGCAATTTAATGCACAATCTCGAAACAATGATCAATCAGAGATTCAACATAATTTATAGCTTAAATGAAAAAGAAGAATCATCGATTGATTTGAATGAGGTTGACGCTGTTCGTGACATAAAGAATCTAATATCATACGCTGTTGGGTGCATGTTCGGTCGTTATTCACTTGATAATAAAGGTCTCGTATACACGGGTGGTAAATGGGACCCCGATGTTTATAAAATATTCAAGGCCGATTCGGACAACATCATCCCAATAAACGATGATGAATATTTTGGTGACGATGTCGTTACAAAATTTGTAGAATTCATTCAAGTTGCTTTTGGAAAAGAACATCTGGATGAAAATATCAAATTCATCGCAGATAATCTTGGAATCAAAAGTTCGGGAACATCGAAAGATAAGATACGTAAGTATTTCCTCAATGATTTTTACAAGGATCATCTTAAGATGTATCAAAAACGTCCGATATATTGGTTATTTGATTCTGGAAAGGAGAATGGGTTCAAGGCACTCATATACATGCACAGGTATGATGAGAATCTCATCGGTAAAATGCGTCAGAATTATCTTCTTCCAATGCAACGCAGGTATATTGATCAGCTCAATAGAGAAAAGGACCAGGTCAAACGCGGCATAATTCAGAAAAAACTGACTGAGGTTGAGCGTTATGATATGGCAATGGAGCTATATTCATCAAACCCCGTTTCGATAGATCTTGACGATGGTGTAAAAGTAAATTATGCAAAATTCCAGAATATAGAGAACAGCAAGTCCTCTAAAGACAAAATAGACTTGCTTTACAAGATTTAAGTGGGAAGAAAATGGCACAAGACAATGTCGTAGAAAGAATTAAGGCTCGTTTTAATCGTATCAATAAGTTTGAAACAAAGCCTACGAGGATAGTGTTCTGGGTTGATAAAGCGGGGGAATTTAAGGACACCGTAGATGATCTCAATCTGGGTGAAATCAAGATTCTTAAAATGAATGGTTACAATAGTTTCAAGATAAAGTATATGTTAGAACACGAGGACAGTGAATCTAGATATCTCATATATGTGCCATACGAGGTTCCGAATGATTCGAAGAACATCCTTGCGGACACAATGCACTACTGCGAGCCTCCATTCTGTGCAGATAAGCCTTCCCTGCTCTGTATGGATCTGAATATTCCATCTAAGAACGCAGAAGTGGTGAAGAAATACATCAAATTCTTCAACAATGCAGACCGGAGGAAGAAATTCCAACGTTTGGATCTCGACCTCAACGACGAAGAGGCCATTATTGTCGGAATCATGGCTGTTGTCTCGATGTCGGATTCTGACCATCCGCATTTTCAGGACATTTTAAGAGACATGCTTCAGGAGTATTCAGAAGATCCTGATTCTAAATCGCAGACAGCAACGATGGATCGCTTTGAATCGTATGAACTCACCGAAGCCTTCTGGACCAGATGCAGCAAAGAATACGGGACAACCAACACCACAATGGGCGAGTTGGTACGTACGCTGTTCATATCGTATGCTTCGTGCAAAATAGAATTAAAGAAAATGATGAAGATAGACCCATACGTTTCTAAGAAGAGCGGACGTATTTCAACCTTCATCAACGGAATGTACAACGATACGTTATATTGTAAGGCGGCCGAAAAACTTTCTGATTGGGTATCCAAGAAGATGAAATTGGATTCATATTTCAATCTTTTTGAATCCAAATCGATAGCCGAATCCGATGCATTCAGATGCATTGATGAGATAGTAATCAGTCGTCTTATCGGACAGATGAGCAGTACTTGCAAACCACTTGACGGCTCAGATATAGCAATAGTGAAGAAAAGAATGACACTTCACTACCGCAATGTATTCGAACCTCACTACAATATGATCGATTACGGCCAGCAGATGATTGAAGAGGTACTGAATTTCTCTGCTGATGTCTCAAGTACAAAATCTTCTAAGGATTTGATCGACAAGTATTCCAGCAGATGGTATCTGATAGATCGCTGTTATCGTGGATTCGTTTTTAATGCCGACAAGATCAATGAGAAGAGCGGAGACATGGAATCGTTCATCGACTTCATTGAGAACACATACAACAACCGTTTCCTCAATGATCTGTCCGTAGAGCTCTGTACGATGATAAAAACATACGACGATCTTCCGGATCCGAAGCAGACCTCGTTCTATAATGATTATGTCCAGAAATCAGACCAGGCCACTGTCGTAATAATATCTGATGCATTCAGATACGAATGTGCTACCGAGCTTCGTGATGAGTTGAAGAAGTCATCTAGGGTCAGAGAACAGAAGTTAGACCACATGATATCGACCGTACCTTCGATTACGAAATTTGGGATGGCAGCACTGCTGCCGAACAACGGTCTTCAGATCTGTCCCGGAGATTACTCAGTGAAGATCAACGGCATGAATACCAACATGGATGATCGCGAAAGTGTCCTTAGAGCAAAGAATCCTGACTCGGTCGTGCTGAAATACAAACAACTCCTGTCGATGAAGACAGACGAGCTCAGAAATGCCTGCAGAGGTAAGCGTATCGTGTACATCTATCACAACGAGGTTGATGCCACAGGCGACAATCCACAGACCGAGGTTAATACTTTCACTGCCTGCAGTAATGCAATAGGTGAGATTAAAAAACTGATTGAAAAAATCACCAATGGGTTGAGCTACACACGTTTCATAATTACATCCGACCATGGTTTCATCTATCGCAGGAAAAAGTTAGATGAATTGGATAAGATCCAACTTCCGCCGGGTGGAATCGCAGATAAACGTTATGTGCTCAGCGAAAGCCACAACGATCTCATGCAATCAGTGGAGATGTCCTTGGAATATCTAGGCAGGGAAGATGGCGTGTTCTATGTCTCCGTTCCAAATTCCAGTGGGATATTCAAGGTCCCCGGTGCCGGTCAGAATTTTGTTCATGGTGGTATGTCTCCGCAAGAGATTGTCGTTCCGGTGTTGATCGTCCATACGAACAAAGGTAAGGTCACAGAAGAATACGTAGGTCTTAAAACAGTGTCGAAGCACGAGATCCGTAAGATGCAACAGAACATCGGCGTATGGCAGGAACACCCCGTTTCAGACAAGTATCGTGAGGCTACATACGACCTGTATTTCGAAGATGAGGATGGTCGCCCTGTTTCAGATGTTCAGAGCATCATAGCCAACAGAGTCGAAGGACAGGATATGGAACACCATGCGCGTTTCACATTCAGTATTAAAAAGGGTGTAGCGTATTTAGTAATAAAGAACAAAACCGATGAGGACATCGATCTTGTTAAAGAGGAATACAGGGTGAATGTGATGTTCACAGACCTCGGGGGGATCTGATGAGGAACAACGAGCTTATATCCAAGGGATTCAACCAATTATTGCCGGTTCTTTCCAGATATGTTGCTACATCTCTTCGTGATCATTACGGGGATAGCTGGTGGAATGAGGCTGTTCTAAACAAACTCTCCGATATCCAGAGGCAGGATCTTCCAGAATATCCTTCATTCGATGAGGCAGTCGAAAGTTTAGACATCGCTAGAGCAATAATTCTATTAGATATCAACTGGAATGATGTTTTTAAGAACATAGCCGTAAGGGATCCGCCGGGACTTACAAAGAATTGCCGTGGCTGGGCCAAGGAACTGCTCACAGTTCGTAACAGGTCAGCGCACATCGGCGGTGTTGACTTTGATGACAGAGATACAAGCAGAGCATTGGACACGATGCACCGTCTCTGCGAATGTCTCGACCCATCGGTTGCTTGCGAAATAGACAAGATTTATTATAGTGTCGGCCTCGACACGCCGACGGGAGATTCCGCAGGTTTTGAAGAAGTGGTAAATGAAACAACTCAACCACCTATCGAAGAACAATCGTTCGCAGATGCAGCATATGTTCCGAGCTCACCCCCTTCCGAAGTGATTTCCGAAGGATCTGAGGCCCCAGGAAACCCTGTTGAAATCGATGTAAATCGTCTTATTGGATCGTTCGAGGGGTGTATAGTCAGAAAGGATCTCACTAAACTCATCAAAGAAGGTGCAAACATTCCGATATTTGTCCTAGAATATTTGCTCGGGATGTATTGTTCTTCTAACGATGAGGGTGAGATTGAAGAAGGCCTTGGGATTGTCAAAGACAAATTGTCGCGCTTATATATCAGACCGGATGAAGCTGAGAAGATCAAATCCAATATCAAAGAGGCAGGTGAGGGTTATGCCATCATCGATAAGGTTTCTGTCATCCTTGACTACAAGAAAGACATCTACATGGCATCATTCCTTAGCCTTGGATTGAAGAATGTTCCTATAGATGACGGGATGGTAATTGCCAACCCAAGGCTTCTTTCAGGTGGCATCTGGTGTATCACAACATTCAATTATTCTTTCCTTGACGACGATGGGGCTGCAGTAAAGAATCCATTCAAGATTACTCGGCTGAGCCCTATACAGATGCCGTCTGTGGACATTAACGACTACATATGGCAACGTAGGAATTTCACGAAGGAGGAATGGATCGCATTAATGCTCAGATCTACCGGCTTGGAGCCAAACACATTATCTGGGCGTAGTCGCTGGCTCCTCTTGGCACGCATAATGCCATTGGTGGAGAACAACCTCAACATTTGTGAACTTGGGCCACGCAGTACTGGAAAATCTCACATCTATAAGGAGATCTCTCCGAGCAGCATATTGGTATCTGGTGGGCAAACATCTGTGGCCAATCTTTTCTATAATATGTCATCGCGCTCACCTGGGCTGGTGTGCAATTGGGACGTTGTAGCATTTGATGAGGTCGCTGAGATCAAATTCAAGGACAAGGACGCAATTACCATAATGAAGGATTATATGGCCTCGGGATCGTTCTCCAGGGGGAAGGAGATCTTGGAGGGAAAGGCCTCTATGGTCTTCGTCGGGAACATCAACGAGAACATCAATACGTTACTTCTTCAAGCCAGTCTGTTCAAACCATTCCCGGATGGAATGAATACAGATACCGCGTTCCTTGACAGGTTCCACTGCTACATTCCAGGGTGGGAGATCGAACCGTTCTCTCCGAAGAGCTTTACCAACGATTATGGTTTCATCTGTGATTATTTCGCAGAAATCGCCAGGGAGCTCAGGAAGGTAAACTATTCCGATGTGTTTTCCAAGTTTTTCACCTTGGATGATAGTCTCAAGCAGAGAGATGTCACTGCCATCAAGAAGATGTGTTCAGCAATGATCAAGATCATCTATCCGGATGGAAAGGTTGAAAAGGAAGGTGTTAGAGAGATCCTGGAATTCGCCATGGAGATGAGGTCCAGGGTGAAAGAACAGTTGAAACGCATTCAACCGGATGATGAATTTACTAGTGCGAGATTCATCTATCATGATATCGAAACTGGAGAATCTAGAGAAGTCCTAGTACCGGAGTGTGTGAATCTCAGCATAAGGGCGGGCAGTGTGTGAGATGGGTATTCCATTATTCAGTTTGAGGAAGTGAATCATCGGGTAATGCAAGTCCCGCAACGATTGTTGGATTAATGGTTGCTGTAATTGTCTTTCTTTATACAGACCTTGTTGAAACTGTAGTAATGGATTCGTTTTTTGGCATCATATATGTGATGGCAGATCAGGCATCATCATACAACCCTCTTTGTGGAACACTGATTCGAGCAATACCGTCCATCATTGCTGCAGGGCTTTCTTTCGGAACAATCATGGCCATTGCAAAGATTTTTTCTTTCGAGTGAAACTCATTCGTTGTTCGTCGTAAGAAATCTCCAATTTACGCTCACTAATATTCTCCACTGATGATTGCTCTCCGCCTATTCTTTCGATCCGGATATGTCGGAAGATGGGGGGTTTAGCATGTCAAACAGCAAGCGCAGCAAATTCATAGCGGCATCCGTTGTGATGGCTCTGTGCCTCTGTTCCTGCTTCATGGTCTTCGGCAACGATGACTCCGAGGCCGCGTCGGACGCGACCTACGGGACCATAAGCGAGTTCAATCTGGCACCGGGCTTCAAATGGACCTACACACCGACGTATCCGAGCGATCTGTCGGTCACAACGACCATCCTCAAGCAGGGAACGAACACCTCTTCGGGAACATCATCTTCTATCGTCTCCGGAACATGGGCATCCATCTCCGGGAACACCGTCACCGTACAGGTTCCGAGCGGCGCAGCCGTCGGATCCGTCTATGATGTGATCCTCAAAGCCACCACTTCTACGGGCGGTATCACGCAGACCGCATACCAGTACCTCAGGGTCAACGTCACCGCAGGCATAACCGCATCCGGTACCGCCGGCGACGTAGTCCTCGGCAATGCGGCCTCGGTAACACTAACAGCATCTTCGTCCATGGGCACCGTGTCCTGGGCGGTCACATCCAGCAAATCACTCCCGGCAGGCCTTACACTCTCCGGAAGCTCGATCACCGGTACGCCTACCAAAGTTGGCTCCAACACGATCTACCTCACCGCATCGGCGAAGGGGCAGAGCACGGACATCGCCATTCCGTTCACGGTCTATAATGTGATCCAGGGCGGATCCGCGCAGACACTCATGTCCTACGGGACCACCGTCACATCCAGCGCGGTCAATCAGACCGGCAGCGATCTCGGCGTCACCTGGGCCGTCACCAGCGGAACGCTTCCCAGCGGATTCACACTGAACAGCAGCACCGGTGTCATCACCGGTTCGTCCACCGTCAAGCAGAGCGTCACGCTCACCCTGACCGGTACCTCGGCCAACGGACCCACGCAGACCGCAACCAAGCAGGTCACCATCCAGTCCGAGCCTAAGCTGACGACCATCAGCGGCGATTCCACTATCCTGACGTACACAGGCAACTCCAACGTGACGAAGACGTACACGTCCGCAGTTTCCGGAACATCGACCCTTACCTGGTCCCTTGTCGGAGCTCCCACCGGAGTGACGATCGACGGCAGCACCGGAGTCGTGACCGTCGCTGGATCCGCAGCGGTCACCACGGGAACAACGTTCACCGTGAAGGCGGCCTCGCAGTACGGCCAGAGCATCACCAAGGACGTGACGCTGACCGTAGCCGGCACGCTTGACATCACCGGATCCACGAGCGTCTCCACCACGGCCGGAACGGCGGTCACTTCCACCTACACGGCCACCGGCGGTAACGGCAACACGTTCTCCATCGTCAACAGCAATGCGCCCAGCGGCGCCAACGTCTCCATCAACGCCTCCACCGGAGTGCTTTCGTTGAGCGGAGCCTCGCCTGCCGGCTCGTTCACCGTTGACGTCAAGGTGACGTCCGCAGACGGACAGACCGACACGATCACCGTGACCTGCCAGATCATGAGCGTCCTCGTGTACACATCGACCCCCTCCAACGGAGTAATCGCCTACGCGATCTGAAGGTGACGAGATGGAACACGCGAACAGGCTAATCAGCGCCGCATCGGCATTCGCATTGCTGGCGGTGGCGCTGGCCCTTTCCCTGGCCCCCGTATCCGCAGCGGATACGGCCTACGACCAGGACTTGGGCCAATTCTACTCGTACACCGTATTCTTCGGATTCGACGGCGAAGAGACCGAGTCGATCCTCTGGGATTTCGGCGACGGCAGCGAGACATCCGCCGATTGGAACGTGACGCACACATTCTCCGCGAAGGGAACGTACTACGTGACGCAGACGGCGACCAACCCGCTCGGCTCCTCTGTCGCAGTGTACAAGGTCCAGATCATGGGATTCCCCGTGATCACCTTCAGCACCGACGGCGGATCCGCGGTCGGAAGCATCCAGCAGACCGCTTACGATGTTGCGGCAGCGGCTCCCGAAGCACCCTCCAAGGACGGATACACGTTCGGCGGATGGTACAAGGACAGCGGGCTCACCATGCCGGTCGAGTGGAGCGAGAAGATCACCTCCTCGGCAACCTACTACGCAAAGTGGACCGTCGCATCCGGAAGCGGATACGTAGTGACCTTCGTGGTCGGCGAGAGCAACACCTACAAGACGGTCGCGGCCGGAGGAACGGTCACCGCACCCGCAGATCCCGTGGTCGAGAACCATACCTTCGGCGGATGGTACACCGATGCGGCATGCACCACGGCCTACGACTTCAGCTCGGCGGTCACCGGCAACATGAGCCTCTACGCCAAGCTGACGGCGAACGGCAGCGGCGGAGATTCCGGCGATGACAAAAAAGACGGATCCGATCTCGGCGATCTGGATACGGAAACGATATCCCTGATCGCGATCGCAGTAGCCGGTATCCTTGTGACGACCGGCGGAGCGTACTTCTTCAGGTATGGATTCTCGATTGCGGGAATTATCCTCATCGGATTCGCTTTGGCCGTGTACTTCGGGGTGATCGAGTGGCCGTTCTGAACAGGACGTCCAAAATGACGGCGATATTCGCCGTCATGCTCATGGCGGCAGCGATGTTCGCCGTCATCCCCCTTTCGGATGATTCCGATGCGGCACCTTCGGCAACGTACAATCTGAGTGCCACCGTGGGAACGTACTACAGCTTCGACACGAACATCCCCAGCAACTACGCCCTGCCCAGCAACACCGGCTATTCCATGGCCATGAAAGTGCCGCAGGGCATGAGCGTCAATTCGGGCGGCGATCTTGTCGGCACTCCGCTGATCCCGGGATACTATGCGATGAACTTCTACCTCAACGGTGTCGGGAACTATACCAACACCGTCAACGGGAACTACGTCGCCGTCAATCTCAACGTGACCGGGAACCCCAGCGCATCGGCAGGTTCGCAGATCAACGGTTCCGTGAATGTGAGTCTCAAAGCCAGCTCGTCTGTGTTCAACACATACCAGGTGTATACCTCATACTTCCAGGTGATCAACGATCAGTTCAGTTACTACACGACGGTCAGCAACTTCGACAATATCAGTGTGTCCGGCAATTCGTGGATCTTCGAAGACTACGAGCTTGAGGGTGCGGTGACCATCACGCCTGTGATCCTCGACTTCAACAGCGTTTCGTACTCCACCAGCACCGCGATGTTCACCAATGTGGCGTACAGCAACGGCACCCTGTCGTACAAGTTCAACCCGACATCCTACGGAACGTATGCGGTCGGATTGAAGGTACTCGAAGAGGGACCCGGCTACGGCGGCGGTTCGTCGTTCATCCTGACCAACGTGTTCACTTATGCCGTGCCGCTCAGCGTCAATGACATAACTGTGTACGCAGGCCAGTCGATCAACATCTCGAACGTGACGTCCGGCAGCGACCTCTCCGTCTCCGGAGTGTCCTGGCTTTCCGTCTCGGGAACCTCGATCGTCGGAACGGCACCGTCGGCATCGGGAACGTACAACGTGACCGTCACCGCCGGAGGATCCACGGACACGTTCACCGTCACCGTGGTCGCGAAGCTGACGTTCACATCCGTGCCCAGCAACGGAGTCATCGCGTATGCACTCTGAGGCCGGACACCTCAAACTCCTTCTCATTCTTTCTTTGACATTAGCGGCAGCTTTCGGCACGACGATCATGGCAGATCTCAGCGATGCAGAGGCCGACGAGCTCTTCGACGATTCCGTCACCGACGTCAGGGGGTACATACGCTCCACCGGTCAGCTCGGCGGGATAAAATCAACCGGCTCCAACTGGATGGCCGTCCTTACGATCGAATCCGATACGACGTACAGCGTATCGATCGCCGCAGACACACGTTTCCGCGTCGGAACGCTGAACTCTGCGAATCTGCTCACCGACTACTTCCTGGAGAATTATTACGTCTCACCGCTGGATGACAACGGAGCCTCCGTCGTCGGAGAAGCTTCGTGCACTATCACTTCGGGCGCAGACCATGATATGATGGTCATTTTCTACTGGACCTCGGGCGCAACGGTCCCGGCGGCAGACATACGCTCCACGATCTCGGTCATAGCCTCGGCGGAGATAACTTCGGAACCGGACACTGGCGTTATTGTGGGCGAGGAATGGACCTACGCTCCCGCGACCACGGGGTCCGGCATCACGATCTCCGTATCCGGTGCCGATTGGCTCTCCTTTTCGGAAGGGATCATCGCAGGCACGCCCGGCGAGATCGGCGAGTACACCGTCACAGTGACGGCCAGCAGGACCGGTTACGCCGATGGCATTCAGATATTCACTATCACAGCGGTCAATCCGCTCACTTTCATCAGTACACCTTCGGACGGGGTGATCATAATTGAATAAGACCATCATACGCATAGCGCTGGCCTCGTTCCTGCTGCTCACTGTCGGGACCGCATTGGCAATGGCCGACGGATCCGATGCGGCAAGCGAATACGACGCCACATCGACAATCACATTCGACAGCAACGGCGGCACAGGATCCGTACCGGCACAGAAAGTGCTGGAAGGCAACAGGATAGATCTTCCGGCATCGGGATTCGCCAAGAGCGGTCACTATCTTTCCGGGTGGCGCATCGGCTCTGCTACGGGCACGCACATCAACGCCGGATCCGGATACACAGTCACCGGCGATGTCAGGCTCTACGCGGAATGGACGGCCGATCCGAGCAACTTCGATTCCAAGGCGCCTTCATCCGTCATCGAAGGCGTCGCTTACGGTTACACCCCGTACAGAGATTACAGCGACACCGAGAACAATCAGGTCTGGATGCAGTTCGCGGTCAGATTCATGTACTATGCCTCGGACTCGCTCTACGAATGCACCGTGGTTAGGGACAGCGTCCCGGACTGGATGACGATCTCCGTTTCCAACAGATACATCGTTTCCTTCGCCGGCACCTGCTATGTTCCGGGGATATACCCGGTGAACATCCATCTGAACATCGACGGGCCCGCCGGATTCGAAGAGAACTATTACATTTCCTGGGTAGTTGCCGTGCTTCCGGAACACCAGGGCGAGACATTCTCCCTCACATTCGATACGAACGGCGGTTCGGGGAACATCTCGGCGATCGAGTCGCAGTACGCCAACGGCATCGTTCTTCCCTCCGACGGGATGACAAGGAACGGATACTCCCTCGTCGGATGGAGGATCTCCGTCGACGGAACGGAAGCCACATTCCCGCTCGGATCCGTGTACACGATCAGATCCGACATCACTGCCAAGGCCCATTGGGTCGCCGATCCGAACATCGTGATCCTGGACGCCAACGGCGGCGTGAGCACCGATTACACAGCATACATAGCGCAGACCGACGGTGTCATAACACTGCCGTCGGACGGTTTCGAGATGTCCGGTTACAGACTCGCCGGGTGGTATCTCGGATCTGCATCATCGCAGATCTACGCTCCGGGCTACATGTACACCGTGTCCGGCCCGGTGACGTTCAAAGCCTACTGGATCCCCGATTCGGCAACGGTATCGACGGTCACATTCAACAGCAACGGCGGCTACGGAACGCTCTCGCAGATCGTCGATACCGGCAAGAGTATCGTTCTCCCTGCTTACGGATTCTCAAAGTCCGGCATGGAGCTCTCCGGATGGAGCAGAGGCTCCGCCGACGGTACGCCGATAAGCTGCGGTTCCGCCGCTGCGGTGACCGGAAGCGTGACATACTTCGCCGTCTGGAGCGAGAGCACTTCGGAAATAATAATATCATTCGATCTCAACGGAGGCTACGGTTCCCTGGAATCGCAGACGCTGGAAAGAGGAAGCAGGGTGACGAAGCCCTCGGATCCTTCCAGGAATGCCTTCGTCTTCACCGGCTGGAAACAGGTCGGCGGGAGCCAGTGGGATTTCGGGAACGCTGCTGAATACAGCATGACGCTCCAGGCCCAGTGGTCGCAGCATTTCACCACCGAACGCAGCCAGATGACCGTCACGATAACTATCGTCGGCGGATGGACCGCCTACGGCACGGTCATCGATTGGGGGGACGGATCCGATTCATTGGGTTACGACTCGGTCTTCGCGCACACGTATTCCAACGACATCATGGCGAAGATCGTCGTGAAATCCATCAACGGAAGCATTGTCCAGGGAGAATCCGCCATCCAGGTGCAGATGGGCACCGGGAGCTCTTCGGGCGGCGATAACAGCGGCAACTGCGATAACGATAATGGCAACGATGGCAAAGATGACAAGAAGGACGACGGATCACAGTACCTCTTCTATTTCTTGATAGCGGTTGCCGTGCTGGCCCTGGTATTCGCTGCCGGGAGGTTCATATGAAGAGCAACAGGCTCGCGGCCGTGATGACGGTCGCGATCATCCTCTCGGCATCCTTCGCCGTCGGAATAGCCGTCGAAGAGAGCGACGACTCCGACGGATTCATACTCACCACCGCCGGTCTCATCCTCGTCTCTACGGGAACGGCCGCGGTCATCATCGGCGCAGTGGCCGGTGTCAGCTTCACCGCAGGATATCTTGTCGGTACGGCCCTGGCAGAAGGCGACGGAAGCACGCCGGACGAAGAGGTCCGCGGATATGAAGCGGAAACGATAGCCCAGCTCATCTCGGACGGCGTAGGGTTCACGGAAACTCAGATGGAGAGCCACTCCCAGATCTGGAGCCTCACGAACGAGCACTGGATAAGGCAGTCCGAGCTCGCGGCATCGGAGCTTTGGATGGCAGGCGGAAATTATTCGCCCTCTGACGTCCTTTCCGTCTCGGGCACGTACCTGAATTCCTCTTACATGCTGGTCAACGCCGCAGTGCAGATCAACGAGCAGTACTCGTCGCTTTCCCGCAGGGCGGACGCATGGAACAACAGCACGCTCTACGACGACAGGATGTCCCTGGCGTTCACATACGGGTCCAGAACACTGTCGACCACCGAGAACTGGGGATGCACCGTTCTGACCGTGGCGGAATCCGTCGCGGGATACGACGAGGTTTACATCTCCGGCGGGGAGATATGGGCATTCGGTTCCGATAATGCGACACTGACATCAGCTTCCGGGGACGTATTCATGATCGCCGGCGGACATACCGATCTTGACGATTATCCGAAGTTCGAACCCGGGGTGTACAGGCTCCAGACCGGCGTGAGCTACGCCGGGTCGATCCTCCCGGTATATAGCTTCTCCGCCGCCGACGTGAACGCCGGCATGGTCCTCAGGTCTGGCGATGTCACGAAGCTCGCCCAATACGAGGGCGGGAAGGTCATCGTCGACGGATACCAGTACGACGGGATCTCCCTGTCGATCATCCCCGACGGTGCCGCAACGAGGACCGTGGACCTGACGGAAACCCTGTCGGCATACGATGATCTGCTTCAGACCGTGTTCGAGACGATGGGCAACGCCAATTCGTCCGCCAAGGCGGTATGGAACATCTACAATGCTGCCGGGAAGGCCTCGACGTATCTGACGACGCTCACGGTCCCGGACAACTACGCTAACGTGGACCTGACGGTGGCCCAGAAGGAGATCCTGACAGTTCTGGCGCTGGAGCAGCTCTCAGAGTACTATCAGAGCAACTCCGGAGCGCTGAAGACGCAGGACTACGTCATGTCGGACGACTCGATGTCGTTCTTCGTCCGCGGTGATATCAAGGACTCCAACGGGTCCGTCCTCTACGAGAACGCGATCTACACGCCGTTCTACTACTTCGGAGGGGAGACTATGGTCAACGGGACCAATGTCCAGACGCAGAGGTGCATCGTGGCGATATGGGATTTCGACGTGGATCCCATCTTTTCATGGGACCGTGCGGCCTCCACTTCGTCGGCCAAGCTCATCGAGCTCGATCCCGGCGCAGAGCTGAACGTCTACGAGATGACCTACGGCGGCGAGATCGTGAACTCCATGGAACTGAAGGTCAACGAGATCACTCTCATCAAGGCCAACGATATGGACCACGATCCTCTCGATCCGCCTGACGGCAACATGCTGAAGCTTGCGGTCATGGCCGTGCTCTGCATCCTCGGGCTCCTCTGTGCCGTTTCGGGATACATGCAGGGCAGCATCGTCAGAATGGGAATCGGCATCGTGCTGATCGTCGCGGGGATCTTCCTCGCGGGATACATCGCCGAATTCCTGGACAAATACATCGGAGGCTACTTCTGACATGTCCGCAAACAGCGCATCCGTGCCTTCTGAGGCCTTCTGCCTCTCGGACGTGTCCGACTTCGGGGTGATCCGATGGATTTGAATTTCGAGCCCCTGGAGTCTGTTCTGGGGGAATTGTGGACGATCATCGAGAACTGGTCCCTGGTGATATGCATCGCCGGGGTGGCCTACCTCGCCTTCGCCGCATGGACTCACAAGCCCGGCAAGATAATCAAAGCGTCGATCACGCTCATGGTCGGGATCCTGGGGGCGTTCCTGTGATAGAGGAGCTCATCCTCCCGGCGATGGCCGTCGGAGTGACGCTGGCAGGATTCTGGCTGGGGGGCAGGGTCAGGGGTCTGGTCAATGTGATCATTCCTCTGAAGGACCCGGTCACGTGGCTGATCTTCGCGTTCCTCGCATCATTGTTCATCACCCCTGGCATCGTCGACTGCCCGTGGAAAGCAGACAACGTGTATCTTGTATCCGCAGTCCTCGGATTCGTTCCGAGCTACGTCTACGGTTACAGCAGGACCGGCATCGACAAGGAATATGTCGCGGTCCACAACATCATCGACATTCGCCAGGGGGAGACAGTCAGACCGCTGGTCATCTACTACGACAACCAAGGCAGGCAGTGCTTCCAGCCCCAGAGCATGTGCGGTATCCTGAAGAGACTGGCTTTCGGCGTGCACAACCCGCTGGAGCTTAACCGCGGGATGGTGAAGAGACACAGGACGATCGATCTCTCAGGCGACTATCTGCACATCAGGGTCCAGGCCATCGACGTCGTGGAGGTGCAGAGCACGCCCATCATCGTGGACAAGGTCCGCATCGGAACATACAAGGCGAACCGCCACGGCATCGTCCGCAGCGGCCACAACGCCGGCGAACCGAAGTATCTATTCCATTTCAAGGCAGAATCCCGCAAGTACACGATCTCGCCGACGGAGACCAACGAGCCCGCGGACTACTACGTCAACGGGGCGATCGCCGATCACGTCATGAGGAACTACGAAGGCATCCTGGTGAAGAGCATGGACAATGAGATCAAGCTCCGCACCCAGGGCGTGGAGCAGGGGGCGAAGATCCTCTCGCACCAGGCCGATCTGAAGCCCGGAAGCCATCTGTTCCGCGCATTGCTCGGCGATGTCCGCACGGATCAGGAGATGAAGAAGCGCATCGAGAAGATGAAGAAGGCCGAAGAGGGTGACGAAAATGAGTGAATCGGCGAACATGATGCACCCGGTACCCGACGACAACACCATGGAGATCGCCGAGTACGGTCCCAAGTACATGGACGTGAAGTCGTCCCTGTACATCTCCGATCTGATGATAGACTTCCTCAACACCGAAGCAAGGAGCGAATACGAGCAGCTGGACCTCGACGTTGCGGAGTTCATCCTCATCCACCGGCCGTACTGGCTGAACCAGGAGGTGCCGCATGCGGAGACCATCGAGCAGATGACCGCCGTACGCAGGCTGAAGATCATCCTTCAGGACCTCTCGGCCATCGAGGAGATCGAGCTCACCAAGGCGGAGACGAAGCAGTTCGGCATGATGTCCTCCGCCGAGGAATACGGAAAACGCCTGGTAGAACGCGGGATGGATACGGAGCTCTTCAGGGCGATGTCCATCGAGAATGCCGACAGGCCGCTGAATTTCGAATCCATCCGCAGGATCAGGGACCACGATCTTGAGAAGCGCAGCGCCGAGGAGGAGTACGAGTACAAACAGTATCTGAAGTACCTCAGAGAGGCGGAAGCTAGGGAGAACGAACGCATCCGCATTGCGAGGGAACGCGGCATCGAGCTCGTGGACGTTCCCGATCCGGAAGTGGACGGGGAGCAGGAACCCGATGCCGAGGAGGAATGGGACGAAGACTACATCCCGGGCGAAATCAGGCCAGAAGTGGAGGAATGGGTCACCGATCCGGAGGACGAACTGCCTGATCTCGCCGAGCCAGAATTGGCATTCCTTGAGAACATCATCATGTGCGACATCGACCTGACCGGGGATGAAACCGAAGAAAGGGTTGAAACCGAGGAACAAACGGAATGCACTGAAAACGGAACCGAAGAAACATTCGGGAACGGGGAACAAGCCGAGTGCAGTGAAAACAATACCGAAGCAATGTTCGGAAACGAGGAACAAACGGAATGTAGTGAAAATGAGACCGAAGAAAGGTTCTGGAATGAGGAACAAACGGAATGCACTGAAAACGATACCGAAGCAATGTTCGGAAACGGGGAACAAACGGAATGCACTGAAAATGAGGCCGAAGAAAGGTTCTGGAATGAGGAACAAGCCGAGTGCATTGAAAACGATACCGAAGCAACATTGGTGTTCGATGACGAACCCGAGGACGAAAAGCCGTCGATAAAAGAAAGGATACTGGATCTTTTTAGGAGGCACCGTAATGGTGACTGAATCGAGCCTCTTCGTGAACAACGCGAGGAAGATCAACTCCGCCTTTGACGACCTCATCGGATTCTACTCCGAAGGAGACTACCGCACCGGTTACGTACGCACATTCGCCATGCTGCTGTCCACCTGCATCCCGGACGGCATCATCGAGCAGAATCCGCTGTACGTGGACACCTGCGGCAAGTTCCCTCTCGGATCCGACGACAGAGAAAGGATGTCCCGCGAGGCCTTCTTCCTGTACTTCAAGACATTCGAGCAGATCATGCGCGACCTGTCGATGATAGGGGCCAGCAGAGAGGATTCCGACATCGCGGGCAACATCGACGGAATGGCCATCAACGTCTTCTCGGAGTGGAGGTGCAACGATGCCTAACGAGATGGGCGAGCTGACACAGGAGGAGTTCGACTATTCGGCCTTCTACGCCGATCTGTTCAAACCCGGCAGGAACATCGTCTCCGACGGGGAGCGCGGCGGAGGGAAGACGCACACCGCAATGGCATACGCAGAGATGATCCTCTCCGGAAGATATCCTTTCGACAGGATCCCGAGGACATTCCTGCTGACGAATGTCATATTCATGCGCAAGGACGGCGAGTCCGAAGACGAATTCGAGGAGGACGATCCGCCGGGCGTATTCCATATCTCATCAATGGAGCAGATGTTCCGCATCATGACGACCGTGACCGAAGAGAACGGCAGGGACGTGATGTTCCTTATCGTGCTGGATGAGGCCCAGAACTATCTGCTCGCCGATTCCAACTCCGAGGAGACGAACCAGAACTTCCTCAGGCTCTACGGGATGACCCGCAAATTCAACATGTGCCTGTGGATGCTCACGCCGGCGATCTCGAACCTGCCGCCTAGAGCGAGGAACTTCTCGGATCATCCCGACAAGCCCGGTTACGTCACGGCAAGATTGTACAAGGACAAGGCCGTTGCGTTAGCATACATCAGACGCTGGCACTCTGCAACCAATTGGAAGCAATGGGTGACCGTCAAGCTCAATACGAACCACAGACCGACCAACCCGATGTTCGTCCCGGTGACGCCGTGGACAAGGAGGCCCGAGGATGTGGAGATCGGCGGATACTTCTATGATACAGGGGCCTGCGCCGACTTCAGGACATCGATGAGCGAAGATCCGGCGAAGAGATTCGACTTCAGAGGATTCATCAACGCCTGTTCCGACGTTTCGTCGTACAGATTGCAGTCCATCATGAAGTCGTTCTTCGACAGAACCGAAGATGGATCGAAGAAAAGAACGGAGACGGACGGTCAGATCGAGCGCATACTCCGCCTGCGGTCCTGCAGCGTGAGATGGGATATTATTGCGAGATCGGAGGTCAATCCGAAGACGGGACGCTTCATGGCCGTGACCACTTGGCAGTCGAGATGCGACGCCTATCTGAAGAGGCATCCCGAGCTCTGCTCCGACTTCGATTCCAAGTCTGACGGAAACGTTCCCGAGACCCTTGGAAGAGCAACAAAACCGACGACAGAGTCCGAAAACTGGAGAAACGGAAGTTCGTTTTCAAAAATCGGAGCCAGCATAAAAAACGAAAACGAATCAGCGGGGGGTCGCGCGCGTGTATATATAGATAGAGATAGAGGCAGCGACAGGGGCCCCGGAGCGGTCGGAGGTTCGTTATCAGACCTTCACGGAAAGGATGTGCCAGCCCCTACGGAAACGTTCATTCCGATACCCGGCGAGGGAGACGGATGCCCATGACCGAGAGCATCATTTCGGTGACCTACCGGGGCAGAAGGTACAGGATCCCAGTGGACGAACACGGCTTCGTTCCGGTGCATGCCTTAGTGCAGAGATTCCAGCAGTGCGGTTCCGTCAGGGACCTGAACGACAATGATCCGGTGCTCTACCCGATGAGGTGCAAGCCCCAGGACATCGTGTCATGGTGGGCCGATCCCGGTAGCGGAGACGTATTGGGCCTGGATACGAAAGACTCGATCGTCTACGATGTTTCCTCGATCAGAGGCAAGGCCATGAGGAAGGCCCAGCGCAAGATCGGCGTGGTCTCGGAGAACAGGGCCGAGCAGAGACGCATACGCAAGGTGCTGGAAACATCCTTCACCGCCGCGGAACTGGAAGAGATGACAGGGAACGGATCCTTCGTCATCAGGACCGTGCCGAACTGCGGAGGAGCTACGGGATACTATCTGAGGAAGCAGGACGGAGTGGAGGTCCCGCTCATCGTCATCGAGGAGAGGACCACCGCCGACGGCATCGTGCACGAGGTCGTGCACCATGCGAGGACCATGTTCTCAAGGAAGGGGATCACCCGCACGGCATTCCCAACAGATCGTGACGGTGTGCTCGATTCCGATGCTTATGGCCGCATGAGCCAGAGAGAACGCGACCGCATCGTCAACGCGGAGGAGGCGATGACCGTCGCCGAGACCGTGGCGAGAACATCGAAGGACCGCCTGCAATCCGGATATTATGATAAGGTGCCGGAGAGGGACGCCCGTTCGGCGTACATCGAGGACCGCCACGTGATGGCCGGTAAACCGATGTCCGTACCGGACTTCCTGATCGTCCCCCAGAAGGGGAAGAGGGCGATCAGGTCCACGGAGGAGAAGGCGATGAACACTAACATTGCGATGGCAGAGATCCTGTCGAGGGAACCGGCGAAGAAGTCGCAGAGGAAGCTGAACAGAAGGATGTAACGAGAATGAGCCAGAGGGAACGATAAAGCATGTCAGTAAAGCCGCCGCGGTATGCAATGCACACCGCAACAACACTCAGAGGAGATAATCGTGAACAGAGAAGTGTTTGACGAAGTGGAAAGGAAGAACCGCGAGCAGAAGAACGTGCTTAAGGAGAGAAAGAAAGCATTGAAGGACCTGAAGAAGGCACAGAGGAAAAATGCGAGACTGGCGCGCAGGAACGTCAAGATGGGAGCGAGGGAGCATCTCCGGGAGACCGGGTACACCGGGCCCGTGATCCTGCTGAACCCGCGCACCGGCGAAGCGCTCGGATCCATCAAGTGCATGAACGCCAAGGGGATGACCTACGTGGATGTCGGAACGCTCAGAAGCGGCGGCTCTCCGTTCACGGTCCGCGACAAGATACCGGTGAAGATCCTGATCGGCAGGGACGGCGTGAAGTACGCCATACCCATCAACCAGAAGACCGGGAAGGTACCCGATGAAGCGCTGTTCGCCAGATTCCTGAATGAGGCGGAGGGCGGAAGGAACGGCCGCGGGAGGAGCATCGTCATCGACATCAAGAAGCAGGCCGACACGGTGCATGTCCAGCCAAAGGACGGGTTCACGCCCGAAGGCCTTCTCGCGACCGGATGGTGGGCGCATCCCGGGGAATCAGATATCCTCGGAATAGACGATCCGTCTTCCAGCGTCTACGGCGTGCTGAAAGGCGCTTCCTCGAAGAGCGGCATGGAAGCAGGCAACAAGATCGCCATCCTGTCCCCGGAAGAGGAACGCATACGCAAGGTCCTGACCGACAACTTCACCGGATCCGAGCTGAGGAACGCGGTCAAGGATACGGGAGTGATGATCACCACCGGTTCATCGGGTCCCGGAGCGAGCGGATTCTACAGATACCGCCAGCCAGGCGTTGACTGTCCCCAGATCGTTCTTGAAAGGGACGCGGACGAGGATACGATCACTCATGAGTTCGTCCACCACCTCAGGTTCGCCGACGAGACCCGCGGCGATGTTGCGAGAACGCCGTATCCAGTGGACGAAGGCGGCAAGCTGGATGCAAGAATCTGGGGCACCCTGTCCAGGGACGAGCTGGCCTCACTGAAGAACATCGAAGAGGCCGCGACGGTTGCCGAAGCCACATCCAGGACCAGGAAGCCCGCGACGCTGCCGACCGGCTACTACCAGCGCATCGACGGTCACAGCCCGGCCAATACCGACAAGGAAGCGGTCATCGGCCTCTACACCCACGACCGCGACGTCCTGCTGAAAACAAAGAGGGGATCCGCACCAGTCAGAGGCAAGAGAGCGTCCAAGAGGGTCAACGACCGCTTCCTGGACACCAACATCTCCAAGCTGAAGATGGGCGGGACCCCGGCGAACAGATCCGTCAAGAAGAAGAGAGAGGACGGGACCATGCCCAAGGCGAAGACCACGACCGCTGCGAAACCTGCTGCAACGAAACCGGCAGTATCCAAACCCAAGCCCGCGGCTCCAAAGAAGTCCGGGGTGCAGACGACCATCGGCAAGAGGAAGGTAAGATGAAGCTATACAAGCGCCGCGGGCAAGACAGATGGTCCGGATACAGGAACGAGGGCAGAAGGGGGATATCCGGATCTGCGGAGCTCATGCCCGACGGACGGTACCGGGTCAGATACTCCCTGAGCAACGGATACGGGGAAGGCATCAAGGGGACATTCGTCTCAACGAAGCTGAAGGACGCCGAGAACATGCTGGATTCCATCCTGGACAACAGCCTCAATGTCATCCAGTACAAGCAGATCGCACCGGAGGACGATATCAAGGACTGCTACGACCGGGACGGGGATATCTTCTGCCCCAACTGCATGGGATACTATTGGATCGGCGTCGGGAACAACATCCGCGAGTGCACCACCTGCGGATGCCGCTTCAATGCCGACGATGCGACCGTATTCTACGATCAGTGGAACCACGGTGTCTTCGACAAATACCGCGATGAGACCGAGAACAGTCGTAAGAGGATCTTCTCGAAACGCGACTGGACCGTTGCCGAGGGCGGGTTCAGATATACTCCGGAGAACTTCGATTCCGGATACTACAACAAGCTCATGAACTACGGGAACCCCAAGGATCGGAGCAGGATCCTGAGCTTCAATCTCAGAGGCAGGCTTTTCGGAAGGAGGCGCTGACATGTTCGGATTCAGAAAGAGGTCCGGAGCGAAGAAGAGGAGGATCTTCAGCCGCAACGTACCTCCCAAGGTGTACTGCCCCGAATGCGGCATGGAGCTCAATGCCATGTGCATGAAACACAATGGCGTGGATAACGGCGAGTACTACGAGAACTACCGGTGCGACGGCTGCGGATGCCGCTTCACCGCCGTCTACGACGGCGAGGACGACGGTTCCGATTACATCATCCAGGGCGTGGAGGTCTGCAACATGAAGATCTCCCGCAACGACCGCCCAGGGCTGAGTCCTGCAGTGACGTCGAAGAGCGATATCGCCGCTCTGAAGCGCCGGTATCCCAATCTCATGACCGACGAGGTCTGTCCGTTCTGCGATTCCGAGGTGGAGATCAAGGCCTACGGACTCTCCAAATGCCCAGAGTGCAAGCACGTCATCAAACCGTGCTCCATGTGCTCGTACGAACAGCAATACAACGGGTGCGGCAACTGCCCGTACGGGGAGGACTGATCCGATGGCAAGGAAGAAAGAATGGCCCCAGGGCCTGGAGGCCTTCGTCACCACCGACGAAGGATATCGCATCACCACCTCGTTCGTGGCAGGGAAGCGCAACCGCACGTACTTCAAGGTCGAATCCCCGGACGGACGCCTGATCCGTATGGGATCGTTCCCGTCGAGTATACCTGAACCGTCGTTCTCGGATCTCGACAGGGCGTGGACCATGTCGGAGGACGATATGCGTCAGGACATAACGAGACACAGGAATGCAGGGGAACGTATCCCGCCGTCACGCAACGAAGCTCCGACGAAGAGATACGCGATCTACCTCAACGACAATCCATACGATCCGATGTACTGCGATGCCAAGAACAAGACCGAAGCCAGGAAGGCCGGTCAGCTGTACATCAGACAATGGGCGCTCCACACCACGATCGACCGCATCGAGGAGGCCTGAGATGTTCGGCCGTCGGAATAAATCCGCGAAACACGGGAGGATCCTCTCGAAGAACGAGCGCGTAATCCTTGTCGAGACAGAACACGAAGACGGGTTCGTGGAGAAGAACCTCACCACCCTGGACCGTATGGAGAAGGAATGGGGCCCAGAGTACGAGTACTACGTCAGGAACCAGAACCCCGGCCAAGAGAGCACGCTCACCGAGCAGGTGAAGAAGCACGGAGTGGCCATCTTCGATACCAAGTACCGCACGATCACGGTCTACCAGATCACCAACGCAGACGAGGTGGCCAAGATGGTCCGCGGAGATTACGACGATCCTGACTTCGTGTGCAGGACCGACGGTGTCGAGGCGGAGTTCATGTGGAGGCCCGATTACGCTCCGGAGGAAGCTCACAGCAAGATGAGAAAACTCGGCATCCCAGAAGAGTTCTACATCGACCGCGGGAGATGATAGCAATGCCAGTAAAGCCGCCGTATCTGAAAAGGAATACGGGAAATGTTCAGCAGATTGAGAAACAAGTGCCGCAGCGCACGCAGCAAGGGAAAGAAACGTAAGGTATTGAGATCGAATAACGAATGTAGGAATACAAACCGCCACAGTCTCTCCGAGAGACTGATGGAATACGCCAAGATCGATACGTACGACTATTGGGACAATTATGACGACGATTGGATCTGCGTC
Organism: Methanomassiliicoccaceae archaeon UBA370; assembly: GCA_002505345.1. GTDB lineage: Archaea > Thermoplasmatota > Thermoplasmata > Methanomassiliicoccales > Methanomethylophilaceae > VadinCA11. Next base: position 137,477 of record DAUY01000016.1, on the reverse strand, counting down.
GACGAGATGTACCGCAATCTCGGGGATCCGGCATGGGTAGATTCAACGGTCTCGCAGATCGTCGGAGACCTTGAGGAATGGGATTCCAGAGGCTATAAGGAAAAGGAGTACAGGCAGCTCGTCGGCATCACCAGGAAGAACATCGTTGAACTATTGGCTGATCTGAAGGCCTACAGGAGAGGACTATGAGCTTCCTGAAGAAGCGCAGACCCCTCACGAAGATGCAGAAGCGCCAGTACATCGCTATGGCCGGGTCCATAGCATCAACCCTTTCCCTCCCTTTGGCGGTCATCGCGCTGCTGAACGAGAAGCCGGGCGTGACCGTCGAGACGGAGGATCCGGAAAGGATCATCGCCAGGCTTCGTGAGGCGTACGCGAACAACCAGCTGCAGTATGCGGAGAGGTACTCTGAGGCGGTGCAGATCGTGTGCAGGAAGTACGGCGTCGGAGTGGACCGGCTGAACAGAGCGATGGCCAGGGACCCCGCTGTTGCAAAAGAGATCTACGCGACAATGGACAGGGAATTCGAGAAGGACATCAGAGCGTGGAGAAAGAAACTCGGATGAGGTTCTCTCCATGGCCCGCGATATCCATTTCATTCGCATTTACTTTTATTAGGGTAGTCCAGGTATGATCTGATGAATCCGTCGATGTCGGGTTTCACAGATGCCAATGCCGACTTTCCGGAATCAGAAGTGCTGCACTCTGCAAGATCCATGTATATCCTGTCGATATAATCCATATAGGGCCTTTCGGATGAATCGAACCATTCGAAGCCGATGTTGAACATCCGATCCTCGGGCATATTCTTCATTTCTCTATCTATGACATCAACAAGTTCTGAGAACACCGATCTGATGATCGCGGACAAACGATCTAGGTTCTTTTCTCTCTCGACCGATTGGTCGTTAGCGAAGATCTCTCCCTTGATCTGATCGATATCGTCGCATACTCCAACGACCTCTTTGCACATGCTGCTGTAGGAGTCGAGGTACGTGTCGACGGCAAAATGCACTCTGGCGAATTCTATCGAACACGCGCATAGGACGTGGACATATCCGAAGCTTTTCACGTCTCCGATGTGGGATCTCATTCTTTTCACGAGTTCGAGCAGGAGTTCGTATCTGTCGGGACTGCAGATCAGCGCCATCGTAGCGAGTTGTTCCAATGCCGGGTAATCCAACTTAAAAGTGTTCTTCTTTCCCATCTCGATAAAATGTTCCTCCAGAACATCGAGGATGTCGAAATACAGCACATCGAATTCTTCCGAGGGGACATCGTCGATTGCATCGCTCCATTCTGCACAGGCGCGTGAAAAATCCTTGCCGATCAACGATCTTCCTTTCTTGAATTCTCGTTTCCAACCTGATGCATTCGTGAGCAATCCCATGAGGTCGGGATGCCCCCTGGGGGATTTTATTCTTGCTACAGGATGTTTGGTAAAAAGGAAAAATCACGGATTTCATGAACCTGCTGATTTATCACGAAAATTATCAGGCTGAAGGGTCGAAATGTACAGTATCGTTCATTTTCGGGCCTGATAATTCTGAATCGTTTTGAACCGTCGGGGGCATTCGGGGGCATTTTGGGGGCATCGTCGTTTTTTACGAAATTCGAAAAACCGAAAAAATAAGTGGTTCTTTATAAGCTCTGACGCTCATTGTATATAAAGATATTGGAGCCACCTTGGAGATTCGAACTCCAGACCTGCTGATTACAAGTCAGCCGCACTACCGGGCTATGCAAAGGTGGCGATAGGCCAGCAAATGTAGGGCTTACTTTTATTACTTTCCATGTTGCGACGTCTTCGAAGGCGTCACGCGCATGACCGACATATTTAATACGGGTTATGTAATCGCGAACGCGTTGCATTCCAACGTTACCGTTTGGTGATATAAAATGGCAGAAAATGACGCTAAACCCAAGGCAGAGAAGAAGACCGCTGACAAGAAGGACGCGAAGAAGATCGTCCAGCTGAGATACTGCGCGTATTTCGCCGAAGACATGAAGCTCTTCGACACCACCGAAGAGGACAAGGCCAAGGAAGCGGGCGCATTCGACGAGAAGTTCACCTACAAGCCGATGGTCTACATCACCGGCTCCAACATGCTCTTCCCCGCCCTCGAGAAGGCCATCGGGGACGCCAAGCCCGGAAAGGTGACCGAGATAACCATCCCCTGCGAAGAGGCCGCCGGCCCCAGGGACCCCAAGCTCATCGAGATGTACCGCGACAAAGAGTTCTACAAACAGGAGATCAACCCGTTCCCCGGCCTCAGGGTCACCCTCGGCGACCGCACCGGAACCGTCATGACGGCCGCCGCCGGACGTGTCAAGGTCGACTTCAACAGCCCCCTCGCGGGACACGACCTGGTCTACAGGTTCTCCGTCTCCGACCCCATCGAAGACTCCACCGAGAAGGCCAAGGCCATCCTGGAGACCGAGTTCGGGACCTCCGACGGGTTCGAGTTCGACATCTCCAAGGACAAAGTGTCCATCACGGTCTCCGACATGGCCAAGTTCAACCAGAACTGGGTCATGGCCAGGTTCAAGATCGTCAGCGACATGAGGTCTGTGTTCGGCGTCGACAGGGTCGAGTTCGTCGAGGTATGGGCTTCCGCCAAGAAAGAGGACAAGGAAGAGAAGGACGCTCCCGCAGAGGAGTGAGCTTCTCTCCAAACCTCTTCTCAAATCACTTACTTTCTTTCGATCTTCGTTTCTCACCCTCATATGCTCTTGGAACTGCGTTTTTGCGCTGGCTCCCTTTTCCCAAATCACAAAACTTATTAACCGCATCCATATATCGAGCCCTTACGGACGGGTGGCCTAGTCAGGATATGGCAGCAGCCTCCTAAGCTGCAGGCCGAGGGTTCGAATCCCTCCCCGTTCGCCACTTGTTATTGCCAGTGTTCTGAAATCGAAAATCAATTTTTCAGACCCGGGCATTTTTGATTGATCTCGAGGGTCCATCGGAATAAAGGGGGACCCTCTCCTTGTGATCCTGACATGATTTTGGGATGTCGCGTTCGGATGGAAGATAGAAGATCGAATTGAAATTAAGAGGTTTGGATCTTGCGAAAAATCACCATCAGCGCGATTATTTCGCAACCACCATGTCGGTGTTCTCCCAGTAGATCTTCGCCATGCCGCCCGAAATGCCGCCGATCATCACCAATACATCGTTGGAGATGTAGTATGTGATCTCGATGTCGGGATCGTATTCGCACGTATATGCAAGGCACTTGACCCTTCCCAAAGAGGTGTCCACGTTCTCTATCCTGACGTCTACCGCGCTGTCTCTGATACTTTCAGGCAGGAAAAGGTCCATCGCTTGGATTATATCGTCGCGGGTCAGAGGCTCCTCCAATGAAGACCCGAATACCTGCACATCGTATGTTACGGTACCGTCCCCCTCCGGGAGGTTGACCCCCCCGATCGTGAAAGTGTACCTGTACATGATCTTGAACGAATAGGAGTCGCCCTCCTCCAGATCTTCGGCATTCTTCAGACCGATGGCCGTGTTCGATTCGATCAGCAGGTCAGACTTCTGCAAATTGTATGTCGTGTAGACGATACCGTTGATGAGCTCTTCGTTCCTGTATACCACGTTGTTATCTTTTCCGACGTAATAAACGCCCACTGTGTCATCTCCCAGATCTTCGGTGTAGACTATGCAGTCCCTCTCGCCGAAGGGCGTGGATATGCGTACCTCGTCGCCCGCAATGGCATCGCTCTCCGTTTCATCGAAGACGATCCCGCCGATGATGCCGTAGGTCAGGTCTTCGTACGTCTGGTCCGATGAATTTAAGATCCCGTTCTCATAGACGTCGAACATCAGGTTTCCGCCGACCGTTCTGATGTTGGATATCTCCAACACGATGTCCATTTCCATCACTCTCGTATGCTTGTCTCCGACCTCGAAAAGGTCTTTGATCTCGATCTCCACCGTATCGTTCTCGTTCGGAGTGAAATATACCCCTGCGCCGGCACCGACCAATGCTACGACAACTGCGAAGGCCAGAATAATGCCCGATTTCGACATGTATATCGGAACCGTTTTTCATTATATATACACGTATTTTTTTCACTCGGCCGACCGGGCGGGGCCTCGATACGGAATATGGCCCGACGGCCCCGTCATCGAGGCGAAGGTTTCAGTCCGTGACGCGCTGTCCGTCCGCGTCACATGGAAAATACGTGATGACTCCGGCCTTCAATATCGTCTGTGCAGACAGGAAAAGCCCCCTACCTGCGTTTCATGGTTTCGATCTGAATATTTGCAGCGTGCTTACGTCATGCGTCTCACCGTAATCATGCGCAATACGAACGTCAGGCCGGGATAGGAGATGGAGCAATAAGTCAGGGTTAAGAGGTTTCGATTTCGCGAAAAGATCACGGTCCGCGAGATTATTTCACGATCACCAGGTCTGTGTGCCCCCAGTACACTTTCAGTGTGATGCTCAAAATGATGCCGGTGTTCTGTACCAACACATCTTTGGAAACATAGTACGTTATTTCTAAACCCGAAAAGATCGCGTTTTTGTAAGCATTGCACTTTATTTTTCCTAAAGGCGTATCAACAATTTCTATGCCGGCGTCAATTAAGTCGTTTTCGAGGCCTTCGGGGAAAACAAGGCCTGCTTCTTCGATCACCTCGTCGCGGGTCAGAGGCTCCCCGCCTGCCAATCCCGATATCCGCACATCGTATGTCACGGTACCGTCTCCCTCCGGGAGGTTGACCCCTTCGATAACGAGGGTGGATATGTACGCGATATTAAAAGATACGGAATCGCCCTCTGCTATATCCTCGGCATTCTTCAGACCGATCGCCGTGTTCGATTCGACCATCAGGCTCGACTTCTGCAGGATAATGGCCATGGTGACAACATCGTTCACCAGTTGTTCCTGTCTGTAGACGACATCGTTATTTTTCCCGACGTAATAAACGCCCACTGTGTCATCTCCCAGATCTTCGGTGTAGACTATGCAGTCCCTTTCGCCGAAGGGCGTGGATATACGTTCCTCGTCACCCTCCGTGGCACCGCCCCCCGATTCATCGAAGGTGATCTCGCCGAGGAGGCCATCACTCAAATCTTCATATGTCAAATCCGATACCACGAGGCCCCCGTTCGCAACTATGTCGAATCTCAGATCGCCGCCGACAGTCTTTACATCGGATATCCAGTATTTCGTGGTGCCTATTTCCTGCACCATCGTATGTTTATCTCCGACCTCGAAAACGTCTTTGATCTCTATCTCCACCGTATCGTTCTCGTTCGGAGTAAAATAAACTCCGGCACCGGCGCCGATTAAAGCAATGGCCACGGCGACCGCCATGAATATGCCTGTTTTTGACATGTTCAGCAATAACAGTTATGGCTATTTACATAGGCGTTTTCATTCTTCCTTTTTAACCGGTCGCGCGGTCGATCTTTCCATCGGTCATCTCCTTCCGAATCGTAGCACATTCGGTGACGCTTACAGTTCTCCAAGGTCATCTGAGCCCGGCTGACATTGCAAGGGGCCGGGCGAGGACCGGACCGCCCGGCAGCGAGTCGGGATGTCCCTGACGAACGGGCTCGGTTGCCGCAAGAAAACAACTTCGGCTCAGGATGTCTGTCCCATGGTCAAAAAACAACACTCGGCCACCTACCGGCAACGTTGCGGCGGAGGATCGACGTTTCAATGCCACTCCGGACCATGGTCCGAGGAAGCGGTATCGGATATCACGGGCGGTCGTCAGACGCGGGGGTTAATAACCATCTTATCAATACCGGAATGTGAAGAACATATGGCATGACATCAGCCCGGACAGGATCTCCCCCGATGATTTCATCGTAGTAGTGGAGATACCCAAGGGCAGCAAGAACAAGTACGAACTGGACAAGGAGACGGGCCTGATGATGCTCGATAGAGTTCTCTACACTTCTACGCATTATCCCGCCAATTACGGCTTCATCCCGAGGACTTTCGCCGACGACGGCGACCCGTTGGACGCACTGGTCCTGTGCTCCGAGCCCATCGCCCCCATGACGCTGGTCAGATGCTACCCCATAGGGGCTATAAAGATGATCGACAGCGGCGAGAACGACGAAAAGGTGATAGCGATACCTTTCGGGGACCCCATGTACAATTCTTTCAGGGACATATCCGAACTTCCGGAGCACATATTCAACGAGATGGCCCACTTCTTCACGGTCTACAAGACTCTGGAGAACAAAGAGACCGCCGTGGACGAGGTCATCGGGTCGGAAGACGTCAGGGCGATAATCGAGCACACCCTGGAGAGATACGATAAGCGTTTCTGCTGACCCCCCCGTCCCGGGCCGGCATGTCATAGTATAAAAGGAAGCAGGGTGTGCAAATACAGCTGGCCTCGCAGTAAGGATGTACGTTCCCGGGGCGTACCGCATTCGGTATTTAATCATTATTAACGGTTCTTAAATCAGGTCATGGAAGAACGTCATTTCCGGTCCGGAAACGCGCATATTTTTATCAAAATTTATCATAAAAATACTGGCGAAATATCATTAATAACGGGCAAAAAAATCCTCGTAAAGATAACATGTCCCCTCTCCCAGCAATATCGGATAACAAAGGAAAATTCGCCGCCGCGGCCGCTCTGGCGTTCGCAGTTATACTGGTCTCGTCCTTCGCGGTTCTGTACGGAACCGATGAAGCGTACGCGACATCTTACGACGACGTCACGGTAGGCGACCTGATCTACTATCTTGACGACATGGGCGATTCCGACCCCGACAACAACACCGCCTCCGTCATAGATGTGAGCGGCGACGGTATGCTGCTGTCCGAGATCTCGATCCCCGCCACGGTCACGTACGAAAGCGTATCGTACAGCGTCACGGAGATCGACTCCGACGCATTCTACGGATGCGCGTCCCTTACATCGATAACGATGCCCGCAAGCTTGACCGAAATAGGCAACTTTGCGTTCGAAGGGTGCTCGTCCCTCACTTCCGTCACGATACCCGGCGGCGTGACCGACATGGGTTTCCGCGTGTTCCAGGGATGCACCTCGCTGTCGGAGATCGTCGTCGAGGATTCCAACACGGTTTACAGCAGCTACGAGGGCATCCTCTATTCGGAGGACGGCAAATCGCTGTTACTCTGCCCGTCAGGGAAGACGGGGGCAGTCACGGTGCCCGACGGGGTCGAGAGCATATCCCAGGGGGCGTTCGACTCCTGCATGTTAGTCACGTCGGTCACCATGCCCGACAGCCTGATATCGATCGGGTACGGGGCCTTCAACGGCTGCGTATCCCTGACGTCCGTCAACATTCCGGAAAACGTCACGTCCATCGAAAGCTATGCCTTTTATGAATGCTTTTCTCTAAAGGCCGTCACCATACCCGCCGGCGTCGCATCGATACTGCCTGACTCGTTCGTCAGATGCGTGAGCCTGACAAGCATAACCGTCGACGAAGACAATTCGATTTACAAGTCGGTCGACGGGGTCGTCTATTCGAAGGACGGCACGCAGCTGGTCTGCTGTCCTGCCGGCATGACCGGAGCGTTCTCCGTGCCCGACGGCGTCACTTCCATAGGGGACGAAGCATTCTACTTCTGCATGTTCGTCACGTCGGTCACGATGCCCGACGGCTTGATCTCGATAGGGGAAGGTGCGTTCGAGCTCTGCGTGTCCCTCACGTCCGTGACGATACCCGACGGCGTGACAGGCATCGGAGACGGTGCTTTCAACGGATGCAGGTCCCTGAGGTCGGTGACGATACCTGACAGCGTTATGTCCATAGGGGAATACGCGTTCGAAGAATGCACGTCCCTCGCGTCCGTGACGATACCCGGCAATGTGACCACGGTCGAAGAAGGCACGTTCTACTATTGCGTCTCCCTCGGATCCGTGACCATTTCCGAAGGCGTGACGGCCATAGGCGACGAGGCCTTCCGTTACTGCGAGTCCCTGACATCCGTCACGATACCGGAAAGCGTGACGCTGATAGGCGATTATGCTTTCCAGGATTGCTCTTCGCTCACGTCTTTCACCATACCCTCGGGCGTGGTCCTGATCGAGTACGGGACGTTCAATGGTTGCACGTCCCTCGCGTCGGTGACGATACCTTCCGGCGTGACGGTCATAATGGACTATGCGTTCGAAGGCTGCACGTCACTCACGTCGGTGACGATACCTTCCGGCGTGACGGTCATCGAGTACGGGACGTTCAAGGGCTGCACGTCCCTCGCGTCGGTGACGATACCGGCCGGCATCACGACGATAAGGACCAGCGCCTTCGACGGATGCACCTCCCTTGCGGCATTCGACGTGGACGATTCGAACTCCGATTACAAGAGCATAGACGGGATACTTTACACCAAGGACGGAACGGAACTGATAAGGTGCCCCCAGGCCAAGACCGGAGCGGTTGAAGTGCCGAGCGGAGTGTATTTCCTGTCCACCGAATCCTTCTTGGGATGCAGGAACATCACGTCGGTGAGCATCGGCGAAGGCCTCCAGGACATGAACAACTACGTGTTCTCCGGATGCACCTCCCTGGTCTCCGTCGACGTGCCGGCAAGCGTCGTTTTCATCGGATACGACGTGTTCTCCGGATGCACCTCCCTGACGGACATAAACGTCGCCGAAGCGAACACGATATACATGAGCTCCGACGGCGTGCTCTACAACGATGACGGAAGCATACTGATGCAGTGCCCCGCCGGCAAGACCGGCGAGTTCTCGGTGCCTGCCGGGGTCACCAGGATATACTACCACTCGTTCAACGGATGTTCTTCCATCACGTCGGTGACGATGCCCGACAGCGTCACGGCGATAGAATACGAGGCTTTCGTCGGATGCTCATCCCTCACGTCGGTGACGATGCCCGACGGGATATCCAGCATATCCGACGGCGCATTCCGCGACTGCACGTCCCTCGAGTCGGTGACGATACCGGAAAGCGTGACCGAGATAAACAGTAATATGTTCTTAGGATGCACATCCCTGACTAACGTCACTATCCATGACGATGTAACGGACATAAGGGAATACGCCTTTGGCGGATGCACATCCCTCCAATCCATCGACATACCCGAGAGCGTCACGTACATCAACGACTACGCATTCGAGGAATGCACTTCCCTGTCGGCCATAAACGTGGACGAGGGGAACAACACATTCAGGAGCATAGACGGACTGCTTTATTCCAAGGACGGCAGAAACCTCATCCTCTGCCCGGCGGGCAAGACCGGCGAGGTGACGATATCCGATGCCGTCACGCAGATAGACGATGACGCCTTCCAAGAGTGCCAGTACGTTACGGCCATAAACGTGGATGATGGGAACAACACGTTCAGGAGCATAGATGGGCTGCTTTATTCCAAGGACGGCAGAAACCTCATCCTCTGCCCGGCGGGCAAGACAGGCGAGGTGAACATACCCCAGGGCGTCAACCACATACGCGACTTATTCAACGGCTGTGCGTCGATCACTTCCGTGACGATACCCGACAGCGTGTTCGACATCAACAGTTCTTTCAACGAATGCACATCTCTGACCTCCGTGACGATACCCGACAGCACATTCATGGTGCTATTCTCGTTCAACGGCTGCGATTCGCTGAGGTCCGTCACGATGTCCGGAGAGTTCATGATCGTCGGAGAGTGCTTCATCGGCTGCAGTTCGATGGAATCCCTGGTCATATCGGACAGGACCGGATTCGCCTATGACTGCTTCATGGACGGAACATCGCTCGACTCGGTGACCGTGCAGGGCCGGTCCGATCCGGCGATCACCGATTACGAGGCGTTGCTGCTCGGCACTCCCGGAGTAACCACGTTCACCGTCGACAGCGGGTCGGCCGTGGAACTCGAAAAGATCGCAGGCTCCGGGACGGTGACCAAGATGGTCTTCACCTCCGTGTCGGTCAACGCGGACATGGAAGGGCTGACGTTCAAGGACCTGTCGGGCGCGGTGATATCCGACCCTTCCGTCCTTGCGGGGAAGACCTTCGTAGTGGATGAAGACGACCGCACGGTGTGGAACCAGGAATCATCTCCTGCTCAGGGCAATGAAGACTTACTTTTGTACGGAGGAATAATCGCGGCTGTTATCGCCATCGTCGGAGTAGCAGCCATATTCCTGGTCAGGAGGAATTGAGGCCGGAAAAAACGTTGCCTTCAACAAGAGCCCCTGCCGCCGAGGCGTGGCAGGGGCAGGTACCTTCCCTCACCGAAAAAGGTGTCTATCTGACCGAAAGTGCCTGATGCCATACGGACGGTGGGAGTAACGTTTCTTCTCAGCGAGCATGAGCGTTAGGGCCTTCTGTTGAGAGGCCGTTCGCCGGCAGCCATATTCGGATGCGAGATAAATGCACACCGGGGCCTGGAAACGGTTATCTACACACAAGCGCGTGACGGCCCGGTGAATAAATGGAACTGAGAGACATCATTTCTGCGCGCAGGTCCTATTACGATCTGGGTCGCGACGTGGAGGTAACCGACGGGGATATCATAGCGGCCATCGAGGACGCCGTAAGATTCACGCCCTCCGCCTACAATTCACAGAGCCAGCGCGCGGCCGTCATGTTGGGTTCCGAACACGAGGCGCTCTGGAATATAACAGAAACGGCCCTCAGGAAGAAGATAGGCGACCAGCGGTATGCCGGAGCCACCGAGGAGAAGATCGAAGGCTTCAGGTCCGCATACGGAACGGTGCTTTTCTTCGACGACATGACCAAGACCTGCGAGACGGGCAACCGTTTCCCCTCCAACGTGGGGAACTTCCCGGTCTGGGCCCAGCAGTCCTCCGGGATGCTCCAGCTCGCGACGTGGATGGTCTTGGAGGACATGGGGCTCGGAGCGTCCCTGCAGCATTACAACCCTCTGATCGATGCACAGGTCCGGGAAAGATGGGGACTGCCGTCGGATTGGAAGCTGATCGCCCAGATGCCTTTCGGAAGCATAGCTTCCCCTGCTGGGGAGAAGTCGTTCGAGCCTGTCGGCGGCAGGATGAGGGTGTTCGGAGGCAAAGAATAAGCCGGTCCGGACCGGCACAGGGAACGTGCACCGAATTCCTCACACTTAAATTTTCTTCTTTTAGCGGAAGCTCTTCAAGCTCAAACATGTCCAGGATATCATTTTTCGGTCTGATCCACCGAATTACAAACATATGCCGGATCCAGCATCCGCAAGAACTTCGAATCCGTCAGACAAAAGGGAAAGAGCCAGATCTTCGGATTTTGATTTTCGGGTAATTCGAGTCATCCGTGGACAATCAATTCGCTTTAAGTACGGTTAATACGATTTTTCCTGCAGAACACAGGACGTGTTTGGGAGGAAGAAGTTGAAATTGAAAATATTGATAGCGGTACTTATAGCGGTCTCCATGGTGGTACCATGCGCCGCGGCGATCGAATCCGCGTCCGCATCTCCGGACGAAGAGGCGGCGGGCATGGCCGTAGGCGATGCCTGGGGGATTAAATTCACGGCCGACAAAGATCAGCTTATGGAGATGATCTTCGACGAAGAAGACGAAGACAACCAGGACATGTATGATACGTTGGACGAGGCCATAAAGAAGGCGGATGTCAACGCTGCGCTTATCGTTGAGGTGATCCGCGCAAACGACAGCGGATACACCATCTCCGTTGACGGCGGAATACTGATCGAGGTATCGGTCGAGTATGATGACAATATAGAATTAGAAGACGACGAATATCCGCTGAGAGTAGACGCCTCTCTGAAGGCCGTCGTCGTCGTACAGGGGCTGGTGAACCTGGATGCCGAGGGCAACATAACCAGCGTCGACATTGCGATCGATGCGTTCATCGATGCGGAGTTATCGACAAACTTCAGCATAATGAACTACATCGATTTGATGAACGAAGAACCCGATATAGACATCTCTGACGTATTCACCGATACAGACAACGATTCTGAGATCATTGCGGGAGCTTCGCTCAGATACAGCATGTCCTCCACCGGCGGGTCGGGAGTCACAACCGTCGAGGATCTCAACGACGTGATATACACGCTCACCTTGGACGGCAAGCAATCCGTGTTCGCATCGGTGTTCGCAAACATCGACGGTGAGATCGCCGAGGCGCTGATGTACATGGTGCCCGAGGATTCCGACTTTGAAGACTTCATAATCGACGAGGACACTATCCAGGTCAGCATGACATTCGGCGCATATGCGATAACGGACATGGTGTTCGAGTTGCTGGCCGAACAGGGAGACCTAATCGATGAAGAAGACGATATTTACGAGTATGAGTTCTATATTGAGGACCTGTATCTCGCAACCGAGGAACTGAGCCCTGGCGACCTTCCTGTCTTCGACTCGCTCGCAGATATAGAAGTCGACCCGGATTTCGAGTACTACCTCGACAGCACCGAGAAGAGCCAGGTACGCAGCGTGTTCAACAAGATACTGTCCGCCTATAACGGGTCAGGGTCCGGTCTGAACTTCACCGTCACGTATGTCGTCGGCGAGGAAGAGACCACCCAGACGGTGGGATACAACAAGTTGGTCAGCCCTCCGGCGGTCCCTGATAAGACCGTCGGCGACGAAACCATGAAGTGCGTCGGATGGATGACCGAGGATGGCCTCGAGTGGAATGCAGGCTGGGGAGTGAAGGGGGACGTCACCCTGTACCCGATCTATGCCGAGGAGTTCACCGAAGTGAGCGAACTGATGACATACATGGGGACGGGCACGTCCGAAGACCCGGCATACGGGCACATCAGGATCGACGGTGAGGACGGCCTCGCGGACTTCCTCAGTTCTGGAAGTTTCGAGTTCTTCGGGACCCTGTACGTGGATGTGTACGACGATGACGGCAACTATCTCTTCTCGTGGGAGATCTTCAACGACGGAACGGCCCTTGACCCGGATACGGTCATGGACCTGGAAATCATCAACAAAGAGCTCACCGATGAAGAGATGGAGGCGTTGTCCGGACACCTCCTCTCCGGAGAGACCAGCTTCATGTACATCGACTTCGCCGCGTCGGGACTGATGCCCGGCAAGACCACTGTCACGTACAACGTCGGCGACAAGTTCGCTGACGGAACGGTTCTGCAGATCTACTTCGTCGTAACCGACGGTGACGGAAACGCGATCGGTCTAGAGCCCGTGAGGAGCGCAACCGTTATCGACGGAAAGGTCACGTTCGACCTGGACCACTGCTCCGGCTACGTCCTTTCTGCGATATCGGTACCGGGCACGGCAGATGACGACACGATGCTGTACATTGCGATAGCTGTCGCCGTGGTCATCATCGTGGCCGTTGTCGCCTTCGTGCTGCACCGCAGGGCCAGGAGAGCTTAAACCCTAAAAACCGGGGCTCAGGCCCCGGAATCATCTTTATTTTCGATCTTTGAGATTTTCCGGGTCAGTCCCTGATAGAGTTCGTATTCGCTGTTTGCGTTCCTGTGAAGGGAATTCGCCCTGTTTTTCAGCTCATACGCCCTCTTTTTACATTCTTCGGCTTCCTTCTCCAGTTTGATCCTTTCGGATTCCGCCCGCCTCTCCCTTACTCTCATGCCTTTAGCGGCTTGGGAGTGCATATGCATCTGGTTCCTCTCGTTGCTCAGGTCCAGCGCATCCCTGCCTTTCCTGTCTTCGAGGCGGGACCTCCACGCCTCTGTTTTACCTTCGGAGTTGGCCGCCTCCCTGGCGCATTCGTCCCTCATCCTGGCAGAGTTGGCGGCCTTGGAGGAAAGGTTCTTTGCCTTCTTGACGAGGGCCGCATGCTCGCTCATCAGCCTCTCGGCTTCTTCGGAGAGGTCTCCGGCGGATCTTCTATGGGTCTCGGCTTCTTTTTTCAGGTCCGCAAGATCGTCCATGTTCGGTGAACGGGGTCAAAGATTTAATTTTGACCCGGCAAATGGTTTATCAGCCACCGTGCATACCGGATGCATGTCGGACGAAAACTACAAGAAATGCAAATCCTGCAGATTCTGCATACATTCCGTAAGCTCATGGACATGTCACTTCACAGGCGGCGACAGCGGTCCGGAAGGCACATGTGCCAGATACAGGCCGGGGATATGCGAGAGCTGCGGTTATTACCATGTAGAAGGCGGAAAGGAGATGTGTGACGCTCTTTCCAGGGAGACCATGGGTTTGGACGTCTGCTCCCTCTACGAGCCGAAATACAGGTCAGTATGAGCGGTTGCGTTCCTTGTGGCCATCCATAAGGTCCTTGACGCCGGTCTTTGCGGCGCCCCTTCCCGTTATTACGTTCTTTGCAGACTCCGGTATGCCGTGCATAACGATGTTGTCGGTCACTCCCACCGAGGACCTCATCCTCTTCCTGACGAAAGAGTAAGATGTCTGAAGGCCGGACATCACGGAGTTCATCATGTCCGTGATCTCATACAGATTCTGGTTGATGAACGTGTTGCGGTTGGTGTAGACCCCGGAGCAACCGCAGTCCTTCTCAACACAGGCCTCGGGACGTCCCTCCATGAAATCGGAATAACGTGCCAGGAACGGATTGTAAGTACCGTCCATGTAGTCCTTGTCAAGGTCGTCCACCGCGTCCATGAGATAAACGATCGAAGTGAGGTGTACGAACAGTTCACTGAGGCGTTCGTCTGCGCGATCTCCCGCTATATCTTCCAGAGGCTTTGAAAGTGCCAGACCGAATTTTGAACCCATCTTTATCGGGTCTGTGCATCCGTCCAGCTCCATGCCTCTCAGGCGGTTGTATCCTTCTCCCACCATGACGTCGTATTCGGGGTAGAGCCTTTCCGCCTTTCGTATGGCCCTGTTAAGTGCCAGCGATATGAATTTGTTCCTTTTTGAGGGCTTGTCGCACTCATCGTCGACAAGCTCCCACTTGGTGAGCAGGACCGTATATCCGGCCATCTTCCTCATAACGTCGGAATCGGCGTAAGGACCGCGGAAAACGCACGATACGCCGTTCTTCGTATGACCGAAGTCCAGGACGTCACCCGATATGGAGTTCAGCAGGATGGTGTTGAAGGTCATGTCGTAGTTGACCGCCGCCGTCGAAAAAAGCCCGAAACCGCCCCTCAGCTCGTGGCACGTTTCGCAGTAGTACCTGCGGTAATCCGCCAGGTCGGGCGCCGACATTCTGCTGTACAGAGGGGTGGTGTATCCCAACATGTTCCATCGGTCCCTAAAGAGTCAAACCTTTAATATATTCGTACGGGGTTCGAGAGCAACATTCCCGATACCTCGTATCGGTTGGTGAAAATCATGTCAGATGCCTCTAAATCCGAGAAGAGCGCCTCAAGCGAGGCGGCAAAGGCAGAGAACGAAGCCGTCGAATCCAAAAACGCCTGTTCCGCCGGAGAAAAGTCCAAGGCCAGGGCCATGATGGCCAACAAGCTCTATATGCGCCAGCTTCCCGACGTTCTTCCCGAGAACTACAACGAAGCGATGACCGAGAAGTCGCACCACGGAAACAAACCCTGTTACGACTGCTGCACCGAGAAGGGATGCTGCAGCCCCGCATGCACCGTATGCCTGGTGGCTGCCGGAGCATGCTGCTGCCTGCTGTGCTGCTACGCGACCGACGGATTCAACGGCGTCTGGACCTATTGGCCCAACTGATCTCCGCCGGACGGTTTGAAACGGTGATCCCGTGAAACCGTACATTGCGATCCTCATCAAGCCCACCCTCCAGTGTCCACGTTCGTGCCGCCACTGCTACCATCTCCCGGAGGAGAAGGGGCCCGGGACGATCTCTTTCGGCACGCTCGAGAAGGTCTTCAGGCTCGCCTCGGAAGAGTATCAGTCCGTCTGGTTCATCTGGCACGGCGGAGAGCCTCTGCTGATGCCTTTCGCCTTCTACCGCAGGGTTTTCGACCTTCAGGACAAATATTTCGGGAAAGACTCCCACAGGGTCGGGAACACCATACAGACCAACGGCATCAACGTCGACCGCAGGTTCCTCAGGCTGTGCGAGGAGCGCAGCATCAACGTCGGGATATCTTACGAAGGTCCGTTCAACGCCGACCTCAGGAACATGACCGCCGAGACCGAGAAGTCCATCGAACTGATGCAGAGGCAAGGTTCGAAGTTCTCGGTAAGCTGCACCCTTTCGGCCGGCACCGCCGACAAACAAAGAGAGATGTACCGTTACTTCAGGGACAGGAAGATCGCGCCGTCGTTCTCGCCGGTGGTCCCCAAGGGATGCGCGGCATCCGATCCGTCTCTTGTGCCGGACGCCGAGACCTACATCAAAGGATGCATCGAAGCATTCGACGACTGGCTTTACGACAAGGATGCCGAAGTGCCCCTCCTCCCATACTACCTTTACATCCTGAACGCTCTGGGCAAGCCGGCGTTCCCGGACTGCCCGCACACGTCCTGCATGGGGAACTGGCTGTGCGTATATCCCGACGGGAGCATGTACCCCTGCGCCAAGGGATGCCCCCGTAGATACAGCATGGGGAACATCGCAGACATCGAAAGCATCTCCGACGCGTTCTGTTCCGACGGGTTCGCGGACATCCTCGAGGGGACCGTCGCACGCAGGGAAAAGTGCTCGTCATGCGAGATCTACCGTTACTGCGCCGGAGGCTGCAGCATAGATGCGGAATGCGAGAACGGCATAGAGAACAACGGCGGCCCCTCCTGCGTCATCTACAAGGCGGTGTTCCTCCACATCAAGAAAGAGGTGGACAGGATACTCTCCGAAAGGCCCGACATGTCGCAATATAACATGTTCGTCCGGGACGCCGTCCTGGGGAAGCTCATTAACCCCGGCATCGTGAACTTTTGAGGCTCATTTCTTCTCAGAGCCGAACTGAGATATGTCGTAGGGAGTGACCTGGTATACGTAGTAGTTCAGCCAGTTGGTCATGAAGAGGGTGGCGTGCCCTCTCCACCTCATGACCGGGTCGTTGCGCGGGTCGTCGTCGGGGAAGTAGTTCTCCGGCACGTTCGGCGATATGCCCTTCTTTAGGTCCCTCTCGTACTCGTAGGCCAGCGTCCCGCGGTCGTACTCCATGTGCCCTGTGACGAACACCTGTCCCGCCTCCGATATGACGACCGACACCCCCGCTTCGGGAGAAGATGCGATTATGTGCAGATGCGGGTTCTTGGCTATGTCCTCGGCGCGGACCTCCGTGTAGCGGGAGTGCGGCATACTGTAGACATCGTCGAAACCGCTGAAAAGGCGCTCGCCCTGGGTCATCACCTTCACAGGGAATATTCCGGACAGTTTCGATTTCAGGGGATGTTTGGGGATGTCGTAGAGGTAGTACAGGCCCGCCTGGGCCCCCCAGCATATGAACAGGGTGGAGACCACATGGTCCTTCGTCCACTCCATGATCTCGCACAGCTCCTCCCAGTAGTCGACGTCTTCGAACGAGAGGTTCTCCACCGGGGCCCCGGTTATGATCATTCCGTCGAACTTCCTGTCTTTCACGTCATCGAACCGGGTATAGAAGCGGTCGAGATACTCCTGCGAGATGTTCTTGGACTCGTGGGTCGCCGCCTGCAGAAGACTGATGTTGACCTGAAGGGGACTGTTGCTCAGAAGGCGCAGTATCTGCGTCTCGGTCTCGACCTTGGTGGGCATCAGGTTCATGATCAGGATATCCAAAGGCCTTA
Organism: Methanomassiliicoccaceae archaeon UBA370; assembly: GCA_002505345.1. Taxonomy (GTDB): domain Archaea; phylum Thermoplasmatota; class Thermoplasmata; order Methanomassiliicoccales; family Methanomethylophilaceae; genus VadinCA11. Next base: position 119,911 of record DAUY01000016.1, on the reverse strand, counting down.
TGTCCTGTGACACCGCACGCTTCTCTGTCATTACAAAAACGTTCTCCGACTCCAGAGTGGAGGCGGCAGGCAGGTCGTCTGGAATCTTTATCGGCAAATCAATACCTTCCGTATATGCCCGTACTGAGGTATTTCTCCCCACCGTCGGGTAAGATTGCAAGTAGCGTCTTACCTTTATTAGCTTTGTTGAATTCGACCATGGCAGCTACAGCCGCGCCGGAGGATATGCCCGCAAAGATCCCCTCTTCCCTGGCCAGCCTCACGGCCATGATCTCTGCATCCCGGGTCGGGACCTTGACGACTTCCGATATAATGCTCTCGTCCAGGCAGCCCGGGACGAAATTCGCGCCTATACCCTGAATCCCGTGAGGGCCCGCCTTCCCCTCGGTCAGGAGCGGGCTCTCCGCAGGCTCGACGCCTATCACCTTGGCGTCAGAGCCCGCGTCGGCGATGGCCTGGGCGATGCCCGTGGCGGTGGCTCCGGTACCTATCCCTGAGAAAACGTAGTCAACTCCGGGAAGGTCCCTGAGGATCTCCCTCCCGGTGCCCACCCTGTGGGCGGCGGTGTTGGCGGGGTTGTCGAACTGCCCCGGAAGGAAAGCCCCCGTTTCCTTGGCGATCTTCTCGGCCCTCTCGACCGCTCCTTTCATGCCCTCGGCTCCCGGGGTAAGGACGATCTCCGCGCCGTACGCCCTCATGTATGCGATCCTTTCCTGGGACATGGTGTCCGGTATGACTATGACGGTACGGTAGCCTTTGGCCGCTGCGGCCATGCACAGCGCTATGCCCGTGTTGCCCGAAGTGGGTTCTACGATAACGCCCCCTTTGCGCAGAAGCCCCCCGGCCTCGGCATCGGTTATCATGGATATGGCCGCCCTGTCCTTGACGGAGCCTCCGGGATTGCCGCGTTCTATCTTCACATAAAGCTTCGATTCCGGAGGGACGACCTTTCTGAGCCTGACGATGGGGGTCTCCCCTATGCATTCGAGGATGCTGTCATACACTGCCATGATGTATCACCGCACCTACTACAGGTAACTTAATGTTTCTCAGAACTCGACGCCTCTGCGGGCGGGAACGCCTCTGTCGAAAGGATGCTTCACAAGGAGCATCTCGGTCACAAGGTCCGCATAGTCTATGATCTTCTTCGGCGCGCCCCTGCCTGTAAGAACCACTTCCGTGCATGGAGCCCTTTTCTCGAGCACTTCGATTACCTCCTCGGGCTCGAGCAGCTCCCACGACATCGCCACGTTTATCTCGTCGGCGATCACCAGATCGTGCTTCCCGGAGGAAAGTATCTCCGACAGGCGTGCGAGGGCTTCGTGTGCCAGGCGTATGTCTTCGGAACGGGAGACTTCCGAACACATATGGTCCAGCCCCATGGATATTATCTCGAAACCATCCAGCTTCTCGGCCGCCAGCTGCTCGCCGTATTCTTCGGAGGGCTTCAGAAACTGGACCATGGCGGCCCTGAGGCCGCAACCCACGGCCCTGAATGCAAGACCCAGCGCCGCCGTGGTCTTGCCTTTCCCGTTGCCGGTATAAACGTGTACGAGACCCAGCTCTTTTTTTGTTCCTTTATTTTCCACGTCCATGTCCACTGTATCGAGGTCACCGATTTTATAATAACGCAACGGCAATGGTTAAAATAAACGCTGAGCAATCGAGCATATTCATGGAGGAGATGTCGAAGTCGCAGAAGAGGACCTTGCTGTTAGCATCGTGCACAGCTTCGGCCATCACACCCCTGACCGGGACGATGATGAATCTGAGCCTGGTAAGCATCGGCGCGGAATTCGGGCTGGGGTCGCACGCCCTGGCTTATGTGAACACGATTTTCCTGCTCTCTTCGGCAGTGTTCATGGTCCCCGTCGCCAAGATGGCCGACATATACGGGAGAAAGGTGTTTTTCATTTTAGGTCTGGCCCTTTACACGGTGGCATCCCTGGTATCATACTTCTCGGTTTCTTTCGAGATGCTGCTAGCCCTGAGGGCGGTCATGGGAATTGCCGCCGCGGCCATGGCGGGAACGGCGATATCGATGCTGACGGATGCGTTCGGGCCGTCGGAGAGGGGCGCCGCCATAGGCCTGAACACGGCCTGCGTATATCTCGGGGCGGCTATGGGGCCGGTCGTCGGAGGGCTCATAAACGACATCATGGGATGGAGGGCAGTCTTCCTTGTGACGATACCCCTGGCGGCCGTCGCGCTGCTCGCAATATGGGCGGTGCGTCCCAACAACAACGTCCGCTACGGAAAGACTTTCGACCTCAGGGGCACCCTGCTTTATGCCGTGGCGGTGACGCTGACCATGGCGGGGCTGATCAACATGCCGGACATCATGGCGGTGTGCTCGATGGCAACAGGGCTGCTGGTGCTATGGATGTTCGTAAGATACGAGAGGCGTGCGGAGGAACCCGTACTGGATGTACGCATCTTCTCCAACCGGCTCTTCTCGCGTTCCTGCCTGGCGTCCTTCATGATCAACTCTGCCAACTACGCGGTCGCATTCTTCGTGGCCATATATCTTCAGACCATAGGGGCGCTGACGTCGGCCGAGGCAGGCTTGGTGATGTTCTCCCAGCCTCTCGTGCAGACTTCCCTGACCGCGTTCTTCGGAAAGCTGTACGACAGGGCCGGGGACAAAAGGCTGTTGCCCACCCTGGGCGTGGCCATAAGCGGAGCGGGGATCCTTCTGATGATTGCCCTGCCGATGGAACTCGACCTGACGCTTGTGGTGGCCGCCCTCGTATTCTTCGGACTGGGCAATGCGGTGTTCAACGCCCCCAACACCACGGCGATAATGTCTTCGGTCTCGCCGGTCGACCGCGGAGCGGCCTCCGCAATGGTCGCCGTCGTCAGGCAGACCGGGATGATGGCCTCCATGGGCATAGCCATGCTCGTCATATCCGTGATAATGGGAAGCCTCGACACGCTCAACCCCTCCACGTACGGGAATTTCATCACTGTTATACGGATATCTTTCGCCGTATCGGCCGTCATGTGCCTCCTGGCGATGCTGGTGTCTTGGTTCAGGGGCGCTCCGGCAAAGGGAAGAGCCGGTTTATCAGGAAGTTAATCGAGCCTAACTTGAAATACCTTGGGAAATACCTATATATAGCGTTTTCGCTCGGTCATCCATGGCCGACAGCATCTCCGGGTCCAGGGAGAATTTTCGCTTCCAAGTGGTGGTTGTAACAGTCGGCGCCGTCCTGATGATCATTAAGTTCGTCGCATATTTCATGACGAACTCGGTGGCCATATTCACCGATGCGATGGAGAGCATCGTCAACGTCATCGCGGGGATGGTGGGGCTTTACGCCCTCTTCCTTTCCCCGAAGCCCCCGGACAAGGACCATCCTTTCGGGCACGGTCGCGTGGAGGTGATATCGGCGGCCTTCGAAGGCATGATGATACTGGGGGCGGGGTTGATCATCATATTCTCGGCGGTCGAATCCCTTTACAACCCCAAACCGCTGGAGCAGCTGGACTACGGCCTCGTCATCATATTCGCCGCCGCAGTGGTCAACCTGATAATGGGCAGGACGGCCATCAGAATAGGTAAGAGGAACCGCTCCCAGGCCCTGGAGGCCAGCGGCAGGCACCTATGCACCGATACCTTGGACTCCATGGGCATCATCGTGGGCCTGGTGGTCGTTGTCGTCGGAATGCGGTTCGGTTTCAACGTCGCCTGGCTCGACCCGGTCATGGCCATACTGTTCGGCGCTTTCATAATGACCACCGGAGCAAGGGTCCTGAAAGGCTGCATGGACACGGTGATGGAGCGTGCCGAGGAGGAGACCGTCAACAAGATCGTGGAATGCCTCCGGGAGCACAGGCATGACGATTGGATAGACATCCACGCCCTCAGGGTGATGAAGTTCGGCACCAGATACGTGGTGGAGCTGCACGCCACCTTCCCGAAGGACATGACCGTCGGACAGATAGAGGACGAGACCCAAGAGCTCGAAGACTGTATAATGGGAAGGTTCGGCGACTGCATAGAGCTGACCGTTAAGGCGGAACCGTGCAGGGACTTCTCGTGCAGGCTGTGCAGCAGGGAATGCGACATGCGCGTGTTGAAATTCGTTTCCAAGGTCGAATGGGACGAGGACAATATGGTGCGCAAAAAGCAACATTCCCTGCATGATGAATGATTTATACGGGCCGTCCGATTACGCCCCCATGATTTTCAGGAAGGACGTCCCAAAGGAGATATCTGCGGTCAAACTGTCCAAGTGGTACGATTCCCTCGAGGAGAGGGACAAGAACCGCCTGTCCAGGTATGTGGAGGGAGCCGATACCTCGTCCAAGGCGGCCATGATCGCGGATATGATGTCCAGGGCCAACGCGGAGGCGAACAGTCCGGTATCCATAATCCTCGGAGAGTTCGCCGAGACCCAGAACTTCGCTCCGGCCGAGCGTTTCCGTATAATCGAAGAGTATATACTGGCACTTTTTGAAAAAGACGATGTTTGCAAAGCAAAGGAGATGTGCCTGAGGAACTTGGACATTGTTCCGGGAATACTCCCCCAAATATTGGGTAAGGATGGCAAGATACCGGAATTCATGCCCTGCAGGAACAGGCTCATAGACATCATGGTGGGGGTCGAAAAAGATTACGAAGGCGCCATGGACATGCTCGACCGCTTCAACAGCATAGGCATCCTGTCCGACGAAGACCTTGCCTTCAGGAAGCAGAGCCTTAGGGTCCACAGATTGCAGAGGACGTTCGATTCGATCTATTCCTATCAGTTCACCGAATGACGCTTTTCCATGCGTACATCGGGAAAACATCTATCGCCGGCTCCTCGTAAGGATGAACGTCTGCTATAGTTCGGATCACCCGCTCCAGGTCTTCCTCCCGGACGGCGAACTCTACCCTGATCTCTTCGGCGGTCTTCGTCACCCCGATCTCTCCGTCGTAGGGATCTGAGCCCGGGAGAGGCCTCCACATCCCCCTGACCATCGCCATGGAAAAGACCATGTCGTATCCCGGATAGATCTGGGTCATTGAAGAGTTAATCTTCTCTGTAAGCATTTCCACAAATTCTTCGGGTATGCAGACGGCGATCTTGAATATCTTTTCCACAGATGCATACGGCATAAGGCGGATAAAAGAATTTCATGTGATGACCTTGATGATGTCGGAAGGCTGCTGGGACAGTATCCAGTCGATGTTGTTCAGCCTCTTGTCCATCCCTTTCATCATCTTTTTTGCATTGATGTTCAGGTAGTAGGTGCTGAGCCAGGTTGCGATGAAACATGCGGGTGGGACGACATATGCAAAACCGCAGATTATCCCGGTGGCCTTTTTCAGCCTGGTTAGGCTGTTTATCTTCTTGACCAGGGGTTTTTCGTCGTCATCGGGAAGACGGTGGATCATGGAGCGGTACATCATCTTCTGTCCTCCCCATACCACCTCGGCGCTCCACTGGAGCTCCCCGAATACGGGCGTAGGCCTCCCTGCAGGAACTGTTTTCTTCTGAAGTACAGCCTTCCTGAAGTCCTCGGCGGTGTTGCCCTCGAACTCGGTCCAGTTGTATCCGACCGTGTGCACCGAATGTCCGTCGCTTCCCGAGATGGGGGCCCATCTGCCGGGATATTTGTCCATCACCGCACCGGCGAAAGCGTTGGAATAGGAGTCCACATGCCCGCCGTTGAGCACCTCGAAGCCGTCCAGGTCCAGGGAGAATATCCTTTCCTGAAGTCCTGCCACATGGAAGCTGAAGGGGTGGGGTGCGATCGTGAGCCCTCCCTGAGACCTTATGATGTCGACGGTCTCTTCGACAGACAGATTGTCAGGTATCTTCTCGTTGAGGAAAAGCCCTATTATCTCGCCGTCGGCAGTAGTGACCTCCTCTCCGACCACCACCTCTATGTCATCGTACTTCTTCGCGTACTCCTGCGCCTTGAAAGCTCCAACCGTCTCGTCGTGGTCGGTGATGCATAGGACGTCCATACCGTTCCGTCTGGCACGTTCGACCTGGTCTGCAGGGGTCGAAACGGATTCGGGAAATTTCATGATCCCCAATCTGGCCACTCCGGAATATTCCGTGTGCACATGGGTGTCTGCTTTTCCCATCTCGGGCATAATGTAACCCCAACATCCCATGCATATAAGAGTTAATCGGAACGGGCTAAAACAGTATCGACTCGGGGCGGGAATAGACAGGCTTATAGGCGGAATCGCTTTCGGAAAGACATGGCGGAATGGGCGCTGCTGGGGATCCCTGTCGGAATAGTGCTGCTTTACATCGGTTCGGAGGCGATGGTCGACGGGGCTAAGAAACTCGCGATCCGTCTGGGCGTGACCCCTTTCGTCGTCGGACTGACCATCGTAGCCATAGGCTCCTCCGCGCCCGAGGCGATAACGTCCCTTGTCAGCGGCGGCAATCCGGAGATAATAATCGGAAACATCGTAGGAAGCAACTCGGCCAACGCCGGGCTCGCGATAGGTCTGGCCGCGGTGATAAGTCCGATTGCTTGCAAGTTCGCCGAGATCAGGTTCGAGATGTCCGCCATGATGGTCGCCGTGTTGGCGATTTTGGCGCTTTCCCTCAACGGGATAATAGGCTTCATAGACGGAATTGTATTGCTGGCACTTCTTTTGGTTTTCATTTTTTCGGTATACAAGGTCAAGGTAAAAGAGGCCCGCACGGCCGAAGGTGAGGAAGAAACGGAAGATTCCAACGTCTCCGCCGCCTTATGCCTGCTTCTGATCGTCGTTGGCATGGCCGCCCTTTATTTCGGTGCGGACTGGTTCGTCGGTGGCGCCGTACGACTCGCGGAGATTTCAGGCGCATCGGACCTTATGATAGGCCTGATACTCGTGGCCCTCGGCTCGGCGCTTCCGGAGATATGCATCTGCCTAATGGCCGCATACCGCCGCGAGGACGAGCTGGTGGTAAGCAACATAGTCGGAAGCATAGTTTTCAACACTTTCTTCGCATTGGGGATCGGAGCCCTGTTCTCAGACATACCCATAAGGAACGAGACAATGATGTTCCACATTCCAGTAATGGTGATCCTGGCACTGCTGGTGTTCATATTCGTGAGACATCGCGACAGGATAGACAGGAAAGAGGGTGCGGTGCTGTTCTCGGTATATGCGGCATATATCCTGTCGATGGTAGTGTTCCCGCAGCTGACCGGAGGAATGTTCTGATCAGGAGTAGTAGTACTCTCCGTTGGACTTCTGCTCCCTGTCGAGCCTGGAGTCCGGCTTGTTGATCCTGGGCCTGTGGCTTTCGGCATCTCTTCTGAAGGTGATGTCCACCGCGGTCAGGAACTTGTTCATTCCGTCCCTCATGTCGTAGGGGCCTTCTCCGATACCGTGATGGCCCGGGTCGCCGCCGAATACCATCATGGAATCGGAGACCATGTCCAGGAAGTAGATGTCGTGGTCGACTATCATCCCGCTGCGCCCCGATTTCTCCATCATTCTGCGGATGGTCTTTGCGGCGTTCATCCTCTGGTTGGAATCCAGATAGGCGGAAGGCTCGTCGAAGAGGTAGATGTCCGCGTCGGAAAGCAGGCACATGGTTATGGCCACTCTCTGAAGCTCTCCTCCCGAAAGGTTGGAGACCTGTTTATCCATGAGGTACTTGACGCTGAGCGGCTCGATGACCTCGCCCTCGAAGAAGCTGGACGTGACCCTGTCGTAGTCCTTGCGGTAGAGCATGTCCCTTACCGTGCCGTCGAAGTCCCCGGTGATGTACTGGGGCTTGTAGGCTACTTTGACCTTTGCGTCTATCTTGCCGCCGTCTGGAGGGATCTCTCCGGCCAGCATCTTTACGAAAGTGGTCTTTCCTGTGGCGTTGGGACCGACGACCCCGACGGATTCCCCCATCTTTATGGAACCGCCGACGACATCCAAAGTGAACTCTCCGAAGTCCTTGGACAGGCCCTCGAAGGAAAGCAGGTCGGAAGTGACCCAGTCGCTCCTGGGAGGAGACGCGAAGAACTCTATCGGCCTATCCCTGAAACGGATATTCTCTTCGGGAAGGTAACCGTCCAGATATACGTTTATGGCGGTCCTGACCTGTCTTGCAAGAGTGAACACGCCGTACGCCCCCTCGGTACCGTATACAACGCTGACGATGTCGGCGAGGAAATCGAGTATGGCAAGATCGTGTTCTATCACGACCACCTGCTTTTCTGCGCTGAGTTCTTTGATGATGCGTGCCATCCTGATCCTCTGGTAGATGTCAAGGTACGAGGTGGGCTCGTCGAAGAAGTATACGTCCGCGTCCTTCATGACCGTGGCAGCCATGGCGACCCTCTGAAGCTCTCCTCCTGAAAGTTTCTTTATATCCCTGTCCAGAAGCTCGGTCAGCTCGAACATGATGGCGGCCTCCTCGAGTGTCAGGCGGCCTTTTATGCCGGAAAGCAGGTCCTTCACGGGCCCCGATGCGGCTTTGGGTATGAGGTCCACGTACTGTGGCTTTATGGCCGTCCTCACCTTGCCGGCGTAGACGTCCGTGAGATAGGATTTGACCTCGGTACCGTCGTAGTGCTGCAGCACTTCCTCTTTGGATGGAGGTTTCTCATAGTTGCCCAGGTTGGGGACGAGTTCCCCGGAAAGTATCTTGATCGCCGTGGATTTTCCGATCCCGTTCGGTCCAAGTATGCCCGTGACCATGCCTTTCTTCGGCACCGGGAGCCTATAGAGGCGGAAGGCGTTCTCGCCGTACTGGTGGACCATCTCCGTCTTCAGCTCGTCGGCCAGGCCTATGATCTTTATGGCGTCGAACTGGCATTTGTTGACGCATATCCCGCATCCCTGGCACAGGGATTCGGATATGATGGGCTTGCCCCTCTCGCCGAACACTATGCATTCCACGCCCGTTCTGACCAACGGGCAGAACTTATAGCATTCCTTGTTGCATTTTCTGTTCTGGCATCTGTCCTGCAGGACGGCCGCAATACGCATGTCCCCGCTTAGACCGATTTAAGATATAACCTTTAAGGATGGTATCGCAGATAAGCTGATAAGGGAAGACGGAGACAGATGGGCATGGCCGAAGCGGATGGGACCACCGAGGACGTCAGGATACTTACGGGCGACTACAGGAGGGCGATAAGGCATCTCTCCATACCGATAGCCGTGGCTCTTGCGATACAGCATATCAACATACTCGTAGACACGTTCTGGGTCGCGGGCCTGGGGGCGGACCCGATGGCTTCAATAAGCATAGTATACCCGGTTTTCGCCACGGTCATGGGCATCGGAAGCGGGCTGGGGATCGGTGCTTCTTCCGCGATAGCCAGAAGCATCGGGCATAACAGGAGGAAGGAAGCCGGCACGAAGGCGGGCCAGTCCATCCTGCTTTCTGTGATGGTCTCTGTGATTCTCACACCGATCCTGCTGGTCACCATGGAGCCGTCCATAGTGCTGTTCGGAGGCGGCGAGATATTGGACCTGTGCGTCGAATATGCCACGCCGCTTTATATTGCAACTTTCGTCATAATATTGAATGGAATAGTCACCGGCATGATCCGCGGCGAAGGTGCGGCCAAGCGCTCGATGTACATACAGCTTCTTTCCGCCGTAGTCAACATAATCATGGACCCGATCCTCATCTACGGGCTGGGAATGGGAGTTGCCGGAGCAGCATGGGCAACTGTCATAGCGTTCGGCTCCTCCATCATGCTGGCGTTCTACTGGTACTTCGTCAAGAAGGACATGTACCTGAAGATCGGAAGGTCGGACCTGAAGTTCAGCCCCCCGGAGATGAAGAGCGTTCTGAAAGTAGGTCTCCCCGAGGCGACCGAGCTTTCGGTCATGAACATATTCAACGTGTTCCTCAATTTCTTCGTTATAGCAGTGGCAGGCACAGTGGGCGTCGCGATGTACTCTACGGGGTGGAGGGCCGTATATCTGCTGATGATCCCTGCACAGGCCGTCGGGGGAGCGATCGTCTCAGTATGTTCTGCCCAGTACGGAGCAGAGCAGTACACAAAGATCCGCAAGACCTATTACTACGGGGTAAGGAAGACCGTCGAGATGCTGTCCGTGCTTGCTGTGGTCCTCTTCATCGCCGCGGGACTGGCAGCCTCCGCGTTCACCTATGAACAGGGATTCGCTCCCATAAGGGGTGAAATGACCCACATGATCCGCGTTTTCTGCATAATGGTGCCCGTCATGTCGCTCATATTCACGGGTTCCTCCCTGTTGCAGTCGCTGGAGAATGCCAATATAGCGCTGGCTTCGTCTTTCATAAGGAACGTCATGCTCGTGGTCCTTTTCGCTTTGGCCGCCCATCTGATAGGGACCCCCGATTCCCTATGGTGGTCCCTTACCGGGGGAGAGATCGTAGGAGGGCTGATCATGCTTTCGCTGGCACTGTGGAAGCTAGGTTCGTTCGAACGTTCAAAGGGCATATCCCGAAAATTATAATCTGCCGGAGCCATTGAGGTCACATGTATGAAGGGAGGTCCCGCATCTGACGGATTCATCCGATAATATTCTGGGCGACCCCCGCAAAGCCGTCTTTATGATGGCGTTCCCAATTGCACTGGCACTCCTCGTCCAGTACTTCAACAGCGTGGCGGACATGTTCTGGGTCTCCGGTCTCGGGGCCGACGCCCTGGCGGCCGTCAGCATCGTCACTCCGGTATACATGGCAATAATCAGCATCGGCAACGGCATAGGCACGGGGGCATCCTATGCCATCTCGAAGAGGATAGGCGCGGGGGAATCCGATTCTGCGTCCAAGGCGGCCTCCCAGTCGCTGATGATGACGATCGCCGCCGGAGCCGCATCACTCATTTTGCTGGTCGTCACGGTAGTGCCGCTCATGGACTATATGGGCGCCGGAGATATACTGGCACTTTGCACCGATTATGCCTATCCCGTCATACTATCAGCTCCCCTTCTGATGATGGGAGGGGTGCTGTCAGGATGTCTGAGGGGCGAAGGCGCGGCGAAAAGATCCACGGCCATACTTGTGACGGCGGCAATCTTCAACATGGTCCTCGACCCCGTTTTCATCTACTGGTTCGACATGGGGATCGCCGGAGCCGCATATGCGACCGTGGTTTCCTCGGCGATATCGATGATACCTGCCGTGTACTGGTATGCCGTAAGGAAAGATGTTCTCGTGCCGATCTCTTTTATCGGCTTCAGGTTCACCCGCCCCGAAGTCAGGTCGATATCCGAAGTGGGCGTCCCGCAGACCGCGGAGCTTGTCATAATCTCCCTTATGTCCGTGTTCTTCGTACGTTCCATATCTTTCGCCGGGGGCACGGACCTGGTCGCGGTCTTCGAGATAACCTGGAGGGTGGCGACGATAATGATGGTCCCGGCGCAGGCCATAGGTTTCGCACTGGTCCCCATACTCTCGGCCTCCTTCGGCATGGGGGACCCTGCCAGGGTCCGTGGGGCCTTCTTCTACGGGCTGAAGCTGTCAATAGCCGTTATGGCGGCCATAGCGGTCCTGACCGCCGTTCTGGCACCTTACCTCGCCGACCTCATGATCCTGTCTGACGACTCTGCGAGGCTGAGGCCGTACATGACGGACATGCTGGTCGTCTGCACGCTCTTCTTCCCGGCGTTCTCTCTTATAAACGCGACGTCGGCGCTGTTGCAGTCGATGGGGCGCGGTACAACGTCGCTGACGCTGACGATCGTAAGAAACTCTGCGATCGCCGCCGTCTACGCATCTCTTTCCGTATTCGGTATCGCATCCTACATGTGGTGGGGGATGACGGTCACCGAGATCGTCTTCGGCTTCGTCACGCTGGCCGTCGGGCTGCTCCTTTTCAGACGTGTTTCCGTTGTTCGAAAACCGATTTCGCAACTCTAATATATGTCATCGAATTAGCCCGTTTCATGGGCGAAGGGATGACCAAAGATGTGGAAAAATTGCTCGGCGACCCCAAAAGGGCGATAGTACTGATGATGGTCCCAGTCATCATAGCTATGACCTTCCAGAGCCTTAACAGCATCATCAACTCGGTCTGGGTGGCCGGGCTGGGCCCAAGCGCGCTGGCCGCCGTCGGCCTCGTGTTCCCCGTATTCTTCATAATCCTCGCCGTTGGTAACGGTATCGGCGTGGGGGCCTCACAGACCGTCGCCCTCCACATAGGGATGGGCGATAAGCAGGGAGCAGACAAGTCCGCCGCCCAGGCCATAATGCTTACGATAATAGCTTCGGTGATAATAGCGGTCGTGCTAGGCATATTCCTCCGCCCCCTCCTGGTGCTGATGGGAGGAGGGAACATCATCGACGAATGCTACGAGTATGCCCTGCCTATCGTGTTGTTTTCGCCGATAGTGATGCTCAGCAGCCTGTTCTCGAACCTGCTCAGGTCTGAAGGCGCCGCCAAAAGGTCGATGTTCATCCAGGTGCTGACAGCATGCATCAACCTAGTGATAGATCCGTTCTTCATCTACCAGCCTTTCGGCTTCGGGCTGGGGTGGGGGATCGCGGGAGCGGCCGCTGGAACCGTGGTCTCGATGTTCATAGGGCTCAGTGTGGCACTTTACTGGTTCAAGGTCAAGAACGACACCTATCTCAAGCTATCTCTGAAAGGATTCAGGTTCGACAGGAAGATCGACAGGATGATCTTCAGAGTGGGGATCCCCGCAAGCCTGGAAATGATGATCATCTCCCTCGTCTCAATAGTGATGAACATCATACTCATCGGAGCCGGCGGAGACGATGCGGTCGCGATCTATACCAGCAGCTGGCGCATCATAAGCATACTGATGATACCGCTTATGGCCACCGGAGGGGCGATGGTGCCCGTATGTGCGGCCGCGTTCGGAGCCAGGCGTTTCGACCGCGTGAGGGAGGCGTACCGTTACACCCTGAAGCTGGTCGTCGTGATCATGATAGTGATAAGCATCGTAACCGCCTTGACGGCCCAATATATGGCGATGATATTCACGTACACCGAGGCCACGTTGCATCTCCGCGCCGAGATGGTGGCCCTCCTGCACTTCGGATGCATATTCCTGCCGTTCGCCAGCTGGGGCGCCACAGCGTCGGCCCTCTTCCAATCCCTCGGCATGGGGACCAAATCGCTCATCTCCACGCTTGTAAGGAACCTGGTCCAGATCCCTCTGTGCATATTCCTTTTCGGAGTAGGCGGCAACCTAGGCTACATCTGGCTCGGCGTCGCTCTGGGAGAGATAATCGGTTCCCTGCTGGCGGGGCTATGGGGCGAGAGCGTTCTCGGCAACTTCATGAAGCATGCCAGGAAATATCATCCCAAGGAAGAACAGACGGTATGATGGACACGACTTTCTGTCGATTTATTTATAGGTAGCAGAGCATTGCGAGGCAGTAACATGTCAAAAGTATGCATTAACATCGCCTGGCCGTACGCAAACGGAAAGATACACCTGGGACACGTGGCCGGTTCCCTTCTGCCGCCGGATATATTCAGCAGGTACAACCGGCTTGCCGGCAACGAGGTCCTGATGGTGGGCGGTTCCGACCAGCACGGAACCCCGATAACCGTCACGGCCGAAAAAGAGCACACCACTCCTCAGGCGGTGGCCGAAAGGTACCATGAGATCAACAAGAAGGCGATCGAGGACCTGGGCATAGAGTATTCCCTTTTCAACAAGACATACTGCAATACCCATTACGAAGTGGTCCAGAAACTCTTCCTGGACCTTCTGGGCAACGGATATCTTTACACCAAGCAGACCGACCAGTATTATTGCGCCGACTGCGGCAGGTTCCTTCCCGACCGTTATGTCGAGGGGGTGTGCCCCACATGCGGCGCGGTCGACGTCAGGAGCGACCAGTGCGACTCCTGCGGCACGACGTTCGAGCCGGGAGACCTGAAGGAGCCCCACTGCATACAGTGCGGCAACGTGCCCGAGGTAAGGCAGACGGAGCATTTCTTCCTGAAGCTGAGCGCTTTCAGGGAGAGGCTTCTGGAGTATATCTCGGGGAAGGACTACTGGAGGTCCAACGTCAAGACCTTCACGCAGAACTGGCTGAACGAGGGCCTGAACGACAGGGCGATCACCAGAGATATGAGCTGGGGAGTGCCCGTGCCCGTGGAAGGATGGGACGGGAAGGTGATCTATGTCTGGTTCGACGCGGTCATAGGATACCTCAGCGCCTCCATAGAGTACTCGAAGATCATCGGCAGGCCTGACTACTGGAAGGAGTTCTGGCAGGACCCAGAGGTCAAACATTACTATTTCATAGGCAAGGACAACATCCCGTTCCATTCGATAATCTGGCCGGCCATACTCATGGGCGAGGGCGGCCTGAACCTCCCCTATGACATACCCGCCAACGAGTATCTCATGTTCGGCGGCGGAAAGCTCTCCAAGAGCCGCGGAGGAGCGATCGATGTGCCCAGCGTCCTCGAGAAGTACGATGCGGACCTGGTCAGATACTATCTGTCGATCAACATGCCGGACACCCATGACTCCGACTTCTCATGGGAGGATTTCAAGATCAAGGTCAACAACGAGCTGGTCTCCGACCTCGGGAACTATTACCACAGGTGCCTGAGCTTCACCCAGAAGAACTTCGGTACGATCCCCGCTGCCGCTCCGTCCGAGGAGTCGGCTGAGGTCATGGAGAAGATCGGGTCCACGTTCAAGGAATACAGCGAGCTTCTTTCAAAATGCGATTTCAAGAAGGCGCTGAAGTCGATGATGGACTTGGCCCATTTCGCGAACAAGTATTTCGATTCCTCCAAGCCCTGGGCACTGGTGAAGAGCGACAGGGATGCATGCGGAAGGGTAATGAACACCAATCTCCGCATCGTCAAGGCGCTGGCGGTCATGTCGTGGCCGTTCATGCCCCGTTCGTCGGAGAAGATATGGGAATATCTGGGGGTTGGAGGCACCATAGAGGAATGCGGATACAGAGGCCTTGCCGCACCGCTTCCCGCCGGAACCCCCATGCCGGAGCCGGTCCCCGTTTACAAGAAGGTCGAGTTCGAGGATGAAAAGGAGAAGGTCCACAAGGCGCCCGCCGCAGAACCGGAGATATCCGGTCCGTTCGCCGACTTCAGGAAGCTGGACCTAAGGGCGGGAACGGTGGTCAGCGTCCAGGACCATCCGGACGCGGACAAGCTGTACCTGCTGAACGTGGACATAGGAGAAGAGTCTCCGAGGCAGATCGTGGCGGGGCTCAAGGCCTACTATCCCAGAGAGAAGATGCTGGGTCGCAGGGTCCTTGTGGTTTCCAACCTCAAACCGGCGAAGCTGCGCGGGGTCATGTCCTCGGGCATGCTGCTTGCCGCTGACGACGAGGACATGGGCGGAAACGCGGTCCTCCTGCTGACCCCTTCGAAGGAGGTCCCCAACGGAACGAAGTTCTCGTCCGGCATGGATTCGTCCTCCTCGCGTATCGAGTACAAGGACTTCCAGAAGGCCGTCCTGAAAGTCTCGACGGTCAAGGACGGCATGTTCGTCGCAGGCTCCAGGAAGCTGGGGTCCGCAGAAGGGTGCCCCCTCAGGGCCGCCGCTGTCTTCGACGGCGAAGAAACGGTCCTGCTCAGCGACGGAAACGGCAGCGTGGCCACCGTCGATAGCGAGATCAAGGACGGTGCCGGCGTAAGATGAAGGCGGACCTGCACATCCACTCGTCATTCTCGAACGACGGGCGCACGGACCCCGTGACCATAGTGGATGTAGCGGTCAAGAGAGGCATCGGCTGCATAGCGATAACCGACCACAACAGCTTCGAGGCCTACGACCTGGTGAAGAACGACGGCCGCCTGATAGTCGTGCCCGGCGAGGAAGTATCGTCCAAGGAGGGCCACATACTCGCCTACGGCATAGACAGGCACATACCCAGGGGGCTTTCGGTCAAGGACACCATCGACGCGATACATGACGCGGGAGGGTTCGCCTTCGCGGCCCACCCTTACAGATGGTGGTCCGGCCTCGGAGAAAAGACTGTATTGGAAAACCCGTTCGACGGCATCGAGGCGGCGAACTCCAGGTCATATCGCAAGGACAACGCCAGCTCTGCGGCACTCGCCGCAAGGGTCGGATGCCCCGTGTCGGCGGGCAGCGACGCCCACACCACGCGCCACATCGGATACGGGTACATCGTGCTGCCGGACGGCCCGGCCTCATGGGCGGACGTCATAAGGGAGATGATGTCCGGACCGTTGCCGGCCGAAAGCTCCAACAGGAACATGGGGAGCACTCTCCGCTACGGCTTCAAATCGATAGGCCTCTGGATGTCCAGAGGATTCAGGAAAATGTGATCCGGCGGGAGGTCCCGCCGGCATTAGTGTTTATTTCATCAGTCCGACGGACCTGAGCTCTGCGGCGATCTTGTCGACCGCGCGGGTGACGTCCGGGGGGACCTTCGCTCCGGTGCAGACCATCTTTCCGCTGCTGAAAAGTAGTACGACGACCTTGGGGTCGTCCAGCCTGTAGACGAGGCCGGGGAACTGCTCCGGCTCGTACTCGACCCTCTCCAGCCCCAGGGTTATGGCCACGGTGTTCAGGTTTATCTCCTGCTCCAGGTCTGAGGAGGCGACGATGTTCTGAACTTCGATCTTCGGCTCGATGCTTATGGTTATGCCGGCCTTCTCCAGGTCCTTGGCGACGGTGGTGACGGCCCTGACCACGTCCTCATAGCACTTGGCTCCCGTGCAGACGACCTTTCCGCTCCTGAACAGCAGGGTGGCGGTCTTGGGGTCCTTGAGCCTGTAAACGAGTCCCGGGAACTGCTGGGGGTTGTATTCCGCACCGTCGAGGGCGCCCTCGATGGCGTTCAGGTCAAGTTCCTGTCCCAGGTAGCTCGAGGCGACAACATTCTCGATTTTCATTTTTGCCATTTTTATACCTTATATAGGCTATTTAAACCCTATTTATATATGTTGCGTAGAAACAGGACATGACGGAAAAATAAGGATGGGGTCGGGAGGGAGAATTGAACTCCCGTATGCGGATCTGCAGTCCGCCACATAGCCACTGTGTTACCCCGACAGCCAGTCACTTCATCGACTGAACATATTAAATCATTTCGTCACCGGAGGGGATAACGGTTATAGGTCTGGTCATGCGATACTCGGGCATGCACTGCAAGGACATTTCCGTGTTGGAGGCCGATTTTCCGCTCACCGAGGAAGGTATACGCGAAGGATTGGTGGGACACAGGGCCTACGTCAGGGCGCAGTATGTGGTGATGTCCAGGGAAGGCGGCTATGCCGTCGCCGAGCTCCACAAGTCCGAGGGCACAGGCCTGTTCAGGACCGTCGAGTCTGTAGACATAATCTCTCTGCCTGCCGATACGGTGTTCGTCGACATGCCCGGGGCGGACGTCCTCAATCTTCCGGAAAGGGCCCAGATCCAGAAGGAGCATCCCGGTAAGACCGTGGTGGTCCGCGGGATGTTCTCGCACATAAGTTTCGTCTCCGGAGTGGAGCCCATCACCCTCAGGGTCGTGGACAGCGTCCCCCCGTATCCCTCCAAGACCGAGATACTCGTCAACAGGGCCCTGGAATCCGGCTTCATAGATCTTCCGGTCGTCACCGAGAATCTCACCATCGACATCCAGGAGATGGTCTCCAAGGTCAGGACCGAGGGCGTCATGTTCCCATGCAAAGTGTCCGGACTCGAATCCGAGAAGCCCTTCTACTTCCTTGACGAAAATCCGGAACTCGGCCACGAGGTCACGTTGCTGGGATGCGACACTTCACGGAGGATATTCAGGGAGCTTTACGGCAGGGACACCGCCACGATCGATATCTGCCCCAGGGATTTTTGTCCCAAGGACGGGGTTAAGACGATAGTCAGATGCTGTAAGGTCAGAGAAGGCCACGTGATAGACGGAGACACGGCGATAGTCCCCTGGGGAGCTACGGTCCCGGAAGTGACGGCGGCGATCAAGGCGCTGTTCCGCTGATCAGAACCGCTTCCTCCCCTCTGCGAAGGCCCTATATCCTTCTTCGGTCCGACCATCGCGGCAGAGAAGCTCGCCGAGGAGGTACCAGGAGTCCGGGTCTTCGGGGTTGCGTTCAAGGCTTTTCGTCAGATGGTCTATCGCCTCCCTGACGCGCCCGCCGTCCGCGAGCATTCTGCTGGCGGAGCGGCCCGAAGTCTCCTCGTCGAGGACCTGCTTCATCTCCCTCGAGGCCCGCGCCATGAGAACGTCCACCGAGCTGGCGGTAAGCCAGGGATATCTGGCCATTATCATCTCCCTGAAGGGCGCCGCACGTTCAGGAACGATCTCGGCCGTCCCTGTTTTGAAGATCTTCCTTGGGACGTTCACGGTCAGCGTTCCGTGGTGCACTTCTATGTGATCTTCCGGGACCGGCAAACACTCACCTTATTTCCACGATGCGGCCGCACTCGTCCCTCTTCCTGGTCCCGAAGTCGGAGAGGCGGTCCAGCTCTTCGGAGCTGAATACCGGTCCGTCCCTGCACACCCTCTTGTCGTCCATCATGCAGCATCCGCATACGCCAGCGCCGCACTTCATGAACCTCTCCAGAGAAAGCTGGCAGTCGACCCCCTTCTCCTTGCAGGCTTTGTGAAGATAATACAGCATCACCTCCGGCCCGCAGCCTATGACGAGGTCGTAGTCCTTCTGGGACATCTTCTCCTTGGCGAGCTGCACCGCATTACCGTGGAAACCGCGGCTGCCGTCGTCTGTGGATATCCAGACGTTCTTGCTGTATTTCCTCGCAACGTCGTCCAGGACTATCTCGCCCCCGGACCTGGCACCGATGATCGTATCGCATCCGGTCTCTTTTATGGCCGGCATCAGCGCCGCGGCGCCGACCCCCCCGGCGACCGCCAGGACCTTCTTTCCCTTTTTGATATCGAAGCCGTTCCCGTACGGACCTCTCAGCCTTACGTAACCGCCTACCTGCATCCCGTGTATGGCGTTGGAGGCCTCTCCGATGCCCTTCACGGTTATCGCTTTTATCTTCCCCACTCTGGAAAGCGACATCGGGACCTCGTCCACGCCGGGCGCCCAGACCATGACGAACTGCCCTGGCACCGCCGGGGCGTCCCATTTGAACTCCAAGGTGTACGTGTCCCTGCTCTCTTTCATCTTGCCGATGATCCTGACGGTCTCACTCACGTGCAACACCAACCATTTCAGCGACGGACCCGTAGCCGTGGTCCGACATGAACATCTCCAGTCCCCTGTTTATCTCTCCGAAAACCTTCGGTCCCCTCGTGCCCACCGCGCTTCCGACCTGGAACGCGCTGGCTCCCGCGAGGATGTATTCGGCGGCATCCCTCCAGTCGGAGATGCCCCCCACTCCCACCACCGGTATGCTGAGGGCGCCTCTGAGGTCGTAGACCGCCCTGATCCCCACAGGTTTGACTGCGGGTCCCGATAAGCCCCCGAACCTGTTGCTGAGGACAGGTTTTCTCAGCTCCGCCGAGATGACAATGGCCTTCAGCGTGTTGATCGCGACCACGGCCTCGGCCCCTCCGTCCTCGGCGGCCCTCCCCAGTTCCGATATCGACGACGTGTTCGGCGTCAGTTTCGCCCAGACGGGCACGTCCACCGACGAGCTGACGGCAGAAACGATCGAACGCACGTTCTTGGGGTCGGAACCTATCTCCGCCCCGTAACCCTCTGCATGGGGGCACGAGAGGTTCAGCTCCACCGCCGATGCCCCGTAATCCTCCATCTTGGCCGCAAGTTCGGCGAACTCCTTGGCATTGGATCCGAAGACGGACCCTATGACCGGTCCCGCCCGGACCGCAACGGCCATCTCCTCCGCGAAAAGATCTATCCCGGGGTTCGGAAGCCCCATCGCGTTGACGTAGCCCCCCTCGACCTCGGTGAATGTGGGATTCTTATGTCCAGGTCTTGGTGCGAGCCCTATCGACTTGGTCACCACGGCGCCCGCGCCGGATTTGATCATCCGGACCATCGAGTCTCCTGTCTCGTCCATTATCCCGGATGCGACCATGCCGGGCCTTTCCAGCCTCAGCCGTCCGAAGGAAATCTCCAGTCTGCCCATCGCTACCGCATGCAGGTCCCTTAATAAAAACCCCATCCGAATACGCAAGCGTAATGAACATGGAAATCATGGGCGTGCCATGGACATATCGTCTCTACGGAACGATTTTCCCACGATGAGGAACAACCGCGGCGTCTATCTGGACAGCGCATGCCAGTCTCTGCGTCCGGACAGCGTCATAGAGTCGATACTTGAATATTACAACGAATATCCTTCCTGCGGGGGCCGCAGCGTGCACGCGATGGGCTCCAGAGTCTCAATGGCGGTGGACGCCGCAAGGGAGTCTCTGGCCGAATTCTTCGGCACAGACGACCCGGACTGCTACGTTTTCTGCAAGAACGCCACGGAGGCCATCAACACCGTCGCCTTCGGCCTTTCCCTGAAGAAGGGCGACACCGTTGTGACTACGGATTCGGAACACAACTCCAACCACGTCCCCTGGCTCATCCTTTCCGAGGAGAAAGGCATCCGGAGGCGCTACGCCAAGACGACGGACGAGGGGGAGTTCGACATGGAATCCTTCAAGGAGTGCGTGGAAAGGGGCGCAAAGGTCGTCTCCGTCATACACGCGAGCAACGTCACCGGATGTGTCATGCCGGTGGCCGAGATATCGGAGATAGCCCATGACGCCGGAGCGAAAGTCGTCATAGACGGGGCGCAGGCCGCACCCCACATGAAGGTGGACCTGGACAGGATAGACCCGGATTTCTACTGCTTTTCGATGCACAAGATGCTCGGCCCCTCGGGCATGGGCGTCCTGTACGGAAGGTCCGACGAGCTCGAGGCGCTCAGGCCGCTTTCCTACGGCGGAGGGACGGTAGGCCTCGCGACGTACGACTCGGTCAAACTGACGCCGGCGCCGGAAAAGTTCGAGGCGGGGCTCCAGGACTATGCGGGCATCGCCGGAACCAAGGCCGCCCTGGACTATCTTTCCGAGGTCGGAATGGACAACGTCGAGGCCCAGGACAGGAAGCTCATGAGGCAGATGGTCCGGGAAACGGAGGACGTGAAGGGGCTGGAGCTGGTGGGCCCTTCGGACCCGGACAGGCGCAGCAGCGTTTTCTCGTTCAACATAGAAGGGCTGTCGCCACATGACATAGCAATGATGCTGGACAACATCGACGGCATAATGATCCGCTCGGGGCTGCATTGCGCCCACCCCTTCTTCGAAGGGAAGAAGATCGGAGGAAGCGCAAGGGCATCGGTATATCTCTACAACAACGAGGA
This sequence comes from Methanomassiliicoccaceae archaeon UBA370, assembly GCA_002505345.1. Taxonomy (GTDB): domain Archaea; phylum Thermoplasmatota; class Thermoplasmata; order Methanomassiliicoccales; family Methanomethylophilaceae; genus VadinCA11. Next base: position 98,751 of record DAUY01000016.1, on the reverse strand, counting down.
AGACGTAAACCGTTTCTCCTCGGCGCTCAGGAAGGCGGCCGAGGCCTTCGGAAGATGATCACGCCGGGGCTATCCCGGGACCGGACCTTTTCAACGTCACGGTTCCGTCATACCGGAGAGAAAAATCCTCCGACGCGCAGGAGACCGGCGACAGGTATTCTTTTTCCCCGTCGCAGAGTATCACGAAACCCCTCTCTACCCTGAAGGAACATCCCGCATTCGGAAGTATGTCCCATCCTCTGAGGGTCATAGTGTCCGCCTCGGAGCGGTAGAAGCCGTCTATCGTTTCTGCGATGGAATCCGCCGTCTCCGTCATCCGGACGTCACCGTCCGACGAGCATATCGCGGAGAAGGGCACCGCGACCGCGCCTAGGAGGATCGCCCCGCATATGCAGAGCGCGACCCTGGACATTGTGAATTCAAGCAATCACGCTCACCTCCACCGCGCATCCGATGCCGTAGGCCACGCATTCGAACAATAGCGTCCTCTCCCCGGACACGGCCAATCCGTCGCCCGCTATCCTCACCGCCGGACGGTCCATGACAAGGCGGCCCACATGCTCGTCGCCGCAGAACATCCTGATCGTATATGCGTCGGAGTCCTGGCCGCCGATCACTAGCCTGTTGCCGTGGCCGACGGATATCTCGGCGGTGAACGCCCCGCCCTCTCCGGAGTAAAAAGTTTTTTCGGCGGTGTCGGAGACGATCTCCGCCTGGGCCATCAGGACCGAGGCTTCGGTGCCGTCCCTGTAATCTTCGACATAGCCTATCAGGACGGGCACCGCGATGGCCAGGACCAGGAAGGTCACGGCCAGCCTCACGGGCATGCCGATCACGCCCTTCCCGTCCATCCTCATGCGATCACAGCCACCCTTGCCGTGTTGTTCTCGCCGAACCCGGATGCGGAAACGTTGACGGTTATGAATCCCACAGAGCCGCCGTTCATCTGAATCCTCAGGCCTGTGAATACGGCCATCCCGTCCGAATCCGTACTGACGTATGCCGTATTCCCGTTGCTGTCCGTTATGCCGAGGCCTGAAAGCACCACTGCCGCGCCCTCGATGGGCTCGCCGTCCTGGTCCGTCACGCGCACCTCCACGATGCCGTCGGACGTGCAGCCGTTCACGAGCAATATGTCGTCGGACATCACGTCGACCGACCCAATGGACCTTGGGCCTTCTATGTTGCCCATCCAACCTAGTATTATGGCGGTGCCAAGGGTCGCCACGAGAATGACGATCATCAGTTGCAGCGGGAGGCCTTCTATCCCTCCGCTGCGGTCGTTCGAGATCCTTTTCCTTCCGTTCTTCATGAGATGCTTTATTTTTCTCATGGCAACAGATTCGTGACGTCAGGGTATAATGGCCGGAAGCTACAGTTAACCTTATATCAGGCTCACAGGCAGATTTCGGAGACCGGGGTGTGGACGGCCCCCGAAGGGGTGAGCTCGCTGCCGAAAACCGTTACCTTCTTGCAGGAGAACCTGAGGAGGTCTGATTCCTTGTACCTCTCGATGACCGACGATGCGGACGGCGCCCCTCTCTCGTCCCTTGCCCTCGCCAAAGTAATGTGGGGGACGAATTTTTTTCTGTCGTGCCCGATGCCGCCCTCGTCCAGCTCGGCGGATATCCTCTCTGCCAGCATCTCCAGTCTTCCTCCGGACCAGGCTCCGGCCCATACGATCCTGGGGCCGCTCCTCCCCGGGAAGGACCCCATCCTCCCCACGGTGATTTCGAAAGGACCGATGCCGCGGACGGCCCGCCCCACCGCATCGGAGACGTCTCGCAATCTCTCCTGTTCGATCTCCCCGATGAAGCTCAGCGTTATATGGAGGTCTCCGGTGCCGTATACTCTGAGTCCGCCCGCCGCCGAGAGGCCCCCGAGGGGCCGGGACAGCGACGGCCCGCCCGGGACCTTCACAGCAACGAATGCCCTCATGCGATCACTTCACGTTCACAAGCACATAGTCTGCGGAGCCGAAACCCATCTTCTCGGCATGCTCGAAGGTGCTGCGCCATCTCGTGGTCGGGTGTATGCAGGCGAACATGTCCTCCGGGACCTTCCCGCCGCATTTCTCGTACAGCATGCCGCCCATGACAGGCGGCTGTTTCATCGCAAGGTCGATGCAAGCTTTGTCCAAGGCCACGGGGTCGAATGACGCCAGCATCCCCACGTCCGGTATGACCGGCGTATCGTTCTCCGCGTGGCAGTCGCAGTTGGGCGAGATATCCGTCATGACGGTGACGTGGAAGTTCTGCTTTCCCCTGACCGCGGCCATGGCGTATTCCACGATCTTGGCGTTGAGCACGCCGGCATCCTGGTCGTTCTCTACGGATATGGCATCGTATAGGCAGGACCCGATGCACCTTCCGCATCCGACGCATCTGCCGGTGTCGATGACGGCCTTTCTGTCCGAGAATGAGATGGCGGACTGAGCGCACTGCCCGGCGCAGGTGCCGCAGCCGACGCATTCGTCCCTGTCGACCGACGGCTTCCCCGCCGCATGCATCTCCATCTTCCCGCGGCGGGAGGCACACCCCATCGCCAGGTTCTTGAGCGCCCCTCCGTATCCGGTGAGCTCGTGGCATTTGAAATGAGTGACCGTCAAGATCACGTCGGCATCGAAGATCGCACGCCCGATCTTCGCGGTCTCCACATATTCGCCGTGGATCGGGACCTCGACATCGTCGGTTCCCTTCAGGCCGTCGGCGATTATGATCTGGCATCCCGCGGACATGCGGTCGAAGCCGTTGTAGTTGGCGGTGTCCATGTGCTCGGGGGCGTTCTTCCTATGCCCCACGTACAGGGTGTTGGTGTCCGTGAGGAAAGGTATGCCCCCCATCTTCCTGGCGGTCTCGGCGATCGTCCTGGGGATGCCGGGCCTGAGGTAGGCCAGATTTCCCAGCTCGCCGAAGTGCATCTTGACCGCGACGAATTTCCTGTCAAGGTCCATGCCGCCTATGCCCGCTTTCTCGATGAGTCTGCCGAGCTTGTCGGGCAAGGTATCTCCGATCCCGGTCCGCATGTCCGTAAAGAAAACCTCCGATGCCATGGATACGCCATGTTGTTACCTGTATAAATCGGATTTTTCTGTGGGTCCGCGGCGGGCGGGAGGGACGTTACGAAAAATGGAAAAATAGTCATAGAAAGCCTCATTTTGTCTCTGAAAACTTCGAGTGTCCCCCACTCGACAATACGGATTGCTGGGTGTAATTATTCCGAAGCCCCGATTATTTAAGCCCGGGCATTGTTTGAAATATAGAAACATTTTACCCCGTTTAACGGGAAACCAATCCCCGTTGTGAGGAATTAAAATGTACACAATGAGTCCCTATTCCGGTAAGCTCCTCAGCGACGAGGAGGCAATCAAGAAATACAACGGCGAGAAGCTCTGGGGGCTGCTCGTATCGATCGACCTCGGAGAATGCGACCACTCCAAGATCGCAAGCAAAGAGCACATCGCCCAGTTCGCCATCGATCTCGCAAAGCACATCAACATGAAAAGATACGGCGAACCCCAGGTGGTGTTCTTCGGAGACGAGCCCAAAGTACAGGGATACTCCCTCGTGCAGCTCATAGAGACCTCTATGATATCCGGCCACTTCGCAGAGGACACCGACCGCGCGTTCATAGACATATTCTCCTGCAGGGAGTTCGGACCCGAAGATTCCGCCAAGTTCACGCAGGAATACTTCGGTGCCAAAAAGATGCAGTACTCCGTGTCCTTCAGGGACATCTAAACCCCTTTCTCTCCTTACAGAGAGACACATTTTTCCTTTTCGTGTCAATTATTATTTCGAATAGCTTGAGCGTTTCCTTAGAAGGCCAGTGTTATTTTTCATCAAAGGAACGTTACGCATCTAATTAACCTCATTGTAAAAAAGAATCCAAAAAGTGATAAAATTCAAAACATTTATATTCAAAAATCGGCTAGCAATCGGCATGAGCCTAAACTGGAATTACAAAATATGGGGAGCAGTAGGGATACTGATCGTACTTCTCTCCGCGTCCGGTATGGTGCTGTCTATGGAAGATCCCGAGAAAGAATCCGTATCGATACTCGCAAGGGTCAACAACGACGGATCCGGAATCTTCATCAGGGCGGACACCGAGAACCTGGCCGATATGACCGAGACGGTGGAAGGCGTCCTCACCGCTGTGAATCCGGACCTTTGGGTGGGAAAGGTGTTCATGACGCCCGGACCGTCGTCCATACAGCATATGATATTGATGGATATTGTCAAAGAGGACCTGGGCCTCAATTTCGTCCAATACGGTACGGCGGCGGATGATGCCGTCTACTGGACACAGGTCGCCCCCGGGCAGATGATAAACAAGATCACTACAGACGACAGCATAGACGGAGGCATAGCATGGGAGCCCCACTACGCCGTGGCGGTGAACAATGCCCTTTGCGTCGAGCTGATGACCACAAGCGACTACTGGCAGGGACACCCCTGCTGCGTTGTCGCTGCCAACAATTCGTTCCTTTCCGGCAACGGTAACGCCACCGAAAGGTTCCTGGCGGCCTACATGCTGTCGGTGCAGTGGGTAACGGATGCATTGCCTGAAGATTCCGAAACCCACGACGAGCTTCTCGAGATAACGAAAAATATCGGCACCCCCGCTTCGTCTTCGGCGACGCCGATGTCCGACGAAGTGGCCGAGGCGGCGCTGGCCAACATCACCTACGCCTATGAGCTGGGAGACCTGGCTGAACAGCTGGCCGAAGTCGTGGACACTTACAAGTCCCTGAACATAGTGCAGCAGAGCACGCTGACCGAAGCAGGATACGATTCATCGCAGGCCTTCACCGAGCATCTCGTGAACGAGCAGTACCTCGCCGAGGCGCTGAACGAAGAGGGCGGTGTCAAGGAGCCGGGAGATCTTGGATACTACGGCGGCGCCCTGACGCACATCGGCGTCGCGTACCTGGCGTCAGACATACACCAGATTGCCCTCCACGTCGGGATAGCGCAGGGCTTCTTCGAAGATTACGGGATAGAGATCGAACTGTTGGGACCGTTCGCGGCCGGAGGGGACGTCATGAACGCGCTGCTGTCGGGCCATGCGAGCATAGGGTTCGTCGGTTCCCCGCCCGTGGTTTCCTCGTCCATAAACGCGCTGAGGAGTTGATACAATGGAGTTGCAATCGATTTTTATAATCTTATGTGCAGTCTGCGTCATAATCGCCATCATCATCTTGGACGCAATGAATTCGCCGTCGAAATATTTCGTTTATGATAAGGACAACAGACGCCACCGCATGCTCAGGAAAGGTATAATCGCCTTCGTATCGCTGGTGGTGTTCGTCCTGATATGGTGGAACCTGTCGCTGCTTCTCGACAATCCGGCGATACCCACGCCGCAGACGACCTGGGAGGCGCTGGTGTTCCTGTTCCAGAACGGGGATTCGATCTCCGGGATGACCATGTGGGGCCACATGAGCATAAGTCTCGAGAGGTTCTTCGCCGGGCTGCTGATCGCGTTGGCGATAGCGGTTCCGTTCGGCCTACTCCTCGGTTACTCCGACACTTTGAAAGAGTTCTCGTCTCCGACCCTGGAGGCCCTCAGGCCCATCGCCCCCATAGCATGGGCTCCGATATTCCTCTTCACGGTAGGTTACACGTGGGGGCCGATCCTCGTGGTGTTCGTGGGTATTTTCTTCCCGGTGCTGACCAATACGATGTTCGGCGTGAAGAAGATCGATCCGAACTGGGTCGATGCGGCCAAAACGCTCGGGGCGACCAAGGTCCAGACATTTGTAAAGGTGATGCTCCCCGCTGCGGTGCCATACATAATGAACGGCCTCCGCATAGGCATGGGGGTCGGGTGGATGTGCATAGTTGCCTCCGAGCTGTACGCATCGTTCGGAGGAGGCGTCGGATACTTCATCAGCATACAGGCGCAGATGGGGTACTGGCCCAACGTCTACGCGGGCATAGTCATAATCGCAATCCTCGGAATACTGACGACCAGCCTCGCCGACTATCTGCATAAGGTCATAACAAGAAGGATGGGGATAGAATGAGCGAGAAGATCGTTATCAATCATCTGAGGAAGGTCTACAAGACCGATGAACAGGAGACCGTGGCCCTGGAGGATTTCTCTCTGGAGATCCAGAAGGGCGAGCTTATATCCATAGTCGGTCCCTCGGGATGCGGAAAGACGACTCTGCTCAGGCTTATAGCAGGGCTCATGGAGCCGTCCTCCGGAGAAGTGTCGATAGGCGGGAAGAAGTGCACCGGGCCAGGCCCCGACAGAGGCATGGTGTTCCAGGAGTTCGCACTGTTCCCTTGGCGTTCTGTAAGGAAGAATGTCGAGTTCGGCCTGGAGATCGCCGGCGTCCCGGCGGAGCAGCGCAGGAAGACCGCCGAACGCTACATCAGGGCGGTCGGCCTCGAAGGTTTCGAGGACCATCGTGTCCATGAGCTCAGCGGAGGTATGAAGCAGCGCGTGGGCATCGCAAGGGCCCTTGTTACCAAGCCCGACGTGCTGCTCATGGACGAGCCGTTCGGCGCGTTGGACGCCCAGACGCGCAACATCATGCAGGGCGAGCTGCTGAGGATAGTCGAGAAGACGGACACTACGATCCTGTTCGTGACCCACTCGGTCGACGAGGCCGTTTATCTTTCAGACAGGATAGTCGTCCTTACCAAGCGTCCTGCCAGCATCAAGGACATCGTGGACATAGGCATTCCGCGGCCCAGGGACCGCGCTTCGCCCGAGTTCATCAGGCTGCGCAAGCAGATACTTACGGAGCTGGAGGACGAGAATGTCAGGCCTGCCGTGCACGCCGAGGCCCTGAACGGCGGTAAATGAAAAAAGGGCGGGGCCGGCCCCGCCCAAAACCGTTTATCACGACAGCCTTAGGGAGTCGAACTGCATGACCTTCTCGGGACAGACGTACTGGCATCTGTAGCATGCCGTTCCGAGGCAGTTCTTGGTCTTCACGGTGATCGTCTTGTCCTTGCTTACGGTCAACGCGTTCTCGGGGCATTCGTGCTCGCACTTCTTGCACCCGGTGCAGCCCTCCATCTTGCCGACGAGGTCCGTACCGATCTCGTGAAGGATGTACAGGCCCCTCTCTCCCAGGTCTGCGATGTCACGCATCGATACGCGCGTGACCTTCGGGTGACCGGTGGGCTTGGGGAGCGCCTGCAGACCTGCGGCGACGTTGTTATCGTTGTACTTGGTCATGCTCATGCCCTCCTCGCAGTACGCAAGCTCCTGGACGTATATCTGCTCGAATATCTTGTCGCCGGCGAACATGATGTGGTTTGCGCGGATGCTGTTGGCCGTCTCCTGCAGCTCGTCGAGAAGCTCGGGGTTCATCAGGAGGTCGGTGGAAAGCGCCAGTGAAGTGTTCCCGTACTGGAAGATGTTGTCGCACGTGGGCGGCAGCAGACCGACGTCCCTGCCCTTTACGGCATCGACGTACGTACCGGACGCTCCGCACATATACATCGTCTTGAGGTCCCCGAACTTTATGCCGGCATGCTCCAGAAGCGTGAAGTGGCCCGCCCTCATGGCGCCTATGGCCTTCATCGCCTCGGAGATGTCGTTGCTGGTGATGAATACGCCGTCCTGCAGGTGCATCTTGCCGTCCTCGGTCGTCAGCCTGCCTTTTTTCCAAAGGTCGCTTTCCTTGGCCACAGCCACTGCCGCTATGACGCCGGTGCCGGTTATGCCTACGGCCTTGCCGTGCATCGGCCCCTCTTCGGACATGACGCCGAGGCTGAAGTCGAACCTGTCGCCGTTCCGAGGGATGAGGTCATCGTCGAGGACTTTGCATACCCACTGGAAATCGTATTCCAGGTCGCTTATCGCGCCCGGGGCGGCAAGCATGCCGCACTCTATGGACTGCCCCTCCATGGCCGGCCCGGCCGCGGCAGACCCGGTGTAGATGTCGTCCCCCACCTTCAGCGCCATCTCGGCGTTGGTGCCGTAGTCCGTGACGAGGCAGTTCTCCTTCTGGTCCAGGAAGCCGCTCTTGTACATCATGGCCAGAGCATCTGCCCCTATCTCGTGCCTTATGGCCGGCGGGACGTAAAGTTCGGTCTTGTCAGGGACGTCGAACCCGCAGGCGACGGCGCTGAACACGCCGGCGTCCCTCTTCTGTTCCTTAATTCCCCTGACCCTTTTGGCGTTCTCTCCCGCGAAGGCGAGATCTTCTACCGGAATGTTCTGCGCCAGCGAGAGCTGGATGGGGTTGCCGCAGATACTCATCCGGACAACGTCCTTGAGATCTATGCCGAGTGTCTTGATGAGCTTGTTCACAGTATCGACGACGATGTTGTGCGCCACATCCTGCCCTACCCTTATGCTGAAGGTCAGGTGGTCCATTATGTTGGCGCCGGGCAGCGGATGGCATTCCGTGATCGACGTAGACAGGATCTTTTGTGTTTTCAAGTCCACAGCGTGGGCCCTGAAGCCGCTTGTCCCTAAATCCAGAGATATTCCGTATTCCATTGTTTTTCCTCCTCTTTTTAAATGGTTTTCAATGATGATGATCTCTGTGGTTGCAGCACCCTCCGCGGTGCTCGCAGCTCTCGTCGTCGTCATCGTGATGGTGGTGGCCCTCATGGCCGTGGCCGTGATGATGTTCATGACCGTTGCCGTGCTCATGGGGATCCTCATGCCCGTGCTCATGGTCATGGCAGTGGCAATCGTGATGCTCCAGCTCCATGTCCAGGCAGGCATCTTCGAGCACATGGTGCATCTCATGGTCCAGCTCTGCGGGGTCCACGTCCAGGACGGCGCACATCAGGGTGAAGGAGACCTTCTCCGACGGTTCCAAAGTGCCGTGTATCTCGACGCCGTTGTCCATGTCGATGAGGTTCATAGTCACGCCGGAGCCGTCCTCGCGGTATATCGCGCACTTGATGTGCCCCAGTAGTACGCCGGACTCGCCGCCCACCCATTTACCTATTTTCAAGAGCGCATCCGCCATCCTTGCCTGGGCGTCCGCGTTGAATCCCGTTATGCTTCCGGTGAAGCCCACTGCCGCACCGCCCGCCTCTTCGATCGAGTTCTCATGCTCCTCGCTCTTGTGCCCATCGTTTTCCTGCTGTTTCATTTCATCATCTCGTATACTTTGTCCAGGTTCTCGCCCGTCTTGACAGAGATGGACAGAAGGGGCTTTTCGGGGAATTCGGAGGACATCCATCTCTTTATCTCGTCCATCCTCTGGGGGTCGGCGAGGTCGCTCTTGTTGATAAGTATGAAGTCGCTGCCGTGCATCTGCCTTTTGAAGAACTCTTCCTTCTTCTTTATCAGGTCGTCGAATCTCTGCACGTCCACTATTCCTATTATGAAGCACCCCTCGGGATCTATCATGGAAATACGCACAAGCTCCTTCACTTTGTGCGGCAGGGCGAGTCCCGTCGGTTCGATGATGATTATGTCGGGATCAATGTCGCTTTTGATGTTTCGAAGCGCGTTCTGAAGGGTTCCCGAGAGGGAGCAGCAGATGCATCCGTTGGGCAGTTCGATCGCATCGTACCCTTCGGCCTTGAGTGTCGCGCCGTCCACGCCGACCTCTCCCGATTCGTTCACAAGAAGCGCCACGCGTAATTTCCTTTCGATATACATGGACGCTAGCCTCATCAACAGGCTGGTTTTCCCGCTTCCGAGGAATCCGCCCAGAATATAAACATACATATTAGGTGAACTGGGCGGATGTTATTTATGCATTTACCAAGGACCATCGTCGGACATGGGCAATACAGCCGAAACAATGGGCGAGTAACACAGATTTAGAATTTCATGTTAAAAAAATCATTAAATATATCTGTATGCGGAAGACCGAAGCATGATATGTTGCGAACCGAGGTTGAAGTCCCGTTACGCTTGATACAGTATATCATTACATAACGTACGCGTGCGCATGTGTGCAATATATATCTAACATGCTGGCTATGTTTTTTTCAGGGAAATATTTATAAGGAAATTCATTAACGCCGATGCTAAATATATATGAGTCAATAGATATCTAGCGATGTATGAATAAGGATTAATCATCCATCCACGAAACTACATTTATACCCTCAGCAGAATACTAAAATCACAGGCGAAAGCCTGGGAGGAAAAACAATATGCTTAGCAGCAAAGGAGTAGACTTCAGCAAAATACTGAGGCGCTATGATGTCGACCAGCAGGTCGCGGCCACCCCGGAAGAGATGGCTAAAGAGATGCTCCCGCATGACCCCGTTTTTAAAAAGGTCGCGGAAGAGGTACTCTATATGAGGTTTAAGACCGTAGGGCCCGCCGTCAACGAAGCCCTGAAGGAGAAGAAGCCGCTCGACGTTATCAACGAGGGCCTTGTTGCAGGAATGGACATCGTCGCGAAGCTTTACGCAGAGCACGTGTACTACCTGCCCGAGATCATGTTGGCCGCAAAGACCATGGAGATCGGAATCGCCCTTGCGGAGAAGAAGCTCGAAGGCGGAAAGATGAAGGCGAAGGCCACCGTCATAATGCACGCTGCCGAGGGAGACCCCCACGACATCGGAAAGAACATCGCGGTCATCATGACCAGGGCTTCCGGATACGACGTCATAGACATGGGAAGAGATGTCCCTGTCGCTGACGTCATAGCCAAGACCAATGAGGTCAAGCCCTTGTTCGTTTCCGGAACCGCGCTCATGACCACGACGATGTCCGCTTTCCCGAGGATCGCGGCCGGATTCATGGCCAAAGGCCTGAACATCCCATTCATGGGATGCGGCGGTGCGGTCAACAGGGAGTACGCCAACTCGTACGACCTCGGAATTTATTCCGACAAGGCTGCCCAGACACCCCCGATCGCCGACAAGATCCTTGCCGGATACGACTGGAAGAAGGTAAGGGAAGAGTGGGACAGCATTGTAAGGGGTGAGTAAGATGGCGGTTACGAGATACACAAAAGTAGCATACAAAGACGCCGACGAGCTGATTTTCGGACGCGCGCAGCACCCCGTTTCCTACGGGTTCGGCATCAAAGCAGGAGCAGGCAGAGTCATTCCGGAGCTTAACTACGCGCCCCGCCCGGGAACGGAGAGGGATGTAGAGAAGTTCAGGAGAGAATATGTCGACTACATATGCAAAGATGCTCTCGACAGGGCCATAACCGCAGGAATGCCCGACCTCCAGATGGAGACCGAGTGGGTATCGCAGATGAACCAGAAGAAGCTGGCCGTCCCCGTTGTCTCAGGACAGGCGGAGATATGCGAGAAGTACCACGAGGAGTACGGAATCAACACCGCTATGAGGCAGACCATCCCCGACCAGCGTGAGGCCGACCACGGACTCCGCCCCGGAATGGACAAGAAGTTCTCCTACCCCGAGAAGCTCATCGAATGCGCCGAGATGGCATGCGAGAACGGTGCGCACGTCTTCTCCGTCGAATCGATGGGAGGAAAAGAGCTGGCAGACCACGCGGTCACCCAGGGTGACGTCGTAGCCTTCCTCTTCGGTGTCGGTTACCTCGGATCCATAGACATGACCTACATCTGGCAGCAGTTCGTGGACATATGCAAGAAGAACAAGGTGACCCCCGGAGGAGACACCAACTGTTCCGGAGCCAACACGTCCATGTTCATGGCCGGCGGATTCCTGGACAACGATGTTCAGAGGACGTTCTCCGCCATCACCAGGGCGATCGCATCCGCGAGGACCCTGTGCGCATGGGAGTGCGGAGCCACCGGTCCCGACAAGGACTGCGGCTACGAGGGACCCATATGCAAGGCGGTCGCCGGAAAGCCCACGGCCCAGGAAGGAAAGAACTGCCAGTGCGCCCACTGCGATCTGCAGGGCAACCTGATGGCATCCACCTGCGACCTGTGGTCCAACGAGTCTGTCGAGTACCACCCCGAATTCGGAGGATCCTCTGTCGCATGCTGGCTCGGATCCCTCGGATACGAGGTCGCTCTGATGAACACCTCGATCCAGCTGGGACAGGACAAGACCCTGAGGGACTTGTACATGTACACCGACAGGACCAGGGGACCCGAGGGATACATCCTCGCATACGACCACGCCTTCATGATCGGAAAGGCAATCGCCGACAACGGAAACAACCTGTACCTCAGGTCCAAGGCCGCCGGTGAGACCGCAGCGAAGATCATCCTCGACGGTTACAACGCGAAGGAGCTGCCGCTGACCAAGAAGCAGCTGGAAGTCCTGCAGGACTGCCAGAAGCAGCTGGCCGCGCTGCCCGACGACGAGGCGAAGTTCGTCGAGTACTGCACAAAGCTGTACAAGGACGTCCCTGCGTTCAACATAAAGAACTACGGGCTCTAAGGCATTCGGCAAACCTCTTAAACAAACCATTTAAGCCCCCGGTCAATGGGGCTGTTCTTCCTCTTTGCCGTGGCCATGAAAAATAATTCTCTATCACGTTGGAACACGCGAGAGTCATCCGTACGGCAGTCTTTTGTCGAGCCGTTCATAAGCATAAAAACGATGTGAAAAAGCCGAAGGCCTAGAAGATGTGAATCGCACCCGTCCTCCGCCACATGGCAGAGACCTGTACCGGGCACTCGGCTTTCGCCGCCCACAACTTCTGCGACTACATTGACCGACATATATTTAAAATTAATTTATGTACTATATATATTAATACCAATTCAGATATATATTTATCATTAGACAATCGGTGTCGGCATTCTTTTTCTCTCAACACTTCATCTATCAACAGCGTCTCTTAATGCAAAAAGAAATGACCATTACGATAACACCCGAAGAAAAGCACATGGTGTCCCGGACCGATCGATCGTGGAAGAAGTGCCATAGTATTTTTACGGATGATTTCATTGACGCCCCATGGTCGTTCCTCTGACCGGGAAGCTGATTGCCAATACGGGGCCGGGACTGGCCATACAAGAGGCACTCTACGGTTTCATCATGGCGATGATATTCGTCAACGCCGCCCAGGTAGGAATAATCTCTTTCGATTCCAACGTCAATCTGGCATTCATCATATTCTCTATGAACTTCACATGGGGGATCATAGATGCGCTGGTCATAATCCTAGTCGGCAGTCTGGAAAGAAAAAGGGATATCAACATCCTGTCCAAAAGCCGTGATAACGACTGCGCGGAATGCGAGTCCATCGTGAAGGACGATCTTTCAGGAACAATCATCGATGCGATAGAACCGGCGGACGAGCAGAAGATAATCCGGCAGATATTATCTTCAAGACTGGAATCCGATGAGGAACTTAGCAAAGACCGTGCAGAACTTATCAAAACAGGCGTGTCCAGTTTTATTATAACGGTGATAGCTGCCATTCCTGCAGTCATACCTCTGCTTTTGATTGCAGATCTAACTTCGGCGCTCTTCGTGGCCTCCGCACTCGGTTCTGTAGCCCTGTTTTTTGTAGGATACACAATGAGCAAATACATAGGTGCCAACAGATGGACGATGGCCGTTGCGATGACATTGGTGGGATGGTCGGTCACCATCATGGCCACATTCATGGGCGGATGAAGTCCTTTCTTTGCTGGGGGCCCCCATCGCATTGATGATCTTTCACAGCGATGTTACGGCTTCTTCTTTGCCGATAAGCACCATATTCGATATTTGGGGGGGAGGCACCGTGTAAGGGGGAAGCCTTCTCGGCATTGTTTTTCCACTTCTATGGAAGATATTTATCCGAAGTGGCAGATTAGGAATCATGTCCGTAATACTGGCATATGATGGAAGACCCGGTACGCGGAGAGCCTTAGATTTTGCGATCGACTACTCCAAAATGTCCAAAAAGCCCCTTTACATCTACTCTTCAGTCGTCTCCCGTGATATAGTGGAACAAGAGAAAGAGTTTGACAAGATCAAGTCCTTCATGAAAGAAGCGGAAGATGCCGCCAGGGCCGAAGGTATCGACGTACATTCCGTAATAGAACCAGGGCCCGCTGCCGAGAATGTCTTGGCCGCCGCTTCCAGGTTCAAATGCGACATGATCGTGGTAGGCAGATCGGACAAGACCTTCATAGACAGGGTCGTCCTGGGCAGCGTTTCACAATATGTGGTGAACCACGCCAAATGCAACGTGGTCATTGTGCATTAATCCCGTCCGAACGCTTTCAGAAGGGCGATAAGAACCCTTCCCGGAGAAGGAGGGCATCCGGGGATGTATATGTCCGGATCGAGAGTATCTTTTATACCTTCTCCGAAAACATCTCCTTCGACGAAAATACCTCCTGAAATGGCGCAGGTTCCCATTGCCACGACGACTTTAGGGGAAGGTACAGCCTCAAAGGTCTCCAGCGCGGCGGCCTTCATGTTTCTCGTCATCGGTCCGGTTACGAGAAGCACGTCGGCATGCCTGGGGGAAGCAACGATCTTCATTCCGAACCTGCTCATGTCGTAGAATGGGTTGGACATGCAGTTAACCTCTACCTCACACGCGTTGCAGGACCCGGTATCGAGCTCTCTTATCGCTATGGAATCTGACAATATCTCTGCCTTGGATTTTTCAATGCCGCCTTCCGACTCCCCGGGCGGTCTCGAAACACCGAATATGAGGCCGTCCCTTCGATCGGCGTATAATGGCGCGGGCACTTCTTTGACTGCAGATGACGGACAGGACTCCACGCATTCCATGCAAAAGATGCATTTACCAATGTCAACCGTCCACTCTTCGGAGATTTCGATGGCATCGGTGGGACACACTTCCGTGCATTTTCTGCATTTTCTGCATCCGACGCTGACAAACGGCATCATAAGGCGATCGCCGTGCATCTCCTCTCTGGATACGGCCGGCTTTTTCTGCGAAACAAGATTTGAAACGCTCCTTCTTATCATACCATCACCTCAAAGATCATTCCCGCTGTATGAGAGCCCGAAGCTCTTGTTTATCAGGGGGAAATCCGGCACAATATTCCCTAGGACCGCCAGCTCCAGGGCTGGCCAGTTCACTACCGAGGGATCCCTGACGCTATATCTCCAGATGTTACCGTCCCTGATGTCTGCACAGTGAAGAAGCTCGCCTCTTGGCGACTCGACTATGCCCATGGAGAAACCCTCCGGCGTTTCTGTCTCGGTTCTGATCTCTCCCTTGTCCATATCGGTGATGCATTGCAGAATAATGCTCACGGATTCCGTCACCTCTCCTACCCTAACCGCGGCCCGGGACATCACATCCCCTTTATTCCTGGACACGGTGTTGAAGGAAAGGGCGCCATAGGCGTCGTAAGGCAGATCCGCCCTCACATCCGAAACTATCCCGCTGGCTCTTGCCACCGTGCCCACGGTACCCAATCTGAGGGCATCTTCCGTTTCCAGGACTCCCGTAGTCTCCAGACGGTCCACTTCCGAAGGGGAGCGTCTCATGTATCCGTCCACTTTCATGGCAGCGAAGCCCGCTCTCATAACGACGTTCTCGAGTTTGTGTATTTGATCTGCTGAAAGGTCCCTCTTTACCCCTCCGGGAACGATGCTCCCCATCAGCATTCTGTTGCCGAACAGTTCGTGGTTTGCCCTCAGCAGTTCTTCGCGGGCCTCGGCACCGTATGCCGCCGCAACGCTGAATGCGGAGTCGGTGCACAGTCCCGCAATGACGTCGAGATGATTGTGGATGCGTTCCAGTTCCGAAAGGATTACACGCAGGTAGCGCGCCCTGGCCGGTATATCGGTGTCGCCTTCCATTGCATGTGCGTATGCAAGGCCGTGGGCCACGGCATTGTCGCCCGATATCCTTTCGGCCAAATGGGAGAGGTTTTGTTTGACCGGCCCCTCAAATAGCTTTTCCACTCCTTTGTGAGCATATCCCAGATGAATTTTCAGTCTCAGTATCGGTTCTCCTGCGGCACTGAATCTGAAATGCCCGGGTTCTATGACGCCTGCGTGTACCGGACCAACCGGTATCTCGTACACTCCCGTTCCCGAAACATGATTCTTGGGTATAGGTATCCTGGATTCGCCGTCGGCGAAGTACCCTCCCTTTTGGAGAGGATGGCCGTTCCCTTTCCTCCAGAATATCGAAGGCACGAGGTAGTCGTGACCCTCAGGGACTATCCCGTTCATCTCCCAGATAGTTCTTTCTAAAATAGAAGCGGAAGGGACACGGGGAGTTACGGCCGGATACCGCCCATCGACCTCTGACGTGATCCTGACAATCTCGGACCCCCTCCTCAGAATGACGTTTAGCGTGGCGCCGGGCGAAGACTCGGAGGCGAACATCGACATGATCCTCCATCCGTCTGCGTAAAACGTTCCCAGATATTGTGCCAGTATTTCAGGGTCGCATGGTGTGGAGCTGTTGAATATCATATCGTGCCTCCGGAAAGTATGACCACCATGCCGTCGAAGACATCTCTCACCATGTCAGGCATGAACAGGCCGAAGAAAAGGGCTAAGCCGATCAACAGTGCCAGAGATGCCTTCCTGAGTAGCGAAATAGGCTCTGACACATCTCTTTCGGTGGTTCCGGAAAGCATCGGGAAGATATTCAGGGCCAAGCCTGCGAACACGAATACGAGGACGAGGACCAGACCTCCGGCGAGGACATACATTCCCGCACCTATGGCTGCGGAAATGATCAGCAGCTCCCCTACGAACAGGGGGAAGGGAGGTGCTCCGGCGATCGCAAGACTTCCGGCGACAGTGGCGAAACCGGTGAACCTCATCTTCTCAGAAACTCCTCTTATGAGGGACATCGTCCGCGTCTTGTATATCTGGGTTATGTTGCCTGCGCAGAAGAATATCAGGGGCTTGCATATGGAATGTGCCAGTACCTGAAACATCGCTCCGAAAAGAGCCAGCGGCGTTCCGATGCCCAGGCCGATGGCTATCAGGCCCATGTTCTCGACGCTGGAATATGCCAGCATTCTCTTGAAGTCTTTTGATTTAAGTATGAAGGCAGCGGCGACAAGAAGCGAAGATATCCCGAAGAAGAGGAGTACCTTTGAAGCGAAACCCGGGTTCACGATCTCTGATACGGTGTAGAACCTCATTATTCCGTACATGGCGCAGTTCAGGAGAACCCCCGACATCATTCCGCTCACGGGACTCGGTGCCTGACTGTGGGCGTCGGGAA
Organism: Methanomassiliicoccaceae archaeon UBA370; assembly: GCA_002505345.1. Taxonomy (GTDB): domain Archaea; phylum Thermoplasmatota; class Thermoplasmata; order Methanomassiliicoccales; family Methanomethylophilaceae; genus VadinCA11. The sequence continues at coordinate 81,734 of DAUY01000016.1, read as the reverse complement.
GCCAGTTGTGCAAAGGTGCCAGTCCGGCTTTTGTCCCTAGTCCTATTATGAAGAATATGGCCGCGAATTTCATGAACATCGGGTTCAGATCGGCGGCGTTGGCGACCAGGGCCGGCCAGTCGAGGGAGCTTTCGACCGGGACGACTCCGGAAGATGCGGCGTAAATCAGGGATATCCCGAACAGTGCCAGCGTAATACCGACCGAGCAAAGCAGGACGTACTTCCAAGCAGCCTCGGTGGCGTTTTCATCTTTATACATACCGACAAGGAAAGCGGAAACCAATGTAGTGGCTCCTATGCCTATCCAGGTCAGGGCCGCCGAACGTACCGCAAACGTCAGCAGTATCGTCGAGATGAAAACAAACATGGTGAAGTAGAACCACCTCATCTCTCTGGAGTTCAGATGGCCCTCTTCCCACTCGGTCCTCAGGTAGTCTTTGGAGTACAGAATGGTTACGAAGGATATGAATCCCGAGATCAGAAGGAAGAATGCGGAAAGACCGTCGATGTACCAGACCGATGTGTCGATCACCGTTCCGTTGATGGGCGATGCGCAGCAGTATATCACCGCAGCCAGGGATGCAATTGCTCCCGCGATGGAAATGCGGAATAGGCCTTTGGTTCCGATCGGAAGGAGGCACAATACTCCGGCCAGCAATGGTACGAGGACCATAATGGTGGCTATCATTCCTCTTTCAGCCTCCTCAACAGGGTGGTGTCGACCGAATTGAATGACTTGTTGATCCTGAAGGCAAATATTCCGATGATTATCATGGCGACCAGAACATCGAAGAATGCCCCCAGTTCAACTATGAAGGGCATCCCGTTCGACAGGGCTATTGCTCCGAGGAAGAGGCCGTTCTCGGCCATGAGCAGTCCCACGACCTCGCTTATGGCCTTGCGGCGCGTAGCCATCATCAGCATACCTATCAGCATTATGGAGAATGAGAGGACGAGCGAGTTCCTCTCCGCGGTATTGAGAGTGATTATCAGGGGCTCCGCTACATAATAAGAGAAAATGATGAGGGCCGCGGAAAGCAGCATGGAACCCGGTATCCCTACAGACAGGGCCATCTCGTCATCCACTTTAATGCGGGACATGATGTACTTCAGCATCTTCGGTATGAGGAGTACCTTGATGCCGAAGGTCATTGCCGCCATGATGTATATCTCGGGCTCGTTCTGGGAATATGCGACGGTGAACTCGAAGGCTGCCAGGAAAAATGACTGCAGTATGAACAGCCGTATCAGCGGGCGCATCCTTACGCTTGCCATGGCCAGCACGGATGAGAGCAGCATGCACACCGCAAAGATGTCGATGAGATTGCTGGTAGGTATCAGTTCCATTTTTCTTCCTCACAGAACATACAGCGAGATCATCGCCATAAGGGACAGCGCAAAGGACGCAGTCAGCATGTTGGGCATCCTGAAGACCCTCATCTTAGCGATCGTGCTCTCCAAAAGGGCGATGCCGAAAGCGATAACAAGCATTTTGATCGCAATTGCCACAACGGACAATGCGAGCGCCGAGGGCGCCATGGTCACAGCGGTACCCCAAGGGAAAAAGAGCGTGCCCAGCAGCGCCATGAATATGGTAAGCCTGAGCATTGACGCCAACTCCATGAATGCAAGGCCTTTGCCGGAATATTCCAGCAGCATACCCTCGTGTACCATGGTGAGCTCGAGATGCGTGTCCGGATTGTCGAAGGGGACCCGCGTGTTCTCGGCCACCATCGTTATCAGGAAAGATGTTCCGGCCAGCAGAAGCGCCGGAGATATGGCCGCCGCACCGGCTCCGATGATGGATGAGGATATCTCGGAGATATCGAATCCTGCACCTGTCATGGCGGAAAGGGTCATTATGGATATCAGAAGGGCCGGCTCTATGAGCACGGACATCATCGCCTCCCTGCTGCTGCCCATCCCTCCGAAGGCCGAACCTCCTTCCAGGCCTCCCAACACCATGGCGAACCTGAACATTGTGAATATGTAGACCATCGCTATGACGTCGGCATACGGTGCCGCCACGCCCGAGTATATGAAAGGTGTCATGGCTGCGAGCAGGACCATGGACGTGATGCATACCAAGGGTATCGCGCGGAACAGGAAGGATGCGTTTTCGGAGACCACCGTCTCCTTTCTGAACAGCTTCATAAGGTCGCGGTAAGGCTGGAATATGCTTGCGCCCACCCTGTTCTGCATCATGGCCTTAAGTTTTCTTATGATGCCCGCCACCAAAGGCGAAATGAGTATGAGCGCCGCAGCCTGAAACAGCATCAGGGCCAATTCAGCATAATTCATAGCAATCTCACCGCCAGGAGAGCGACGACCAAGGTCACCAGCATGTATCCGAAATAAGTTTGGATGTTACCGGTCTGGATTTTTCCCATTCTCTCCGAAAGAATGGACACAATTGCCGACACGGGTTTGTACAGATATTTCACGAAAGGTTCCGAGAACTCCATCACCAAGGTTTTGTTCTCTTTATTTTCGGATTCTTTCACCACTGAGGTGTCTCCGTAGAAAGGATGGAAGACCTTCACCAGAGGCTGGGAGAATCCGATGGAAGAATACTGCATATTGCTGTCCAACCTCTCCCCGCACCCCCATGTCCTGGTCTTTCTCTCCTTCCGTTTTTCTTTCCTGAAAATCCACATCAAAAGTGCCAGAACGACCGTTATGGTTATTCCGAGCAGAAGAGGCAACATCTCTCCCGACATGACGCTCCTGTATCCGGGGTCCGACGGGATGCCGGTAACGGCCTCTATTCCGGAGGTTAGGACGTCCATGAACACGGTAGCGAAGAAACCCATCCCCAGACACAGGAGGGCCAGCACTGCCATGGGTAAAATGGTCCCCTTCTTCATGGGACGGGGCTTTTTCATACCTTCCGAGCGGGGTCTTCCGAGGAACACGAAGGCATACAGGCGGGCGTAAGATGCCGCCATCATCATGCCGCATATTCCGACGGCGGCGAGGGCGAGGGGCATCAGAATGCTCATGCCCGTGGATTCGAGGTCTGCGCCCATAATAGACTGGATCATCAGCCATTCGCTGACGAATCCGTTTGTGGGAGGTATTGCGGCCATTGAAATAACGCCCACTATGGCGACCATCGAGAGTATCGGCAGCGTCTTCGACAGCCCTCCCATCTTCCCTATGTTTGTTTCCCCTGTGCAGTCCTCTACAGTGTCGATCGTCATCAGCATCAGGGATTTGAAAACCGCATGGTTCATCGTATGTAGCACGGCGGCGATCAGAATGAGCTTGGCTAGAACCGGCGACTCGCCGATGTACACCATTCCCAGGGACAGGCAGAGGACGACCAGGGCCATGTTCTCCATGCTCGAGTAGGCAAGTATCTTCTTCGGCTCCTTCTGTACCAGAGACTCCATGGCCCCCCACAGAGCCGTGGCGGCGGCCAGTGCTATTACGGCGAAGGCCGCCCAGGACATGGAGGGCGATACGCCGATGTAGGAGAAGATGCTCTTTACGAGCACCAGGATGGCAACGTTCGAGCATACGGTGGAAAGCAGTGCCGTGGTGTGGATAGGGGCAGAGGCATAAAGATCGGGCATCCAGGCGTGGAAAGGTATCAGTCCCAGTTTGGAGCCGAAGCCCAGGATTATCATCAGGACAAGGGCGGTGGAGGTAAGGTCGCCAAGGGTGGGCCCGAGATTCCTCCATTGTGACAGGACCTGGGTCCCGGCCACCGACGATATGTACACGAAGGCGCAGATAAGGATCAGTCCTCCGATGTGGGCTATCACGAAGAACAGCCATCTTGCCCTCTCGTTGTCACCGTTCCTCGAAAGAAGGAACGTCACCAAGGTGACCATCTCCCAGGACATCAGAAGGACAAGCGCGGTGTCGGCCGCCATACAGGAGAAGCATGCAAGGAACAGGGCGTTAAGCAGTGCGCTGTACTTGCAACCGGAATCCGATGTGGACTTGACCACGTGGACCACGATTAGCATGAATATGACCGAGGAGAAGGAGATCATCGCTGCGGAAAGCTGATCGATGGACAGAATATACTGTCCGGCCGCAGAAGGCAACGGAAGCGTATAGCTCAGATCGACCCCGGCGCTCCACAGGAAATACGTCGACGCCCCTGCCATGCAGGATACGATGCACAGGCTGGCCACCACGTTTGCAACCCTGTTCGACCTGAAGAGCATTCCAAGTGTTATGCCCGACACGGCAGGCAAGAATACAGCGACGAAGAATAACGCTGCCAACGCCCCATCCTGCAGTTGCACGCTAAGGATATCCATTCGAATTAACGGCCCATATGCTCATCCTATTTAAGCAGTTTGGGTATTGCCGCTCTGTTCCCTATCTTCCTGCCGATATCCTGCATCATTCATTTCCCCTCTCAGCCAATCATGCTGACAGGCCGCACCTAAAGTCGGGTTTCGGAACAGGGTGAGAGACACGCCGAAGAAAGATTTGAATTCATTTCGGGAAAAATGCCGCCGTCATGCAAAGCAAAAGAAAAGTCACATGTCGCCCGGAGGATAGGTAGAAGTGGACAAGGCGAGATTTGAACTCGCGGCTTCTTCGTTGCGAACGAAGCGATCTACCGGGCTGATCTACTTGCCCATCTGAGAGTGTCATTCAGAAGTAGAATATAAACCATTTGCAACTTCGAGCCCGATCGGGGCGCCAGCAGCGGGCGGTCCCAACAAGGGCGCATACGGATAACATGAATGTATTATCGTGGTAACACTAATCCGAAATCGGTAATAACGTTATATATGGGCGACCACATCTAAATCCAGGATTTGCATGGCGTTCTACAACGTGACCTATAATAAGAAGCATGATTTTGCGACAGTTCACAATTATGGGTGCACGTTCCGTTGCCCGATATGCAGCTATAAGCTCCGCAGCGGGCCCAACGGGACCCCCGGCCTGGCATACCCCAGGCCCGAAAGGTTCCTCAAACCGGAGGAGATCGAGGACGCGCTCCTTTCCGTCTCCCCATCCCGCGTCAACTTCATGGGCGGAGAACCGACCGTCTCCAAGGACCTTCCGAGGCTCCTCGCGTTCAGCAAGGACGTCCTTGGTGCCACCACGTCCCTCGGCCACACCAACGGGTCCAACCTATCCATGGAGAACATCGACGCCGCGAACGTGGGCCTGAAGGCCTGGTATGAAGATTGCCATCTCCTTCTCACCGGGATACCCAAGGCCAAGATATACGGGGAGGTCAGATCGGCCGTCGAACGCGGAATGGACGTGGCCACCAACATGATCTACATCCCCGGCTGCGTCGACGTGGACCAGATAGAGGCCGCCGCCGAGCACCTGTCCTCCATCGGAGTGACAAAATTCCACATCATGGGGTATATACCCGTCCCCGGGCAGCCTTATCAGAGGCCCACGCTGGCACAGATGGATTCTGCCTGCGAGGCCGCCCGCAAACACATCCCCGGTACGTATTATTCTCATCTCTCCCCGGAGGAGGCCATATCGCTCGACAGAAGCGACGACCGTTTCGACGTTGAAGTGATACTCGGAACAGATGCGACCAGAGGCGTGGTGACAAAAGTAGACGAAGGCATCCCCGCATATTCGGCCTTGAACTGACGAAATATTTACGTCGGCTTGTGCATACCCGTTCATGGCGATAAAAGGACTGAGCACAGAAGTTCAGAATGCGATGGAAGGGCAGAGGATCTATTCCCTGGCGACCGCGTCGAAAGACGGCGTACCGAACGTGGTGCCCGTAGGTTTTCTTTTCGAAGGTCCGGACGGAAACATCTGGGTCATCGATAACTACATGGATAAGACGCTTAAGAACGTCCGCGAGAACCCCGTAGCGTCATTCTACATATGGCATGACGGCGTAAAAGAAAGCTATCAGGTAAAGTGCTCGGTGAAGATAGAGGATTCCGGCGCAGACTATGAAAAAGCTGTGGTGCTGGCACATGAGAGGAAGGAGACCTATCCCGCCAAAACGCTGCTCAAGCTGACGGTCAAGGAAGTCTTCTATGTAACGCCCGGCTCGCACTCGGGCAAGAAGCTCTGATCATTCTTCCTTGTCGACAAAAAGTGTGGCCCACCCAATAAGGCCCCCGAAAGGTATGAACAGGAGGTACTTCAGCGACGGGTCCAGATAGTAGAATATGGAGAATACCACCGCACCGGCTATCAGGCCGAACACCGTGGCCTGTTTGAGCCTCGAGTTGCGTTCTTTCATAGTCACACCTTTCTGCCCAGAGCCTTCTCGGCCGCGGCGACCATACGGTCTGTGATCTCCCCCGAACCTCCGGTGTATCCGGCGGGGTCCATGGCCGACCTTATCTCGTCGGCGGTAAGGACGCCTTTCAGCTCTTCGGTCTCCAGAAGCACGTCGCGGAGCTGGCGGTCCTTGTCGACGGCGGCCATCGACGCCTTGCGGATCACCTCATGCGCATCCTGTCTGCCCATCCCCTTCTCGGTCAGCTTCATCATGACCGGTTCGGCCATGACAAGGCCTTTGGACGACTCGATGTTCCTGAGCATGATGTCCGAATGGACGGTAAGTCCGCCGAAGATGTAGTCGGTCTTCTTCAGCATCTCGTCCGCCAATGTGAAAACATGGGGGAGAGTGAACCTTTCCGCCGACGAATTGGAAAGGTCCCTTTCATGCCAAAGCACCTGGCACTCGAATGTCGGCGTCACGAATCCGCGCAGTACCCTGGCCAGTCCGCAGACGTTCTCGGAGTTGATGGGGTTGCGTTTGTGCGCCATGGTGGAGCTTCCGACCTGTTTGGTCTCATCGAAGGCCTCGGAGGCTTCTCCGATCTCCGACCTCTGGAGGTTCCTGACTTCCGTACAGTAGCGCTCCAGGGAGGTGGCGATGTTGGCCATCAGACATATCAGTTCGGTGTATCTGTCGCGCCCCACGACCTGGGTGGCCGCGGGCTCGTATTCCAGGCCGAGGTCCTTCATCACGGCCTCCTGTACCTTGAAGAAGTTCTTGCCGAGGGCGGCACCCGTCCCGACCGCCCCGGCCATCTTACCGGCGCAGGCGCGCGGCCTGACCTCCCTCAGCCTGTCCCTGTGCCTCAGCATCTCCGCTATGTATCCGGAGATCTTGAATCCGAAAGTTATGGGGATGGCGAACTGTGCGTGGGTCCTTCCTATCTCCAGCGTGTCCCTCTCTTTTTTCGCGAGCTTGGCGAAGGTGTATATCAAGGCGTCCACATCTTTGTCGATTATGTCCAATGCTGCCTTGATCTGAAGGGCAGTGGCGGTGTCCACTATATCGTTCGAAGTGGCGCCAAGATGGACGTACTTGCCCGAGTCGCCTCTGCACTGTTCGGTCATGGCCTTTATCATCGCCATGACGTCGTGCCTGGTCTCCTTCTCGATCTCTTTGACCCTTTCCGGCCTGACCGTGTTTATGTTGGCGATCCTCGAGATCTCGTCGGCATCTTCTTTGGCGATCGCGCCGAGGGATGCGTGCGCCCTGGCAAGGGCAGACTCCACATCCATCTGGTACTGAAGACGGCTGTCCTCGTAGAATATGGACTTCATATCCTCGCGGCCGTATCTGTAGTCCAGAGGGCATAGTTCCTTCATGTGAATCGAGTGTGTGAGTGAATCTCATTATTTATAACTGATTAAGTCCGGCCCTGGATACGGGAAATTGTCGGGACGAGGCTTTAGATTCGACGATTATAAGAGAAAATCTTATAAGCGAATTGTCCATAGCGCAAAATGTAAGTGGACCATGCTTTTGCTCATGGTCGGTCGAACACGAGTGTGGATTTATGAAAGAGGTTGATGTGGAAGTTCAGCAGAATTCTGAAGAAGTTCAGCAAGAAGAAGTCGAAACGGTCGAGAACGATGTTATCGAAAACGTCGAAACCGAAGAGACTGAAATGCAGACTACGGAAGAGGACGAAAAGGAGTCTGCGGAAAGGCTCGAGACCCTCGAGGAGAAGCGCAGCATCGTCAACAACGATGCCGACAAGCACAGGAAGCTCAGGGACGAATACCATGCCATGACCAAAGAGTGGAAGTCCAAGAGGGACGCCCTCAACTCTCAGGTCAGGGAGCTGGTCACCGAGGCGGGAAAGTGCAGGGACGAACGCGATCAGTTCAACACGCTGGTCAGGGAGGCCAAAGCCCAGAGGGACGAGTGGAACGTCAAAGTGTCTGAACTCAAAGGAAAACTGACGGAACTTAGACCAGAGAAACCCGAAGACAAGGAGAAATCCGGACCATCGCTCGAAGAGATGAAGAGAAACCTCAGAAGGATGGAGCTCGAACAGCAGACCGGCGTGCTAACCAAAGCGGCGGACGACAAGCTCGTAAAACTCATATCCCAGCTGGCCAAACAGATAGAGGACCGCGAGTCCGAGATGGAGTCTTCCACGGAGCACAACGCCGAGTACAAGGAGGTCCAGTCCCACTTCAGGGAGGCCAAGGCCGCCGCCGAAGGATTCCACACCGAGATGTCGAAGAACGCCGACCTCGCACAGGCGGCCCACGAGAAGATGATCTCCCTCTACGACCAGGCCGACAGGCTCAGGAAGGAGGCGGACGGCGCACAGGCGAAGCTCGTGGAATACAAGCGCCTCGGAGACGAGGAGCACAGGATGCACATAGAGCTCGTCAGATCCATACAGGATACGGACAGGGAGGCTTCCACCATAAGGAACCGCAAGTCCAATGCCCGCAAGAAGAAGGCAGAGGCCGACAACAAGAAAGAGGCCAAGGAGATCTTCGAGCGCTTCAAGAACGGAGACAAGCTCAGCACGGAGGACCTCATGGCCCTCCAGAGGTCGGGCTACCTCTGAAACCATCTGCCTGCGGTCATCCGCAGGCAACAAAAACCATTTCTGATTTTTACAAATATTTATATAGGATTTCAACCAATGAAGTGATACGGGGATTAGGTCAGTTCTGTAGAGTGCATCCCATCCCTTCTGACCGGCTGGCCTCTTCCCGCACTTCTACCATCTCTGGAAATCTATAATATATCCAAGCCCGTTTAGGGTTTGTTCCCATGGTTCTGGAAGGTCTAGGCAAGTCGCTGAGGAACGTTCTCGGCAAGATAAGCGGTGCGTCGTCTGTAGACGAAGATCTGATAAAGGAAATATCCAAGGACCTCCAGCGCGCGCTCCTGCAGGCCGATGTCAACGTTCAGCTGGTTCTGCGGCTAACATCCAAAGTCCAGGAACGGGCAATCAATGAGAAGCCTCCTGCGGGCAAGAGCCCGAAGGAGCATGTCATCAGCATCATCTACGACGAGTTGGTCTCACTCCTGGACAACGGGGAGGGGCTGCATCTCAAACCGCAGAAGATCATGATGGTCGGCCTTTACGGACAGGGCAAGACCACGACCTGCGGAAAGCTTGCCAATTATTTCATCAAAAAGGGATTCACGGTCGGCCTCATAGGGGCCGACGTCTACCGACCGGCAGCCCTTGACCAGCTGAGTCAGCTCGGACAGAAGGTGGGCGCCGAAGTATACGGCGAGCCCGGGGAGAAGAATGCGGCCAAGATAGTAAAGAACGGGATGGCCGCCTTCAAGGACAAAAAGATCATCATCGTGGACACTTCGGGACGTCATGCACTGGAGGACGACCTCATACAGGAGCTCAAGGACATTGAAGAAGCGGCGAAGCCCGACGAGAGGGTATTGGTACTGGACTCCCAGGTGGGTCAGCAGGCCGGACCGCAGGCGGAGGCGTTCCACGCCGCGGTGGGCGTCACCGGGGTCATACTCACAAAGATGGACGGAACGGCCAAAGGAGGCGGCGCGCTGTCGGCGGTTTCCAAGACCGACGCCAGGATCGTCTTCATCGGTACCGGGGAGCACATACGGGATCTGGAACCATTCGATGCCAACAGGTTCATCTCCAGGCTTTTGGGCATGGGCGACCTGTCATACCTTGCGCAGATAGCCAAGGACGAGTTCGCAGGCGACGAGTCAGTGGAACAGGCCAGCAAGAACATGCTTTCCGGGAAGTTCACGCTGGTGGACATGTACCAGCAGATGGCCGCCGTCACAAAGATGGGGCCTCTCCAGAAGGTGATGTCGATGCTGCCGGGTATGAGCAACATGGAAGACAAGATCGATTACGAGGAATCTCAGAAACGCCTCGCTCAGTTCAGGGTCATCATGGACTCCATGACGCTCCAGGAGAAGGAGCAGCCGGCCATCATCAAGGGGAAGCGCATCGACAGGATAGCGGCCGGCGCCGGGGTGGAGCCCAAGGACGTCCGCCTTCTTCTCAAACAATACAATCAGAGCAGGAAGATGATGGGCACGATAGGAAAGGACCGCAAGATGCGCAAGAAGCTGATGAAGCAGTTCGGCGACATGGATGCCGACATGGGGCAGTGATCCTGTGCGGTATTTCGTTATCGTAGGACATCGCGCGTACAGCACTCCGGATTTCAAGCTGGACGACATTTGCGGGGGCGCGGGAAGGCTGGACGTCCTCGTCAGATGCGTCACATCCGCGTTCTTCCTCAGCCATGACATAAGGAGGGACACCGAGGCATATCTTATACTTCAGGGAGGTTCGGATGCACCCAAGACCGTACGTTTTTCCGGGGATGAGATCAGGTATCTCAACCCGGACGAGAGGAGCACAGCATCGCTAGTACGCAATGCCCTTCTGAAGAAGGTACCGCAGGAGGGGGAGGTCAGGTCTTCTCCCGGAGTGTACATATCCAGGATGTCGTTCCAAGACGTGATAACCTCTCTTTCCGAGAAAGGGGAGCTGGTCTATCTCAAAGAGGACGGCACCGATGTGAGGAATTTCACGTTCCCCGGAGACCCCGTCTTCGTCCTGGGCGACGACAGGGACCTCACTGCGGAGGAGGAGGCGTTCCTTCTCGAGAGCTCGCCTGCCAAGATATGCCTTGGGCCCCGGAGCCTCCATGCCAATCAGTGCATCGTAGTGGTCCATAACGAGATGGACCGTGCAGAGTGAAACTTTATTATCTGCACCGGGATGACCCATCATGGCCGAAGGCGAGAGGATACCCCAGCACAGACACTGCATCAACTGCGGGAAGGCGTTCGTCGGCGTAGGTAATTACTGCGGCGACGAATGCAGAGACACCTCGGGCAAAGAGGTCAAGAAGAAACTGAAGATCTACGTCGCGGTACTGGCGGTAATAATGGTCGCCACCGTCGCGATCGTCGTCAGCGGGTTATGATCATGCGCTCAGCGGTCGCCGGGACGTTCGACATTCTTCACGACGGTCACCGAGCCCTCCTCAGGCGGGCGTTCGAGGCCGGGGACCGCGTGGCCGTAGGAATCACGTCCGACGAAATGGCCGCCAGGGGAAGGAAGGTGATACTTCCGCTCGAGCTCAGGATATCGGCCCTAAGGTCGTTCTTGGCGGGGATGTCCAAGCCCTGGGAGATATTCATCATTGATGACATCTACGGTCCCAAAGACCTTATGGATTCCGTGGATGTTCTTGTCCTTACGGAAGAGACGCTGCCAAACGGAAAGAGGATCAACGAAGACCGCAGGTCCCGTGGGGTGCCGCCACTGGAATTTTCCGTCGTGCCGCTTGTAATGGCAGATGACGGGGAGAAGATATGCTCAAGGGCGATCCTCGAGGGCAGATACGGGAGGAACGGTTCCAGCGACGCTTTGGACGTTGCGGTCGGATCCATGAACCCGGTGAAGGTCGAGGCCGTAAGGAGCGTGCTCGAGAAGATTTACGGAAGCGTGAGGATCACCGCCGCCGATGTTGACAGCGGAGTGCCCGAACAGCCGTTCGAGTCAGACGTCAGGAAGGGCGCCATAAACCGGGCGATAAAAGCTCTCGGAGACCATGAGATGTCCTTCGGCATAGAGGCAGGCGTCTTCGAGCGCGAAGAAGGCCTTTTCGATATCCAGTACTGCGCCGTGATGGACAGGCATGGAACGCTGACGGTAGGTATGGGGCCCGGGTTCGCATACCCGGACGGGATTGCAGACCTCGTGCGGAACGGTTACACCGTGGCAGGGGCGATAGCCGAGATCTACGGAGACAAAGGTATCGGAAAAAGGCAGGGCGCCATCGGAATGCTCAGCAACGGCCTGATAGACCGCAAGACTCTGACCGAGCAGGCGGTCACCGCCGCGATGGTTCCGCGGATATCTTCCGACCTGGGTTATTGAATATAAATATCCTGGCGACCGTATACCGTCACATGGATTACGTTCTATTCGTGACGGGCGGTCCCGATTCCGCCCTGGGCATGCTGCAGTCCGTCATGCAGGAGGGCGATACTTTTTCAGCAGTGGCCATCGGCGGCGAGAAGCTCGACGAGATTCTCGATACTTGCATATCGGCGGGCGCCTCCGAGACCTACCGCCTTATGGACAAAGCATTCATCGGCTCTGACACATGGGCTCTCGCAAGGACATACGCGGCATTCGCCGGAAAATACCATCCCGGCGCAGAAGCCCTGATATTCGCCCGATACAGCTCTGCAATGCCTATGCTGGCACATCTTATACGAGCCCAGCAGTTCTGCTATGTCGCCGATATGGAGAGGGACGATCTGGGAATGATCGTAACACAAGACTACGGAGACGATAGGAGAAGGTGCCGTGTTCCGTCGGGATCCGTCATTTCGCTTAAGGAAGGCGTAGATATTCCTTTCCAAGATAAAGGTGCCAGCACATCGGATGTCAGAATATTGGGGCTGGAAGATCTCGAACTCGCGGAGATGTCGGTTGGATCTTTCGGCTCAAGGGTATTCGAAAGGGAGGTTTGCTGATGGGCGGATGCGATGGATGCGCTTCCAGCGGTTCATGCCCGTCATACAGTTCGGGAGACTCCTGCAGCTCCGGTTCATGCGGAGGGGAAAAGAAACTTCCTCCCGGCATGCTGGAGCATTACAATACGAACCAGTCCACCGCCGACGGTACCCTGGTTTTCATAGAGGTATCGGATAAAGGCGGCGTACAGAAGATCGAACCCGTTTCGATACAGCTGCTGGGTAAGGCTTCGGAGATGCAGGGAGGCCGTATTTTCGGGATAGTCTTCGGAGGTCCCGAAAGGAAGGAGCTCTATAAGGAGATCTTCTCTTTCGGAGTTGACACGCTTTACCATGTGAGGGACCCACGTCTCTCGGTCTTCCACCCCGAGGCATACGCGGAATCTGTTGCGGCAGTATGCGAGCGCGTGATCCCTGCTACCGTCCTCATCGGGTCGACACCGAGAGGGGCGGAGCTGGCACCCAGGGCGGCGGCCTCGATGGGCACCGGAATTGTAACCGAATGCAGCGATCTGGCACTGGAAGGTAGAAAGCTCAGCATGTTCCGTGTTTCCGAGGGCAGGAAAACGCGTTACGAGTGCATAACGTTCCCACAGGTGGCAACTGTCAAAGAGGGCGTGTTCCCCTTCCCCGCCGCTCAGGAGGGGCGCGGAGGCACAGCTTTCTACTGGCAGTACAAAGGTGACGGATTCAAGCAGATCCTTTGATCACTGGCTCTTGGAAAGGGATATGGTGCGGTCGAGAACTTCCTGCGCATGACCGTCGACCTTCACCTTCTTCCATAGGGCCTCGACCTTCCCGTCCCTTCCCACTATGAAAGTGGAACGTATGACGCCTTCGACTTCCTTGCCATACATCATCTTCTTGCCCCAGGCGCCGGCCGCCTCCGTGAGGGAGCGGTCCGGGTCGCTAAGGAGTTTGATCTTCAGTCCGTTCTTGTCGATGAACTTTCTATGGGAAGCGGGAGAGTCTCTGCTGACACCTATCACCGCAACGTTGCGAAGCATGAAGTTGACGATGAGCCCTGAAAAGTCCACGGCCTCCCGGGTGCACCCCGATGTGTTGTCCTTCGGATAGAAGTATATCACATAACGCACGCCTGCCATCGCTTTGCTGTCGAATATTTCGCCGTTCTCGTCGGCTAGTAAAAACTCCGGAAACGCATCTCCCACATTCATAAGATCACTTCAGAACATGCTGGTGCTCTCGGACACGAACTTATCCAGGTCCAGCTCTACCATCATCACGGGGTGGTTGATCTCGAAATCGGTTATAACCTTCGGAGAAACTTCTCCGAACGATCCGATGGGAACACCGTCCGCCAGCACAAGGGCGCCTCTTCCCGGAACGAACGTTTCATGTCCGCAGTTCTCGATCGAGTATTCGCACCCTATCTCTCTGAGGATGCTTTCCGCGAGCGACTTTGCCTCGGTGAACGAAGTTTTGGATGCGGCCATCACGGCGCAGAGGTGGAGGCTGTTCCTGCAGTCTCTTACCACGTACCCCGCCTCGAATATCTTCTGAGGAAGGTCCCTATGGCGGTTGTGCCTCAGTATCCTCATGAGGCTGGGGAACAGATTTGCCCTGAGGCATGTGTGGTCCTCGGTTATGGGGTTCTTTATCCGGACGGTATCGACCTCCGGGATTCCCGAGATGCCGAACTCCTCCGTTTCGTTGCTGAGCGTCAGAGTGGTCACTTCGGTGTAGCCCAGCCCGATCATCACGTTGCGGATGCTGTCAGAAAATACGGTCTCGGCAAGACGCGATGCCACGGTCTGGTCCAACTTGTACGGTCCTCCGAACTTCTCGAAACCGTGGCCGGCGGCCACGTCCTCGTAGATGTCCACGTCGTGCATGATGTCCAATCTTGTGGAAGGAACGGAAACGAACACTCCGTCGGAGTCGCCCCTCGCCGGTGCGGCGTCGAGACCCATCCTGCGCAAGGCGTCTGCGGTCCCGGACTGTCCGAGCGACGTCCCCAGGAATTTATCGCATTCGCCGGACGATATGGTGCGGTCGCAGGGAGCGAGGTCAGGTGAAACGAAAGCTTTGCCGTCTTCGTACATGTGGACGGCCCCGATGCTGCCTCCTCTCTCGGCGAGGGCGGTGCAGACGATGTCGAGGGCCCCCTTGACAGCTTTGCGGTCGGTTCCCGTGACATCGATGAAAAGGTTGCGGGTCTCGGTTGTGACCGTGGTAAGCGCTCCGTTGATAATGGGCGGGAACGACAGTACGTTTCCCTCAGAATCCCTGATGATGGGATACTTATCCGCGCCTTTCAGCAGGTCGGCGTATTCACGCCCCTTCTCGTGCCTCTCCAATATCTCGTTTAAGTTCATTTCTTCTGTCTTGGCCAGAGGCACGAACCTAACTTCTTTCGGATCCTCCAGGGAGTATGTGAAAGGAGGGGCCACCTTGTCAAGGTCGTGTATGCCTATCGCCAGTTTGCTCCTCTTGCGTCCGATGGTCAGATGGAGTTTCTCCTGAAGCTCCATCATCGATTTGAGCAGGCTCTCGTCCACTTCCACATCGAAAACGGCTCCGCAGAGGAAATACGGGCGCAAAGACCTGACGCTCCCGTCGATCGTGACCTCGATGTCCGTATCTTCCACGTGATATTCCTGCATTCCCGTTTGCAATCCTAGAAATGACCTTAGGGCCCTTGCTAGCCCCTCCACGCAGTAGAGGTCCGGTCTGTTAGGGAAGAATTCGACCGACATGTCGTCGGAGCCTTCCTCGGTATCGTGCATGTCCGCGCCCAGCAGAGGTATTTTTTCAACAAGCAGGGACTGCGGAACATCCTCACCTATCAGCGAGCAAAGGTCGCTGTAGCTGAAGTTGATTACTGGCATATCCACACCATGGGGAAATCCCTATAAAAGGACTTTCAGGATCAGCGTCCGAGGGCCCTGTGTGCCGAACCGAGCTGGCCTGCGGCCTGGGCCGCCAGGGTGGAAAGCTCTCCGGCGAGGACCGTGGAAGCCACGATCTCCGAAAGCTTCCTCGCCTTTCCGGCTCCGGAGCATCCGATCATGGCGAGGGCCTCTTTCTGGCAGGGCAGGGATGTGCCTCCCCCTACCGTTCCAACCTCCACCACGGGCATTCTGACGGAGATGTAAAGGTCCCCGTCCGCGTCTTCGCATGAGGTGAAGGACATGCTTGCGCCTACGACCTGTGCGGGGTCCTGGCCCGTGGCGATGTAAAGGGCCGCTGCCATGTTTGCCGCGTGCGCGTTGGCGCCCATGGTCACAGACAAAGCGCTGCCCATCAGGTTCTTGCGGTAGTTGATATCGACGATCGAGCCAACGGTCGCATGCAACCTCTTCTCGACGACCTCTTTCGGGATCAGGGCCTCTGCCACAACGGCCTTTCCGCGCCCTTTCACTATATTGATCGCCGCTGCTTTCTTGTCGCTGCACATGTTGCCGGATACGGACACCATCATCGCTCCGGTCTTTTCCTCTATAAGTCTGCTGGCGGCCTCCGTCGCGATCGTGGCCATGTTCATTCCCATGGCGTCACCCGTGGCGTAGATGAACCTCATATACAGGCTCCTCCCGTTGGGGACCATCTCTATATCGATCAGCTTACCGTGGGAAGTGGTCTTGCCGACCGCTTCGTCTACCAGATCCATGTTGTCCGCGACCCAGTCCATCACCTCTGCAGAATGAGCCAGGTTCCTGACCCTGAATACGGGTGCACGGGTCATGGCGTCCCAAAATACCTTGGTCCGGATCCCTCCCGCATCCTCGGCCACCGACATTCCGCGGGAAATGGATGCCACCAGGGCGCCTTCGGTCGTAGCAAGAGGGATGAGGAACCTGCCGGATGCGTAGTCCCCCTCGATGGTCACGGGCCCTGCGAACCCCAGCGGGATCTGGGTGGCACCGATCATATTCTCTATGTTCTTGGAGGCGGCTTCCGAGCTGAAGCAGTATTTGGATATGCTTTCGAGAGACGCACCGCTGAACTCTTCCGCCGCAGAGCGGCGTTCGTCCACATCGCTGTGCGTGTATCCCCTGTTCTTTAATCCCTTCGGGTCGGCCATGATGTAGCCTATCGATTGCCATCAATAATATATTTGCGAAAGGATAAGATGTCCATCGGTCATGTACCAGGTGGAGGACTGTCGAACATGGGATCAAAGGACGCTAAGCCCAGGCACGAAAAGCTGGACACAATCATAGTCACATATTTTCCGTTGGTGATATTGAGCTGCCTGCTGGCGGTGGGCATACTTTCCACGGAGTACTCGGCCAGCACGACTTATGATATATTGTACTGGTTGTGCGTGGGTTTCGTTCTGGGGTTCGCGGCGCTCGGAATGTTCTGTGCATTTTTTATGGACGCGCCCATGATAAAGTACCGTTACATCGTCCCGATCCTTGTTCTGCTTCCCATAATCCTCTCCTTTTCGCTGTTCTACATATACGGAAAGGGGTTCGCACCGAACCTGTTCATCAGCCGCTTCTACTTTTTCATGGGAGACGGTGAAGTAACCGTAAAAACGATGCTCGCCGGATTCTATGTCATAGAGGCGGCGATACTCTTCGTGGCCATCGCAGTGTCATCCGTGATATCAGCTTATTTCAGAAGGTACTTCTCGAGGCTGATGCTGGGTCTCGTCAGCCAGAATCCCAAGGGCAAGATCAAAAGGATCGCCTTGTGGTTCTTCGACGTGCCCGACATCATAGACGTGAAAGATGTGGTGCTGGATCCCGAGGAGGACGATGGCAAATTCAATTCGGAGGTCTTCAGGGAGGTGGCCTTCGACATATTCTACATGGGATTCATCATATGTTCCTATATCTTCCTGAACCCCTATTTCGTCAACGAGATGCCGATAGAAGAGATGGTCATGCTGTCCCTTCTTCTTTCGCTTTTCATCGCTGTACTGATAATACCCTGGCACATAATACGCGCCGTCGGCGCGAAGGCGATATCCCAGGCCCCCAGGGAACTTTATCTCTGGAGAGGTATGAAGAGGCGCCTGAGCATGAGCGTGCTGGCCATCACTTTCTTCATGCTTCTGATAACGCTGTTGGCATACCTGCACATGGATTTCTCGAAGGTGCTGATCACTTACGGCAGCTACATTCTGCTGATGGGCGTCACATCAGTCCTGTATTCTTTCATCTATGTCAACAACTTCTATAGCCAGTTCAAAAAAGGTCTCGTCGATAACTTCAACGAGGAGAAACAAAAGAAACTGAAAAAATACAAAGAAAGCGACCTCTAAAGAGGCCCATTCCTCTGTCCGTCCGTCCGAATCCGGGGCGGAATATCACTTCTGCTTCTGGAACTTTCCGTCCATCTTGTGTACCGAGACCTTTGCTTCCTTGTTCTTGGCCTTCAGTTCCTTGACCTTCTGTTCGGCCTCGACCTTGGTGTTGTAGTAGCCGATGGCACGTTTCGCCCCGTCGGCCTTAACCCTCCACTTGTTCTCTTCCTTGTCGTGGACTATCCTGTAGGTCTTGGAGTTAGATTTCGGCTTTGTCTCCTTTTCGTCCGAATCGGGTTTTTCCGCGTTTGCAGGCGTCATCGCAACGATAATCGACTTAACTGTATTTAACCGTTAGATGTGCCAACGGCGAAATTTATCATATCCCTGAGGCGTTCCGCGTCGTTGGCGACCCTTCCTTTCAACGCACCCGTTATCATGAAATTATCTGTTCCGTACTCCGAGGTCCGTACGTCGGTCTTGAAGCCGAAGCATTCCATCCCCGATCCGAAGGCGATACCGAGTTCGACGCATGCGCCCTCGTCCGGAACCCTTCCGTCCATCACCATCACTAGGACGTCGCAGCCTCTGAGAGCGTTCAGGTCCGAATCGAATATCCGGATGTAAGCGCCGCGGCCGTCGGAGGCGACGGTCTCCTTCACATCCAGGCCGAGCTCCTGGGGCAAAAGCACATCGAAACCATATTCCCTCAGCTTCCCGGCGAGCTTCCTATTGAAATCCAGCTCCGCTTCGCAGAACAGCGGGCCGGCCAGGTATATCTTCGTCGCCCTCTCTGAGGCATGCCCTGCGGATTTGAAAAACGTTACTGACAAGGATTATACGCTAGTTTGACTTCGGGTGGTCATGAAGGACACAGCGTACGAGGCCATGGAACGCGCCAAACGCCAGAGCTCCAGCGGAAACCCCGAAGGGGCGGCGAAGACGCTGGAAGAGTACCTCAAGGGCGACCCGCACAACGCGAAGCCCCGCATACTTCTGTCCAACATATACATCTACGGCCTGAACATGTTCGATTTCGGCATCTTCCAGCTGGATATCGTATCCGAGCTGGAGCCGGACAACATGGACTGCCTCAAGGCGAAGGTCACGGCCCTCAGCTCCAAGAAGAAGTACAACAAGGAGACGGATGAACTGTACCGGCGCCTTTTGGAGCTCGACCCTTCCGCGGACGTGTTCGACGCCTACGGCACATTTCTGAAAATGCAGATGCTGGACTTCAAGAGGTCCGCAGAATATTATCGCATGGCGGTAGCCAAAGACCCGAGGAACAGCGATTACCACATCAATTACGCCTCTCTCCTGCTCAACGACCTCAGAGATTACGTTACGGCGAAAAAGGAATTGGAAGTGATCATATCCTTAGATCCGGATAACCAGAACGCGAAGAACAACCTTGCGAAGCTGTTGAAGAATCATTTCGATTCAAAAGGCGAGCTCAAAAAAGGATTCGGTCACAAACCGAAAAAGATCTGATCTACGATATACAATACTTAACATCGTGAATCAGATAAAGATAAGTTCATATCCGCTCAAGGCTTAGCAGGGCCGAGGTTGAACATGGAACTCAAAGGATCTAAGACCGAGGCGAATCTCAACAGCGCTTTTGCCGGCGAGAGCATGGCCAGGACGAAATACACATATTATGCGTCTCAGGCCAAGAAGGAAGGATATGAGCAGATCGCGAACATATTCATGGAGACCGCAGAGAACGAGAAGGAGCACGCAAAGCTCTGGTTCAAGGCGCTCCACGACAACTGCATACCCGACACCGTCGCTAACCTGAAGGATGCCGCCGAAGGCGAGAACTACGAGACGAACGAAATGTACCCCGAGTTCGCAAAGGTTGCCCGTGAGGAGGGATTCCTGCAGATCGCAGCACTTTTCGATGCCGTGGGTGGCGTCGAGAAGGAGCACGAGGACAGATATGTGGCGCTCCTCAAGAACATCGAGCAGGGCCTGGTATTCAAGAGGGACAAGGTCGTGATGTGGAAGTGCAACAACTGCGGTTACATACACATCGCCGCCGAGGCTCCGAAGGTATGCCCGGTATGCAAGCACCCCCAGTCCTACTTCGAGATAAGAGCTACCAACTGGTGAGAGCCGACCAAACACCTTACCCTTCGGGGGCTTCTCATCTGAGCCTTATGGTTTCCAGGTTCTGGGGGGCCTTGGTCTCTATTCCGAACTTCTTGTAGATGGAAGACGCCAGGTCCGAGCATTTGCGGTCCTCGCCGTGTCCTATCAGTATCTTGTCTGGCCTCGGTTCCATCGTGGATATGTATTTCATCAGCTGCTTGCGGTCGGAGTGGCCCGAGAAACCGTCCACCGTTTCGCGGTTCATCTTGATCTTGAGATTGATGGACTTTCCGCGGTGGTTGAGGGTTATGTCGGTACGCCCCCTCTGGATCGTGCGTCCCATGCTGCCTTCGCTCTGATATCCCACGAAAAGCAACCAGTTCTTCTCGTCGTCCGCCCATTCTCTGAAATACTCCATGACCGGGCCGCCGGACATCATTCCGCTTGTGGCAAGAACGATGCAGGGGTCGGGGGAATGGCAGATCTCTTCTCTCATGCCGGACGTCTCGACCCTCTTGAATATGGGGGAGAGGAAGGGATTCTCGTCCTGCTGGAATATACGTGTCCTGAGCTGGCTGTTAAGGTACTCCGGGTAGGCCGTGTGTATCGCCGTCGCTTCCCAGATCATGCCGTCGAGATAGACGTTGAGCGTCGGTATCTTGCCTGTGCGCATGAGCTCCTCGATGACAAGCATGACCTCCTGGGACCTTCCCACGGCGAAGACCGGGATGAGGACCTTGCCCCCTCCCTCGGTGGCCTGCCTCATGAGCTTGCCGAGCTCTTCCGAGGCATCCGCTCTAGAGGGCTGCTCGTCGTTCCTTCCTCCGTAAGTCGATTCGATCACAAGGGACTCCAGGCGTGGGAACTTGTTGTTGGCCGGGTTGAAGAGCCACGTCTTTTCGAATTTGGTATCTCCGGTGAAGGCGACGTTGTGCAGGCCGTCCCCGACATGGAAGTGCGCAATGGAAGAGCCCAGGATGTGCCCGGCGTTGTACAGGGTGAGGCGGACGTCGGGAGCGATGTCCGTGGTCTCATTGTATTTCAGGGGGATGGTGTGCATTATCTCGTTGCGGACGTCCTTCGCCTCGTAGAGGTTCTTCCTGCCCTCTCCGAAGCCCAGCTTTATGTTGTCCAGCTGGAGGAGCGCCATGAGGTCGCGTGTGGGTGCTGTGCAGTACACGGGCCCGTCGTATCCGTATTTGAACAGTGCGGGCAGCGTCCCGCAGTGGTCCAGATGGGCGTGGGTCACCACGACAGCATCCAGATCGCTTAGGGGTTGCGCCTCCGGGATCGCGAAATAAGGCGTTTCTTCGCTGCCCGGGTCCAGACCGCAATCTATGAGGATCTTGCTCTCTCTGGTGGTCAGCAGCGAAGCCGACCTTCCGACCTGCCTGAAGCCTCCCATGGCCGTGACCCTGACCCACTGCTCTCCCCCTATCATGGGGCGGGCAAGCTTTTTCGCCACACGGCGCAGCATCTCGTGCCTGTCGTCCCTGTACGCCCTCAGATATCCGCGGACATCGGAGATCGTCTTGGACGGTATGGGAGGGGTGCGGATCACTTTGACGTTCCATCCCGTCTCCTGTTTCAGATTGAGTATCAGCGATCCCTCTTCGCCTTTGACCACGTCCGGCTTTATCGCCTCAACCGTGGCCTCGCCCGTTTCATCGTTGAAGAATATGTCGAATATCCCCGCCGTCTCCGGTATCATGGAGCGAAGCTTCTCTTCTACTACGGCCGGGTCGCCCAGAGTCGAAGGGTCAGGCCTGATGTCCACTCTTTTGTGGAGGCTCTGCGCTAGATCCCTTGCGGCCTTGTTGTTGCCCGATACCTTGTCGTACTCTTTCGTATAGACGACAACCAAGGGCCCCTCGAATTCGATTGAGGATATTTCGAGGTTCTCCGGCGCGAGCCTTGTGACCTCTTCCCTTAGGCTGTCGAACAGCCTGTCTGCGTTCATTTGAATCCTGCCGAGGCGCCGATAGAAAACAACGGCGCCTGTTATATTGAAGTTGTTAAAAATTAAGGGTTTTTGGAATCGGTTTAATTCGGGTAGCGGAACCCGAGCTTCTCGCAGCGCTCGACGATCTCGGTCTGCGGGACCTCTTGATATCCATCCTTACCTATGTACGCAATCATAAAGCCATCGCCGCTGAACGTGTCCCTTCTCCTCGAGGAGTTGAGAGCCGTTATCGCCACATCGATGCCTTCATCCTTGGTCATGCCGTCCTTGAACGAGGCCTCAAGGGAACCCAGCGCAAAGACCGAGCCTGAACCGACGGACATGTATCTGTCCTCCAGGTATCCGCCGGCACCGTCGATGCTGTATACGTGGCCGCCGGAGGTGTCGTAACCTCCGACTATGAGCCCGAGGTAGAATCCCTGGCGTATCACGTTTGCGACAAGGGTCGCAGCCGATCTGACCGAGATTCGGGAGCCTTTCTTCATAGAGTATAGTGCAATCTCGGCGGTCATGTACCTGACCATCAGCTGTGCGTCTCCGACGGAGCCTGCAATGGTCATTCCGATGTTGTCCGACAGAGGATATACCTTCCTAACATCGCTGTTTGCGATCAAGTTCCCCATCGTCGCCCTCTGATCGGTGGCCAGTATAACGCCGTCCTTCAGTTTTAGGCCGATCGTGGTTGTACCTGTCTTAAGAATTTCATCCCCTGCCATTTGTTTTACCTCAGATTTGCAATATAAGAATCAGCCTCGCGGGGCTTAGTGACACCCATACTTTCGTTGATTATATAAGTTTTCATTTTTGCCGAAACCGTATATTTAATCCAGGGTCCGCAGATCATCCACTGTCGCAGACTACTTCGGCGTCCGGTCTGGCGATTGTGGCGACGGCATATCGCATCGGAGATATTCCGGGATGCCATATCGGCCCGGCCGTTTCTCCGGCGATGCGCGTGGACGACAGGATCGACACGAAGGCCATGGCCCTATACCGGGCGTTCCAGCTTGTCGGAGAGATCATCGGTGCCGGCCCGTCGTACTTTATCGTTGTCGCCGTCGGCTGAAGCCTGACCTCCGTCCACCTTCTGGGAATCGGGCTCACGGGAACGTCCGTAAACCCTGCAAGGAGCTTCGGACCCGCCATCTTCCTCGCATTGGCGGGAGTGACCGTAGCCCTCGAGCAGGTATGGGTTTTCATCGCCGCCCCGTTCGTGGGAGCGATTATCGCAGGTCTGCTTTACAAGTACGTGTTCAAAACGAAATCCGCATGATTACGTGCCTGGGACCTTGATAAAAACCACTTTCTTTTCATTTTACCGCTATGCGGGTTACAATTTTTTGCGTATTTTTGTTCGAAATGTTGCACTAGCAAATCGATATTAACCCATAGGGCATCACCGCGGACGGAGAAGTTGAAACATGGAAATCGAGGATTGGCTCGGCAAGGACAATCAGCTGGGGATCGACATCTGGCAGAAGAAATACTGTCACAGCGGAGAATCTTTTGACATGTGGCTGGACCGCATTTCCGAAGGGAACAGGGACATCCGCAGGATGGTAGCGGAGAAAAAGTTCCTTTTCGGCGGCAGGATCCTCGCCAACAGGGGCCTGCACAAGACAGGCATCAAGGTCACATATTCTAACTGCTACGTGCTGACCCCTCCCGAGGATTCCATCGAATCAATATTCGAGACGGCCGGAAAACTGGCCCGAACCTTCAGCTACGGCGGGGGGGCCGGAATAGACCTCTCCAAGCTTGCGCCCAGGGGAGCGAAGATCAATAATACGGCGTCGGAGACCTCCGGGTCCGTATCCTTCACAGACCTTTATTCCATGGTCACCGGCCTTATCGGACAGCGCGGCCGCCGCGGCGCCCTCATGCTGTCCATATCCTGCGAACATCCGGACATGGAGGAGTTCATGGGAGTGAAGACGGACCTCGAACGCGTCACCAAGGCCAACATGTCGATACGTATGACGGACGAGTTCATGCGTGCGGTCAAGAATAACGCCACATACGTTCAGAAATTCAAGAGGCCGGAGACCGGAGAGACGGTAAACAACGAGATCGACGCCAACGCGTTCTTCAAAAAGCTCTGCAGCGCCAATTGGGACTACGGAGAGCCCGGATGTCTGTTCTGGGACCGCATATCCGACTGGAATCTTCTCAGCGAGTTCCCCGACTATTCGTATGCAGGTACCAACCCCTGCGCCGAGGAACCCCTGCCTGCAGGAGGGAGCTGTCTCCTCGGAAGCATAAATCTCGCTGCCTTCATCAAGGAAGGGCTGTTCATGGAGGAGGAGTTCAAGGAGGCGGTCGGCATATGCGTCCGAGGCCTCAACGAAGTCCTGGACGAGGGGCTCCCGCTCCATCCTCTGCAGGAGCAGAAGGATTCCGTCAGGGACTGGAGGCAGATCGGGCTGGGCATCATGGGCCTTGCCGACATGATGATAAAACTCAGGCTGAGGTACGGGTCCGAGGAGGCCGTGGAGTTCTGTGACAGGCTGGCGTTCATAATGGCCGACACCGCCATACGCGAATCTGCCCTGATGGCCTCCGAAGACGGCATGTTCCCCAAGTGCGTCATAGAGCAGGTCCTATCCTCCCCGTATTTCAAGGAAAACACCACTCAGGAGACCAGGGACCTGGTGGCGATGCACGGGCTAAGGAACTCGCAGCTTCTAACGATCGCGCCCACGGGCACGCTCTCCACGATGCTTGGGATATCCGGAGGGATAGAACCCATATTCGCCAACTACTACGAGCGCAGGACCGTGTCCCTTTCGAACAAGGACGAATATTACAAAGTATATACCCCGGTGGTCAAGGAGTTCATGGAGGAGCACGGCTACCAGGACGATTCCGAACTGCCTGACTACTTCACAAACGCCCAGGTTTTGGATTACAGGCAGCGCATCGACATGCAGGCCACCTGGCAGAAGCACATAGACGCTTCGATAAGCTCTACGGTCAATCTTCACAAGGACTTCCCCGAGTCCGACATCGAAGGCCTTTATCTTTACGCCTGGGACATGGGCTGCAAAGGCGTGACGGTGTTCAGGGACGGATGTAAGCGCGACAGCATACTCACCCCGAAAGAGAGCGAGGAGAAGGCCAAGAAGCAGAAGGAGGAAGAGGAGGCAGAGAAGAAGAGGCGCGGCTCCGTGCTCGAGGTCGGAGACAACGTCGTGGGCAAGAAGAGGAAGCTCATGACCGGCTGCGGAAGCCTCCATTGCACCGCGTTCTTCGACCCGGAGACCGGCGATATGGTGGAAGCATACCTCAACAAAGGCTCCACCGGCGGATGCAACAACTTCATGATCGGGCTCTCAAGGATGATATCCCTGGCGGCCAGGAGCGGATGCGACGTATACTCCATCGTGGACCAGCTCAAGAGCTGCGGTTCATGCCCTTCGTACACGGTGAGGACGTTCACCAAGCACGACACCAGCAAGGGGTCGTGCTGTCCCATGGCGGTCGGATACGCCCTCGTGGACATGTGGAAGGAGATGCAGATAGAGGTAAAGGGCGTGGAGAATATCCCTGCCGAACCGGCGAGGAAGGTCATCAACCCATGTCCGAAGTGCGGCTCCGAGCTGGAGTTCCAGGGCGGATGCAACGTGTGCAAGGCCTGCGGATGGACCAAGTGTGATTAATACTGCGAAGACGATATTCCAGCGAGGGAGAAGCGATAAGACCTGTTCTTAGCCGCACTGTATTGAAACGTGCTCCTCAAATCGAGAATTCAGACAGGCCCGCGTTGAGCCTCAGCTCTCTCCCTCACCCTTCCACGGCTCCGACGCGATGTTCTGTATCACCATTGCGATGCCCGCCCCTCCGATGATGCCCGCGGCGAACCTGAGGACATCCAGATCGTAACCGAGTAAGGCCCCCGCCGCCCATTCGGCCGCCATGACAGATATCAGTGCGAATCCGGCGTACATGGTCTTTCTTTCGGTGAAGGGATGCTTCCCGGCGTACCGGTATGTCAATAGGAGGCCGGAAGCGCATCCGGCGATCATGCCGATGTCCCTGGCGCAGAAAGCGGTCTGTGAACCGTTGACCATGAAGCTCCTTTCGGTCTGCTGGTGGCAGAACATGTCTCCCAGCGCATAGACGAACTGCCCCCCGCCCCAGCGGTGGTCCATCACCCCCGCGGTCCCGTCGAGGCCGATGAAAGTACCAGTAGGATATGCAAAAGGGACGGCCACGATAAGTGCCAGAACCGCAAAAAGAAACGCGGATATCGCAAGTCCCGGAGTTCCTGCCCTCATCGGGACCCGATTGCGGTATGATATAAAAAACGATTAAGAGTTTTAGAGGGCGAAGGACATGCAGGCGCAGAAGACGGCCATCGAAACAGGCAGCATCATCGAGAACCTGTACACGATGTTCCTGACACCGCACCCTCCCCTTTGCGCCGCCGTCAGGAACGCCATCAGGGCGCAGAGTTCCGCCAGGTACAAGGCTGTGACCGCGGAAGTTCCTGTCAGGTCCGCAGCTTCCGATATCTCGGAAAGCGGCCTCAGCATCGCGACCGACAGCCCCAGGACCATGGGGGCGAACACCGCGGCGGTGGCGGTCATCATGTCGAACACGCTTTTCAGCTTGTTCGATATGCCTTTTTCCACGGCCTCCCGGTCCTGCATCTGCCTTCCGATGGAAATGGCGAGCCTTCCGGCTTCCCTTATGTCCCTCTGCGATGCGTCATAAACCTCGCAGAATGCGTCCGTGACCTCGGGGGAAACTTCGCCCAGGGCCGAAATTATCGCTGAATGCCCGTCCCCCCTGCAGAGGGCCATCTCCTTTTTGAACAGGTCGGCGGCAAGTGAGGTCTCGCTCCTCGTTTCCAGGGCTCCTGCCGCCGCGTTCTCGAAGTTATCGCCCGATATCAGGCGGTTGCCCAGTTCGAATACCGAATCCTTCAGGAAGCGTTCCACATCGGCGCGCTTCCGCTCTCTTTTTTGAGACGGATGCAGCACGGCCAAGGTCAGCGCGCACGCGGGGACCGTCGAGAAAACAAAGGTCTGGACGATGTCCGCGGTCAGATTCCAGGCGATAAGCGCAAGTGGCAAGGAGGCTATCAACGGTGTGATCGGCCCCCATTCCATGTCTCCTCTCGCCGTGGCGAAAGGGTCCTTTCTTCTTATCGAAATAGTCACGCAGAGGACGCATGCTGGCACTGCGACCAGGGTCGTAACGACGACCGGGCCGAGGCCGATGGATTCGCCGAACATCCCCCCGATCTGAAGTATCGGGAGTATCGACATCAGGATCATGGGGACCATGATCCCCAAGCCGAAGATGACCATGCAAGGGTTGGAAAGAGAGGCGCCATATGCCTCTCCCGTCTCCTTAAGGCCGTTGATGGATATGTCGGAGGCATCTTTCAGGATCCTTGTTTTTTCCGGGCCCGGGGACATCTCCGAGGCCGCCATCAGCATATTTACCGAACGCCTGAAGAAAGCCAGCTCCTTCGGGAGAGCGGACGTCGCGGACCTCAATCCGGACCTAATGTCGGGGCAAGCCCTCACGTCGGCATCATGGACGATGGCCGAGAATGCTTTCCCTATGTTCTCGGGACCCTTGGAAGCCACCTCCCTGACCGCCGAATCCAGAGACCCTCCGGATTCGATGACGACAGACATCATCCCGACTGCGGCGGGCACCTCTCTGATAAGAGGCCTGTGATTCTTTTTCTCAGTTCTCAATCTGTCCAACCCCCTCCGCCCTGCGGATCTTTGCTTCGAAGGAGCTTATCAGGGCCTTCGGATTTTTACCGGAGTTCCTGGACAGGTGGTCGTTGGCCGTGTTTATCCATTCCGGTCCAAGGAACCTTTCGTCGCGCGACCCCGCCTCAGCCAGCATTTTCCTCATTCCGGACCTGGAGCGTATCTCGTCGAGGATCTCCTTCCTGTCCATCCCGCAGGATGAGGATATCCTCCTCATCGCGGGCGACGAGAAGAGCCCTTCAGCATCGGATATGTCGACGAACTCTCCCGGTCTTCCGCCGGTCGCTACGATCTCACCGAGAGACCTCTTCTGGTCCCCAGACTTCCTGTCCCTGACCGAGCCCAGGGTGAGAAGCAAGTCGGTGGCCATGAAAGCCTCCGGGGCGATACCCATGTCATGGACGACACGTTCGTATACCGACCTTGCCGAATCGCCATGGATCGTCCCCATGATCGAACTTCCGGCACGGCCGGCCCTCATGCTCTGATACAGTGTCTTGGCCTCCTCTCCCCTGACCTCCCCCAACACGATGGCCGATTCCCCCATCCTGAGGGAAACCCGCAGGGCTTCGTCGGCACGGGAAAGGCTGTCGCCCTCGATCCTCTCGTTTATCAGCATGGACTGGACCTTGTAGCCCATCCTCCTCATCTTGTCGCCGGGGAGCTCCAGGGTGTCCTCTATGGTCAGTATCCTCTGTGAAACGGGGAACTCGAACATCAGCGCCGTGAGCAGCGAGCTTTTTCCTGCGCCTCTCGCCCCGCAGACGAGGAACGTGCAGCGGTTGTCGACCAGGAAAGAAAGGAGGCCCGCAGTCTCGTGGTCCAGCGTTCCGTTGGCAATGAGCCTCGTTAGCGTCCACGGCCTGGTCGAATGCTTTCTGATGGATACGGCATCTCCGTTGGGGCTCATGGGATAGCCAATGACGGTCGCCCTTGCGTCACGTCCTTTAATATCGGTCTCCAGGACCGGTTCGGACTCGCAGAACTGGAGGCCGCTGTCCCTTTTGAGCACGTTTATCAGGTTCATGACCTCCTTGCGGTCCACCATGAGATTGGTCCTGCACCGGAGATTCGAATTGATCCCGGATATGCCGTTCATCGTCACATGGATGCGGTTCCTGTCGCAGGGGGCGTCGATGAATATGTCTTCGAGCCTGGGATCGGAGAGCAGGATGTCGAAGATCCCGAGCCCGACCGTGTACCTGTATACGGTCTCGCAAAGTCCGTCGACGACCTTGCCGATGTCGATGCAGTTGCTTCCGTAGACGGCCTCGATGGTGTCCGAGCGGTCCATTATCCTTATCCGGGCCTCGCTGAGGATGCTCTGCCTGTCGATTCTTCCTCCCTTCTCCCTGTAAGATCTTCGGACGCTTTCGATGGCTTCGGACACCACTGCGTTCACAGAGTCGGCCGAAACATACTCGTCCGGGGAGAGATTGTATTCCGTCTCTCCGTCCGCGGCGGCCCCTATGGTCACTCCGGCCCCCGGAAGCCGGTATTCGGAAATCAGGTCGAGTTCCTCCGCCGAGCCGATGAGCCAACAGTCGGCGTATGTGGGTTTCGTCCTCGTGTTGGACAATGCCATTCTTCCGAAATCCGAGACGAATCCCGTCGTGTCGGATTCAAGCCTCTCCGGCGCTCCGTATCTGGGGACCGGCCCGTCGGTACGTTCCTTCTCAGTTTCGCGGCCGCAGGCCGTTACCCGCGTATATG
This sequence comes from Methanomassiliicoccaceae archaeon UBA370, assembly GCA_002505345.1. Classification (GTDB taxonomy): domain Archaea; phylum Thermoplasmatota; class Thermoplasmata; order Methanomassiliicoccales; family Methanomethylophilaceae; genus VadinCA11. The sequence continues at coordinate 52,266 of DAUY01000016.1, read as the reverse complement.
GGTGTTCGGACGCATCTTCGCCCCTTATCACGGGCATCGTTCATGCCCCCCTGCCGTCGACCATGGCCGAAACCCTTTTCGAGATCTCGGAAATGGAGAGCTCCGCCTGGTCCAGCGCCCTGTATGTTTTCTGAACGCAAACCTCGCATACGCCGTTCGAAGGACTGAATGACATGAGCTTTCCACGCGCCCCGGCGAAATCCGGCGTCGGGAAGGTGCTCCAAGCTATGCCGACGATCCTGTCGCAAGAATGGCGGCAGGACCCGCATCTGCGCATCGGCCTGCCGCTCAAGGAGGAGGCCGACCTGTCGATGAACGAAAGTTCGCACAGGATCTCCGTAGCGGGCCCCGAGATCTCCGTATCCCTGCCGGTCCTGAGCCTTATCCTGGCGGCGCACCCGTTCTCCGAGATCTTGGATACGATGCATCTTATGCATTCATCGCTTCCCGCATCCGGTACATTTCCGCATTCACGGCAGTCGATGCTCAGAACGTCCCCGTCCATCTTCGCTTCTGCCACGCCGTTTTTTCCGTTCCTTTTCTTTTTCCTTCCGCGTTCCATGCCGGATCTACCTGAAGGCAGGGGTATTAAGACGGGAAATTACAGTTAGCCTTATGCGGAGGTCCCAAGCATAAGTTATAAAGGATGGGCCTGCCTAGCGTCCGCCATGGAAATATTGGCTCCCGCAGGTTCCCCCGAAGGTCTGGTCGCCGCGATCAAAGGCGGATGCAACGCAGTATACCTCGGCGGTAAATCATTTGGGGCCAGAGCATTCGCGGACAACTTCTCGGACCAGCAGATCGAAGGGGCGGTGGGGTACGCCCATGACCGCGGTGTCAAGGCTTACATCACCGTAAACACCCTGATAAAAGATTCGGAGATGGAAGATGCCGTCTCCTTCGTCAGGTTCCTCTCCGACGTCGGGGCGGACGCCGTCCTGATCCAGGACCTTGGCCTTCTGAAGCAGCTCAGCAAGATAGACATACCCAAGCATGCCTCGACCCAGATGGGGATACATTCCAGGGCGGGGCTCGAGTGGTGCGCGGCCAACGGGATAGACCGGGCGATACTTGCGAGGGAGCTCACATTCGAGGAGATCAAGAAGATCGTCTCGGATTCACCGGTGGAGACCGAGGTCTTCGTCCAGGGCGCCATGTGCTACTGCATGTCCGGCGGATGCCTTTTCTCCAGTTTGATAGGCGGAAGGAGCGGCAACCGCGGACAGTGCGCCCAGCCCTGCAGAAAGAAATACAAGCTGGGGTCCAGGGACGAGTACGTGATGAGCTGCGCGGACATCTACGGGCTGGATTACATCCCCAAGCTGAAGGAGATAGGCGTAACATCGGCGAAGATCGAGGGGAGGATGAGAAGTCCGGCATACGCGTATCTCGCGTCAAAAGTCTACTCCATGAAAGAGAAGGGCGAAGACAACAAGACCATAGCGCCCACTGCGGGCCTCCTGCATACGATATTCAACCGCGGGATATGCGACGGATATTTCGGGGGCGTCGTTTCGCCTGTGCAATCGCTGTACCCGGACAACAGAGGTTACCTCCTGGGGAGCGCGAACATAACCGATCGCTCTTTCCTGCAGTCCGACCTGAGCGAGGTCCTCAACCCGAAGGACGGGATCTCGATATTCAAGGGCGATGAGAAGATAGGCGGTTTCAAGGTAAGCGAGACCAAGAAGGTGACCGTGCCCTTCAAGATCCCCAACGGAAAGTACCAGATCTACAGGACCTACGACCCCCGCATCGACGAGGTCAAGAACAGCATCGGACAGGTGCCCGTGCTGTCGGGAACGACCAAGCGCGTCGACCCCAAGAGGAAGCAGGTCAGGGAAAGGGTTCACAGGAAGGATGTCAGGCCCGAAATGTCGTTCTACGTCAACTCGGTACGGAACCTCGAAGCCGTTGCCGACTACGCCGACAGGGTCTATTTCGAATACGGCGACAGCATCGGAGAGGCAAAAGACATATGCGATGTGGGAAAGATCGAGCTCGTGGCACTGCTTCCGAGGTTCGACCCCGCAGACACCGCTCCGGGAAGCGGGAGCGTGATGGTCAACACCGTAGGGCAGCTGCATGCGAACAGGAATTCGCCCCGCGTCTACGGAAGCACCTACATGAATTTCTTCAATTCGTACTATCCGCTGACGGTCAACCAGACCACTCTTTCCATGGAGCTGTCGAAGAACGAGATCCGCGGAATCACTGAATACTACAGCGGCCTGGTGGAGGTCATGGTGTTCGGCAGGCAGGAGCTCATGGTCACCCGCGACCCTGCGATGGGGAACGGCATATTGGAGGACGAGAAAGGGTTCCAGTTCCCGATATACAAGGACGGCGACGGGATCTCCCATATGCTCAACTCCTCGGACCTGATGCTCCTGGAACAGCTGCACGATCTTCAGAAGATGGGCGTGGATTCCTTCGGGATCGACCTCAGAAAACGCCCGGTCGCGCTCGCCAAGACCGTGGCCGAGGCATATGCAAAACGGGACGTGTCCAAGAAGGCGAAGATCTCCGAAATGTGCGGCTCCGTAACTTACGGCCATTACATGCGCGGAGTGAGTTAATCTAACCGTAGCTGGGCGCCTATTTCAATTTCGAAGAAGACGACTCCCCCATGAGGATGGACAAGAAGGGGGACATAGGCTTCATGGAGGCGATGGCCGCCGCGATGGCGGTAACCCTGGTGCTTACGGCCTTCATCGGTTCCGCAGCGATCCTGGCCGGCGGACATACGGTCGCATCGAGGGACATCGACATCGAAGCCCTCGCCGACAGGATCAGAATCTCCGACGGCAGGATAGAGGGCGACCTGGGGGAGGAGCTCAGGTCCCAGGTCGAGATCGCGGGCATCAGAGGGGCATCCGTCTGTTGCGAATCCGCTCCGGGAGCGTCGGGGGAACCCAGGTTTGAGGGGCGGCTGTATTTCTCGGCGGGGATCTCCGAAGGCGTAATGTCGACGGAGAGGAGGCTGTGCCCGGTCGAATACGACGGAGGGACGGCGCTGGTGAACATGGAGGTCACCACATGGCGTTGAAAGGGGACAGGGGCTTCACCGCCATGGTCGACGCGATTTTCTTCATGATCCTGATCGCGGTAGCTTTCTCGGTATTGCTCTCTGTGTCCGGACCGTCCGAAAGAGCAGATCCGCAGGATGCCGGCGAAATACTCCCGATGCTTCTCGAAACAAATATCGAAGTGGAGATAGACCCGGAGTGCGGCCCGGTGACGGTCAAAATGTGCGACGGGCTGGTCTACGACATCTACACGGACTGCGGAGCGGGGCGGGCAGCCGCTATGATACTGGATTCTCACTTCATGAGGGAGGGCGCGTATACCTTGGGCGTACGCCAGGGCGACAACTCCTATACCCTGGGCACCGGGACCGGAATTCCGGTATCGTCATGCACCCTCAGCGTGGCCGGGGACTTCTTCTCGGCCGTGTACGTTCTCACGGTCTACTGATCAGGCCCCGTATTTTTCCGTCCTGTTCGCAAGGTCCATGCATATGGGCACGATGTCGAAACCTCTTATGCGCCCGATGGAGCCCGACGCGCACCCCGACTCGCTGAACGATGTCGCCGAATCTATGACCATTCCCGGGGTATAGATCGTGATGGGCACAGGGTCCCCGCTGTGGTCCATGAGGCTGCAGGGGGTACTGTGGTCTGCGGTGAAAACTATCACCAGGTCCTTCGGGAAGTTGTCCCTGATATACCCGGCCATGTCGTCCAGCCTCTGGACTATCTCGCACTTGAGCTTGGCGTTGCCATCGTGTCCGCATACGTCCGGGGCCTTGCAGTTCATCAATACGAAGTCGTATTTCTTCAGAGCTTCCAGGGCGCATTTCGCTTTCAGGGTGAAGTCGGAATCAGTCCCTCCGGTGCATTGGGGGGGAAGGTCCAGAACATCGAGTCCGCAAACGCCGCAGATCCCTTTGATCATACCTACGCCTGCGACGCAGGCAGAGCGCATGTTGTGGACCTCCGGGAAGGGCTCGATGTTGGGGAACGACCCGCCGCCTCTGGGAAGCAGTACGTTCGCCGGAGGCAGCCCCTCCGCTATCCGCCTTTTGTTGACCGGATGGTCCTTGAGGACCTCGTAGCTCTTCTTTACGAATTTGTTTATTACGCCCGCCGTGAAGACCGCTCCTGCGCATTTAGGTTTGGACTCGAGCACCTCGGCGAGGTCGTGCGGGTCCGGGTCCGTCACCTCGGGGGAGAGCTCCGGACCTCTGAGGAGCAGCGCGGCGCGGTGTTCGGTACCTTCTCTCACGATGGCCTGAACCCCGTCTATCGTCAGGCCCTCGAGGGCTTTCACCAGCTCTGTGGTGTCCGGTTCCCTGATCCTGCCGGCTCTGCGGTCGATGACGTTCATTTTTTCATCCACCGTCGCGAAATTGCACCTGAACGCTATGTCGCCCTTCTTGCTTATCAGCCCTATCCCGGCGGCCTCGAAGGGACCTCTTCCGGTATAGACCTCGCGCGGGTTGTAGCCCAGTATGGATAGGTGTGCGGTGTCGCTTCCCGGCCTGACGCCGGGCGCTATGGTGTCGCAGATGCCGGACATGCCGTTCTTCGCGAACCAGTCGAAGTTGGGAGTCTTGGTGGCCTGGAGGGGGGTCTGCCAGTCCAGATCTTCGTTGCCCCGGTCTCCGAGGCCGTCCATCACGATGAGCAGGATCTTCTTTTTCTGTGACGACATGGGATCACTCCATCTTCTTGAGCAGCCAGGCCATGTTCTCGCCCAGCGCCTTCATTGTCGCGACGCCTTCCGCGTCGTTCTCGTAGTCGCCGGGCGCACGGGCCAGGCTCATGTTCCAGTATGTCGATCCCGGAACGATCATCTCGTTTATCAGGAAGAAGTGGTTGATGCTGTCGAAGGCGTGGATCGAACCCGCCCTCCTGACGGCGATGACCGCCGCACCAACCTTTCTTCTTAGGGGGTTACCTTCCTTGGTCTTGCAGGAGTAGCCCACCCTGTCGATGAGGATCTTCGCTTCCGGGCTAAGGTCGGCATAATATGTCGGCGAACCGATGATGATACCGTCCGATGCCACCATCTTCTCTGAAAATTCGTTGAGCGCATCGTCGTCCTGGACGCATCTGCCGTCCAGGTTCTTCTTGCATCTTCCGCATGCGTGGCACGTGTGCATGTCCACGCCTCCGACCTGTACAAGCTCGGTCTCTATTCCGTTCTCTTCGAGGACGGACAACACCGTCATTAACATGTGCGCTGTGTTCCCGTTCTTGCGGGGGCTGCAATTGAATGCTGTGACCTTCATTTGGACGTCCTGCTTTTCGCACTCATGTGAAGCGTTCATTCTTTTAATAAATGACCCATGGCCGCTCGTCACGTATATGTATGAGCAGAATAATCCGCAGGCATGCCCATAGCCAAGCTGAACGGGGTGAGACTGTCCTACTCCGTAACGGGTTCCGGGGACCCCCTGGTACTTCTGGCAGGATTCGGCAGCAGCATGGCTTTCTGGAACGACGTGGTATCCGATGCATCCGGCCGTTTTACAGTTATCACGCTAGACAACAGGGGCTCCGGCGAAACCGAGTACGACGGGCCCTTCACCATAGACGATATGGCCGACGATGTGGCCGAACTGCTGAAGAAGCTCTCCTTCGAAAAGGCCCACGTGCTCGGATGGTCCATGGGATCCCAGGTGGCACAGTCGCTGGCGATCCGCTACCCTGACAAAGTTTCCACTCTGGCACTTGTGTCTTCCTACCTTAGGAGGCCGGAAAGGTCCTCTTTCATGTTCCATGGGATGATCGAGGCCGCGAGGGAAGGAATGCCGCTGAGATACCTGAGCGTCCCCCTCAAGGCCATGTGTCTGCCCGAGAGGTACTTCGCAACCAGGAAAAGGTCGGCCGCAGAAGATTTCGGGTACAGCATCGACGGCCTGGAGGACCAGATGAGGGCCGTAGACCTCTATTCCACGGAAGACCATGCGCATATGATAATGGCACCGACCCTGTCGATACACGGATCCGAGGATTACATGGTGCCTCTGGAGTTCGGAGACGCGCTGGCAGACCGTATACGGGACTGCACGATGATAAGGCTGAGGGGCGAGGGGCACAACATAATGCCGTCCAAATACATGGAGAGCTACCTTTCCTTCGCCATGTCTCACGGAAGGTGACGTCCGGCCCTGATCCCTCTGGCCTCTTCGACCTTTCCGACGATGGTCTCCCTGATGTTATTCGTGCAGGGCCACTCGCGGTCCATGTAGTCTATGAGCTCCAGGATGTCGGCGTCCTCGTTCGCTATCGCGAGGTAGACCCGGCTCATGAAGGTTGACACCAGGTAGGGGAACTCCCTGCATACCTCGGGGCGGTCCTCCCATATCCTGCATTTTTTATCCTTTCCGAGGAAAGCGCAGGGGTCGGTCCGGAGAAGCATGATCCTTCCGTCTTTGGAGAATCCCACGTATTTCGACATGAACTCGCCCAAGGGGACACCTGCGGCCGAAGAGATCCTGTCCACTTCTTCGGGAAGGATCGTTATAAGCTTCTGATGGCAGCATCTTCCGCATTCCCGGCAAGGGAGAGAGGAATGATAATGCCGGCATATGTCGTAAGCGAGGTCCAGGTCCTTCTCCATCTCATCGGATATCTCCGGGAGGCCCTGAAGTATGTAGCGACCTCTGTACACAGCCATAGGAAAGCCTCAGAGGTTGGCGAATCCTAAAATGAAGCCGATCATGGAAAGCAGAAGTCCTGCCGCGGAGGCGACCATAAGAACATTCTGGTTGACAGGCTTCACGATGCGCACGGCGTTGATAGCGTAACCGCCGACTATAAGCCCCACCGCACCCACGGCCGCCCCGGCCATCGCGACGAAAAATGCAAGGGCCACAGAAAGAACCCCGCACGCCAGCACAGCAAGGGAGAGGGTGTTCACGTTCCGTTTCTTAGCGGCCCTGAAGGGCATGTCCTGGCGCCAGTCGCACTCTTCGCAGAACAGGGTGCCTTCCGGATTGTCGGCTCCGCATTTGGGGCAAATCATATACGACCATTTTATTCTCGGATTTAACACTATCGTAACGGGTCGATGAGGCCGAACGACCGTCATCGTTTTTCAAACATGCATTCCGAACGGCTCCTCACCGTACCGAAACGGGTTCTTTCGTCGACCGTTTCAAGACCGAGGGTTTCGAAGACCGAAAAGCCCGCCGCGATCTCCTCGGGGGCCCTGTAACGATATCTTATGCCGTTTCTGACCGAGTTTCCGGGCATATCCCTCATATCTCCGGGGGAGAAGGACCTGACGAACATCCTCCCTCCCGGACGGAGCAATCTGAAACATTCGGAGGCCAAGGCCGCCATCTGACCGTCGTCGAGGTGCTCCGCCACATGGACCGCATATATGCCGTCGAAGGTGCTGTCGGAAAACGGCATCCGGGTGCAGTCGCACACAAAAAACTCCGCTTCTCCCTCCAGGCGTTCCCTGCAGGATCCCACTGCAACATCGGAGAAATCCACGCCGGTGACGGAAAATCCCATCTTCGCCAATGCGGCCGAGGTCTTCCCGTTGCCGCATCCCACGTCCAGAACTGAACTTCCCGTGGAAAGACCCAGATCCGGGACCCTCGACGAGCCCCTCCATGCCCTGGGCTGTCTGCGGTAAAGTTCGTCCCAAGCGGCCCTTTCCTCTTCCATCCGATGCACAAGCGCTCGCTCAATATAAATAAAGGGATACGATAAGGAAAAGCCAGTGGACCCCATGTTCTGGAACCATGACATAGAATGCATGCCGAAGGAAGAATTGAAGAGGCTGCAGTACAGCAGCATAAAAAATCTCGTTACGAAGCTCTATTCTTCCAACGCATTTTACAGGCACAAGATGGATTCCTTCGACGTCGAACCTGACGATATCAGATCTCTTTCCGATGTTTCCAAGCTCCCCTTCATGACCAAGCAGGAGTTCAGGGACAACTATCCCACAAAAATGTTCTCCGTACCGAACACCGACGTCGTGAGATATCATGTATCTTCGGGGACTACGGGAAAACCCACCCTCGTGGGATACACCCGGAACGATCTGGATTACTGGACGGAAGCACTGGCCAGGTCCCTCTCTTCCATCGGGGTCGGCGAGGACGACACCCTGCAGGTATCATACGGATACGGTTTGTTCACAGGCGGTCTCGGACTCCATTACGGGGCCGAACGCGTAGGCGCTACCGTGCTCCCCGCCAGCACCGGAAGCACAGAGCGGCAGCTGGAGCTGATGCAGGACCTGGACGTCACCGTCATAGCATGCACCCCTTCGTACTTCATACACATGATCGACGTCGCCAAGGATATCGGGATCGATTTCCTCAGGGACACGAAACTCAGGAAGGCGGTCCTCGGCGCAGAGCCCTGGAGCGAGGGCATGAGGAAGCGCATCGAGGAATATTCGGGCGTCAGGGCGTATGACATATACGGCACGTCGGAGCTGGCAGGCCCCATGTTCACCGAATGCGAGGAACGCAACGGCATCCACATCTGCGGCGACATAGCTTATATGGAGGCCATCGACCCCCAGAGCGGCGAGGTCCTGGAGCCCGGCGAGAAGGGAGAGCTGGTCGTCACCATGCTGAAAAAAGAGGCTTTTCCGCTCGTCAGATACAGGATACGCGACCTTTCCGCGGTCTGCGACGATGTTTGCCCTTGCGGAAGGAGCTCGCCCCGTATCTCCAGGATATCGGGCAGGTCCGACGATATGCTCATAGTCCGCGGGATAAATGTCTTCCCGTCGCAGATCGAGTACGCGCTCATGCAGGTCCCCCAGGTGGGCAACCAGTACATGATCCAGGTGACCAGGGAGGGCGCCTTGGACAACATGGTCGTCCAGGTCGAGATAAAGCCGGAGTCCTTCAGCGACAAGGTCGAGGACATGATACTGCTGCGCTCCCACATAGAGAGCGAACTTAAAAAATACCTCAACCTTGGTGTACACGTGGAGCTCAAGGCCCCCGGTGAGCTGCCGAGGTTCGACGGCAAAGCATCCAGGGTCAAAGACAAGAGGTCGTTATAATGCCAGAACAGAACGTCATAATTCAGCTTTCGATTTTTGTGAACAACGAGCCGGGACGCCTTGCGGCCATCGCCAGGACGCTAAAGGAGAGCAACGTCAACATGAAAGCTTTCAACCTGGCAGAATCGGCCGAGTTCGGCATACTGCGCGCCATTGTGGACGACCCCGAGGAGTCTTTCGAGAAGATAAGGCAGAAAGGCATAATAGTCAAAAAGACCCAGGTCATCGGAATTGTCATAAACGACGCGCCGGGGTCCCTCTTCGAGGCCGCCGACGTATGCGGACGCGAAGGCATCAACATCGAGTACGGATATGCATATGCGGGCAAGAATCTGTCTGCGTTCTTCATCCGTGTCGATGAACCCCTCAGGGCCGTCGAGGCCCTGAAGAAGGCAGGCATAGAGCTGGTCAAAGGAACGGATATCTGATGAGCAATCTGAACGTCGCTGTCCTGGGCGCCAAAGACGTCGCGGGAGAAATAGGCAAGAAGGGGACCGTCACGGACATAACCTTCTTCGAACTGAAGAAGGGGAACGACTCGGTAACATTGCTGGAACCTTCGAAATACCCCGAGAAGATGTCCTCGATATTCTACACGGTCGAGATGGCGGAATTCGCCATATTGGTCGTCGACAAGATAGATTCCTTCCTGGGAGAGACCATAGTGATAGCCGACTGCGTCGGCATATCCAGAGGGTGGATCGTTCTCAGGAACTACATACAGCCCGAACAGCTGAAGCCCCTCATCGCCGGGACTTGCATGGAGAACTACGAGTTCAAGGAACTCGAGCCGATAACGATGAGGGACGAGCTGCTGAAGATCGCCGCCGATCAGAACAGGAAGCCGGGCGAAGGCACCAGCGGGTCCTGCCCGGTGGACAGTCATTTCAACGTCAAAGGGGTCGGGACCGTCGTCCTCGGCTCGGTCGCCGAAGGCCACTTCCGCAAGCACGACAAGATGACGGTCCTTCCGCTCAAACGCGAAATCGTCCTTAAGTCCATCCAGAAGCACGACGTCGACGCCGAAGATGCGGTGAAAGGCGACCATGTGGGTCTTGCGCTCAGAGGCATAGAGTCCGACGAGCTCGACAGGGGCTTCGTCATCACAACGGACCGCGAGGTCACGATGACCCGCAGTTTCACCGGGAAAGTCGAGATGGTCAAGTACTGGAAGAGCCCGCTCAAGGACGGCATGGTCATGCATCTGGGACATTGGATGCAGATGGTCCCATGCTCCGTTTCCGTCTCAGGAGAAGAGGTGACACTCAACTTGGAGTCGGACCTGATCTACAAGCCCGGAGACAGGGCCGTGCTGATGTATCTGGAAGGCGGAAAGCTCAGGGTCGCAGGCTCAGTCACGCTTTGAACAAGAGATCGCCGGAGACCTAAAGGTATAAGTCGTAGCTCTTTATTCGGACAATAACGTGCTAGTCGATAGCACGGAGGCGTGTATCGAATGGCATATTGGAACAAGGAACTGGAAACCAAGCCGAAAGAAGAATTACAGAAGATGCAGCTGGGTCTGCTGAGGAACGAGCTGCGGACAATGTACGATTCCTCGAAGTTCATACACGACAAGATGAAGTCCGTGGGGCTGCTGCCCGAGGACATAGACAGTTTCGAAAAGTTCAGAAAGGTCCCTTTCATGAAGAAGACGGACCTCAGGGACAACTATCCCGATAATCTCTTCGTCAAGCCCTACAACGAACTGGTCCGGCTCCACGTTTCTTCTGGCACCACAGGCAATCCGACCGTGGTGGGATACACTCAGAACGACCTTGACAACTGGGCCGAATCCTTGGACCGGGGAATGGTATCCTTCGGTATGTCCAAAGACGACATTCTTCAGAATTTCCACGGCTACGGACTTTTCACCGGCGGACTGGGCGTCCATTACGCCGCGGAGAGGATGGGCGTTACCGTGCTTCCAATAAGCACCGGCAACACCGAAAGGCAGATCAAGATGATGCAGGACCTCCCGATAACCGCATTCGCCGGAACGCCGTCCTATATGTTCCACATCGCCGATGTATGCGACCAGAAGGGGATAGACATCAGAAGGGACACCAAGGTGCGCTATGCCATAGCCGGCGGCGAGCCCTGGTCCGAGAGCATGAGGCAGAAGCTCCAGGACAGGACCGGGATGAGGGTCCACAACTGCTACGGTGCCAGCGAGTTCTACGGGCCGATGTTCCTGGAATGCGAGAAGCAGTCCGGGCTCCACATCTGGGCGGACATGGCGTATGTGGAGGTCCTCGACAAAAACGGGGAGCAGTGCGCAGACGGCGAGAGGGGCGAAATGGTCGTCACCATGCTCAAGAAGGAGGCGTTCCCGCTCATCCGCTACAAGATAGGCGACATCTCCGCTTTGACATGGGAGAAGTGCGACTGCGGACGCACCCATCCGAGGCTCATGCGTATATCCGGACGTACGGACGACATGCTGATAGTCCGCGGCGTCAACGTGTTCCCGTCTCAGATCGAGGGGGTCATAGGAGAGTTCGGTTTCCTTTCCCCGTTCTACAAGATAACGCTCACCAACGAGAACTTCATGGACAGCATGTCCGTCGACGTTGAGATCGCCGAAGATTCATTGACCGACGATACCGTGTCCATCGACAGGATGACCCGTGCGGTCGAGGGCAGGCTGAAGGATGTCCTGAACATCAAGGCCTCGGTGCACCTCGCGCTCCCCGGCTCCCTTGAGAGGTTCGAGGGCAAGTCGCGCCACGTGGAAGATCTTCGCAGATACGAATGATCATCCGGTGATGCGGTTCACGAAGTCCTTCAGCTTCTCGGCGTACAACGAACGGTTCACCTCGTCCTTGTCGGCGTAGGGGACTGCGAACGAAGAGAGATAGGTCATGTGATAGTATTCGCACATGTCCAGCATGCCGCTTACGGCGTAGGAGGCCACGTATTCGTCGTCCCCCATGGTCATAGCCAGCGCTATCCTTTTGCCGTCGAGGGAGTCGTACATGCAGTGAAGGCGTTCCAGGAACGCCTTGGTGCAAGCCGTGAACTGCCACATATAGATTGGGCTGGCTATTATCAGCAGCTCGGAATCGTCCACGACCTGGAATAAGGGCTGCATGTCGTCCTTGATCGTGCATTTCCCCTCGTTACCTTTCTTCTGGCATACTCCGCAGTTGTTGCATCCGCTTATGACCTTGTCAAAAAGGGTCACGGTATTAACTTCGCATCCCGCGTTTTTGAGCCCGGCGCTAAGGTTCTTGATAAGTTCCGAAGTATAGCCGTTGCTCCTGGGTGTCCCGCTGATTATGGCGACCTTCATTTCCGTCTCCGGGTAAGGATGCAGGTCCTTGAAGATAACCGTTTGCCGTGTCACTCGACGCTGAGTATCTTGCCTTCCCTAGACAGGGTGTAGACCTTCAGCGGAACGTTCCTGCCGCTGGTCCTGATGGCTTCTTTCACGGCGCGCGTCATCCCTCCGCAGCAGGGGACCTCCATTCTGACCAAAGTCACAGAACGGACATCGTTGCTCCGGAGTATCTCGGACAGCTTCTCGCTGTAATCGATGGAGTCGAGCTTCGGGCACCCAACTATCGTGATCCGTCCCTTGACGAACTTCTCATGGAAGTCCCTCATGGCGAACGCGGTGCAGTCGGCGGCTATCAGAAGGTCCCTGCCGTCGAACCATGGGGCCTTTACTGGGACGAGTTTGATCTGTATCGGCCACTGCGACAGCTCCCCGTCGGCCTTGCTCTTCTCTCCGACGCATATCATGGAGGGCTTGTCAGCACAGCTGCACGGGATGTTCTGGATTCCGGGGTTCTCCACGAAGGCGGGAGCATCCCTCACCTCGAACGATATGGCGTCCATGGGGCAGGCCGGAAGACAGTTTCCGAGTCCGTCGCAGTAGTCTTCGCGGACCAGCTTCGCCTTCCCCCCCACAAGGGCCAATGCGCCCTCCTGGCAAGCGTCGATGCATAGCCCGCAGCCGTTGCATCTCTCTTCGTCGATCTTGATCATCTGCCTCTTCATGTCCGGTAATCGACGGCCCGGTATACAAACCGTGAGTATTCGATCGGAAACCATTGGATAAGTGCGGGGGATGGGATTCGAACCCATGAACCGCTAAGGACAGGATCCTAAGTCCTGCGCCGTTGACCAGCTTGGCAACCCCCGCTCGGCCGAAGTATGTCAGCCTTGTTTTTATTGTTTGTCCATCAAGTAACCTATTTTAATAAAACTGCAGCATTACACTGGATTACAAGAGGCTGAAAATGTCGGATATATTGGCAAAAGACGGAAAGCAGCTCCTTCTCGGAAACGAGGCCATCGTCAGGGGGCTGTTCGAGGCAGGGGTCAAGTGCTCGTCCACATACCCCGGAACTCCCTCTTCCGAGGTCGGCAACATTCTTGAAACGGAAGCCGAAAGGGAAGGGATGTACTTCGAATTCTCGACCAACGAGAAGACCGCGATGGAGGTCGCGGCCGCCGCGGCATCTTCCGGCGTGCGCTCCTTCGTCTTCATGAAGCATGTAGGGCTGAACGTGGCCGCAGACCCCATGATGACGCTTGCTTATTCCGGCGTCAGGGCGGGGATGCTGATAATGACCGCTGACGACCCGTCATGTCACAGTTCGCAGAACGAGCAGGACAACCGCACCTATGCGGCATTGTCGCTGCTCCCCATGGTCGAGCCCTCCACACCTGCAGAGGCCAAGGACATGGTTCCGGCAGCCTATGAGATCTCAGAAGCATTGGAGCTTCCTGTCATATTCCGTACCACGACGAGGGTCAACCATGCCCGCGGACCGGTGGAATTCGGGCCCTTCAGGGATACGGCATCCAAGGGTCGCTTCGTGAAGGACGACCCAAAATTCGTCAACATACCCGCATACTCCAAACCCAACAGGGTCAGGCTGCTCGATAAGCAGAAGAAAGCCATGGAACTGTCCGAGAGGTCATCCCTTAATTTCGTCGAGGGAGAGGGCGAAGTGGGAGTGATCACCTCGGGTGTGTCCTATACTTACGTCAAGGAGTTCGTCTCCGGGGTCTCGATACTCAAATTGGGATTTACCGCGCCCCTCCCCGAGAAGAAGATCGCCGATTTCGTCAGAGGAAAGAAGGCGGTAATCGTGGTAGAGGAGCTGGAACCCTATCTGGAGGATGCGGTTCTCCGCATCTCTGCGCAGAACGGTCTCGGGGTCCCGGTCTACGGCAAGAGGAGCGGCAACTTCCCCAGGCAGTGGGAGTATTCTCCGGAGGTCCTTTCGGGGATCGCAACCCTGGTCAAGGTGAAAGATTTCAAGAAGCCCCTGCAGAAGGCAGATATAGTTCTGCCCGGAAGGCCCCCGACCCTCTGCGCGGGATGCCCGCACCGCGGCACCTTCGCAGCGACGAAACGCGCCGTCGGCAGCAGGGACGTGGTATATTGCTCGGACATAGGATGTTACACCCTGGGTGTCCAGGCGCCATTCCGCACGGCCGATTTCATAATTTGCATGGGCGGGGGTGCCGGCGCGGCCGGAGGTTTCGCCCAGTCCACAGACCAGCTTCCGATAGCGTTCATCGGTGACTCGACGTTCTTCCATTCCGGGGTCCAGCCCCTGATGTCCGCGCTGTTCAACGGCCACAAGATCAAGATGGTCATCATGGACAATCGGACGACGGCCATGACGGGACACCAGCCGAATCCCGGTACCGGGAGGGACTTCGGCGGCATCAAGACGGACGCCATCGACATCGAGAAACTGGTGAAGGGGATCGGCGTGCGCTTTGTGGAGACCGTCGACCCGTACGACGTGAAGGCCATGAACAAGGTGATGAAGGAAGCGATCGAATTCGACGGGGTAGCCGTCGTAATCGCGAAACGCGCCTGCCCCCTCGAGCTCAAGAGGCAGAAGATGCTTGTGTGCAGGAGATGCGAGGTTGACGATGGCAAGTGCATCAGGTGCTACACCTGTCTCAAGACCATCGCGTGCCCCGCGCTTTTCAAGGACAAGGACGGCTCCATCGAAGTCGATCCGGTCCAGTGCATCGGTTGCGGCATGTGCGCCAACGTATGCCCCAAGGGCGCGCTGGAGGTGAAGCAATGAAATACACAGTGCAGATCGTCGGAGTAGGGGGCCAAGGGGTCCTTCTGGCTTCGATGGTGATCGGAAATGCGGCCATGAAAGAAGGCTATGATGTGGCGATGAGCGAGATCCACGGAATGGCGCAGAGAGGAGGCAGCGTGCTCTCCACCGTAAGGTTCGGAAAGGGGATATCGAGCCCGCTCGAGCCCGCGGGAGGGGCGGACCTGCTCATGGGTTTCGAACCTGCGGAGACCTGCAGGAACCTCGGCCTTTGCAACAGGGATACTGCCATCCTGATGAACCTTGAGCCCATACTGCCCTCTTCGGTCGCGGCCGGTTTCGAATCGTATCCGGACGTGGAAGAGATAGTGGAGGCTGTGAGGAAGATAACTCCCAGGCTGATAACCATCAACGCGACGGACCTGGCAGTGAAGGCCGGCAAGGCGGTGGCCGCCAATGCGGTCATGATAGGTGCCGTTGCCGCGGCCGACGGATTCCCGATCGGAAGGGATGTTCTGCTGGACACTCTGCTGGAAACCGTCCCGGAAAAATTCGCCGACATCAATCGGAAGGCGTTCGACCTAGGGTACGAATATTACAATTCCAAAGAAAAATCCTGATAGGACCTTTGGAAAAACAACTTAAGGCCGAGAAACAGGGCCCGGCAGGAGGATACCGGACCCGTTTCTTCCTTTTTTAAACTGCCATCTTCGCGGACACGGTACCGGCGGCGCCCTCGCCCACGTTGGGTTCGGAGGGGCGGACCTTCCCGATCTCCTCGGCGAAAGCCTCGGCGATATCGTCCGTCTTCTTCATCACATATCTGACGATGCCGTCGTTCACGGCATCGAAAGCCTGTTGTATCGTCATATCGGGGAACTGTTCGACCATTTTGTCGTTCTCCACCGCGACCGTGCCGGGACATACAGACCTCAGCGCCCTGAGCCCCTCTCCCGCGGCGACCCCTCTTCCTTCCAAGGTGAGAGGCCTTATCGCAATGGCCATGGTCACCATGTTGAGGCCCTGAGCTATTTCCGCGACCACAGAAGCGGCTCCGGAACCGGTCCCGCCTCCCATGCCCGCGACTATCACCGCAACATCATGCCCTCTGAGGGCATCCCTGATTTCTTCGGTATGTACCCTCGCGCATTTCCTGCCGAGAGATGCGTCCCCTCGGGTGCCGATCCCCTTCGTCACGTCCCTGCAGATGAAAATCCTGACATCCGCATGCGTCCGTTCGAGCGCAGCTCTGTCCGTGTTGACGGCTATGACGTCTACCGGCATGAGCCCGTCGTAAAATCTTCCGGCGGCATTGCATCCGGCGCCGCCGACGCCGACGACAGCGACCCTTGGTTCAACGCAAACTTCGCCACCGTCCGTTCTGATCGTAACCATCCTGTGCATCCCCCTTCCCTAAGTCGTTTGCTCAAGCACTCCCGGCGGACAAGTCCCATCCCTCCGCCGGGGCGCTCGATATCCCATCCCTTTTTCTTCACTTCATCTTCGAGGTGAGCTGTGCGGTCCTGAAGGCGTTCACGGCGGATTCCTTTTCGGTCTCCTCCGTGACGAGCTTCTTCAGGACGCATGTTCTGACGAACTCCTCCTCGCTGAGGCATATCCCCTCTTCCTTCAGCAAGGACAAGGCGTTCAGCTGTACCTCGGAAAAGCGGACGAAGATCCCGCTTTCCTCCGTGCGTCCGTCGATGTCGGGTGCATCTCCGACAACGAACGCCCGGACGGCGGCGCGTATGAAATTGGACCTGGTTCCGACCTCCGGGTGCTCAGCCACGTAGTCGTCCATCAACTGGAGTTCTTCGGGTCCCATCCTGAGCGTGACCTTTGCGTCGTCAGACATCCTTTTCACCTCGCCACAGAGCTTGTAGAGTCCCATCCCTTTCGGCTCTGTAATTACATGTAAGACAGGATATATAAAACTGTCGGACATTGTCATACTTTGTCCGACAAAGCAATCTCGTTTGAAAAACGCTTCATTTCTTGCGGATGCCGTGTTGCTGCGCCATCGACAGAATACTATATAATCCGTGTGTACTTCTTCTCGCCAGTGTCGGGTAGTGATTATGGCGCGCGACTATACTGATGTGGAAAAGAAATGGCAGGCCAAGTGGTCGGCGGCCGGGATAAACATGGCCTCTCGCGACGAGAGGCCCAAGTTCATGATAATATTCGCATATCCCGGGGTGACAGGCTATCTTCATGTCGGACATCTCAGAGGCTACACGTATGCCGACGCCATCGGCAGGTACAAGAGGCTTCTCGGCTACAACGTGATGTTTCCGGTCGGAACGCACGCCACGGGCAACGGCGCCATCAGCCTCGCCTCCAGGATCAAACGCAAGGATCCTGACATCGTAAAGTACATGAAGGACAACGGCTGCACGGACGAGCAGCTGAGGAATCTCACGGACCCCATGTCGGTAGTCGAGTTCTTCAATAAAGTCTACGTCAACGACTATTGGAAAAGGTTCGGGTTCCTGTCCGATTGGCGCAGGTTCACGTGCACCCTGTACCCGGATTACGGAAAATTCATAAGATGGCAGTTCAGAAAGCTCATGGAGGCGGGACTGCTGATACAGAAGCCCTACTACGCCCCCTTCTGCCCCCAGTGCGGCCCGGTCGCGATTGACGCATCCGAGACGGACATATCCAAGGGAGGAAACGCGGAGACGCAGGAATACACCCTGCTCAAGTTCGAGTTCGGGGAGATGAAACTCGTGGCCGCCACCCTGAGGCCCGAGACCGTCTACGGCCAGGTATGTTTCTGGGTCAACCCCGATACGGAATACTACAAGGTCATGCACAAGGGAGAGCTCTGGGTGGTCTCCAAGCCTGCCTCCGACAAGCTGGCGATGCAGTTCGACGACATCCAGTTCTTCGGCACCGTCAGGGGCCGCGACCTGGTCGGATGGACATGCAAGGCGCCCATGGTGGGCCGCATCATCCCCATTCTGCCGGCCACATTCTGCGACCCCGAGGTCGGAACGGGAATGGTCACATCCGTGCCTTCCGACTCTCCGGACGACTGGATCAATCTTAAGTACATCAAGGACAACGTCGGCGAATACGCCAAATACGGGATCGACGAGAAGACCGTCGCATCGATCAATCCGATCTCGATAATCAGGATCGAGGGATACGGGGACCTTCCCGCCAGGGACGCCGTGGAGGCCCTCGGCATAACGTCTCCCGACGACCCCAGGCTCGACGAGGCCAAGAAACAGGTCTACAAGGACGGCTTCCATGCCGGCCGCATGAGGGAGACATGCGGGCCTTATTCCGGAATGCGGGTCGACGAGGCCAAAGAGAAGATCAAGCAGGCGATGATCGACTCCGGAGAGGCCGAACTGTTCCACGACCTTTCCGAAGAAGTGGTCTGCAGGTGCGGCGAGACCGTTCACATCAAGAGGGTGGACGACCAATGGTTCATCGATTACGGGAACAAAGAACTCACCGAGAAGACATCCGCGCACTGCAGGGACATGGAGATCTATCCTCCGGAGTACTATGCCAACATACATGGGGTATTGGACTGGTTCAGGGAGCGCGCCTGCGTCAGACAGGGCAACTGGCTCGGAACCAAGTTCCCATTCGATGAAAAATGGATAATCGAGGCCATATCCGACTCTACGCTGTACCCCGCGTACTACATAATATCGGTGTACGCCAACAGCGGGAACATAAAGCCGGAGAACATGACCGAGAAGTTCTTCGATTACGTGATGCTCGGAAAGGGCAACGAGGAGGAGGTCGCCGAAGATTCGAAGGTCGGCGTGTCGCTTCTCAGGATCATACGCGAGGACGTGAAATACTGGTATCCCCTCGATGTCAACCTCGGCGGCAAGGAGCACATGACCGTGCACTTCCCCGTCTTCCTGTTCAACCATATGGCGATACTCCCGGAGGACATGCAGCCCAAGGGGATGATCGTCAACTGGTACATCACAGGCAAGAAGTCCAAGATCTCCAAGTCCAAGGGTGGCGCCCAGCCGATCCCCGGGGCGGTGGAGGCCTTCGGCGTGGACGCGATGCGCTTATACTATTCGCATGTGGCATCGATGTTCGTCGACGTCGAGTGGAACGAGGAGATCGTCGTCTCCTACAAGCAGAGGCTGGACCGCATATATTCCTTCGCGGAGGACCTGATGCAGGTCTTCGGCGATGTGTCGGACATCGACAGATGGCTCCACTCGAGGTTCCAGGTCCACATCGCCAACATCCGCAGCTCGATGGAAAAGTACGACCTGAGGCAGTTGGCGACCACGGCGTACTACGAGATGTTCAACGACCTCAAGTGGTACGTCAGGCGCGGCGGTTCGGACGAGGCGACCATCAACGATGCCCTTAAGGTATGGATACAGAGCATGATGCCAATAACCCCCCACATGGCGGAAGAGCTCTGGGAGATGGCCGGGTTCGAAGGGTTCGTATCCAGTTCCTCGTATCCGGAATCGGGAGGGCCCGACTCGTCGGCCGAGTACGGAGAGGACCTCATCCGTTCCACGATCTCCGACGTGGCCCAGATAAGGAAGGTCGCATCTATCGATGCGACAAGCGTATACATCTACACCGCGTCCGCCTGGAAGAGGAAGATATATTCTCTGGCCGCCGACATGGCGGAGTCCGGGAACGGACTTACCATCCCCGGCCTCACGAAGGAGTCCATGGCCGACCCCGAGATAAGGAACAACGGGAAGGCCGCATCCGAGCTCGCCAAAAAGGTAGCATCCGAGATGGTCAGGGAGTCCCCTGCAAAGCTGAGGCTTTATTCGGACTCGGACGAGTATTCCGTATTGTCGGAGGCGTCGAAGTTCATGAGCGAGGAGATCGGGCTGCCGGTCAAGGTGCTCAGCGCCGACGACACCGCAAGGTACGATCCCAAGGGCAAGTCGTCTGCGGCGGTCCCCGGAAGACCGGCGATATATCTGGAATGATCATTTCCATCTTAGGAACATATCGTTGTCGATACCGGCGGAGTCCATGGCCTTTCCGACCACGAAGTCGACGATGTCGTCCACGGTCTTCGGGACGGAGTAGAAACCGGGATTCGCATCCAGCACTACGGCTCCGCAGCGTGCGAGCTTCAGCTCGTTCTCCAACATGATCTGGCTCTTGGGCGTCTCCCGTATAACCAGAACAAGCCTGCCCCGTTCCTTGATGCGGACGCTGACGGCCCTGGATATCAGGGTGTCCGCTATGCCGCTGGCGAACTTTCCCACCGAAGATTCGCTGCAGGGTGCGACGAAAAGACAGTCGTATCTGAAGCTTCCGGAAGAAGGCGGGGCGAAAAGGTCATCATCTTCGTACACCTCGTCCGCCAGACCGTAGACCTCCTCCATGGGCATGCCCGTTTCAGAGGGGATTATCTCCTTTGCAGTCTTGGATACAATCAGCATCTTCTCGCCGGGAAGCCTCTGAAGCAGACGGATCCCGTATATGCTGCCCGATGCTCCGGTTATCGCGACCGCGGTCTTCATGTTCTTCAATACGCCCGGGAGATTTAATAACCGACGGTCAGTCCATGGCCGAATTTATCGCCAGCTCGGACAGGTCCATCGCGTACTCGGCCATGCGCCTGAGGCTTCCGGCGATCGTGCTCGAGGCCATACCGCCGTTCTGATCCAGGTTTGCGGCCATCCTCGACAGCACCTCGGTGCGCTTGACCAGGAGCGTGCTCTCTTCGATGCACCTGTTGGCCATTACCATGTCTTTGTTCAGCCAGTTGGTGACCGACATGGATATCTGCTCGCACACTTCCCTTCCGATGGAGACGATCTCTTTCATGACCTCCGACGTGCCCGGTTCGGCAATGAGGATATCGAGGTTCTTAGCGACGAGCAGAGTATGATCGCCGATACGTTCAAGTGCCCTGCTGGCAGTGTTGCTTCTGGTTATCTCGCAAAGATTGGACCCTATTTTGCGGGCGAGGGAGTACTCTTTCTGATATATGTTGACCTGACGGGAGATGAGCCAATCTATGCGGTCTATCTCCCTGTCCTTGTCGTTGAGCCCTTCGAAAATGTTCTTCCTCTTGGCCTCGGCATCATCCAGCACATCGGTCAAAAGGTTCTTGATCAGCACCCTCAGGCGCTCTATCGACTTGGCGGGGCGCATCTCGGTCTGGTCCATCAGGTCCTTTATGAGTATCCTGTTGTCGCTCTCGTCCATTATCTCCAGGCCTATCGCGGTCTGCGTGAAGGAAGATGCCACTCCGGCGACCATGCTGGATATCTGACCCGAGGACCTCAGCTCTATCGCGCTGTGGCCTGCTATGTAGGAACCGACGAGCAGCCTGTAGAGGTATTCCCTATCGCTCACGGTGTCCACGTCGATCGTCTTTATCGTCCGTTCGGCCGTCTTGCGGGCTCCCTGAGGATATATGACGATGCTGCCGTCCGGTTGGCCTTGGAGGCTTACCGAATCGTTCTTTTTCAGTCCTACCGAATCTGCCCAATCTTTTGGAAGCGTGACCATAAATGATGATCCGCCGGTGATCTGTATTCTTCTTACATCCACGATATCTCTAAAGATAAGTTCGGATTTAAGCTTATCTATATCAGTATGTAAATTGTTAAGTTGATATATAGATAAAAATAAATTCAGACCGTCTTCCTTTAAGGAGTGTGTACACAGCTTTTATAGGATTAACATATATTCTCAATCTTGTTCGCATTTACGATAGAGATGTGAAACTGCTGAGGACGCCAGACCACCCGCCGGAATACAGCACTATAGTAAGTATATATCATACCATACGAATATATTGATATATAGTACATCATATAATAATTCGATGAGGTATATATGCCTTCCAACATTCCTATGATATGAGGTTAAAACCTTGGAAGGCAAAATGGTAACGTTGATGGCGATCTGTTTGGTCGTCGGAGCAGGGATCGGCGCAGGCGCCGGTTACTTCGCATGGGGGTCTGACGGAAACGGCGACTCCGGTATAGAGTGTATAGCGATCAAAGTAGACGGCGTAGAGCCGTCTTCGGAGAATGTTTTGAACGACACGTATGGGATCCAGAGGAATCTCATACTCGCGACGGACGGGGCCCCGACCGGTCTCGCCCTTGACTTCATGAACTGGATTCTGAGCGCGGAGGGTCAGGCCATAGTCGCTGACGAGGGTTTCGTCGCACTTACGGCACAGGACTACACGACCACATCTCAGAGCGGAGAGCTCAATGTGGCAGGCTCCACCACGATACAGCCGATGATGGTCAAGTTCGTGGAGGCCTATGAGGCAAAGTACCCCGATGTGACGATCAACGTCACCGGCGGAGGATCTGGGGCCGGCGCAACGGCTGTCATGAACGGCACCGCTGACATCGGGATGTTGTCCAGGGACCTCAAGTCCTCCGAATCGGCGCTTACGGCGACCACAATAGCCAAGGACGGAGTTGTCCTGGCTGTCGACGCGGCCGCCGGAGTCGATGACCTGACGATCGACCAGATCGCGAGGATATTCAACGGCGACATAACGAACTGGAGCGAGGTAGGAGGCAACGACCTCGAGATCGCACCCATAATCAGGGAGGACGGGTCCGGAACCAGGGAGACCTTCGATGCCATGATGGCCGCTTCCCTGGGGATATCCGTCGCCGATTTCGGCGAGAACATGGTGGGATACTCTGCCACCAACTCTACGGGAGCGATGCTCGGGCTTTGCAAGAGCATCGGCGGGTCGATCGGATACGTGAACCTCGGAAGCATGTCCGATCTGTGAGATGATATCTATGGATGCAGCTGAGAAGGAACAAAAAGCAAGCAAAAAACCGTCAACGGAAATAACTCGCGTTTGTGGGCTCTCCGCAGTTGCATCGGCAAAGAGGTCTTACAATGGCTTCCAGTGATATGGCGTTCGGGTTCGAAGAGGTCGGAAAGACTGGCGCCGGGCTTGAAACACCGGACGTGAAGGGCAGGAGCATCAACTCCCGCCGTTTCAACCCGGACACCATACCCAAACTTGTTTTGACGGCCACGGCCCTGTCGGCCGTGGTCATTGTATTTTTCATAATCGTCTATATAGCAGGACTAAGCCTGCCTGCGTTCCGGGAAGTGGGCGTTTGGGAATTCGTCACCGGCGACAGGTGGCAGCCAAGCCACGGATACTACGGGGCGCTCCCGCTCATCACCGGCACGGTCCTTGTGACCGCCGGCTCCATAATGTTCGCGGTACCCCTGGGGGTCGGATCCGCCATCTACCTTTCGGAGATAGCTTCCGAGAGGGTAAGGAACATACTCAAACCCGTATGCGAGGTTTTCGCGGGGATACCCAGTGTCGTTTACGGTTTCTTCGGTATGATCGTGCTTTGCCCGATCCTTTTGGGTCTTTTCCCCGACCAGCTGAAATATTCCACATCCTGGCTCGCCGGCTCCATACTGCTTGGTATAATGGCTCTTCCGACGGTGATCTCGGTGTCCGAAGACGCGATACGCGCCGTGCCCGTATCATACCGCCGCGCATCTCTCGCCATGGGGGCCACCGGATGGGAGACCACGACCAAGGTCGTCCTGCCGGCCGCTTCCTCCGGAGTCATAGCCGCGGTGATACTGGGCATCGGAAGGGCGATGGGCGAGACCATGGCCGTCATAATGGTCAGCGGAAACTCCCCTATAATCCCCGAGCCGCTGTTCAATATATTCTCGAACATAAGGACTCTTACGGCCACGGTCGCATTGGAGATGCCCGAGGTGGTCTACAACGGCATCCACTACTCATCGCTGTTCGCGGTGGCACTTCTTCTCCTCGTTTCCGTGATCATAGTCAATCTCACCGCCAACGCCATAGGCAGGAGGACGAGGAGGAGGCTGGGTATGGTCAAGGCCTCGAAATATTCCCTCGACATAAAGGGCAGGATCCTCGACAGGATCGACGACAAGACCCTCAGTGAGATCCACAGGGTCAAACCCAAGGTCAGGACGATATTGTCAGCGGCCCTCCTGTTCGCCCTGTCATCGATGATGCTCTCGCTGTTCGTTTCCGTCAACATGGCGTTGCTCTTGGCGGGAGCGCTGACGGCAGGCTTCGTTCTTGTCACCAGGGCCCTGAGGTATGTGAGCTCCACGGAAAAACAGACGGCGGCCCACACTTCGCTCAAGGTGCTGATGATCCTCGTCCTGATCCTGCTTGCAGTGATAATCGGGGACATCCTTGTAAAAGGGCTTCCGGCCATTTCTACCGATTTCATATTCGGAATGCCCAGCAACTCCGGCCGCGAGGGAGGCATCTGGCCCGCGATAACCGGCACGCTGGAGCTCATCGCTTTAACCGCCGCGATCGCCCTGCCTATGGGGGTCGGCGCAGGCGTATACCTTTCGCAGTATGCGCGCGAGAACAAGTTCACGCGCACGGTCCGCAACGCCGTGGACGCCCTCAACGGAACGCCCTCTATAGTCTTCGGACTTTTCGGAATGTCCGCCCTGGTGATGGCTCTCGGATGGGGATACTCCGTCATCGCGGGCTCCGTCACCCTGGCGTTCATGATATTGCCGGTCATCATCAAGACCACGGAGCAGGCGGTCTCGGCGGTGCCCAGGAGCCTTATAGAGGCATCTATGGCAATGGGCTCCAGCAAATGGCAGGCCATTTACAAGGTCGTGCTCCCCGCCGCGCTCGGAGGAGTGATCACCGGCATCATCCTGAGCCTAGGGCGCGCGGCCGGAGAGACCGCCCCGATCATGTTCACGGCCGCCGTGGCGTTCAAATCCCAGGTGTCTTTCTCGCTTTTCGAGCCGATAATGGCGCTGCCGTACCATCTCTATTTCCTGGCAAGCGAAGTTACGGGCTCCACCGCCAACCAGTACGGTACCGCCGTCGTCCTCTTGGGCATCGTGCTGTCGATGTTCCTGGTCGCATCGCTGGTCAGGCATCATTACTCTAAGAATACGAAATGGTGATCGCTTTGAACGAAAATACAGATTTGGCCATGAACGTCAAGAACCTCAACCTGTGGTACGGGAAGAACCAGGCGTTATTCGATGTCTCGATGCCCATCCGGAGGAACAAGATCACGGCGTTGATTGGCCCGTCGGGATGCGGCAAGTCAACGCTCATAAGGGCCTTCAACAGGATGAACGACCTGGTGGACGGGTGCAGGGTCGAAGGCCTTGTGGAATACAACGGGCAGAACATATACGGGCCCGAAGCGGACGTTCTTGAGGTCAGGACCCGGATCGGGATGATATTCCAGAGCCCCAACCCATTCCCCATGACCATAAGGGACAACATAACATACGGCCCTAAGATCCACGGGATTAAAGACCAGAAGAAGTTGGACAAGATCGTCGAAGAATCCCTCAGGAAGGCCGCGCTGTGGGACGAGGTGAAAGACCGTCTGAACACGTACGCCATGAAGCTTTCGGGGGGACAGCAGCAGAGGCTGTGCATCGCACGCGCACTGTCAATCAACCCGGACGTGCTCCTTATGGACGAGCCGACCTCCGCCCTGGACCCGCTGGCGACAAAGAAGATCGAGGAGCTGGCGGTGCAGCTTGCCGAAGAGTACACGGTCGTCATCGTTACACATAACATGCAGCAGGCCCAACGCATAGCGGACTACACCGCGTTCATGTACCTAGGCGAGCTGGCGGAGTTCGGGGAGACCGAGCAGATCTTCAACGATCCCAAGAACGAGCTGACGAAGAACTACATCCACGGAGTGTTCAGCTGACCTGGCCGTCCGGCGGCCGGCCCGTTTAGCAGTAAAATGAAAATATCTCCCGCATCGACGTACGGGAGATGGTTTGGGATGTTTCAGTCTTCGAACGCCGGCTTGACGGTGTACAGGAAGTACGTGACCAACAGACCGACGGCCATGAACAGTATTCCGTCCGCACCCGAGAATACGGGGACCACCGAGCCCGCGGCGCAGAGTACCAGCGCGAACATGTGTTTTCTTTTGAGGATGCACAGTACGAAGCTGATCGCGACGAGGACCACGGAAACGATGAAAAGCAAGCCGAGCATGAACATGGGGCCCACCATGGCGGACAGGTCTCCGGCCGTCAACCCGTATTCCGCCAACGAGGCGACGAAATCGGGATCTTCCAGCATCATATCTACGAGAGCTCCGAAGCTCATGCCCACGATGGCCGTGATCGAACCTACGATAACATAACCTACGAGCAGGAAATAAATCCAGGTCAGCCTTTTCTTGGCCTTCGCCTTATCGGCGTCCTGAACGCCGTAGACGTAATTCGCCGATTCCGGTCCGGACCTGTACAGGTAGTCGGACCCCTCTACAGGGTTTCCGCACTCCTGGCAGAATGCCGAGCCCGTCTCAAGCTTGGCCCCGCAATGAGTGCAGAACTCTTGGGTATTTTCAACCATAAACGCCCATCATCGTTCGCATTTATTAGATTGTTTCTGAGCTCCGACCCCCTGACCTCTGCAAATGATTAATATACGGCGACATCATCGTCCCCGCCACGGAGATCGCCTTGCCGACAGCCGACAAGGTGCCGTGGCGGATATTTCGTCCGCAGTCCGTACGGGGGCCGGTGGCCGAACGTGCGGGTTTGAAGCATTCACACTTCCTATTAGCAATGCTTTTATATGGTCTAACAATACCAGTGCTGTTGTCCGCATATTTACGTATCGGACGCATGAGGTACAAGCATGGTAACTGTCTATGATGTTCCCGCCGAAAAACTCATACTCAAAGCGGCTGAAAAGCTCAAGGGGAACGATAAGATCTCCCCTCCCGAATGGGCCGAGTATGTGAAGACAGGCAGGCACACGGAAAAAGCCCCGATGCAGGAGGACTGGTGGTACACCAGGTCCGCCTCCATCCTTAGGAAGCTTTATGTGAAAGGACCGATGGGATCTTCCAGGCTCGCAGCCGAGTACGGAGGGTTCTCTGACAAAGGATCGATGCCCAACAGGGCAGTCAAAGGAAGCCGCAACATCGCCAGAAAGTGCATGATGCAGCTCGAGGCAGCAGGGCTGCTGGTCTCAAAGGACAAACAGGGAAGAGCGATCTCCCCTGCCGGACAGTCTCTCCTCGACAACGCGGCCAAAGAGGTCTACGACGAAATGAATGCGTGAGGAGGATTGAGCATATGGATGACCCTGAACTGGAAGCTTTGAGAAGGAAGAGGATGGCCGAACTGCAACAGCAGCAGTCGATGTCCCAGCAGCAGTACGCCCAGCAGCAGCAGGCGGAAGAACAGAGACAGCAGTACGAAGCTCAGAAGCAGGCCGTTCTAAGGCAGGTCCTCACCCCGGAGGCAAGGGACAGGCTCGCCAACGTCAAATTGGCCGACCCCCAGCACGCCGACATGGTGGAGAATCAGCTCATTCAGCTTGCACAGTCGGGAAGACTGCAGCAGGTCATCAACGAAGATATGCTCAAAGAACTTCTCAGGCAGATCGCCCCTAAGAAAAGGGATATCAAAATCGAGAGGAGATAAAAATGTCAAGCACTAAACCGCCTGCGATGAAAGCAAGGCTGAACAAAAAGGTCAAACAGAACCGCCGCGTTCCGGCCTGGGTTATGATAAGGACAAGCAGACAGTTCCTCCGCCACCCCAAGAGAAGGTCGTGGCGCATTGGAAAGCTCAAGGAGTGATTCGGATGGCAGATGAAATTGAAAGAGTCATCATCATCCCCCTCAGAGCGACGAAGCAGGCGCCCCGCACGAAGAGGGCCAAGCGCGCCGTCAAAGAGGTAAGGGAGCACGTGATGAGGCACATGAAGGTCGACGAGGAACACGTTTGGATGGACACCGCTCTCAACGAGAAGATCTGGGAGAACGGGATCCGCAACCCGCCCTCCAAGATCGCGGTGAAGGCCACCAAGTTCGATGACGGGCTCGTTGAAGTAACGCTCGCAGAGTGATAAACATGATCAGACTCTCCCGTTACGGCGGAAACTGCAATATCGGCGTGTTCGCCGCGGCGGGGGAGGACCTGGCTTTAGTCGCCGCGGACGCCGAACCGGGTTTCGTGAGAGACCTGGAGGCCGTCCTCGGCGTCGAAACGGTCCTTACATCGGTGGCCGGGTCGTTCGTGGTCGGGTCCCTCACGGCGATGAACTCCAACGGCATCGCCGTGTCAGGCATGGCCGAGCAGGACGAACTCGAGAAGATCAGGTCCGCGGCCTCCAACGTTGTCACGGTCCCGGGCAGGTACAACGCCGCCGGGAACAATATCCTCGTCAACGACCGCGGCGCGATCGTGAATCCCGTTTACACGGACGCGGCGCTAAAGGAGCTCTCTGACGTTTTCGGCGTCGAATGCGTCCGCTCCACATTGGCCGGATGCGACACCGTCGGCTCCGTATGCGTAGTCACCAACAGGGGATGCGTATGCCACAACGACACGACGGACGAGGAGATGAGGCTCATCGCCGACGTTTTGAAGGTCGAATGCAAGAAGACGACCGTGAACCACGGCGTCGACTTCCTGGCTTCAGGCATAATCGCCAACTCCAAGGGCGCCCTGGTGGGCGACCTGACCATGCCGATAGAAATGGGCAGGATCGAGGAAGGTCTGGACCTTTACGACTGATTAGCGGTCGAACACCCAGCACTCGCTGTGCTCAGGCAGTTCGTCGGGGGAGAGGTCGATCTCGTTCCCCACATAGTCGACGTTCTCGGACGGCACCATGTTCAGGAAGTCGTCGAGCGGAAGCAGCGCGATGCACAGGCCGAAGACGCGGTAGTGCATGGGGACGATCACCCTCGGGTCCGCCCTGGCGATGAACTCCTTCACCTCCGGCAGCTCCATCGTGTAGTTGGCGCCCACGGGCACCAAGAGTATGTCCGTCCCTTTGATCTTCGCCATCGTCCTGTCATCGGGTATGGCGCCAAGGTCTCCGCAGTGGCAGACGGATATCCCGTCCATCTCGAAACGGTACATGGTGTTCATCCCTCGTTTGGCCCCGCGCTCGCCATCGTGGAACGAAGGGATCCCCTCGATCTCCAAATGTCCGGATTTGAATTTGCCGTTCCTGCTGAGATAATCCTTGTGGTCCCCGCTTATGACGCGAGATACGTTATGATCGTAATGGTCGTGGGTCATCAGCACCACGGAGACATTTCTCGGCGAGGGCGCCTTGATCCCTATCGATTTGCCGTCGTGAGGGTCCACTACGATGGTCCCGAGATCACATCCAAACTCGAAACATGAGTGACCGTGCCATCGGATGAGCATGCCGATGACAGTGCAACGCTGACTTTAATTATTTTCCAAAGGGCAAAGCGTTTATCATTTGAATTCAATTTACCTGCGTGAAGAAAACTCTGGTCCTTGTGGTTGACAGGGACGATGATTTCGGTGTCAAGGGCGGGGTGGAGACGCCTGTGATAGGGGTGGAGGACTGTTCTGTGGCAGCCGCCGCGCTGGGAATCGCCGACCCGGAAGATTCCGACATCAATTCTCTTTACGCCGCGATCAACATCTACCGTGACATGCTGACAGAGGGTTCGAACGTCGAGATAGCCCTCATATGCGGCAACATGAAGATAGGCTACCGTTCCGACTCCGCGGTGATAGCCGAGCTGGACAAGGTCTTGCAAGAGGTGAATCCCGACAGGATAATCCTCGTCGGCGACGGCGCCGAGGACGAATACGTCTATCCGGTCATATCGTCCAGGGTACCGATCGATTCGGTCAGGAAGGTCGTCGTCAAGCAGTCCCCCGGGCTGGAAGGCACGGTCTACATAATCACCAAGATGCTGGAGGACCCCGTAAAGCGCAAGAGGTACATGACGCCTGTCGGGTGGCTGCTTGTACTGATGTCGTTCGTGTACATCCTGCCCATGATCTACTTCTACGGGCTGGATGCCGACAGCTTCTCCAGGATATCGGGCTCCCTGATCGTCCTTGTGATAGGAGCGATACTCCTGGTCTACGGATACAGCCTGGTGGACAAGGTCTCGCGCTGGCTTTCCCGGTGGGCCGCGAACCTCAGGTCGGGGAGCGTTGTGATAACTTTCTCCCTGATCTCCCTGTCGCTGGTGGCCTCGGGACTCATATTGGGCGTCTTGACCGTCCAGAACTATTACGCCCCAACTCCCTTCCAGATGATCCTTCGGTTCTGCGCCGTGGCCACGTGGCCCATCGTCTTCTCGATACTGGTCTTCTCCGTCGGGAGCTTCATCAACGAATATCTGTCGAAAGGCTCCATAAAGCTCAGCTTCATCACGGGCTCGATCAACTTTTTGGGCATCGGGATGGTCGTCACGGGCGCCATAGACCTCATGATGTCCTACATCAGCATCGGACTCAACATCACCAGCCTTATCGCCGCCGAGATAGTGACGGGCATCATCTTTGCTCTGATAGCGACCGCCGTCAGGACGCATTTCGAACGCGATGTGCCCGACTCCCCGGAAGCGGAGGCGTGAGCGTTGGACTATGCGGAATGGGAGCCGGTCTATCTCGAGATCGTAAAGGACCTGGGCCTCGACATCGGCGAGGACGAGAACTCCGTCAGGGTGCTCAAGGCCCTGACACTGAATTCCGACCTTGTGATGGACGACGTGCTCGCCGAGATCATGGGTAACGAGGCAACGGTGTTCGGAGATGCCGGGTCCCTCGAGAAGCACATCGGGAAAGCCGAGCCCCGAGGGACCCTGATCTCCGCAGGCTCGGCCACCGAGAGGGTCGTCGAAGCGGGCATCGGTCCCGATATCGTCGTCACCGACCTCGACGGGAATGTAGATTATCAGATAGAGGCCAGCGGCTCGGGGGCCCTGACCCTGATATTGGCCCACGGAGACAACTACGATGCCGTCGTCCGTTACGCCAGAGAGTTCAAAGGACCTCTGGTGCTGACCACCCAGAGCCGACCTTTCGGGACGGTCGCCAACTACGGCGGCTTCACCGACGGGGACAGGGCCGTCTGCACCGCGAGGCATTTCGGGGCCGTGAAGATATTCCTGCAGGGGTTCGATTTCGACAAGCCCAGACTCAGGGCGGGTGACGACCCGGACCGTTCGAAGAGAAAGCTGGAGTGGGCCCGGCGGATCATATACGATATGAATCCCCCCGGAATCGAGATAGTCATGCCTTGAAGCCTGCCCGGGAAACACCTGACCCGGCCGAGGGGCCGCTTATCGCTCCAAAGTAAAGATTAATAAGTCAAAGTTATTGTGTGTCCGAGGGATTGGGCATCAGCATAATCTGGATAATCTTAATTCTGCTCGCGGTTCTTTACGTTCCGATCTTCGTATGGGTCTGGCGTTCGCCCAGGGCCGCGGAGCTGGGGCTTTCCGTGAGGGGGCCGATGGTTATGTACAGGACCCAAAGGGGCCAGCGGCTGATGGGGAGCTTGGGTTCCCACCGCAGGCTGTGCAGCGCGTTTGCGACCGTTTCGACTGCGATCTCGGTCATGCTCATGGCCGTTATGATATTCTTCATGGCGACCGCCGTGATCAACCTTCCCTACGCTTTCACCAGCTCAGGCACGGCATCGTTCGCGTCGACCGGCCTGAACTTGACACATTTCATCGTTTTCGGCGTCATAGCCCTGATGGTCTCGATGGTCATACACGAGTTCGCCCATGGCGTACAGTCAAAGGCCAACGGCATACGTGTCGAATCTTCAGGCCTGATGTACGCCGTGGTGCCGCTCGGGGCGTTCGTCGAGATGAACGAGGAGGATACGGACAAAGCTTCGCTGCGCAGCAGGATGAGCGTCTATTCTGCGGGCATATCGGTGAATTTCGTCGCCGCGGTCGTCTCGTTCCTGGTGTTCTCGGTACTTATGCTGGGGTCGGTCGGCACCGTCGCTGGCGTGTCCGACGACGGCGCGGGCGTGTACGGGGTGGCGCCAGGCTCCCCGGCCGACGATGCGGGCATACCTGCGGGGGCGGTGATCACCGAAATAGACGGTACGGCCGTGACCGCCGGCGAATACATGGGGTATTATACCCTCACGGACGAGCAGGACTACGGCAGCTCCACCCATACTGTCACATATCTTACCGAGGACGGCGAACGTACCGCCGAGACGGTCCTGGGGCTTTATGTCTCGTCCGTCTCGCCGGACTCCCCGGCCGCAGAAGCAGGGCTTCCCGACGATGTCATGATAAACAGCATAGCGACCGGTTCGGAAACATACGATATCTATGGGGTCAGGACGTTCAGGGACTTCATCTCGAGCTCGGAGCAGGGACAGGTCGTAACGATCACATATACCGTCCTCGGCAGCGGCCTGACCGACAGCAGGACCCTGACCCTCGGGGACAACAACGGGATCGGTTACATAGGGATAGGCGTCAGCTACAGCGGGATCGGCTTCATCACCCCCGGCTATGTCATGGGGACCGCTTCGGACCCCGCCTTCGGAGCTTCCGGGCTCGCAGACGGCGTGATGAAGGTCCTCAACTATCCCTTCATTTCCTGGAGCGGGTTCTCTCCCGTACCGGAGCACTGCCAATGGTGGTTCGACGCCCCCGGCGGAGACATATTCTGGATCGTGGCATCCCTCTTCTACTGGATGTTCTGGGTCAACATCCTTCTGGGCATAACCAACGCCATACCGGCGGTCCCGTTCGACGGAGGTTTCCTTCTCAGAGGATGGATCAACCAGCTGCTCGACAGGATCGGATACAGGGACCAAAAAACCAGGGAGGCCGTGGCAGAGAACATCACGCGCGCCGTATCGGGTCTCATGATATTCTTATTAATATTAGTCATCGTTGCTGTTATATTCTAAGGGGGGTGAAGAATGTACGAAGTTTACGGAATGGTCGACGGCCGCGCCGTCATGGTCGACGAGATAAAGGGAAACGTGTGGATCAACATGATCCGTCCCACCGAAGAGGAGATCATGGAGGTCGTGACGAAACTGAGGGTCAGCAGAGACTGCATAGCCGCGGCCCTGGACGACGAGGAGGGTTCGAGGCTGGAGATACAGAACGACTATTCCCTGATCTTGATCGACGCCCCGGCGACGGAGATAAGGAACCAGCGCGAAGAATACACCACGTATCCGCTTTCCATAACGATCACGTCAAACGCCATCGTGACCGTATGTCTGCAGAACATCTTCGCCATCAGCTCGCTTATGACCGGGAAGGTGAAGCCCATCAACACGATAAACGTGGAGAAGCACACCAGGTTCGCCCTTCAGATACTGTTCAGAGTGGCCCTGCAGTACCAGAACCACCTGAAGCTCATCGAGAAGAAGCGCATGGCCATCGAGGCGTCCATAAGGAACAGCACCCAGCGCAACGACCTGTTCGAGCTGCACGAGCTGGAATCCAACCTGGTCTACTTCAAGACGTCGCTGAGCATGAACCTCTCGGTGGTGGACAGGCTCAGCAAGCAGTTCAAATTCATAACGGAGCCGGACGACCGCGACCTCATGGAGGATGTGTCGATCGAGACGAATCAGGCGCTGGAGATGACCATGACGTACAGCGAGATCATCAAAGGTACCCGCCAGCTGGTGGAGTCCGACATCAATAACTCCCTGGCAAGCGTCATGAAGTTTTTGACATCCATAACCCTGATCATATCCATCCCCACGATGCTGTCGGGAATATTCGGAATGAACTTCTCCGTCATCCCTCTCGCGGGCTACGACTGGGGTTTCTGGGCGATGATCGCGGTGATGGTTATATCCGTCGTCTTCGGCATCGAGTACCTGCGCAAGCGCAATATGTGGAGATGACCGCATCCCGGCTCGCATGCCGGGATGAGGCCCCCGCGGGGGCCGCTGATAAAGCAAAAACCTCAGAGGCACTGTCCCTTGCGGCGGTCCGCAAGCTCGCCCCTCTTGCCTTTGTTCCAGCCGGATATCTTCGAGAAGAATCCGGTCACGCGGGTGATCCCCTCGATGTGGGCGGAACCGCAGAACGGGCATTTTTCAGAGAGTCCCCTGGAGGTCTTGCCGCAGTCGAGACATGACGTGAACTCCGGGCTGAACGCGATCTGCCCGTTCTGCGTCTTCTCGAAAGTGTTTCTCACAAAGGACGCCACGCTCTCCGCGGAGGGCTTCGATTCCCCGAGCCATATGTGCGTCAGGGCCCCGGCGTCTATTATGGGGTGGAACATGCCCTCTATCTTCACGCGCTCGACGGGGCCGACATCCGCTCCGACGTTGAGATACGTGGAGTTGGTGTAATAGACCTCTCCGGTGTTGCGGTCCCCCTTGACGACGGCGCCGGCCTCCTTGGGGAAGTCCCTGAGGTCCAGTTTTGCGAATCTGTATGCGGTCGACTCGGCGGGGGTCTGCTCGAGCGACAGCTTGAGGCCGCTTTCGCGGGAGAGCCTCTCCGCCTCCTTCTTCATGTACGCTATGACGCCGAGCCCGAATCTGATCGAATCCTTGGACTCGTGTATCTCGTGGCCTGTGTGGAACTGCACCATCTCGTTCAGGCCGAGTATCCCGATGAGGTACGAGGATTTCTCGATCCTGTAGTAGGGTTCTCCGTCGAGGTTCATCGTAAGCAGGCCCAGAGGGCCGCTGTTGCCGAGAGCGAGAAGTTCCTGGATGAAGGCCTTCTTCTCGCTGTGCGCCCTTACCACGAGCCCGAGGGCATCGGTTATGCCTTTGTACAGTGCCTCGTCGCTGCCGTTCGCAAGATAGGCTATGCGCGGGAGGTTGAGCGTGGCGTTCTGCATTGCGGAGAAGCGCATCTTCCAAGGCGTCTTCGCGTCCTCGATGTCCTGCTCGTCGAGATTGAACGAAAGCCTGCAGCATTCCGAGACCCGGGCGGTGTCTCCGCGGTCGAACACGAAATAGGTGTTGCCCATCTCGGAGGCCAAACGGCATATCTTCAGCATGAACTCCTCGCTTCCGGGCGTGACGAAGAAGCGGTCGGTGATGTGCACCTCGGGCTTGGGGAAGAAGAACGGCCTGCCGTTCGCGTCCCCCTCGAGATAGACGTCCATGAGGGCCATCGCGAACCTCTGGGATTCAAGCTCGTAGTCCTCGTAGTTCTTGCCGGTGTATTCCCCTCCGGGGCCTATCGCCGGTACGCCGATGAAATGCTTCGGAGTCTCCCAGTATATGTTCAGGTCGCTGAATATGGACTGCCCGCCCCTGGCGACGGCCTGCTGTGCGTACTCGTATACCAATATCTGCGCGAGCTGGTGCATCCTGCTGTCGTCCAGGCCCACGAGGTACGGCGAAAGGAACACGTTGAAGGCGTCCCATCCTATCGCTCCGGCGTAGTGCCCCTGCAGGGCGGCGGAGAATTTTATTATCTGTTCTATGAGCACCTCAGGGTGCTTCGCGGGCTTCGCGATGGACATCGCGTTCGGAAGGTTCAGCCCGAATTTCTTGACATATTCTATGGATTGACCGCTGCAGTAGGGGCGGTCTATCATCCCGAGGTCGTGGAGGTGGATCAATCCGGACATGTGTGCGTCCGCAACGTCGGGAGAGAATACCTCAAGCAGGGCGAACTCCTTCTTTATGTTCTCCGCCAGGGTCAGGTTGGTAGCCTCCGGGCCGTGGGGGACGTTGGCGTTCTCCTTGTTGGGAGACATTATGATCTCCCTCGCGTCGTAGATGGGCACACCCAATCTTGTGTGCTGCTTCCTGACGTCCTCGAGGCCGTGCTCCATGAGCTTGGCGTTCGTGAGCTCTCTGATCAGAGGCGCGGTGATGTAACGGATTCCGATCTGCTTTACCATGCGGTCGACATCGTTGGCTATGAGCATCGCGTTAAGCTCGGAGATATCCGTCTCTTTGAGGAGCGCGTCGTAGATCCTCTTCTTGTCCCATTTCTTGAAATCATCGTCAGAAGACCTGACGAACAGGCCGATGTCCGTAGACTCGGGGCCCCTCTTTGCGATATTGTCTGATTCCGTGTACATCTCTTATCTCCCGACCGTCCTTCTAGCCACCCATGTTTGTATTGGTCGATATAAAGTATTTTTTGAACTATAACTGGTAATCATCTTGACTACATATTTTATCATATTTGTTATCAATATTGTTATCATTAAAAATGCCAGTGTTTGAAAAAACATAAAAGAGATACCTATTGTACCTATGTGGACATCTGTGGAAAACCGTTCCAAAACGGCATTCGGCGGCCTTCGGGGACCACCTCCGCAAGATTCCGGACAAGCAGTAGATTTAAGTTACCAGATTTGTTATCAGCCTCTATGTTCAACCCTGACAAGGACTTCCTTAGGATCCTGCTCGGATGCCTCGGGAAAGATGGGAAGTCGATAAGCGCCCTGTCAAAGGACTTGGAGGCGCAGGGTTTCAAGCATCACCGGCTCATTTTGACGGGATATCTGAGAGCTCTTGCCGACATGAACGTCGTAAAGGAGCGTTCCGTACCCCCGTCGAAGATCTATCAGGCCTCTAAGCCCATACCCAACAACATCTATGAAGCAGTGGGCCGATCGTGCAAGAAGAAATATCCCGGCAACGACGACATCATAGTATACGTCCTCTGCCAGCTGTTCAAGCGCCCTGTCTTCGAATCTGAACTGCGTCTCGCAGGCGCTGCCTACCACGGGGGTCGGCCCGCACAGCAGCAGGAGGTCGCCGAATGCAAAAAGCTTTTGAAGCGCTCCGGTAACGTTGTTCCAACTCAGGACGCCTACTACCCGCATTCCGACTATCCGAATGAGATGGCCGAAATAATGTCCGATATACTTATCGATTCCACTGACTCGTCGCACTTGGTGCTCGTGACCAAACAGATGCGTCTGATCTGACTGACAATACTCTTTTATCGGCGTTGTCTTATCTCCGCTCCATGTCGCTGGATGAACTTGTGGGTGCAATACGCACCTTTCCGGGCGTTACGAGAAAGCACCCGATCCACGAGATAGTAGACCTTCTGCCTCTGAAAGACTTTCCCCAGGTGTTCGCCGCCGAAGGAGAGGATGCGGCGGCAATAGAATACGGAAACGACTATCTTCTGTTCGCCGC
The DNA here is from genome assembly GCA_002505345.1 of Methanomassiliicoccaceae archaeon UBA370. Classification (GTDB taxonomy): domain Archaea; phylum Thermoplasmatota; class Thermoplasmata; order Methanomassiliicoccales; family Methanomethylophilaceae; genus VadinCA11. Next base: position 15,294 of record DAUY01000016.1, on the reverse strand, counting down.
GGACGGAATAATGAGCTCGCTCGTCAAATCGGACCCGTTCTACGCCGGATATTTCGCCGTTCTCGTCAACGTCAACGACATAGCGGCCATGGGCGGACGGGCGATCGCGATGGTGGACGTCATATCCATGAAGAGCTCGAAGGTGTGCAACCAGATACTGCGCGGCATGGAACAGGGCGTGAAGAAGTTCGACGTGCCCATCGTTGGTGGGCACACCCATCCCGACAGCGACTTCGATTCTATCGAAATATCGATAATGGGCTCCGTGCCCAAGGGCGACATAATCCTCAGCTCCACCGCCGCGGAAGGAGACGACATAGTGTTCGTCGCCGACCTCGACGGTTTCTACCCGAAGAACCTTCCTTATGCCTGGGATACGACCACTTTGAAATCTGACGAGGTCGTCCAGAAACAGATGGCCGCGCTCCCGATTCTGGCATCCGAACACCTGGTGAACGCCGGCAAGGATATGAGCAACCCGGGGAACATAGGAACGTTGGGGATGATGCTCGAGGTATCGTCCCTCGGGGGAACCGTGGACGTCTCGAAGATCCCGAAGCCGGGCAACGTGGACCTGGTCCAATGGTGCCTTTCTTACCAGGGGTTCGGTTTCGTGTTCTCCTGCCCGCCGGAGAATTCCGCGAGGGTCATCGAGATCTTCGGATCCGTGGGGGCCGCAGGCGCGGTGGTGGGAAGCATCGACGGCTCCAGGGAGCTTAAGCTTCAAATGGGCGGCGAAACCAGGGTGCTCTTCGACTTCTCCAAAGAGATAATCACCGGATGCCATCCGAAAGAGAAAAGGTGAGCGTAAGAGTGTTTGGCCGCATGGGTTGACACCGCATCCCGAATCAAGGGCCCTGTGCCGTTCCTCGGCCCTGCAATCCCGCAAACGTCAGTAGCTCAGGGTAAGGCTGCTCCCGTCAGGACCTGACCCGGTCCCCCCGATTAGTACGCTTCCGCGACCCTCCGGCCGCTTCGGACGCATGCTCCGACTCTGCAGGACAAGACCTCATTGTCCCGATACAGGCTTGAATGTTCAACGGGGCCGTCCCATGCTGTCACCCCAGCATATCGACGATTTCAGGTATAGGGCACGCCGAACTCCCCGGTCAAGCCAAACAGTCCACTAACTAACGACTAGATATTTAACCGCTTGTCAAACGGAAATGTTCACAGTTCGTCGTATTTCTTGTTAGAACCTTTGAATTTGTCCGCAGGATACTTGTTCCCGTTCTTGCAGACCTTGGATTCCAGCGCTGAAGACAGATCTATTTCGTTGGTCTGCGCGAACCTGATCACGAAATAGAGCACGTCCGCAAGTTCGTCGCATACGGCCTCCCGGCCCTTGCCGTCTTCCAATATTTCCCGGCATTCGGCCTCGTCCTTGAACCTGAAGATCTCCAACAGCTCCGATGCCTCTGTGGAGATGCCTATGACTAGGTCCTTCGGGTTATGGAACCGGTCCCAGTCCCTGTCCTCGCAGAACATTCGTACGACGGTCTTCAGCTCGTCCACGGTGGCCGTAATGTCACGCATGAGAGCGGATATACGGTGGCAGGTTTACTTTTTTCCCTATTTTCGACGGCGGTCCGCACGATCTCCGGCAATAGGATTAAATACCGTGCTATGTGTTAGCACGCAACTCGGAGAAAATCAAATGTTCGGAATAACCGACCCATATATCTGGGGGGCCTATGCGGCATGCATCCTCACGACTGCGTTCTGCATAATTTTCGGCCTTGTCAAAGGAAGAACGGAATGTACGGAGGAAAAGGAGGAAGCCGATGACTGACGGCGTGAACCTCCTCGTCTTCGGTGTCATGGCCGTGCTTTTCGCGGTCGCCACTGCGGCCCTGGGTTATTTCGGATATAAGAACACGCGTGACAGCCAGCAGTTCATGCTGGGCCGGAACAAGACGAGCCCTGTGATCATCGCGCTGTCCTACGGCGCAACATTCCTGAGCGCATCGGCGATAATCGGTTTCGGCGGACAGGCCGCGGTGCACGGGATGTCGATACTTTGGCTGTGCTTCCTGAACCTTTTCGTAGGCCTTGTGGTAGCCTTCATCGTGTTCGGCCCCAGGACCCGCAGGCTGGGCAAGAAACTGGGAGCCTCGACCTTCGCCGACCTGCTGGGCAAGATATACAAGTCGAAAGGGATCCGCGCCTTCACCGCGATACTGATAATCGTCATGATGCCCATCTACTGCGCGGCGGTTCTGAAGGGGGCTGTGAACTCGCTTTCCGTCATCACCGGCCTGACGCAGTACTACGACGTGGTGCTGGTGGTGCTGGCCCTCGTAGTCGCGCTTTACGTCGTCTACGGAGGGATAATCGCCGTGATGTACAACGACGCGCTGCAGGCGGCCATAATGTTCATCGGAATGGCCGTGATACTGATCTTCACATACATGATGTTCGGCGGGGTGTCGTCTGCCAACGGACAGCTGACGAACCTGTGGGACGCGGGCGTGATCGAGCAGCTGGGCACCCTGGAGGGAGCCAGGGGATGGACAAGCTTCTCCGAGTTCGGAAGCTCCGAATGGATGCTCGTGGTGACCACGTTCCTCATGGGCGTGGGCATAGGGTCTCTGACCCAGCCGCAGCTCGTCGTCAGGTTCATGTCGGCCAAGGACGACAGGGTGCTTTACAAATCGCTGATAATAGGCAGCATATTCATGTTGGTCGTCGTGGGCGCGGCATACACCGTGGGCCCTCTGAGCAACATATACTTCGCCAACGAGTATGGCATGGGCTCGTTCGAGTACATAACGAGCCTGGGCCTGGGGACGGATTTCATCATACCGCAGTTCCTATCCGAGATATTCAGCAATACGACGTTCGGCGACGTGTTCATCTCGCTGTTCCTGCTCGCCCTGATATCCGCGGCGATATCCACGCTGAGCGCGCTTATGCACACGATAGGCGTCGCAGGGGGATACGACCTCTTCACTCTGGCCAGGGGCCGTTTTTCCAAAGACGAGAGGGACTCGCAGTCTATAAGGGTGAACAGGATATTCACCATGATCATGCTGGTCGTGGTGGTGGCATACTGTTACGTGATGCCCAAGGACATAATCGCCAAGGCCACGTCCGTGTTCATGGGATTGACGGCCGCGGCCCTGTTGCCGGCATTCGCGCATGCCCTGTACTCCAAGGCACCCAACACCAGGGCGGCCATCGCCAGCATGGCCTCGGGCACCGTCACGTACATGATATGGGCGCTGTTCATCAACTCCGGGACCGCCAGCTTCCTGCCGGTCTGCAAGCTGCTCACCGGCAGCGCGGTCCTGTTCCCCGGCACGGCCGTAGCGGGGGTGGACGCGATGATCGTGGCGTTGCCGATCTCCATATTGGCGATGCTGTTCGTGCTTGTGGCCAATAAGATTTCGGTCAGGTCGGATGCGGAGGTTTCAAACCTCTAACTCCCAGAAACCCTTTATATCCACTTTTATGGACTCGGCAGTGTTCTCGAGGTGCTGCAGATCGTCGTCATCCATTGTGAACTCGAGGGCGGAGATGATTCCGCCTATGTGCGAGGAGCGGGTGACGCCCACTATCGGTATCGCACCGCGCCCGATGCTCCAGGCAATCGCAATCTGAGAATCCGACACGCAGTAGCTGTCCGCGAGCTTCTCCATTTCCGCCTTGAGGGGCGAAAGCGCGTTCATGACCTGCTGGTTGTAGATGCGCCCGCGATATGTGCCCGGGTCGAAGAGCGAGGAGCTGGAATACCTTCTGGTGAGAGCTCCCTGCTCCAGGACCATGTAAGCGAAGAACAGTGCATTGTTCTCTCTGCACCAGTCGATTATCCCCTCGTCCCTCTCCTCATGGCTTATGATGCTGTAGTGGTTCTGTACGTACGCCAGGGAATGTCCGGCCTTCTCCAGCACCTCCTGGGCCTGAATTATCTGGTCCAGGTTGTGGTTGGATACCCCGACGTTCTTGACGAGCCCCTCGTCCAGAAGGGGGATGAGCTCCGAAGTCCATTTGTTCACGTCGGCGGGGGTCTGGACCCCGTAGAAGTCCAGGACATTGGTTCCAAGGGCTTCCATGCTGTTCATGGCGGACCTGCGCATGGCCTTCTTGGTCTGAAAGCCGGAAGGTATGAATTTTGTGGAGAATTTAACAGACCTGTTCGTCCTGCTTGCATAGCCGAGCGCGGTCTCGCTCGTTCCGAAGGCGGGAGATGTGTCGAAGAGATCTATGCCCTGGGCAGATGCCTGCCTGAAAATATAGCTAAGCTCGTTGGCAGAGATACTGCTTCCGTACATCTGGCCGCCGCCGTTGATACCGCCGCCCCAGGCGGCCGTACCGATACCCACGGGGGATATGTCCATCCCTCTGAACCTTATGCTTTTCACGAATCCCGGTATATGTTTCTGGATTATAACTGATACGCAATTAGGTTTCTGCATCCGCCATGTTTAGATAAATTGACGATATAGCCGAAGCCATGGATATGGCAATGGAGCTGAGGGACGTCTCTGTGGTTAGGGACGGGAAGCGGATACTTGATTCCGTAAGCCTTGATATCGGCGCCTCCGAGAACGTTGCCGTCATAGGCCCGAACGGATCGGGGAAGACGACGCTCATAAAGCTGTTGAGGGGCGATATCTATCCCTACTACGACGAGGACCGCCCCGCGGATATGAGGATATTCGGCGAGAAGACATGGTCCATCTACGACGTCCGCAGCCGCATGGGCGTTGTATCCATGGACCTTCAGGGCATGTTCGGCAGCGAGACGCTGGTCGGAGACGTCATATTGTCGGGATACTTCAGCAGCCTGGACATTTTCCGGAACCATGAGGTTACGGAAGAGATGCGCTCCGGAGCCGCGAGGGCCGCCGAGTACATGGGAGTGGACCATCTGGTCGGCAGGGACCTGTCCGGCCTTTCGCTGGGAGAGACAAGGCGTACGCTTATTGCCAGAGCGCTCGTCACCGCCCCCGAGATGCTCGTGCTCGACGAGCCCATGACGGGCCTGGACATCGTCATGAAATCCAAATTCAGGAAGATGTTCGACATCATGACAGGAACGGGAGTGAGCATCGTCATGATAACCCATGACCTGACGGACATCCCGGTTTCCCTGAACCGCATAATCATGGTCAAGGACGGGAAAGTGTTCGCGGACGGTCCAAAAAAAGACATCCTGACATCCGAGGTCGTCAGCGGGCTTTTCGATGAACCTATTAATGTACAGTGCGTTAACGGGATATATTCAATGAGGATGGACGAGTGACAAGGTACATCTGTTCCGAATGCGGGAGCGAGATTCCGTATGTTTCGGATTTCTGCTACCAATGCGGCAGCCTGAAGAACAAAGCGTTCAAGATAGACGAAGGCGGCGAGATGGAGGGAGGGGAGGTCCCCTGCCCCAACTGCGGAAAGCCCATAGAAGAAGGCGCCAAGTTCTGCAGGCACTGCGGGATCGAGACCGATTCCGTCCCGGCAGCACCCGGCATCCAGTTCGGGCCCAATATGTTTACGCCGATGGTCCTTAGGAAGAACGGCGCGCTCGCCATGGGCCTGGCGTTCATCTTAGGGTTCCTAGGGATATACGGGCTCGGCCACCTGGCGCTGAAGAAATGGTCCAGGGGGATAATGTACCTCTCCATGTCCGCGGTGAACTGGTACATATACATGGCAACCGGGAACCTGGTGACCGTGGTGATGTTGATCTCCCTCTTCATATTCTTCAGGCAATGCACGGAAGTGACTGTCCTGGCCTACGGGAGGGAATGACACGTCCGATGACTGGGCCGAGAAATATCGCCCCCGTACGCTGAAGGACGTCCTGGGGAACCCCGGCGCGGTCGGCGAGCTGAAGACCTGGGCCGAGTCCTGGAGGGACGGCGTGCCTGAAAAAAGGGCGGTCGTCCTGATAGGGTCGCCGGGCATCGGGAAGACTTCGGCGGCCCTCGCCCTCGCATCCGACATGGGATGGGGCACGGTGGAGATGAACGCTTCCGACCAGCGCACCGGGGAGGCGATCGAGGACATAGCCCTGAGAGGAGCGATGTTCAACACCTTCACCGCCAGCGGAGAGTATCTCAAGACCTCGGACGGCGGCAGGAAGCTCATCATATTGGACGAGGCCGACAGCCTGTTCGGCCGCCAGGACAGGGGGGCCATGCCGGCGGTCGTCAAACTTATAAACGAGACGAGACAGCCGGTGGTCCTGATAGTCAACGATTTTTACGCCCTCAGCAAAAAGAGCTCTTCCATAAAGACGAAGACGTTGCAGATCACTTTCAAAAAACCCACTTCGGTATCCATATCCAAGACGCTCAGGAAGATCGCGGAAGGAGAGGGCTTCAGGATCGATCCCGTGGCCGTGGAGACCATAGCGGACAACGCACACGGCGACATGAGGGCGGCGGTCAGCGACCTCCAGTCCATCGCCGAGGGGAAGTCCGTCGTGACCAACAGGGCGGCGGAGGCCCTTTCCGAGAGGGACAACCGCACATCCATGTACGACATGGTCTACTCCATATTCAGAAAGAACGACCCGGCGGGGTCCAGAAGGGCCCTCATGGATTCGGATACGGACCCGGAGAGCGCCATAATATGGGTGGACGAGAACATGCCCTACGAATACACCGACAAGGGGGACCTGGTCAGGGGATATGAGAAGCTGAGCCGCGCCGACATACACCTCGGCAGGGTCCATAGACGCCAGTACTACGGGCTGTGGTCCTATGCCGGGGACATGATGACCGCCGGGGTTGCCACGGCCAGGCATTCCAACTTGTATTCCGGGGGAAGGGTACGTTTCCCACAGTATCTCATGAAGATGTCCCGCAGCAGGGAGGTCCGCGCGACCAAGAGGGCGGTATGCCTCAAGCTCGCGGTCTACATGCACACTTCCACGAAGCGCGTGGAGATGGACGTCCTGCCGTACATAAGGGAGGTCGCATCCGCGGACCGCGAGTTCAGGACGTCCCTGGTCAAAAACGCGGGGCTGGACTCGGAGGAGCTTGCTTTCCTTATAAGGAAGAAGATCGATTCTCCGGAGGTCGTCGATGCCGTTGCGGCGGCGGCGCCGGGACCCTACAAGAAGTCCGATCCGGGGGCGCCGATGCTCAAGGACGAGTATCCGGAGATCCCCGAGCCTGTGAAAAAGGCGACAGATGAAAAACCTGCCCCCAAGGGGGCCCAGAAAAAGCTTTTCGATTTCTGAGGCGACCATGGACCCCGAATACAAGGCACTGCTCGAAAAACAGCAATACCGCATCTGCGGAGACCATGCAGCCGTCAAGCTCTGCCATTGGGCGAAAGAGTCCATAACCGGGAGGAGGCACTGCTACAAGCAGGATTTCTACGGCATAGTGAGCCACAGGTGCCTGCAGATGACGCCGGCCATAAACGAATGCAGCCATCAGTGCTCCTTCTGCTGGCGCGTCCAGGGGAGGGATTACGAGGTCAAGGACTGGATGGAGCCCGGGGAGATGCTGGATTGCCTCATAGAGCGCCAGCGCATGCTCATAACCGGGTACAAAGGGGACCCGAGGGTCACACCGGAAGCATTCGAGGAGGCAAGCAACCCCGACCAGGTGGCCATATCCCTGGCGGGGGAGCCCATAACATATCCGTATCTTTCTGATTTCTTCAAAGAGTGCCACGGTCGCGGAATGACGACGTTCCTGGTTACCAACGGCACATACCCCGAAAGGCTGGAGGCGCTTGACGAGCTTCCCTGCCAGCTTTATGTGACGGTCGCCGCTCCCGACCGGCAGACGTACGTCAGGGCCTGCAGGCCCAAGATAGACGACGGATGGGAGCGTATCATGAAGACGCTGGAGCTCATGCCTTCGTTAGATACCAGGACCGTCGTCCGGCACACGCTTGTGGACGGTATCAACTTCTTCGATCCGGAAGGATATGCGAAACTGGACAGGATCGCGGACCCGGACCTCATAGAGCCCAAGGGCTATGTTTTCGTGGGAGGGTCGAGACAGCGCCTTTCGATGTCGAACATGCCGTCGTTCGAAAGTATTCTTGATTTCTCGACGGAATTGGGAAAGCTCATGGGGATGGAGGTTTTGAAGGAACGCGACGACAGCAGGGTCGTGCTTCTCGGGACCCCGGGCATGGAGACCGATATAAGAAGGGTCTGTGCCGGCAAATTCGTCGCCGGACCCGGGAACAGCCTCTGACGCTGTCGATCTCTTCCTACCGTGTCGAAGATGTTCTGAACCGAAACGGCATCCGTATTTACCAAGGAGGGACGGAACGTCCGCCCCGTTCATCATTCATGCAACCGATGGCCCCGGGATGCGCTCGCACCTGAGAAGACCGATGGGCTGACGGCCATACGTCTGCACCCCGGCGTCCAGCCCGCAGGCTGCGATATGCGTGTTTCCATATTGCCGAATTCCGCATGACGGAACGACGGCCTTCTTCACGCCATGGGCCAGGGGACGTCTCAGCCGGAGTTTTTCATCCTCGAGACGTATTCGTCGACGCCGGGCATAACGCCTTTTCTAAGCTGCTTTCTGACGCCTGAGAAGAACACCGCGTCCTGGATGCCCATCTCTTTGGACACCTTTTCGCACTGGGCGGCGGCCTCCTCGTCTCTGAACGCACAACAGAGGAACAGCCCGACCCTTCTCCCTTCGAGCTGCCCTTTGTTATGCTGTACGAATGACGTGACGAGCTTGTTCGGCCTTCCGCCATAGATGCCTGAACCGAAGATGACGCGTCCGAAACGCGAAAGGTCTATGATCGACTGGTCCTTGAGGTCGAAAATGTCGGCCCCCAGCTCCTCGGCTATGTATTGCGCGGTCTTCCTGGTGCTGCCTAGCTTCGATGCGAATATTACGACGGTCTCTGTCATCGGATGCCTCAGAATTTCCTGCCCAGCGCTTTGGCCTTCTCGATGACCTCGCAATCTTTGGATGCGGCGTCCTTGTCCCCCATGTCTTTGAACACGAGTGTCCCGATCGGTACTCCGCCGAAATATTTCTTGAGCACATGGTTCATATGGTCTGCCTGAACCTGGGAGTCTTCGCCGTCCGATCCGCATGTGACCACGGACACGACCTTCTTCCCGGCAGGGATATTGCTTCCCTTGGGCCCGATGCAGGAATAGAGGCGGTCCTCGAACACACGGTACTGGGCACAGGTCTGGCCGAAGTAAAGGGGGGATGTGAGGATCAGACCATCGCACTTCCTTATGCTTTCTATCAACTCGGAGATGTCATCCTTGAGGATGCATCTGTCGTTCTTCTTGCAGTAATTGCAGGCTTTGCAGGGATTGAGGGCCAGGTCCTTGATGTGGACGAACCTGACCTTGTTGCCTTTCTCCTCTGCGCCTTCCGCCACTGCTCTGGCGATGGTCTCTGAATTGCATCCGGTCCTCGGGCTGCTGATGATGGCGATTATTTCCGACATGTCGTTTTCCTCTCGGCGTTTGCCTTGGCCTTAGAGGCAGATAATGATTTAATATTCTTTTGATACTATGATGAGGCATGACGGAGCAACCTCGTTATGACTGTGCGGCGGACGCCACGATGTCGGTTATCGAAGGCAGATGGAAGACCACCATCCTCTGCCTACTGGTCAGTCACGGCACGCTCCGCTTCTCGGAGATCAGAAAGAAGATACCCCCTATTTCTCCCCGTATCCTCACCAAACAGCTTCGGGAGCTGGAATCCGATGGCATCGTCGACCGTGTCGTGTCCGGAGAGAGGTCCTCGAGGGTCGAGTACTCCATGACCGAAAGGGGACGCTCGCTCGGTCCGGTACTCGAATGCCTGGCGAAATGGGGCATAGCGAACATGTTTAAAGAAGTGCTTTAGCCTGAATGATCTCGGCCTGGGCGAAAGACTTCCGTGGCCCGTTTTAATAGATGCATCCCCATGATGATGTGATAAGATGGGTTACAGGGTCGATATAATCAGCACTGAAAGGGTGCGGGAACTGAAAGAAAAATACTCCGGAAGGAATTTTTTCACATCCAAAGCGGACATCTGCGGGGTGTGTTTCCAGCTCTACACCGAAAACCGCGGATATCTCGAGATGTGGACCGAAAACTTCTACGCCATGGGCGACCACGTCCGCTCGCATGCCCGCGCGTACGAGGTCTCCGATCCAGGGGAGGACCCCCACGTGGACTACGACCCTCTGTCGTCGACCGTTTTCATCTTCAACTTCGATTACTACGGATGGGTCAAAAGCATCGCCCTGGGAGTAACCGGGAATCTACTCGAGGACGTCCACAATATCTTTTCGATCCATGGGGCCGTAATAGATGTAGATGGCTCCGGCGTCACGCTCATAGCACCTTCCAAGACAGGGAAGACCACCCAGTCATGGGGCCTGCTGAGGATGCCCGCAGCGCGTCTGATCTCCGACGACTGGTATTTCGTCGTCCTGGGGAACGGGAGGCCTACAGCGCTGGCTTCCGAGAAGAACTGCTACATAGATGCGGACATAGGGGACGTATGGGAGGAGTACAGGCCGCTTGTCGCATGCACAGAGTTCGACAACAAAGGACGGTGCGTGGCGAACATAAGATGGGTCCGCGGCGAATCTTCCGTGATACCTTCCACTTCCGTGAGGACGGTGATCTTCCTAAAGCGCGACGGTTCCGACCATGCGCTCCAGACCGAGCTCGACACCGAAAGCGCAATAGAGTACATGCTTCGGAACGACCTTTGCAACCCTCATCAGCTTATCCGTACCGGAGACAAGATGAAACTCAGGACCGACTTCCTTAGGAAATACTTCGACTCCTGCAGGATTTTCCTGGTCAACACGACGACACCTCCCGAGGAGACCCAGGAGAGGATAAGGAAACTCATTGCCTGAAACCGTTGCGGAATTCGACCGGAATACGATGTGCCAGATGCATTGATTGCTCGCTTACTTCGCATGTATAGGCCGAGACCTCGACTCCTGCGGAGACGGCTTCTTCGAGAGCGGTTCCGAACTCCTCGTGCATCTCGTAGTTGGGAGAGAAATAATCCGCACGGGACATCTGTACGACGAATATTACCGATGCGCCGTAACCCTCGGAAATACAATGTGCCAGACCTCTTAAGTGCTTGACTCCTCTGTCGGTCGGGGCGTCAGGAAAAAGAACCTTTCCATCATTTTCGAGGGTCACCCCCTTAACCTCTGAGAATATCTTCCTGCCGTTTTCCTCGATGTAGAAGTCGAATCTGGAATCTCCGTGCCTCGCCTCTCTTCTCGTCAGCGTAACATCGCCGTAGATCCTGCCGTGCGACAGTGCTTCGGCATAAACGGCGTTGGGGGCCTGGGAATCGATGTTTATGAGCATCCCTCCTTTGTATGCGGAGACCAGGTCGTAAGAGGTCTTCCTCTTGGGGTCATCGGAATGTGCCAGTATGACTTCTGCACCGGGAACGAGTATCTCTTTGCACCGCCCGGTGTTCTTCACGTGGCAGACGACCTCTTCCCCGTCCAGTTCAGCTCTGGCTATGAATCTGTTGGGGCGTTCGATGAACTTCGCCCTTACCGTCTCCGGATACCTCATCTGATCCAGCCCAGGACCGGGACCTCTTTCCTCGGCTTGACGGGGGTGTTGCCTGAGGGCCTACCCAAAGTTATCGCCGCCAGATACGTGTAGTCGTCAGGGACGCCCAAGTCTTTTCTGAAGACGGTATCGCGGCCGAGCCCCTGTGCGAATCCGACATAACAGGTCCCGAGGCCCATGGAGTGGGCCGCCAGCATTATGTTTTCTGCGGCAATGGAACCGTCCTCCACGGGCTCCACGGCCTCAGGGGAAGCGAATATGAATATCTGGATCGGAGAATTGAAGAAAATGTTGTAATCTTCCCGGGAAAGCATGTCGATAACGTGCTGGTTGGGGTCGCATTTCATCTTCTCGCCGTCTAGTCTGAGATCCTTTGCCCTGTCCGAGTATTCCTTGGCCTTCTCCTTGTTCTCGACGACGGCAAATGCCAGAGCCTGCCTGTTCATGGCGTTCGGGCCACGGAATCCCGCTTTCAGAAGCTCTCTGACAGTTTCTTCGGGTACTTTCTCTTGGGTGTATTCGCGTACCGATACACGTGTGTTTATGTTCTCAAGGACTGGGTTCATGGCACTGTAATACCGATGGATGTAAAAACAGATTGTCATGACTGATTGTTAGAAAGCGCGGAGGGAGGGATTCGAACCCCCGGGGCGAGACGCCACCGGTTTTCAAGACCGGCGCCTTAGTCCAGGCTGAGCTACCTCCGCTTGAACGAATAATATTGACTCAATATTTAATTGGAACTCTTTATTTTATGATAACGGGGTTCCGGAAGCGCGAACATCGTCTCCTGGACGCGGCGGCGGAACTGTTTCTGGAACTGTCATGCCTCGGCCGCGTGGACCTTGCTTTCGGTGGGCCAGATCCTCTCGCTGTAAGAGTTGAACATCGTAAACCATATGGACTCCATGATCAGAGACACGGCGCAGGGCACCGCCGCCTCCGTCATACCCGCAAGCAGCACCATGCAGAACGACACCGCCATACCGGAGTTCTTCCATACGGAAAACAGGATGTACGTCATGCCGCTGTCGCGGCCGGTCCCCGATCTCTTGAGGAGGTACGTCACCGCGCTTCCGAGGACGAATATCTTGACGAAGCATGCGATGACGACCCAGACGACCATGTCCAGCTCGGAGAGGATGTAATCCCTGTTGGACCCGAATGCCAGGAACATCAGCATGAACAGCATGATGTTGATGAACACGATCTTTCCGCGCCTGGGGAGCGAAAAGCGTTTCAGGACCTGCGACGCGATCAAAGGAATCGCAATGAAGAGGACGATGTACCTGAATATCTCGAGAGGGCTCACAGCCGAGCCCAAGAATGCCCAGGTCATCAGAGGAGTAAGAGCCAGCGCCGAAATGTATATGGCGCTTGTCATCAGGACTGTCGCCTTGGTGTCACCGTTGAGATAAAGGGAAGCTGACACCACCGACACGGCGGACGGGACGGAAGCAAGCATGACCCAGCCGTACCAGATCGCGGTGCTCGAAGGTATGAACAGAGAGCCTATCAGTATCGTTATCCCCGAATTGACGATGAAACAGCATACGATGCCCCACAGTATCGGCTTCCTGTAGGTCTTCATGTCGTCCTTTCTGAAAGTGAGCCCGTCAAGGGAGACGCTCATCTGCATTATGAGGACGATTATCATTATCGACGATGCCGCCTCGCCGATCGAGCCGAAAAGAAGAGCGGCGACGAACCCGGCCGCTATCCATATTTTCAGATCGCCGAGGATGTCTATGAGGGCCATCGTGATATGCCAGAGCTATGTCGGATTTATCCTTTATCTTTTTGATATTGCCAAGGATCCTATAATGATGGACCTGCTTGCCTCATATAATTCATCTTTCTGCTCATCCATTCTATCGTTATCACCTAAGGTATCCAGAAATTTTCGCGAATATGAGGTCGTTGGACCGGACCGCTATGGCAAATCGATGCAAGTATCAGAAATAGCAAAGGATCAAACGATAATTGTTCCCCCTTAAGGAATCGTATTCGTTGAAAATGCGTTTTATAAAATGCAACAATGTTTATTTGGAAAGTATATATTTCGCCGTGCTGAAAATAACTTCTGAGCTCATCATGAGAATTCACCGTGAAGCTATCGATGGTGGGAAAGAAGAAGAACAATCGCTTAGGGACGCCATAAGGGATGAGGGCTGTATTCAATCGATCTGCTATGGTGATGATTTTGAAGATCCTTTCAAGAGAGCATCATACTTTCTTCACAGGATCGCCACCCGCCACCCATTCTTCGAAGGAAACAAGCGTACCGCCTTTCTGGTCGCAGCGATCATCATCAACTTCGACACAGAATACATTATCGAAAACGATAACGGTGAGAACGATAGATTCGTCAGAGCCGTAGCGTCAAATCTGGTTGAAGAAGAAGAAATAAAAAAATGGTTGAAAGATCACGTCATTCGCTCAGAGATTTGAGCGTGCTGCTGTAGTATGATGCCAATTTGTGAATCGTAGCATCATCTACACTTGAATATTCCTCTTTTGTTAACGAGGTAATAGGGGCTTCGAAAGATGTCTCTGGACCGAAGCGCAGACAAACCGGCGCAACGTTTGTATGAGACTCGCAACTTCCCATTGTGACAAACACAATACGTTCACTCTGATCCATCTTTCTCACCTCCGATGTATTTGGTTATCCACCCAATACTGACTATTGCTACGTTGCAGACAATACTTAAATTGTTTCCTCTGACGGCGCTGATTATGGCTTTCGATTTGAAGTAACTCCTCATATTTTCGCTTTCCACTAAAGCAACTATCGATTCATCGATGATGTTCTCGATCCTCTGCTTTGTGGGAGGAGCACCTGACGGGAGCGATACCTGCACCATATTCAAACGGTCCATGAGTTCCTTGTTGCTTCCGATGATCGCAAGCGGGTCGAACGGCACTTTGCATTTCATCTCACGGTCGGCATCTTCCCATATCTTCCAAATTAATTCTTCAAGGTCTTCATCGAAATCGGTCACCACTGGAAGTTTCAAAGCTATTGCTTCCTTTCTACCGATTGTATATCCGTGATGGGAAAAACTTGTGAACTTATCCACGATCTCCTTGATCGCTTCCTTGTCGTCCATGTGTATCTCTAAGAGTTTTGTAGCTATCGACTTTATAAAGGTGATGCTCTTCTTGACGATACCGACATCGGTGGGTTTCAATTCGGCAAGGAGCGTTTTCGATGCCTCCGTCCCGAACAACCTCTCTGGCACCCTCAGGTCCTCCTGCAGGAAATTAAGATATGATGTCACATCTTCGGTAGAAAACTGTTTAATCTGTCCGGGGGCAGAATTCGAAATATTAATTTGCATATCTATCGGACCGAGGCAAGAGAACGGATGCATCACGATTTCATCGGCACCCAACGCCAATACGGTGGCTGCACTCTTTGCGGTATATGGAATCAAGACACCGATCTTGTCAAACCTCTCACGGAGAAGATTGACGATCCTCCATGCCGCTATTGGGTCTCCGCCCTCACTCGATATCAGGAGGTCCACTTCTTTCATTTCCTTCGGTATATTCTTTAGGTGTTCACAGAACTCGGGTATGACATCCATGCTGAGAATTCCGCCACTTGACTGTCGCCTGCTGGTCATGTATGTTATGAGCGGCCTTCCTCGTATCTCTTCGATCCTTTTGTACAATTCCGTACGGCTGTCATACCCCATAATAAAGCATCAACTTAAGCGGATTTAACACTAACTTATGTTTGAATTATTTCTGGATGACCTGAGCTCGACAGGACCTGA